>NZ_MECL01000156.1 GCF_014596445.1 Streptomyces sp. CBMA29 | reverse complement strand
GCGCGTCGAGCCCGACCCAGGCGACTGCCCAGTGCGCCGCGGTCGCGGTGGCCGGCAGGCCGGTGGCCAGCACGTACAGCCACGGCAGCAGGCCGAGCCCGCAGGCGACCAGCAGCCCCCCGGCCCGCCGCATGCCCCGCGCCGGGCGCGGCTCCTGCGCCTCTTCGTACAGCGGGATCACCTCGGCGCCGGCCACTTCCTCATCGCACAACACCAGTTGACGCATCGTCTTCGCCCGCTCCCCGTCGGCTGTCCCCTTCACGTGCTCCACCCTCCGCCGCACACGGGGACGCCGTCAGTCACGCAGGGTTCCGACCCGGGGTGGAGAAAAGTGCACCCCCGAACCGGGCGGCAGCGTCATGGCACGAGGATGGCCTGCGGCTTTACCGTTTGACGCATGCAACTCACGACGTGGCTGGTGCTGGGCCGGCCGTTCCGCGGGGCGGGACACCGGACCGCGCTCGTCGCCGCCGGCCTGCCGCTCCACCTCGCTGTGGTGCCACTGTGGCTCTGGCTGGCCGGCGCGATAGCGGGGGCGCCGGCCGTGACTCCGCTGCCCGTGCTGCTCACGGCCGTGGTGACACCCCTGCTGACCGGCGGGCAGCGGCGACGCTACCGGGCACTCGTCGGCAAGGACCTCGCGCGCCCCGCCGCACCCGGGCCCGGACGCGACTGGACGTCGGCGATACGCCGGCTGACCACGCGGGCCTTGTGGCGGCAGGTCTGCTACCACGCCGTGGCGGGTCCGCTGCTCGCCGTCCTGGACCTCGCCGTCCTCGCCGTCTGGGCCGCCGCTCTCGTGGCCGCCTCCATCTACGTGTGGATCTGGGCGCTGCCCCCGCAATGGCGGGTCACCGACCTCGGATACACCACGCAGGCCGCGTACATCACCGCCGGCGGCCTCGCCCTGCTGTTCCTCGGGCCCCGGCTGACCGGCGCTCTGGTGCGGCTGGACACCCGGGCGGCCGAGATCCTGCTCGGCCCCAGCCGCACGGAGAGGCTGACCCGCCGGGTCGCCGACCTCGCCGAGAGCCGGGCCGGCGTGCTCGACGCCGCCGACGCCGAGCGGCGGCGGATCGAGCGCGACCTGCACGACGGCGCGCAGCAGCGCCTCGTCTCACTCGCCGTCAACTTGGGCCTTGCCAGGGCCACCCTCGGCGATCTGTCGGCGGATGCCCGCAAGGTGATCGACGAGGCGCACCGTGAGGCGAAGGAGGCGATCGCCGAGCTGAACAACCTGGTGCGCGGCCTGCATCCGGCCGTCCTCGAGGACCGCGGCCTCGACGCCGCGCTGTCCGGGGTCGCCGCCCGCCTCCCGGTCCCGGTGCGCGTGGCGGTGGACTTGCGGCAGCGCCCCTCACCCACGGTCGAGGCTGTCGCGTACTTCGTGGTCTCCGAGGCCCTGACGAACGTGGTCAAACACGCCCAGGCGACCCGGGCGGATGTGACCGTGGAGCGGATCGGGGAGACACTGCTGGTGGTCGTCGCGGACGACGGCGCGGGCGGCGCGTATCTCGGGGCGGCCGACGGCACCGGGCTCGCCGGGCTCGCCAAGCGCGTCGCGTCCGTCGACGGCACGTTTTCCTGCCGCAGCCCCGCCGGGGGCCCGACTGTCATCACCGTGGAGCTGCCGTGCGCGCCGTGATCGCCGAGGATTCCCTCTTGCTGCGCATCGGTGTGGTCAAGGTGCTGGAGGCGGCCGGCTTCGAGATGTGCGCGCAGGTCACCGACGCAGAAGGGCTGCTGGCGGCCGTCGATGAGCACCGTCCCGACATCGCCGTGGTCGACGTGCGCATGCCGCCCGGCTTCACCGACGAGGGAGTACGTGCCGCGCTGGTGATCCGCCGCCAGTATCCGCGTACCGCCGTGCTCCTGCTGTCGCAGTACGTCGAGGAGCGGTACGCCGCCGATCTGCTCGCCGCCAACACCTCGGGCGTCGGCTATCTGCTCAAGCAACGGGTCGCCGACGTCGAGGAGTTCACCGAGGCCGTACGCCGGGTGGCGGCCGGCGGCACCGCGCTCGACCCGCAGGTCGTCGCGCAGCTGCTGGTGCGCCGGCACAGCGATCCGCTCGACCGGCTGACACCGCGCGAGCGGGAGGTGCTGGAGCTGATGGCGGGCGGCCGGTCCAACTCCGGCGTCGCCGCCGAGCTGGTGGTGAGCGAGAGCGCTGTCGCCAAGCACATCAACAGCATCTTCACCAAGCTCGACCTGCCCAAGGCCGACGCCGACCACCGCCGCGTCCTGGCGGTATTGCGCTTCCTGGGCGTTGCGACCGCGTAGCACGCGATCCCGCCCGCATGCCCGGTCGACAACGATGAGGACCGCCCTACTCGTGAACATCAATCGGTCCAGTGATCGCTCACTGCTGCTCAAACCCGTCGACAGACGCTGCCGCCGAACGTGAACCAAGCCACTGCAAGACCACCGTGCCGCCGACGGGCGCATCGGGGCTGCGCGCGTCTGAAATCCGATGAAATCCGAGCCGCCAGGCAGCGGTTGGAGCAGTGCTGGGACCGCACGTCCGGCAATACCCGCCGCGCTCCGGCCGACGCGCTGGCTACCGTCACCCCTGCTCTCGGGCCCGCGGGCAAGGTCTACGCCGACCGGTGCCCGGCCTGGTGAAGCGCAGGCCGGGCACCGCTTGTTGCGGGTCTAGAAGAAGCCGAGCTTCTTGGGGGAGTACGAGACGAGGAGGTTTTTGGTCTGCTGGTAGTGCTCGAGCATCATCTTGTGGTTCTCGCGGCCGATGCCGGAGTTCTTGTAGCCGCCGAAGGCCGCGTGGGCCGGGTAGGCGTGGTAGCAGTTGGTCCAGACGCGGCCCGCCTTGATCTCGCGGCCGAGCCGGTAGGCGGTGTTGCCGTCGCGGGTCCAGACGCCCGCGCCGAGGCCGTACAGGGTGTCGTTGGCGAGCTTGAGGGCCTCGTCGGTGGAGTCGAAGGTGGTGACCGAGACGACCGGGCCGAAGATCTCCTCCTGGAAGATCCTCATGTTGTTGGTGCCGCGGAAGATCGTCGGCTCGATGTAGAAGCCGCCCTCCAGTCCGGGGACGGTACGGCTGGTGCCGCCGGTCAGGACCTCGGCGCCCTCCTGCTTGCCGATGTCGAAGTACGACAGGATCTTCTCGTACTGGTCGTTGCTGGCCTGGGCGCCGAGCATGGTCGCCGGGTCCAGCGGGTCGCCGCCGACGATGGCGCGGGTCCGCTCCAGACAGCGGGCCATGAACTCGTCGTAGATCGAGGAGTGGATCAGCGCGCGGGACGGGCAGGTGCAGACCTCGCCCTGGTTGAGGGCGAACATCACGAAGCCCTCGATCGCCTTGTCGAGGTAGTCGTCGTCCGCGGCCATCACGTCCGGCAGGAAGATGTTGGGGCTCTTGCCGCCCAGTTCCAGCGTCACCGGGATGATGTTCTCGCTGGCGTACTGCATGATCAGCCGCCCGGTGGTGGTCTCACCGGTGAAGGCCACCTTCGCCACCCGCGGGCTCGACGCGAGCGGCTTGCCCGCCTCCACGCCGAATCCGTTGACGACGTTGAGCACACCGGCGGGCAGCAGGTCGGCGATCAGCTCGATGACGACCAGCAGGCTGACCGGGGTCTGCTCGGCGGGCTTGATGACCACGCAGTTGCCCGCCGCCAGCGCCGGCGCGAGCTTCCAGGTGGCCATCAGGATCGGGAAGTTCCACGGGATGATCTGGCCGACCACGCCCAACGGCTCGTGGTAGTGGTACGCGACGGTGTCGGCGTCGATCTCCGAGATGCTGCCCTCCTGGGCGCGCAGCGCGCCCGCGAAGTAGCGGAAGTGGTCCACCGCCAGCGGCAGGTCGGCGGCCAGCGTCTCGCGGACCGGCTTGCCGTTCTCCCACGTCTCGGCCACCGCCAGCCGTTCGAGGTTCTCCTCGATCCGGTCGGCGATCTTGTTGAGGATGTTCGCCCGCTCCGTGGCCGAGGTGCGGCCCCACGGACCGGCAGCCGCGTGCGCGGCGTCCAGGGCCAGCTCGATGTCCGGCGCGGTGGACCGCGCGACCTGGCAGAAGGTCTCACCGGTCACCGGGGACGGGTTGTCGAAATACTGTCCCTCGGCCGGTGCGACCCAGTCGCCCCCGATGAAGTTGTCGTACCGCTGGGCGAAACTGACGATGCTGCCCTCGGTGCCTGGCTGCGCGTAGACCATGGCGGCGCTCCTCGGTGTACCGGTGTGCGGGTTACGGTGTCAGCACTCACTGTGGTCGCCCGAGGTTGGCAAAAGGTTGGCGTCGCGGGGCCTCCGCGGACGGCGGGTCCCGGGGCCCGCGCGGTCGGAGCCTCCCGCACGGCCGGTGACCGTCCGCGTCAGCTCCGCAGCGCCGCGTTCAGCCGGCTCGCCGCGATCCCGCGCCGCGCGTCGCCGGGACCGAGCAGCCGCAGCGCGTGCTCGTGCACGGCGACGTCGTACGGCGCCCGCTCCCCGTACCGCAGCGCGTGCTCCGGGCGGGTGTCGGCGAGCACCGCCTCGCGGACCACCACTTCCAGATGCTCGCGCCAGGCCACGATGCCCGGCGCCTCCGACATCGGCAGCAGCGGCCCGCGGTAGTGGCCGACGGCCGCCGCGATGTCACCGCACTCCAGCGCCCGCAGCGCCTCGGCCGCGTCACAGCTCACCGGCACCGTCAGCGCGTACCGCCTGGTCGCCACCCCACCGTTCAGCGCGCGCCGCAGATGCGACAGTTCGGCCTTGAACGTGGACGCCGTCACGCAGCGGTCGCCGTACAGCGACGCGCGCAGCCGGTCGGGCGCGAAACCCTCGGGCTCCAGGGCGAGCAGCGTCAGGATCTCCAGTTGGCGCGGCGGCAGATGCAGCGGCTCGCCGTCGCTGCTGGCCTGCGCCGTACCGAGGCAGCGCAGTTCGAGACCGGCGGGGCGCTCCGGCTCCGGTGCGCCGTCCAGCAGTCGTGCCTCGATGGCGGAGGCCAGGGTGCGTACGGTCGGCAGGGCCAGCGGGTGCGAGCGGTCCCAGGTGGTGGAGAGGTCGAGGACGCCAAGCACCCGGCCGTCGGGGGCGTGGATGGGGGCGCAGTAACAGACCCAGCCGTGCAGTGCCGCGACCAGGTGCTCGGCGGAGAAAACCGTGCTCGGGCGGCCGGTGCGCAGCGCCAGGGACAGCGCGTTGGTCCCCATCGCGCGCTCGTCCCACCGCCCGCCCGGCGCGAAATTGACCCGCTCCGCCCTGCGCCGCATCAGCCTGCCGCCGCACGTCCACAGGATCGTGCCGGACTCGTCGGTCACCGCCGCGACGAAACCCGCGTCCTCGGCGATGCTGTGCAGTTCCCCCGAGAGGTCGGCGACCGGCGCGCGCAGCGGCGAACCCTTCCACCGCGGATGGACCGCGCCGTCCTCGGAGACCGGCGCGCTGTCCCGCGCGGGATCCACCGTGCCGACGCTGCGCACCCAGGAGTCGGTGACCTCACGGCGCAGCGGCGCGGGGCCCGCCGGATAGCCCCCCGCCGACCTCAACTGCGGGACGCGGCGGGCCCATTCGTTTTCCAGTACGGTCCTGCGGTGCTGGAGCGCACCCTGCTCTGCCATGGCCTTCCCGACTTCTGTGTCGTCTTCGTCGTCGACATGGATGTCCGGGCACTGCCGGGCGCCACCTCGTAGGGGGAGGCGGCGTGATCCGCATCATAATCGGACACCTCGCCCGCAGGAAGGCTGTTCGCGGCAGTCCGCACCGCGTTCCCGCGTTCGAGTCCACGCGGCAGCAGAACGGGCTCGTACGGCTCGTACGGCTCCCGCGCTCCTACGGCCCGGTGGACGCGCGGAGGGCGGCGCCCCCCGGTGTCACGGGTGGCGCCGCCCTCACGGCATCCGAGGACCGCGGTCGGTCAGTGGCCGAACAGGTGCCGCGTGTGACGGTGCCGTGGTGCGGCCTCCGTCTCGGGACTGTCGGGACCGTCGGGACCGCCGGCGCTGCCAGCCGCCGTGGAGCCGCCGTACGCGTAGTCGGTCCCGGTGTCCCCGGCCGGTGCGGCCGTGGTGTCCGCCGTGCCCAACCGGGCCGCCAGCGCGTCACGTTCCTTGGCATTGTCCTTCGCGGCCCTGCGGGCCTCGGTGAGCTTGCGGGACTTGCGCCGGTGACTCACTCCGCCGCCCATCGCCATCGCGGCGCCGAGGCAGAAGATCAGGGCGAGCGCCAGGCCGGCGCAGAAGATCTGAAGGGTGTTCATGGTCGCGATGGAGTGCCCGAGCACCGACACGTTGTACTCGGGACCTCCCGACGTGTTGTCGGCGATGGCGAGGCCGGTGAAAGCACCGGCACCGGCCAGGAGCAGCAATCCCAGGATCAGCATTGCGGTCACCTCCGATGGTGAGCTGCGTACCCCTCGGCTACCCGCCGGACGGCGTCGCATACGTCCCGCCCGCATCGGGTGCCCATCGCTCACCGCACGCGCCCACCGCGCGCACCGGGCCCACCGCGTCCACCGGGCCCACCGCGTCCACCGCGCGCGGAGCCCCGGTGACGCCAGCGCGTCACCGGGGCCCGTCACCATACGTCACTGCCCGTCACCAGGGGTGTGCGCGTCGCCTCAGCGCGCCGGCGGGTAGCTCACCACGTCCACCGGGACCGTCGCCGAGCCCTGCGCCGCCGCGCCGTAGTCGTTGATGACGTGGTCGATCACGCCGTCGCCGTTGAGCGAGACGGTCAGCAGGTCGTGGAACCGTACGCCCGGCCGGTCGGGCACCTCGAAGCTGTGGGCGTTGTGGATCGTCGGGTCCACGTTGAAGAAGCAGTAGCTGCCAAGACCCCAGCCCTCGTGGTGCCGGACCGAATCCGCCACCTTGTACGCGGCCCAGCCCGCGACGCCGTGATGCCCGTAGGCGGCCTGGTTCGGCGGGTCGTACGGCAACTCGTTCTGGAACATGACCGTCCGGCCGTGGTCGCCGTTCCAGATGACGTTGTACTTCTGGTAGTGCTCCACGAACAGGCCGGTGGCCAGGACGTGGTCACCGTTGACGACCACGCCGGTTTCGGCGGTGTTCACCGTCCAGCCGACGCCCGTACCGTGGTCCGCCCGCCAGGCCCAGATGTGGTCGAGCAGCACATTGTCGCTGTTGACGACCAGGCTCGTGGTGGCCTTGCCCGCGCCCGCGCCGCCGATCCGGAAGAACACGTCCTGGAGCGAGGTCGGGTCGCGCGGGTCCGTACGGCCGCCGCGCCTGCTGCCGACCTCCAGCAGGGCGGGGGAGTTGGTCTTGCCCGCGTCGAAGAGCAGCCCCGCCACGCGGACGCCCTTCACGTCCGCGACGGTCATCGGCACCGCGCCGCCGACCGGCGTGAGGGTGGGGAAGCCCAGGCCGAGCACCACCGTGCCCGACCACTTGACCTTGATGGACTCCGCCAGCCGGTAGACGCCCGGAGTCAGGAGCAGGTGCTTGCCCTGCGCCAGCGCGCGGTTGATGGTCCGCACCGAGTCCGTGGGCTTGGCGATGAAGAACCGGTCGATGGGGACCGAGGTGCCCGCGGTCGTACCGCCGGACCAGGACGCGCCGACCGCGTCGTGCCGCAGCGACGGCAGGAACACCCGGTAACGGCCCGCCGAGTCGACGTACAGGAAGGGCTTCTCGCGGCTGACCGGGCTGGTGGCCAGCGTCGTGTACGGCGGGTCGGGGAAGGACTGCTCGGGGGCGCCGGCGACACCCGCGAAGACCTGGTTCCACACGCCGTTGGACCAGGAGCCGACCGAGCTGTCCCGCGTCAGCCACTGCTGCTGCGAGGCGTTGATCACCTGCCCGTCCACCACCGAGTCGGCGATGAAGCCGCCGCTGGAGAAACCGCCCTGACGGGGGAAGAGGAAGAGCTGGCCGCGGATGTGCACGCGGCGCAGCGGCGCGGCCTGCGACACCGCCCACCAGTTGATGCCGTCGGTCGGGTTGACCGCCAGATTCTCCGCCGAGCGCCAGAAGTTGGTGAGCGCGCTGTCGCCGCCGCCCGGCTGCGCCTGCCCCTCGACCCGCACCGCGCCGTTGATGGTCACGTCGTCGGGCGACAGCCCGAGACCCGCGACCGAGGTGTAGTAGCCGAGTTGCGCGTCGACGTCGTACGTGCCCGGCTTGAAGAGGAAGGCGTAACGCTGCGTGCCGAATTCGTTGGCGACCTGTACGGCGGTGGCCGCGTCCAGTGCGGCCTGGATGTCGGCGGCGGGCATGCTCGGGTCGAAGACGGTGACGTTCGGGCCGAAGTCGGGTTCCGTGGACGGCGAGTGGCCGCCAGGGCAGTGAGAGCCGGGGGAGTGTGTGCCCGTGGACTTCCCGCCGGCGGACTGCGCCGCGGCGGGGGTCGCGGCACCGGCCAGCGGCACCACACCGGCGAAAGCGGCCGTGGCGATCAGCGAACGGCGGCTCAGACCGCCGCGCTCCCCGGATATGTGCTGCGACTGTGCCTGCGATGGCGCCTGCGACTGCGAGGGCGTCTGCGGCTGCTGCGAGCTGGGAAGTGCACTGTCTGCGGCCCTGAACGAAGACATGAGCTACGACCACCTTCTGACGGCGAGGGGGGAATTGAGAGCGCTCTCTTGGAGACGTACCCTCGCGGGCCGCGCGACTGGGTGTCAAGCACGAAGAGAGCGCTCTCTCGCAGTGAATCGGCTGGTGACTCCACCGGGTTCACCAGCACACCACTGGCCTCAGGAGTGCTGCCACGGGCACCGGCGGACGGGTCGTCAGACGGTCGCGAGCGAGATCTCCGTCGACTTGATCAGGGCGATCACGGCGGTGCCCCGGGCGAGCCGGAGGTCGACGGCCGCGTCCTTCGTGATCGCGGAGGTCAACTCGCCGCCCTCGACGGAGATCTTCACCGCGGCCATCGCGCCGCCCGTGGCGATCTCCGTGACGGTGCCGGGCAGTTGGTTGCGGATGCTGAGACCCGAGACCGGGCCCGTGGCCAGGGAGACCTCGGTGGACTTCACCAGAGCGCGGACCGCCGTGCCCTCGGCGAGGCCGAGTTCGCCCGCCGCCTCCAGGGTGATCGCGGCGGTGATGTCCTGGCCGCCGTCCAGCCGTACCTTGACGGTCGCCATCACCTCGCCGGGGGTCACGGACGCGACGGTGCCGGGAAGTTGGTTGCGGATGCTCAGGCTCATGGGGATACGCCTCGATCGCCGTATGGAATGTCGGATTTGCCGGGTGCGGCTCCCGCACTCTAACCGGGCGCGGCGCGCGTGTTGGGGCGCGTACGGGCACGGCGCGTCCGCCGTGTCGCCGCCTCTGCCGTCCCTCTGCCGTCCCTCGGTGTCCGTCGGCGCCCGTCAGCGTATGGCGGGGTGCTGCCGTGTCGTCGCCCCTGGTGTGCGGGGACGGGCGGCGGGCTGCGCTTATTGTCTTCCCCATGCAGTCCTACACGATCGGCCAGGCCGCGCGGCTCCTGGGCGTCAGCCCCGACACGGTCCGCCGCTGGGCGGACGGCGGCCGGGTCGCCACCCACCGCGACGACAACGGCCGCAGGCTCATCGACGGCCGCGACCTGGCCGCGTTCTCCGTCGAGATCGCGCAGTCCGACAGCGCGGACGAGGACGCCTCGTACACCTCGGTCCGTAACGCCTTCCCCGGCATCGTCACCGCCGTGAAGCTCGGCGACGTCGCGGCCCAGGTGGAGATCCAGGCCGGGCCCCACCGGCTGGTGTCCCTGCTGACCCGCGAGGCCGTCGAGGAACTGGGCCTGGAGGTCGGCATGCAGGCCACCGCCCGCGTGAAGTCCACGAACGTGCACATCGACCGGGTCTGACCCGCCGCGGCTCCGTCCGCGCCCGCGCCGCTACTCGGCGGCGGGGGACTCGGCGCGTTCCTTGAGGCCGCGGGCCTCCATCTCCAGGTACCTGCGGGTCAGGCCGCCCGCCACCAGGCCGACCAGTCCGGACAGCGCGCCGCGCTGGGTGAGCACCAGGGTGAGACGGGTGCCGTCGCCCTCCGGCTCGACCAGGTGGTCGCCGCTCGTGGTCACGCCGGGACCCGCGGACCGCCACGAGAACCGGGAACCCTCGTCCAGCGCCGTGACCGTCCACACCGCCTTGCGCAATTTGGGCTGCTCGACCGCGAACCGGCGTCCGACGGCGACGACGCGGTCCGCGCTCCCGCTCCGGCTCGCGCCGTCCGCGTCGAGCGGGCGGACGGAGGTCATGGACGCGGTGAGAGCGGGCCAGTCCCCGACGGCGACGAGAACCTCCCAGACGCGTTCGACGGGTGCGTCGACGGTGATCGAGGTCTGGTAGGTCGGCACAGGGACTCTCCCTCGCGGTCGCGTGGCTCCGGCAGAAGACAGACTCCCACGCGCCCCTCGTACCCCGCCGGATAGCATGGCTGTCTGCGGCGCTCCCCGGAGCACCGCGCGGCGGTGGGGCCCGCCGTACCCGAACCACGGCGACACAGCCGTCAACGGTCCCTACTTGCGATACGCGCACGCCAAGCTTGGGCGTGCCCGGTGAGTAGGAGACAAAGGTGGCAGAAGTCCGGCCTGTGACGCCCGACGAACCCGTAGACCCCGATATCGATCTGCACGACCCGGCACAGCGTGAGGAGTCGCGGGAGGGTCAGGCCCCGGTCGTCGCCATGGTCGCGGTCGGCGGCGCGATCGGCGCGTGCGCCCGCTACGGGGCCGCGCTGGTGTGGCCGACGGCCGCCGGGACCTTCCCCTGGACGACGCTGCTCGTCAACGTCGTCGGCTGCGCCGTCATCGGTGTCTTCATGGTGCTGATCACCGACGTCTGGAACACGCACCGTCTGGTGCGGCCCTTCTTCGGCACCGGCGTGCTCGGCGGCTTCACCACCTTCTCCACCTACGCCACCGACATCCGGGCCCTGATCGACGGCGGGCAGGCCCGTACCGCGCTCGCGTATCTGGCGCTCACGCTGCTCGCCGCCCTCGCCGCGGTGTGGCTGGCGGCAGCCTCGACCCGGCACGTGGTGCTCGGGCGGCTCGCGGACCGGGCCGAGCGGGCACGGCGGGCCGACGAGGCGGAGGCGCGATGAACTGGCTGCTGGTCATCGTCGGGGCCATGGTCGGCGCTCCGATGCGCTACCTCACCGACCGCTCGGTCCAGAGCCGGCACGACAGCCTCTTCCCCTGGGGCACCTTCACCGTCAACGTCGTCGGCTGTCTCGTCCTCGGCGTCGTGACCGGCGCGGTCGCCGAGGGCGCCGCCTCGTCCCATCTCCAGGTGCTGCTGGGCACCGGCCTGTGCGGGGCCCTCACCACCTACTCGACCTTCTCCTACGAGACGCTGCGGCTGGCCGAGAGCGGCGCCCGCTTCTTCGCCGCGGCCAACGCGGTGGCGAGCGTGGCGGCGGGGCTGGGAGCCGCCTTCACCGGTACGGCGCTGGCCCAGGCGTTCTGGGGCTGAGCTGCGGGAGCCTTCAGCGCGCCGACAGCACGCTCATCAAGTGACGGACGGTTTGCGGCAGTTCGGCGCCGAACCGCTTCGTGTCGACGCGGGGCGGGCGCTCGGGTGAGCCGCCCGCGTCCGTCGGGCGCTCGCTCATGTCGATCCACTCCTCGGTGGCGCTGACACCGACCGAGAACACGGCGCCGCCGTGCAGGACGTCCACGGTCTGGCTCGTGGAGTCACCGGTGAGAAAGGCGCGGTCGCCGAGGCCGGTCAGCGGCCTGCTCGTCCGCGGGTCGTGGGTCATGACCACGCTGCTGCCGGCGGCCGGATCGGGCGGGTCGGCGTCCCGCGCCTTCAGGCCGTCCTCGAACTCCGTCCGGGGGTCGGTCTTCTTGTGCAGGTCGACGCCGACCGAGATGGTGTAGGAGGTGATCCAGCCGTGGTGCTCCTCCGTGTTGCCGACCAGGCTGCACGATATGTGGTCGAGCGTGCTGCCGACGCTCATCGGTCCGGGGATCTCGCTCATCGACGTCAGAGCGATCATGTCCACCAGCGGCTGGAGCGCCGCCACGGTGCACGGATCCACGAGGCGGTATCCGTGCAGGTCGGGCGCGGCCGTACGGCCGTAGTCGGTGCCCCGCAGCACACCGGCCCAGACCGCGGAGGCGACGACGGCCCCGCAGAGCGCCCAGATCCATGGCCCGCGGCGCCGGTTCAGGCCGGACAGGCGTCCGCCGCGCCGCTCCCGCGGCCGGTCGTCGTCGCCGATGACATCGACGGGGCGGTCGTCGTCCGACCCGTCCGTCAGCTCAGGCTCAGTGATCACGCCGCCCCCTCGTCGCGTTGGGGTCACCCTATGGCGGGGGTACGGCGCGCGGACGGGGGACGGGCCTGATCCGGTCAGCGGTCCAGGTAGGAGAGGAGTTCCCGCGCGGCCGGTCCCGGCCGGTCGTCGTCGGGCAGGGCGACGGAGACCGGCCAGCCCGGGTCCTCGGCGCCGGTGATCGGCACGGCGCACAGCGACGCGGCCGACTCCTTGCGGGCGATGGGGCGCGGGACGACCGCGATGCCGAGCCCGTAGCGGACCAGGTCGATCACCGTGTGCACGTCGTACACCTCGAGGGCGACCTGGCGGGAGGCGCCGCAGGCGGCGAAGGCCCGGTCGGTGAGCTGCCGGGCGCCCCAGTCGGCGTGGAAGTCCACGAAGGTCTCGCCGTCGAGGTCCGCCCACTTCACCTGCGGCTCGCCCGCCAGCCGGTGGCCGGGGTCGCAGAGCAGCACCATCGGCTCGGTGGTCAGCGGCAGCAGGCGCACGCCCTCGGGCGGCGCGCCCGGCAGGGTCACGAAGGCGACGTCGAGATGGCCGTCGGCCACGTCGTCCGCGAGCACGGCGGAGCCCGCCTGGCGCAGCCGGACCTCGACATTGGGGTGCCGGGCGCGGAAGCGGGCCAGCAGGTCGCCGATGTCGATGGTGACGCACTGCTCGATGCCGACCGAGAGGGTGCCGCGCAGCAGTCCCTGTACCGCGGCCACGGCCTCCCGCGCGGCGCGGGCGCCGGCCAGCGTACGGGTCGCCTCCACGAGCAACGCCCGCCCGGCGCCGGTGAGTTCGACGCTGCGTGTGGTGCGGACGAACAGCGGCGAGCCCAGCTCGCGCTCCAGCGCGCGCACCGAGGCGGACAGCCCGGACTGCGAGACCAGCATGCGCTGGGCGGCCCGGGTGAAGTGCCGCTCCTCGGCGACCGCCACGAAGTATTCGAGCTGGCGCAGTTCCATGATTCAGCACTCTAATCGCTGAATCGAGCCGCATTGTTCCCAGCGTGGACGGAGGACGCCGGTCGCGGCCTTTCGCCGCCTGAGGCGGAAGGGGCGTTCCGTGCGGGTGTGACGAATACCACCCGCCACCCTTGACGTGATCGGAAGGCGACGGCATTCTTCCATCATTCGGTATTCAACTACCGAGGAGTGGAATCAAGCGGAGGAGAGCGCGATGACCGCCGTCCCGGCCGACGCGGACCGGCCCACGCCCAAGTCGTCAGGGCTCGCGGTCCGGCTGCGCGCCCGCGTCGGTGCGGAGAAGGTCCTCACCGACCCCGCCCAACTGCGCACCTACGAATGCGACGGCCTGACCAACTTCCGGGTACGGCCCGCCGTCGTCGTCCTCGCCGAGCACCGCGACGACGTCGTGGCGGCCGTACGGCTGTGCGCCGAGGCCGGAGTCCCGTTCGTCGCCCGCGGCTCCGGGACAGGGCTGTCCGGCGGCGCCGTACCCGTCGCCGACGGTGTGCTCATCGTGCTGTCCAGGCTCCGCCGGATCGTCTCCGTCGACCCCGACAACGCCCGCGTCGTCGTCGAGCCCGGCGCCATCAACCTGTCGGTCACCCGCGAGGCGGCCCCGTACGGCCAGGCGTACGCGCCCGACCCGTCATCGCAGCAGGTCTGCTCCATCGGCGGGAATGTCGCGGAGAACGCGGGCGGCGCGCACTGCCTCAAGTACGGCTTCACCGTCAACCACGTCATGGGCGCCGAAGTCGTCCTGCCCGACGGCGAGGTGGTGCACCTCGGGGGCACCGCGCCCGAACACCCGGGCCTCGACCTGCTCGGCGCGTTCGTCGGCAGCGAGGGCACGCTCGGCGTCGCCACCGAGGTCACCGTCCGCACCATCCAGGCGCCCGAATCCGTACAGACCATGCTCGTCGGCTTCCACACCGTGGAGGACGCGGCCGGAGCCGTCAGCGACATCATCGCGGCGGGCATCCTGCCCGCCGCCATCGAGATGATGGACGCCCTCGCCATCGAGGCGGCCGAGGCCGCGGTCAACTGCGGTTACCCGCAGGGCGCGGTCGCCGTCCTCGTCATCGAACTCGACGGCCCCCGGGTCGAGGTGGACGAACAATTCGTCCAGGTCGAGCAACTGGCCGCCGCGCGGCGCGCGTTCGAGACCCGCATCGCCCGCGACGCGGCCGAGCGCGCCCTGATGTGGAAGGGCCGCAAGTCCGCCTTCGCGGCCGTCGGCCGGATCAGTCCCGCCTACTACGTCCAGGACGGCGTCATCCCGCGCACCCGGCTGCCCGAGATCCTCACCGAGGTCGGCCGTCTCGCCGAACGCGCCGGGATACGCGTCGCCAACGTCTTCCACGCGGGCGACGGCAATCTGCACCCCCTCATCCTCTTCGACGACGCCGTCCCCGGAGCCGCGCACGCCGCGGAGGAACTGGGCTTCGCCATCCTCGACCTGTGCGTCGACGCGGGCGGTTCGATCACCGGGGAGCACGGCGTCGGCCTGGAGAAGAAGTCACGGATGGCCCGGCAGTTCACGGCCGAGGACCTCGACACCATGCAACTCGTCCGCTGCGCCTTCGACCCCGACAACATCGCCAACCCCGGCAAGCAGTTCCCGACCCCGCGGCTGTGCGGGGAGCGCCCCGGCGTCCGCACCGCCGCCGACACGCACGACCCGGCGCTGGGCGAGGTGTTCTGAGATGACCGCACCGCACCGCGCGCGGCCGGACACCGCCCAGGCGGGGGCCGTACCGTCCGAGACCGTCGAACCCGCGACCGCCGTCGAGACCGTCGAACCCGCGACCGCCGCCGAGGTCGCCGAGATCCTGCGGAGCACCACCGGCACCGTCGTCCCGGTCGGCGGCGGTACGAAGACCGGCTGGGCCGCCCCGGCCACCTCCTGCGACCTGCTGCTGCGCACCACGGGACTTGACCGGGTCGTGGAGTACGCGCCCGGCGACCTCGTGGTCGTCGCCGAGGCCGGGGTGCCACTGGCCGACCTGCGACAACAGCTCGCGGAACACGGCCAGACGCTCGCCCTCGACCCGCCGGAAGCAGGCGCCACGCTCGGCGGGATCGTCAGCGCCAACGCCTCGGGGCCGCGCCGACTGCGCTACGGCACCGCCCGTGACCTGCTGATCGGCGTCACCGTCGCCCTGGCCGACGGCACGCTCGCGCGATCCGGCGGCAAGGTCGTCAAGAACGTGGCCGGATACGACCTCGGCAAGCTCTACACCGGAGCGCACGGCGGCCTCGGCGTCCTGGTCTCCACGACCTGGCGCCTCCACCCGCTGCCACCGGTCGCCGGCGCGGTCACCGTGCCCGTACAGGACAGCGCGGAAGCGGGCAGGTACGCCGCGCTGCTCGCCCGCTCCACGCTCACCCCCACAGCCGTCGAACTCAACTGGTCATCGCGGGAACGGGAGTTGGTCGTGCTCTTCGAGAGCAGCGCCGCTTCCGTACGTGCCCAGTCGCGCGCCGCGATCGCGTTGCTGGGGGCGGGGGCGCACGCGGACGCGACCCCCGGCTGGTTCGGCGCGCGGCCGACCGGCGGCCTCGTCCTGCGGCTTGCCTACGAGCCCTTCGCCCTGCCCCGCGTGCTCGACGCCCTCCCGGACGGCGCTTCGGGCACCGCGTCGGCCTGCACCGGAGTGGCGTACATGGCGGTGCCGGCCGACACCGACCTCGCGGCGCTGCGGGCGTCGATCGCCCCTTACGACGGCTCCGCCGTGGTGATCGCCGCCGACGACGCGCGCGACGCGCTCGACCACTGGGGGCCGGTCGCCGACTCGTTCGACCTGATGACGCGGGTCAAGGACCGCTTCGACCCGGAGCGGCGCCTGTCGCCCGGCCGACTGCTCGGAGGACTCTAGATGGCCGCGGACACCCCCAACGTGCCGCCCGTGCTCGGTGTGCCCGTCGCGCCCAGCGCGGGCGCCGCCACCGTCGCCCTCGGCATGCCGGGCAGCGCGCCACCGCCCGGCAGCGCCTTCGACGCCCACCACCCGCCGGACGCGGCGCTTGTCGGGGACTGCGTGCACTGCGGCTTCTGCCTGCCCACCTGCCCGACGTATGTGCTGTGGGGCGAGGAGATGGACAGCCCGCGCGGACGCATCGACATCATGAAGGCCGGGCTCGAAGGCGACGCCTTCGACGCCAGCAGCGTGCGTCACCTCGACCAGTGCCTCGGCTGCATGGCGTGCGTGACGGCCTGTCCGTCGGGCGTGCAGTACGACAAGCTCATCGAGAGCACCCGCGCCCAGCTCGAACGCCGGGTCCAACGGCCGCGCGGCGAACGGCTGTTGCGTGCCCTGATCTACCGCCTGTTCCCCTACCCCCGCCGCCTGCGCGCCCTGCGCGCACCGTTGCGCGTCTACCAGGCGAGCGGCCTCGGGCGGCTGCTCGCCCGTGGCGGAGTGCTGCGACGGCTGCCGCGCCCCCTCCAGGCCATGGAGTCGCTGGCCCCCAAGCTCGGCCACGTCGACAAGCTGCCGGAACACACCCCCGCCGTCGGCGCCCGCCGCCGTACCGTCGGTCTGCTCACCGGCTGTGTCCAGGGCACCTTCTTCCCCGACGTGAACGCCGCGACCGTACGCGTCCTGGCCGCCGAGGGCTGCGACGTGGTCGTGCCGCGCCGTCAGAGCTGCTGCGGCGCACTGTCCGCGCACGCGGGCCGGGCCCCCGAGGCGGAGGGCTTCGCGAAGTCCGTCATCGAGACGTTCGAGGCGGCCGGGGTGCAGACCGTCGTGGTGAACGCCGCGGGCTGCGGGTCCAACCTCAAAGAATACGGGCACCAGTTGCGCGACGAGCCCGACTGGGCGCGGCGCGCGGAGGCGCTGGCCGCCAAGGTCATGGACATCACCGAACTCCTCGACGAGCTGGGCCCGGTGGCCCCCAGACACCCGCTCCCCATGACCGTCGCCTACCAGGACGCCTGCCACCTGGCGCACGCACAGGCCGTACGCGACCAGCCGCGCCGACTGCTGCGGGCCGTTCCCGGCCTGGAGACACGGGAGTTGGCGGAGGCCGAGATCTGCTGCGGCAGCGCGGGCACGTACAACCTGCTGCACGCGGAACCCGCCCGCGAACTAGGTGAACGCAAGGCCAAGGCGGTCCTGGCGACCGGCGCGGACATCATGGTCACGGCGAACCCCGGCTGCTGGATGCAGGTGGCCACCACGTTGGCCCGCATGGGCGAGCGGCTGCCCGTCGCCCACACCGTGCAGGTGCTCGACGCCTCGATCCGGGGTGTCCCCGTCGACCGGCTCCTGGCTCGGGCACTCGAAGGACCCGGCACCGTCATCTCGTACGCCACCCCCAAGACCCGCGCCACGCGGCGGAGTTCACGTGACGCGGAACCGTCCCCTTAGGCGTCGTAGAAAAGTGGGTGCACCATGCTCCTCGCCAACTACCAGCAGGACTACCGCCCCTTACATGACTCGTTAGGGCTGTCCTCGCTCGTCGCGATCCTCCCGCTGCTCGTGCTGTTCGTCCTGCTCGGCGTCCTGAAGATGAGGGCGTGGCTGGCCTCCCTGATCTCGCTGGTGGTCGCCGTCGTCATCGCCACCGGCGCCTACTCGATGCCGCTCGGCGACGCGCTCAACAGCGGCCTGCTCGGCGCCGCGTTCGGCTTCTTCCCGATCATGTGGATCGTCATCAACGCGATCTGGGTCTACAACCTCACCGTGGAGACCGGCCACTTCGACGTCCTGCGCCGCTCCTTCGCGTCGATCAGCGACGACCAGCGGGTGCAGGCCATCATCATCGCCTTCTGCTTCGGAGCGCTGATGGAGGCGCTCGCCGGGTTCGGGACACCGGTCGCGATGTGCTCGGTCATGCTGATCGCCCTCGGCTTCAAGCCGCTGAAGGCCGCGACCGTCGCCCTGGTCGCCAACACCGCGCCCGTCGCCTTCGGCGCGATCGCCGTACCGATCACCACCCTGTCCGGCGTCACCGGCCTGTCCGTGGACGACCTGGGCGCCATGGTCGGACGGCAGACCCCGGTCCTCGCGCTGTTCGTGCCGCTCGCCCTGGTCTTCATCGTCGACGGCCGCAGGGGGCTGCGGCAGACGTGGCAGCCCGCCGTCCTGTGCGGAGTCGTCTTCGCCGTCTTCCAGTACCTGTCCTCGAACTTCTGGTCCGTCCAACTCGCCGACATCATCGCCGCGTTGGCCGCCGCGCTGGCCTTGCTGATCCTCACGCGCTTCTGGCACGCGAGTCAGACGTACACGGAGGCGGAGGAGGAGCCGGACGCGTCGCGCGCGACGGGAACGGAGCCGGACGCGTCCCCAGGTGCGTCCCCGCGTGCGGAGACCGGGTCACCCACCCCCGAACGCCCGTCCCATGACTCGCCGTTGGACGTCTTCAAGGCGTACGCGCCCTACCTCGCGATCATCGTGGTGTTCGTCCTGGCCACCCGTGTCCCGGCGATCACCGGCAAGCCGCCGGCCAAGGCGGGCGAGACCGGCAGCGGCATCGAATCGGTGACGCACATCGTCAAGTGGCCCGGCCTGCACATCACCAACGCCGTGGGCGACCCGGTGGCGACCACGTTCAAGCTCAACTACCTGTCGGCGGCCGGCACCTTGCTGCTGATCTCCGGGCTGCTCAGCATGCTGCTGCTCCAGGTCGGACTGCGCCGGAGCCTGCGCGCGTACGGCCGCACCCTGGACCAGCTCAAATTCGCGGTCCTCACCGTCATGCTGGTCCTCGCGCTCGGCTACCTGATGAACGAGTCGGGTCAGACCACGACCCTTGGCCTGTGGGTGGCGGGCGCGGGCGCGGCCTTCGCCTTCCTCTCACCGATCCTCGGCTGGCTCGGCGTGGCGGTCACCGGCTCCGACACCTCGTCGAACAGCCTCTTCGGCGCCCTCCAGGTCACCGCCGCCCACCAGGCCGGCCTGTCGCCCACCCTCATGGCCGCGGCGAATTCCTCCGGCGGTGTGCTCGGCAAGATGATCTCCCCGCAGAATCTGGCCATCGCCGTGGCGGCGGTCGGCTTCGAGGGCCGCGAGGGCATCCTCTTCCGCCGGGTGATCGTCTGGAGCCTGGTGTTCCTGGCCGTCATGTGCGTGCTCGTCTATCTCCAGAGCACCCCGGTGCTGGACTGGATGGTCGTCACCGCGCACGCCCCGGTCGGCGGATGACGCGTTGACATGCGGTGACGCCCGGAGTTCACTGGCCAGTACGGCGTAGGGCGGTACGCGGCGCGCCTTCGGCACGCCACAGCCTTCGGCCTCCACCGATGTCATGGTGTTCGGACGGGCGTCGGCACGACACCACGGTCCGGATCACGACCCGGCACGGCAGAGAGAAGTGGCAGCCCACATGATGTATGACGCCGAACGCGCACGGCAGCCCGCGACCGGGGCGGAGGATCCGGCGTTCACCGAACGGTGGGCCAAGCGCGAGTCCCGGCCCGAGCCGCTGCTGCCGCAGAAGGAGCGCGACGACTCCGCCGCGCTCCTCCAGCGGGCCGCTGGCTCCTTCGGCGAGAGCCCGCGCCAGGCACTGGACGAAGCCGACCAGGCCCTCGACGCGGCCAGCGGCCACCTCGCCGAGGTGCTGGCCGAGCGGCTGCGCGTCCTGCGCGCCCGCTGGCAGGACGAAGACGCCGTCCCGGACGGTGCCGTGGGCCTGCTGCGCGACTACCGCGAACTCACCGAGCGCCTGCTGCGCCTGTGACCGCGGGCCTGTCGGCTGCGCGAAGCCCGCTGGGCCGGAGAGCGACTCTCCGGCCCAGCGGGCTTTTCCCATGGCTCCGATCACACCGCGGCGCCGCGCGTCAGGCGGGACCTTCGCACGTTTTCGGCAGCTCAGAAGAACATTTGCCGTACGGCAATAATCTTCGGCATATGAGGTGTGCGTGCGGAACGGGCGGGCACGCGACGGTGTGAGTAAACGTCACTGACTATCGGATGACACAACGTCACTACCGCGAATCGGGACGGAAATTGCGATAAGGGAGCCGCGACATGAGCGACAATATCTGGGGCTACGAGCAGAACTCCGGCCACACGGCGGGAACCGACCTGATCGGATACAAGGTCGAGGCGACAGACGGCCACATCGGAAAGGTCGACAAGCACTCCGACGACGTCGACTCCGCGTATCTGGTGGTCGACACGGGCGTGTGGATTTTCGGCAAGCACGTACTGCTCCCGGCCGGCACCGTGAGGTCGATCGACGCGGCGGACCAGAAGATCTTCGTCGAGCTGACGAAGGAGCAGATCAAGAACTCCCCTGAGTTCGACAAGGACAAGCACGTCGGCGACGCCGGATACCACCAGCAGGTGGGCGAGTACTACGGCAGCCACCGTAACCGCTGACACAGCGCGCGGCAGGGAAATGTGGGGCCGCCCCGGCACTCGCCGGGGCGGCCTTTTCCCGTGGGACCGTGATTTCCGTGGGACCGTGAAATGCCCCCCGGGGGTTTGTCACCGCACGGGCGTCTCACGGGCGTCTCACGGGCGCCTCGTGGCCATCGCACGGGCATCTCACGGCGGCGGGGTCGTCCCGGTGTAGGGGCGCAGCGGAAGCGGCCGGTCCAGCAGGAAGGCCAGGAGCGCCGATTGGTAGACCGCGGGCCGGTCGATCGCGATGGCGTGCCCGGCGCCGGGCACGTACACCAGGGTCGAGTCGGGAAGTGTGCGCTTGTAGTCGTAGGTGACCTCCCACTTCTTGTAGTCGCACTCGCCGCGCATGATGAGCGTCGGTATGTGCGCGGTCCGCAGCCGGGGGCGCGGGTCCGGCAGGTGCTTGGCGTCGTCGATGGTGAACTGGTTGACGTAGAAGCCCGTGCGGTTGTCCGGGAGGCGCGCCGGGGGCCTGCCGGGGCACTGGGCCGCGGGCAGTGACGTCTTGAGGATCTCCCGGAAGCGCTGGTCGGCCTCCCGGTCACCGACCAGGCGGTGCGCCGCGTCGGGGTTGACCGACTGGAGCAGGGCCATGGCGATCATCCGGGGAGTGTTGGTCAGCTCGTCGACCCGCTTCCTGGCCTCCGGCGTCAGCCGGTCCCACAACTCGCCGGTCCTGCCGTCGGGGAAGGCCCCGTACCAGAGCACGCCCGGCGAGCTGAGGACGGCCCTGGCCACCCGGTCGGGATGCGCGGCCATGTAGTCGGCGGCGAGCGAGCCGCCCCAGGACTGGCCGACCAGGATGATCTTCTCGGCGCCTATCGTCCGGCGGATGGCGTCCAGATCCGCCACCTGCCGGGCGACGGTGTACCGGGTCACGTCGCGCAGCCTGCTGGAGCGGCCCGAGCCGACCTGGTCGTACGCGTAGACGTCGAAGCCGTCGGCGGCCAGCGCGCGGCCCGCCTGCGGGATGTCGTCATTGGCGGTGCCCGGACCGCCGTGCAGGAAGATCACCGGTGCGGGCCGGGCCGTGCCCGTGGCCGCCGCCTCGCGGTACGCGATCCGGGAGCCGGTCGGCAGCGCCCAGAAACGTACGCCCGGCGGCACCTTCCCTTCGGCGGGCCGCGGCATCGGCCGCAGGACGGTCGCCCCCGACAGCGCTGCGGCCACCACGGCGAGCACGGCGGCGGAGATCACCGCGGCCCGGCGCCGACGGGCGACGTCGAACACCACGAAGCCGGGCCAGGCCACGAGGAAGGTGACGCCGAAGAGGACGGCGAGGGCGGCCGCCACCAGGAGCGGAACGGAGGCGGTGGCCGTGGCCGCGCCGACGAAACCGGCCACGGCCGCGGCGAGCCCGAGCACCGCGGCCACCAGGAGGAGCAGGACGCCGGCGGTGCGGCGTAGGAGTGTCTGTGCCATGTCGAAAACGCTATGAGCGCCCCTGGCCGCGTTCCTCCTGCTCAGGGGCCGGATCGACAGGCGGTCGCGACGGCCGGACGGCGGGGACCGACCCCGCCGTCCGGCGGGGTCAGCGTACGCCTGGCCGGATCAGCCCCGACTCGTACGCGGCGATGGTGGCGTGGACGCGGTCGCGTACGCCCAACTTGCCGAGGACGACGGCGACATGGTCCTTGACGGTGGCCGCGCTGATACCGAGCGCCCCGGCGATCTCCGCGTTCGTCCCGCCGCGCGCCACCTGGACGAGCACCTCGGTCTCCCGGGGCGTGAGCGCGGCCAGCGGCGCCGCGTCGTCGGGACCCGGCGCGGACGTGAAGCGGTCGATCAGACGGCGGGTGATGCCGGGGTCCAGCAGGGCGTCCCCCGCGGCGACGACCCGCACCGCGTCGATGACGCGTTCGGGTTCGGCGTCCTTGAGCAGGAACCCCGCGGCCCCGGCCCGCAGCGCGGCGAAGACGTACTCGTCCAGGCCGAAGGTCGTCAGCACCAGGATCCGGGTCCGCGGCACGTCGGCCGTGATGCGCGCGGCGGCGGCGATGCCGTCGAGCCTCGGCATGCGGATGTCCACCACCGCCACGTCGGGCCGCAGTTCGGCGGCGAGGGCCACGGCGGCCTCCCCGTCGGCGCACTGGCCGACGACGTTCAGATCGGCCTCGGCGTCGAGCACCGCGGCGATACCGGCCCGCACCACGGCCTGGTCGTCCGCGACCGTCACCCGGATCATGCCGGCACCACCTCGGGAAGCCACACGCGGACCGTGCCGTCGCCGGTCGTCGCGAGCGTACCGCCGACGGCGTCGGTCATCGCGTGCAGCCGCCGCAGCGACGGTCCGGCCGAGGGCCGGCGGTGGACGACGACCTCGACCCCGTCGGCCGCGTAGTGCACGGTGACCCGCGCCTCGTCGGACATCAGCGCCTCCGCCGACCGGTAGGCGGCGACCTCCATCGCCGCCGGAAGCGACCGCACCCGCCCGGTCAGCCGGGCCGTCGCGCGGTGCCTGGCGGCCAGGGCGGCGATGCCCGCCACCGTGGGCGGCGGTACGTCGTCGTCGGCGTCGGGCGGTTCGCGGAC
>NZ_MECL01000155.1 GCF_014596445.1 Streptomyces sp. CBMA29 | reverse complement strand
CCCCGCGGGCCGCCGCCGAGCGCTGGCCGGGGCTCGTCGCCGACACCACAGCGCTGTTCCACCCCGAGGCCGGGCGGCTGCACGCAGACGACGCGGTGGCCGCCTTCCAGCAGGCCGCGCGGGCCAAGGGCGCGACCGTACGGCACGGTGTCAAGGTCGGCGCGCTGCGGCGGCGCGGCGCCGGCGCCGAGGTGGTCACCGGGCGGGACGAGGTGATCGCCGCGGACGCCGTGGTCGTGGCCGTCGGCGGCTGGGCGGCCCGCACGCTCGGCCAGGTCACCGAGGGCCCGCCGCCGCTGCGCGTCACCCAGGAGCAGCCGGTGCACTTCCCCGCCCCCGACGCGCCGGACTGGCCCGCCTTCATCCACCACGGCGGCGCCGGTCTCGACGAGGCCGCGGGAGTGTACGGCCTCGGCAGCGCCGACGGGGTGAAGGCCGGATTCCACGGGATCGGCCCGGTCGTGGACCCGGACGACCGGGACCGCACGCCCGATCCCGTGGTGCTCGGCAGGCTCCAGGAGTACGCCGCCCGGTGGCTGCCCGGCGTCGACCACACCCGGCCCACCCCGGTGACCTGCTTGTACACCACGACCCCCGATCATGACTTCGTGATCGACCGTGTGGGACCTTTCACCGTCCTCGCGGGATTTTCCGGGCACGGATTCAAGTTCGCATCAGTGGTCGGCGAAATCGCCGCCGACCTCGTGGACGGCCGCCCGGGGTCCGGACGGTTCGCGATCGGCCGTCCCTACCGCCCGGCGACAGCGCAGTGACGGCGACGCGCCGTACGACAAGCAGAACGGAGAGCCACGGCGATCATGTCGACCAGCCTTCAGCACCTGCAGCACCCGCAGCAGCAGCCCCAGAGCCCCGGACCGACCGGCGACCAGCGCTTTCCCGCGTCGCCGCACCCTCTGGACAACCCCGCCTGGGCCGCGCTGACCGGGGCGCACCGCCATCTCGCGCGGATCGTCGGCTCCGCCGCGGGCTACCCGGAGGACGTCTCGCCCTTCGTGGCGCTCGCCGATCCCGCCGATCCGGCCGCGTGGGCGGACCTCGCCGCCCTCATGGGGCCCGGCGCGACCTTCGCGCTGGCCGGTGTCCCGTCCGCGCCCGACGGCTGGCGCAGCGAGTGGGGAGCCGAGGGGGTGCAGCTCGTCGGAACCGACGCGCTGCTGGACGAGGCCGATCCGGAGGCGCGCCCGCTCGAATCGGCGGACGTACCGGAGATGCTGGACCTGGTCGAGCGGACCAAGCCGGGCCCGTTCAGGCAGCGCACCATCGAGCTGGGCGCCTATTACGGCATCCGCCGCGACGGAAAGCTCGTGGCCATGGCCGGTGAGCGGCTGCGGCTCGACGGCTGGACCGAGATCAGCGCCGTGTGCACCGACGACGCGTTCCGCGGCCAGGGCCTGGCGTCCCGGCTGGTACGGCACACGGCGGCCGGAATCCGCGTCCGGGGCGACCGGCCGTTCCTGCACGCGGCGGCAAGCAACGTCAACGCCATCCGGCTCTACGAGTCGATCGGCTTCGCGCTGCGCCGCACCACGCACTTCCGAGGCGTACGGGTGCCGGGCGGCGACGGCGACGCGGAAGGCAGCGGCGGCGCGGGCGAATGAACTGCGGTGACGGACGCCGGTGACAGACGCCATTGCGCGGGACGGTATCCGCGAGATAGCGTCGAATTCAGGTGACGAGTGTCAGCGACAAGCCCTGGCCGGCTGACCGGCAACCCTCCCTCGCGGCGGGGTGCTCCAGGTGACAACCAGGCGGGTCCCGACCGGACCCGCAAGCGCGACTCCGGTACGGCCCCCGGCCGTACCGCCCGGACGGGGGGTGACGACAGTGCGAGCGGACTTCGACCGCGCCAACGTGCGCACCCTCGTCCCGCGCGGACCCGTCGTGCATCTTTACGCGCGCCAGCACATCGATCTCCAGCGCGTCGCCGGCGCGCTCTGTTGCGCCTGATCTGACCCCGCCGACGCGACCGCCGTGGGGCGGCCGTGTCCTCCTCCGGTCGATCAGGAAGGCACTTCGCCGTGTCCGCACACTCGTCATCCCTGTCCTCCTCCGCCTCCCCCGAGCCCGTTTCATCACCTTCGTCCGCGTCGTCCACCTCGGCGTCGTCCACCTCGTCGGCGTCCGCCGCCCGTCCGCCGCTGCACCTCGCGGTCGCCCTGGACGGCGCGGGCTGGCACCCGGCCGCGTGGCGGGCGCCGGACGCGCGACCCGGCGAACTGTTCGACGCCGCCTACTGGGCGGACGCCGTGACCGAGGCCGAACGCGGCCTGCTGGACTTCGTCACCATCGAGGACTCCCTCGGGCTCCAGTCGACCGGGTACGGCGACCCCGACGAGCGCACCGACCAGGTGCGCGGCCGGCTGGACGCGGTGCTCATCGCGTCCAGGGTCGCCCCGCTGACCAGCCACATCGGTCTGGTGCCGACCCTGACAGCCACGCACACCGAGCCGTTCCACCTGTCCAAGGCCATCGCCACCCTGGACTACGTGAGCGGCGGCCGGGCCGGGCTGCGCATCCAGATCTCCGCCCGTCAGCACGAGGCCGCGCACTTCGGCCGCCGCGAATTCCCGCCGTTCCGCATCGAGGAGTACGACCGACCGCACGTCCAGGAGTTGGTCGCCGACCTCTTCGACGAGGCCGCGGACTACGTCGAGGTGCTGCGGAGGCTGTGGGACAGCTGGGAGGACGGCGCGGAGATCCGGGACGTGGCCACCGGCCGCTTCGTGGACCGCGACAAGCTCCACTACATCGACTTCCAGGGCCGCCACTTCGGCGTCAAGGGCCCCTCGATCACACCGCGCCCGCCGCAGGGCCAGCCGCCGGTGACCGCGCTCGCGCACGCGACCGTGCCGTACCGGCTGGTGGGGCGCGCCGCGGACATCGGCTATGTGACCCCGCACGACGCGGGGCAGGCGGCGGCGATCGTCGCCGAGATCCGCGCCGAGCAGCGGGCCGCGGGCCGGGAGGCCGAACTGGTCCATGTCTTCGGCGATCTGGTGGTCTTCCTCGACACCGACCGCGCGGCGGCCGAGGCGCGCAGGGACCGGCTGGACGCGCTGCTCGACCAGCCGTACACCAGCGACGCGACCGTCTTCGCCGGGACGCCCGCCGAACTGGCCGACCTGCTGCTGGAGTGGCAGGACGCCGGGCTGACCGGCTACCGGCTGCGGCCCGCGGCGCTCGGCCACGACCTGCCCGCGATCACCCGCGGCCTGGTGCCCGAGTTGCGGGCGCGCGGCGCCTTCCGGCACGAGTACGAGGCCGGCACGCTCCGCGGCCTGCTGGGGCTCGCGCGCCCCGCGAACCGCTACGCCACCACCACCACCAGCGCCTGAGCCGGAGGATCCGACCGTCATGAGCAAGCCCCTGAAGCAGATCCACCTCGCGGCCCACTTCCCCGGCGTCAACAACACCACCGTGTGGAGCGACCCGGCCGCGGGCAGCCACATCGAATTCAGCTCCTTCACCCACTTCGCGCGCACCGCGGAGCGGGCCAAGTTCGACTTCCTCTTCCTCGCCGAGGGCCTGCGGCTGCGCGAACAGGGCGGCCGGATCTACGACTTGGACGTCGTCGGCCGCCCGGACACCTTCACCGTGCTCGCCGCGCTGGCCGCGGTGACCGAGCGGATCGGCCTGACCGGCACGATCAACTCGACGTTCAACGAGCCGTACGAGGTGGCCCGGCAGTTCGCCAGCCTGGACCACCTGTCCGCGGGCCGCGCCGCGTGGAACGTCGTCACCTCCTGGGACGCCTTCACCGGCGAGAACTTCCGACGCGGCGGCTTCCTCCCGCAGGACGAGCGGTACTCCAGGGCGCGGGAGTTCCTGGCCACCGCCCATGAGCTGTTCGACTCCTGGCACGGCGACGAGATCCTCGCCGACCGGGAGACCGGGACGTTCCTGCGGGACGCGCGGGCCGGGGCGTTCGTCCACAAGGGCCAGCACTTCGACATCCAGGGGCAGTTCAACGTCCCGCGCAGCCCGCAGGGCCGCCCGGTGGTCTTCCAGGCGGGGGATTCGGACGAGGGACGCGAATTCGCCGCGTCGAGCGCGGACGCGATCTTCAGCCGGTACAGCACTCTCAAGGAGGGGCAGGCGTTCTTCGCCGACGTCAAGGGGCGCCTGGCCCGGTACGGCCGCAGGGCGGACCAGTTGCTGATCCTGCCCGCCGCGACCTTCGTGCTCGGCGACACCGACGCCGAGGCGGAGGAGCTGTCCCGTGAGGTGCGCCGCGCGCAGGTCAGCGGTGCCACCGCGATCAAGCACCTGGAATTCGTCTGGAACCGCGACCTGTCCGGGTACGACCCGGAGGGTCCGCTGCCCGAGATCGACCCGGACCTCGGCGAGCACACCATCGCCCGCGGCCGGGCCCAAGTACGGATGTACCGCGACCCGTTGGCGACCGCCCGCGAGTGGCGGGAGCTGGCGGCGGCCAACAAGTGGTCCATCCGCGATCTGGTCATCGAGACCGGCAACCGCCAGTCGTTCGTCGGCTCCCCCACGACGGTCGCTCAGACCGTCAACTCCTTTGTGCAGGCCGACGCGAGCGACGGTTTCATCCTCGTCCCGCACATCACCCCCGGCGGTCTCGACGTGTTCGCCGACACGGTCGTACCGCTGCTCCAGGAGCGCGGTGTGTTCCGTACCGAGTACGAGGGCAGCACGCTGCGGGACCACCTCGGCCTCGCCCACCCGGACACCGGGGGCGGCATCGCGGACGTACGGGAGTCGGTGGCATGAGGTCTCTCGACAACACGGTGCTCGCCGAGGAGTTGGGCCTCGACGGGTTCGGCGTGGGAGAGCGGCACGAGGCGGAGCGCGGGGTGTTCCAGGCCGCGCCCGAGGACCACGTGGACCTCGCCGCCCGCTACGGCGATCCGCTGTGCTCGGCGAGTGTAGGCACCATCGCGAAGGAGGGCGACGCCGCATGAGCGTTCCCGCAGCTTCCCCGGACGCTTCTGCTTCCTCAGGTTCCCCAGGTTCTTCAGGTTCTTCGCCTACGCGGTCGGCGTCGGTGCCGCTGTCGATTCTCGACCTGTCACCGATCAGTTCGGGCTCCACCGCCGCGCAGGCGCTGCGCAACACCGTGGACCTCGCACAACGCGCGGAGGCCGCCGGATACGCGCGTTACTGGCTGGCCGAGCACCACCTGACGACCGGGGTCGCCGGGGTGTCGCCCGCGCTGGTGATCCAGCTCGTGGCGGCGGCGACCTCCCGGATCCGGGTGGGCGCGGGCGCGGTGCAGCTCGGGCACCGCACCCCGCTGTCGGTGGTGGAGGAGTTCGGGCTGCTCGACGCGCTGTACCCGGGCCGGCTCGACCTGGGCCTCGGCCGTACCGGATTCCGTAAGGCCCCCGCGTCCGGCGGCGCGCCCGCCGCTCCCCCGGCGCCGCGCCGCACCGAGGCCCGGTACACACCGGAGGGGCTGCTGATCCCCGCGCCGTACGACGTCAGCCGGCTGATCGGCTCTCCGCTGCTGACCCGCTACACGCAGCTCGTGCAGTACCCGGGGGCCGAACTGCCCGAGTACCGCGACCAGCTCGACCAGATCCTCGGGCTGCTGCGCGGCGACTACCGGACCCCGGAGGGGCTCGACGCGCACGCGGTGCCCGGCGAGGGCGCCGACCTCCAGGTGTGGGTGCTGGGCAGCAGCGGCGGGGCGAGCGCGCAGGCGGCGGGCGCGCTCGGCCTGCCCTTCGCGGCGAATTACCACGTGAGTCCGGCCGCCGTCCTCGAAGCGGTGGACGCGTACCGCAAGGCGTTCGTGCCCTCCGCCACGCTCGACGAGCCGCATGTGCTGGTCTCGGCCGATGTCGTGGTCGCCGAGGACGACGCCGCCGCGCGGCACTTGGCCTCGCCGTACGCGCTGTGGGTGCACAGCATCCGCTCGGGTCAGGGCGCGATCCCCTTCCCGAGCCCGGAGGAGGCCGCGGTCCACTCGTGGACGGCGGGCGAGCGGGCGCTGGTGGAGGACCGGGTGCGTACCCAGTTCACCGGCTCCCCCGAAAGCGTCGTGGACCGGCTGCGGGTGCTCCAACAGGCCACAGGCGCCGACGAGTTGCTGGTCACCACGATCACCCACGACCACCGGGACCGGGTCCGCTCCCTCGAACTGCTGGCGGACGCCTGGCGGCGGACCGCATGACCTCACCCGCACGACGTCACCCGAATGACGTCATCCGCATGACATCACCGCTCAGCGCGACCAGGAGGCTCCCATGACCGACGACTCCACCGCCACCGACGGCTATCTGGAGAACAACACGGCGTACGCGGCGGCCTTCGAGGGTCCGCTGCCGCTGCCGCCCGCCCGGCACACGGCGGTTCTGGCGTGCATGGACGCCCGGCTCAATGTGTACGGGGCGCTCGGTCTCGCCGAGGGCGACTCGCATGTGATCCGCAACGCGGGCGGGGTCGCCACCGACGACGCGATCCGGTCGCTGGCGATCAGTCAGCGTCTGCTGGGCACACGGGAGATCGTGCTGATCCACCACACCGACTGCGGCATGCTCACCTTCGGCGACGACGCCTTCCGCGAGTCGATCCGCGCGGAGACGGGCATCAAACCGCCGTGGGCGGCCGAGGCGTTCACCGACCTGGAGACCGACGTCCGCCAGTCCGCGGCCCGGATCAGGAACAGCCCGTTCATCCCGCACACCGACGTGGTGCGCGGCTTCGTGTTCGACGTGGCGAGCGGCAGGCTCGCCGAGGTGGCACTGCCCGGCTAGGGCGTGTCCGCGGGCCTGTCCGGCGGATCATGGGCGGCGCGGCGGCCGATGTCCTCGGGTGCCGCGCCGCGCCGCTCAGTGCGCGGGCGTCGCGCCCGGTCGCGGGGCCGTGCCCGTGTCGTCCGTGGCCGCCCGCGCCGTCAGGGCCGCCGAACCGTCAGGCCCGCCGCGTCCAGTACGGCGACGGCCGTGCTCAGCGCCAGGCCGTCCAGGACCTCCGCCTTGATTCCGGCGCGGGCGCTGGCGCCGTCGAAGACCAGGGTGAGCTGGCGGGCCAGCAGCGCGGGGTCGGCGGCGCCGCCACGCGCGGCCTCCGCGCGGAAGAAGTCGGTCAGCACCTGCTTGTTGCGGCGGGCCACGACGCTCGCCGGGTGCTCCGGGTCCTTCAGCTCGACCTGCGTGGCGAGGAAGGGGCAGCCGCGGTAGTCGGCCGAGGCGGCGGTCTCCTCCAGCCGCTCGAAGACGTACAGGACGCGGTCGCGCGGCGTCGCGGGCACGCCGGGCGGCGGCAGCAGCCGGGCCTCCACGGGCGGCCCCTGCCGGTCGAGCGCGGCGGCCAGCACCTCGTCCTTGCTGGCGAAGAGCTGGTACATCGAGCGCTTGGACACCCCGGCGGCCTTGCACAGCGCGTCGATGCCGGTGCCGACGCCTTCCCGGTAGAAGAGCCCTGCCGCGGCGTCGAGCAGACGGTCGCGCGTACCGGACTTCTCCGCGGCGCCGGACTTCTGTGTCGTGGTCATAACCCCGAGGTTACCGCGCCGGCTTGGCATCGGAAACCGATCGGTATACGGTAGTGGAAACCGATCGGTTTCCATGGTCGGCCGCATCCGTACGCACCGCACGCGACCTCCCGGGCCGCGCACGTACCGGCCACGGACCGCTCTCCTCCCGAAAGGCACTCCCATGCAGATCAACGGCGCTGTCGCCCTCGTCACCGGAGGCAACCGCGGCCTCGGCGAGAAGTTCGTCCAGGCCCTGCGCGACGCGGGCGCGGCCAAGGTCTACGCCGCCGCCCGCAACCCGGCCTCGGTCACCGTGCCGGGCGCGGTACCGCTCGCACTGGACATCACCGACCCCGAGTCGGTACGGGCGGCGGCCGAGGTGGCCGGTGACGTCACCCTGCTGATCAACAACGCGGGCGCCTCGAACGGGGTGGACCTGCTCACCAGCGACATGGACGTGGTCAGGAACGAGTTCGAGACCCACGTCTTCGGCACGCTCGCCGTCAGCCGCGCCTTCGCCCCGATCCTGGCCCGCAACGGCGGCGGCGCGGTGCTCAACGTGCTGTCGGCCCTGTCCTGGTTCACCACGCCGGGCAGCGCCGTCTACTCGGCCGCCAAGTCCGCCGAGTGGTCCCTGACCAACGCCACCCGGCTGGCGCTGCGCGGCCAGGGCACCCTCGTCACCGGCCTGCACGTCGGCTACATGGACACCGACATGGCGGCGAGCGTCAGCGCCCCCAAGTCGGACCCCGCCAAGATCGCCCGCATCGCGCTCGACGGCGTCGAGGCCGGGCTGTACGAGGTGCTCGCCGACGACACCAGCCGTCAGGTCAAGGCCGGACTCGCCGCGGACCCTTCGGCTCTGTACGCCGAACTCGCGGCGAGCTGAACGCTTCTGACGAAGCGTCAGCAGTGCGGTACGTGCGGCTGCCACTGGGCGGCGGAACCGGTCGTCAGATACCAGTCGTTGACGTAACCGCCGTCGCCGTCGAAGTCGAGCATGAACCAGTAGTGGTCGCCGTGCCCGTCGGCGTCACCGTCTCCGGTGGTCCAGCAGGTGAGCTCCATCTCCTCACCGTTGTAGTAGCGCTGCCCGGTCTGGCCGGAGCCGTAGCTCGGCCCGTAGTGCGAGGCCAGGTACGAGCCGGGGTTGATGGCCGTCACGGTGGCGCACCATATGGCGTGACCGTCGTGCGAGCAGGAGTAGCCCGCCGCGGACGCGGGCGACGCGACGCCGAAGACGGCCGCGCCCGCCAGCGCGGCGGCCCCGGCGAATATCGCGGCGGCGCGCCCCGGACGGCGTGGACGGCGTGGACTGCGCGGACGGCGCGGACGGGAAACGGAGCGGTTCATGGCGGTGCCTTCCCAGGAGCGGCGCCTGCGGCGCGCATGGTCGCGGGGCTCCCCGGACTCCGGGGAGCCGGCCCCGAGGGGCCACACCAGGCACCCTAAGAAGGGCCCCGTCCGCGCCGCTCCTGACAAACGTCAGGGCAGCTCCGCCGCGGCCGTGACCGCGGTCAGCCCCGGTACTCCTCCAGCAGGCGCAGCCACACCTCACTGATCGTCGGATACGCCGGGACCGCGTGCCACAGCCGCTCGATCGGCACCTCACCCGCGACGGCGACCGTCGCGGAGTGCAGGAGTTCGCCGACGCCGGGGCCGACGAAGGTGACGCCGAGCAGGATGCCGCGGTCGAGGTCCACGACCATGCGGGCCTTGCCGCGGTAGCCGTCGGCGTAGAGGGAGGCGCCCGCGACCTGGCCGAGGTCGTAGTCCACGACCTTGGTCCGGCGTCCGGCGCCCTCCGCCTCGCTCGCCGTGAGGCCCACGGAGGCCGCCTCGGGGTCGGTGAAGACCACCTGCGGCACAGCGGCGTCGTCGGCGGTGGCGGCGTGCGGACCCCAGGGCGCGTCGTCGACCGGCTCGCCCTTGGCGCGGGCGGCGATCACGGCCCCGGCGATCCTGGCCTGGTACTTCCCCTGGTGGGTGAGGAGCGCGCGGTGGTTGACGTCGCCCGCCGCGTAGAGCCAGCCGTCCGCTACGTCGGTGACCCGGCAGGTGACGTCCACACCGAGCCAGTCGCCGGGGCGGAGGCCGACCGTCTCCAGCCCGAGGTCGCCGGTGCGCGGCGAGCGGCCGGTGGCGAAGAGGATCTCGTCGGCGACGGCCCGCCCGCCGCCCTCCAGGCCGACCCGCACCTCGCCGTCCGCGCCGTCGCGCTCGACGACCGGCACGTTCGTACCGAAGCGCACGTCCACGCCCGCCTCGCGCAGACCCTCGGTGACCAGTTCGCCGACGAAGGGCTCCATGCGCTCCAGCAGCCGGTCGCCGCGCACGAGCATGGTCACCCGCGAGCCGAGCGCCTGCCAGGCGGTGGCCATCTCGACGGCCACCACACCGCCGCCGACCACGACCAGGCGGCCGGGGACCTCCTTGGCGCTGGTCGCCTCGCGGCTGGTCCACGGGTTGATGTCGGCGATGCCCGGCAGCTTGGGCAGCGCGGCGGAGGTGCCGGTGCAGACGGCGACGGCGTGCCGCGCGGTCAGCCGTACGGTCTCGCCCTCCGGCGTCAGCACCGCGACCTGCCGGGGACCGTCCAGGCGGCCGTGGCCGCGTACGAGATCGACGCCGACCGACTCCAGCCAGCCCACCTGGCCGTCGTCCTTCCAGTGCGAGGTGAACTCGTCGCGGCGGGCCAGGACGTCAGCGGCGTCCAGCGGTCCCGCGACCGCGCGGGCCAGCCCCGGCAGCCGGCTCGCGTCGGCGCGGGCGACCACCGGGCGCAGCAGCGCCTTGCTCGGCATGCACGCCCAGTAGGAGCACTCGCCGCCGACCAGTTCGCTCTCCACGACGACCGTGCTGAGCCCTGCGGCCTGCGTGCGGTCGGCGAGATTCTCACCGACCGGTCCGGCTCCGATGACGATCACGTCGTAGGTACGGGCAGCGTCGTTCATACCGGCTCCTGTGCTGCTGTCTGGATCACGCGTTGATGTGCACACGTCTGTGCCCACACATCTGTACTCACATGTCGGTGTTCACACATCCGGGTCACGCGCGGAGGGGGTGGCCAGGCCGCCATCCTACTGACGGGACCGGGCGGACGTATGATCACTTCGGGGCGCCGAGGGGCGCCGCGGGAGGTGTACCGATGGGCGAACTGGTACTGATCCGTCACGGCGAGACCGAGTGGACGCTGACCGGCCAGCACACCAGCTACACCGATCTGGCCCTCACTCCCGACGGCGAGGAGCAGGCCAGGACGCTGGCTCCGATGCTGGCCAGCAGGCACATCTCCACCGTGATCACCAGCCCGATGCGTCGCGCGCGGGACACCGCGAAGCTGGCCGGGCTCGAGCGCACACGGGTCGACGCCCACCTGCGCGAGTGGGACTACGGCGGCTACGAGGGTGTCACCACCCGTGACATCCACCGCACGCGTCCCGCGTGGGATCTGTGGACCGACGGGGTCCCCGAGGGCCCCGAGGGCCATCCGGGGGAAACGGCGGAACAGGTCGGTGAGCGGGCCGACCGGGTGCTGGCCCTCGCCGACGCGGCGTTCACCAACAGCGACGGCGGCGATGTGGTGCTGGTCGCGCACGCCCACTTCCTCCGGGTGCTGACCGCCCGGAGACTCGGACTGCCCCCGGCCGACGGCGCCCTGTTCCAGCTCGCCACCGGCACCGTCAGCCGACTCGGTCTGGAACACGGCCGCCATGTGCTGACCGCGTGGAACCGGCTGCCCTGAGCGGGCGGTGACGCCTGTGGCGTAGCCCGGACGGACCGCCAGGAGCGGCGGCACCCGGTGGGGTCCGCGAAGACTGGGGGCAGCCCGGCGGTCCGGAGTCGGACCGGGACCGGGGCCCGGCAGCAGGAGAGGACCCGGTCATGGCACTCGCGCACCGCAAGGACATCGGACTGCTGGCGTTGCGCGCGGGGACCGGCGGCGTGCTCTTCGCGCACGGCGCGCAGAAACTCTTCGGCTGGTTCGGCGGCGGCGGGATCGACGGCACCTCGGCGGCCATGGAGCGGATGGGCTTCAAGCCGGAGCGGGCGAGCGCCGTCGCGGCCGGGCTCGGTGAGGCGGGCGGCGGGCTGCTGCTGGCCCTGGGGATCGCCACCCCGGCCGCGGGCGCGGCGGCGGCCGGCGCCATGGCGGGCGCGGTCTCCGTCCACGCCCCCGCCGGTTTCTTCAACACCTCGGGCGGCTACGAGTACCCCGCCTTCCTCGGCTTCTGCGCCGCCGCGTTGGGTGTCACGGGACCCGGCCGCTACTCTCTGGACCATCTGAGCGGCCATGTCCTGAACCGCCCATGGGTGGTGGCCGCGGCCTTCACCGGCTCGGCAGCCGCCGCTTTCACGGTCGTACGCCGCCGCGCCGTCGGCAACGGTCCCGCGCCCGAAGACCTCGCCGTGCTGGAGGACCAGGACGGCTGAGCCGCCCACGGACCGGTGCGGGGAACGCCGTACCGACCGGGGCAGCGGCAGGGACCCTGCGCGGATGGCGGCATGCGGACGACACGCCGTCGTCCGCATGCCGCCATCCGCGCAGGGTAGGCCGGAGCCAGGAACGCCGGAGCGGATCAGCGCGGACCGGGCCGGAACACGGCGGAAACAGGGCGGAACAGAGCGACAGTGAACGGCGGCGAGGGAGCACGCATGACGGTGACGGCCCAGGAGCAGCGGTCACGGCTGTCCTCGCCGTGGGCGCGCGGGCTGGGCGCCGCCGCCGCCGGGGCGCTCCCGGCGCTGGCCTTCCCCGCGCCGTCGCTGTGGTGGCTGGCGTACGTGGCGCTGGTGCCGTGGATGCTGCTGGCGCGCTCGGCGGGCAGCGCGCGGCGGGCGGCGCTGGACGGCTGGCTGGGCGGTGCCGGCTTCATGCTGGCGGTGCACCACTGGCTCTTCGCGAGTCTGAACGTGTTCATCGTCGTGCTCGCTCTGCTGCTGGGCGCGCTGTGGGCGCCGTGGGGCTGGCTGGTGCGCAGGCTGCTCGGCGAGGGCACCGGGTCGCGGCGGGCCGCGGCGGCGATGGTGCTGGTGCCGTGCGGCTGGCTGATGGTGGAGCTGGTGCGCTCCTGGCAGTATCTCGGCGGGCCCTGGGGGCTGCTGGGCGCCAGCCAGTGGCAGGTGCGGCCCGCGCTGCGGCTGGCCTCCGTCGGCGGGGTGTGGCTGGTCAGCCTCCTGGTGGTGCTGGTCAACACCGCGCTGACCGCGCTCGTCGCGGTGCCCGCCGTCCGCAGGCCCGCGGCGACCGCGCTGGCCACGGCCGCCGTGCTGACCGGCATGGTGTGGCTGTGGGCGCCGCACCCGCAGCAGTCCGGTGACGCGCGGGTCGCGGTCGTCCAGCCGGGCGTCGTCGTGGGCCCCGAGGCCCGCTTCGACCGGCAGGTGGCGCTCACCCGCGGCCTGGTGGGCAGCCACCCGGATCTCGTGGTGTGGGGCGAGAGCAGCGTCGGCTTCGACCTCACCTCACGGCCTCAACTGGCGGAAGAGCTGGCGGCCCTCTCCCAGCAGGTCGGCGCCGACATCCTGGTCAATGTGGACGCGGAGCGCGCGGACGGCACCGGCATCTCCAAGACGTCGGTGCTGATCGGCCCGGACGGCGTCACCGGCCCCACGTACGACAAGATGCGGCTGGTGCCGTTCGGCGAGTACATCCCCTTCCGGTCGCTGCTCGGCTGGGCCACCTCGGTCGGCAAGGCCGCGGGCGAGGACCGGCAGCGCGGCGACCACCAGGTCGTGATGGACACCGGGACAGTACGGATCGGGCCGCTGATCTGCTTCGAGTCCGCCTTCGCCGACATGAGCCGCAATCTCGCGGACAAGGGCGCCCAGGTGCTGGTGGCACAGTCGTCCACCTCGTCGTTCCAGGGGTCGTGGGCACCCGCGCAGCACGCCTCGCTCGCGGCGCTGCGGGCCGCGGAGAGCTGGCGGCCGATGGTGCACGCGACACTGACCGGGATCAGCGCCGTCTACGACGCGAACGGCCGCCCGGTCGGGCAGCGGATCAGCGAGAGCGGCAGTACGGCGCGTGTCTACGCGGTGCCGCTGGCCACCGGCCGCAGCCCGTACGACCGGTTCGGCGACTGGGTGCCGCATCTGGCGCTGCTGCTGGTCGTGCTGGCCGCCGCGTACGAGATCCGGCGCGTGGTGCTGGTCAGGCGGTCAGCTCCCGGACCTCGGTGACGACCCGCTCGCACAGCTCGTGGGTGCGCAGCGCGTCCTGGGCGTCGAGGTGCTTGCCCGCGCGAACGGCGTCGAGGAAGGCGAGGGTGATCTGCTCGATGCCGCGCTGCCGGGCCACCGGCACCCAGTCGCCCCGGCGGCGTACCGTCGGCTGGCCCTTGTGGTCGATGACCTCGGCGAGATTCAGCACCTGGCGGCGGGTGTCGTCACCGCTGACGTCCAGGCTCTCCTCGGTGGACCCGCTCATCCGGTTCATCGAGCCGATCGCGGTGAAGCCGTCACCGGACAGGTGCAGCACGATGTGGTGGACGAGCCCGGCACGGACCTTGGCGGAGACGTGCACGTCCCGGACGGTGCCGGGGGCCAGGAAGCGCAAGGTGTCGACGACGTGGATGAAGTCGTCGAAGATCATCGAGCGGGCCTCTTCGGGGAGGCCGACGCGGTTCTTCTGCATGAGGATCAGGTCGCGCGGGTGGTCCAGGCACTGCGCGTAGGCGGGCGCGTAACGGCGGTTGAAACCCGCCATGAGCGGGACGCCGCGCTCCTCGGCGAGGGCCACCAGTTGCCGCGCGCCGTCCAGGTCGCGGGCGAGCGGCTTGTCGAGGTAGACGGGGACGCCCGCTTCGATCAGCCGTCCGGCGATCTCGACGTGGTGTTCGGTGGGCGCGTGCACGAAAGCGGCGTCGAGGCCCTGGTCGAGCAGCGTGTCCAGTGAGGTGTGGCGGTGCGGCAGCCGGTAGGCGTCGCCGATCCGGTCGAGGGTTGCCGGGGTGCGGGTCTGGAGGTGCAGTTCGAGGTCCGGCTGCGAGGCGAGGACCGGCAGATACGCCTTCTGCGCGATGTCACCGAGCCCGATCACGCCGATCTTCCGTGGGGCGCTGCCGGATGCCATGCGCTGCTCCTGTCGTTCCTTCTCGCGGTGTCCCCGCAGCATACGGGGAGGGTTCGGGGACGGTTCCGGGGCCTTCGGGGAGCGGGCGTACGGCTCGGCCTCGCGGCGGATCAGCCCCCGGACGGGTGAGCGCGCGGTACGCCTCGCCCGGCCGCTCACCCCTGCGGGGCATACCCGACTCCGCCGTGTTTCGGCACAGTTGTCGAAATGCGCCGCCTCCCCGTGGTCGTGTTCCTGGTGGCGGCCTCCGCCGCGGCCGGGTGCACCACCGTCTCCGCTCCCCCGGCCCCCGTCCCCGCTACCGCTCCCGTGCCCGGCAGCGGCGCGCCACGGGTGGCGGCGCCGGACGGCGGGCCGCTCGTACCGCGGCCCGACCATGTGCTGCTGGAGACTGCGGGGCCGGATCCGGCCCCTTCCAGGACGCCGTCGCCCGAGCCGGAGGGCGGTGCCGGGACGGCGGGCGGCCGACCGGGCGCGGGCCCGTACTCCGCGGATCCAGGGCCGCGGCCGGGCCGTGAGCCGGGGCACCGGCCGGTGCCCCGCTCCCGCTCGGTCCCGCCGCCGAGATCCCTCCCGCGCGGACCGGCGACGGCGCTGCCCGGCGCCGCCGACGTCTGCGCGCTGGGCGAGACGTACGGCGGCTGGGCGAAGGACGGGGACGCGGCCCGGATCTGCCGCCAGTCCTACGGCCGGTGAGCCGGGCCGGGGCCGGACGGGCGGCACGCCTCGCGGCGGCTGACGGCTGACGGCCAAAAGTTGACCGCTCACCGCTCACCGCTGACGGCTGACCGCTGACGGCTCACCGCTACGGAAGCTGGTCGGAGCCCAGCAGCCGCAGTTCCATCCGGGCCACGGCGGCCCGCACCCCGTCCCCGTACGCGTCGTCGGCGAGCGCGTCGCACGCCTTGCGGGCCAGGCCGAGGTGGCTGCGGGCCAGCCGGGCCTCGTCCACCTTCGCGTAGGAGGCGGCGAGATTGAGGTGGAGCGAGGGGTAGAAGCCGCGGATCTGCGCGAGGCCGGTGGAGCGGCCGGGCTCGCTGGATCTGCCGGGAGCACCCGGACCCCCGCCGGATTCGGCGCCGCCGCGCGCCGTGACGGCGTCGGCGGCCCGCAACGCCCGCAGGTCCCAGGCCAGTTCGTCCTCGGGGTCGTCCTGCGTGTCGGCCATGTAGTGCGCCAGCGTGCAGCGGTGCAGGGGGTCGCCCCGCTCCCCGATCTCGTCCCACAGCGCCCCGAACCGGGTTCTGGCCTCCTCCCGGTCCCCGGCGTGCAGCAGCATCACGACCTGTCCGATCCTGGTCATGATCGCGTCCGGTCCACCCGGCTCGTCCCGTCGCTCCACCCGAGCCTCCTCGCCTCACCCACGAAGCTAACTCGCGGACGCCCCGAGATCGGGGATGCGCCAGTCGATCGGGGTGTGCCCCTGGTCCGCGACGGCCTTGTCGATCTGGGTGAAGGGGCGGCTGCCCATGAAGAGCTTCGCCGACAGCGGCGAGGGGTGCGCGCCCTGGACGACGGCGTGCCGCTCGGTGTCGATCAGCGGCAGCTTCTTCTTCGCGTAGTTCCCCCACAGGACGAAGACGGCCGGATCGGGGCGGGCCGCCACGGCCTTGATGACCGCGTCGGTGAACTTCTCCCAGCCCTTGCCCTTGTGCGAGTTGGCCTCGCCCTCGCGGACCGTCAGCACCGCGTTGAGCAGCAGGACGCCCTGGTCCGCCCACGGCATCAGATAGCCGTTGTCCGGAACGGGGTGGCCCAGCTCCTCCTTCATCTCCTTGAAGATGTTCCGCAGCGAGGGCGGCGTCTTCACACCGGGCCGCACCGAGAAGCACAGCCCGTGCCCCTGTCCCGCGCCGTGGTAAGGGTCCTGACCGAGGATCAGCACCTTGACGCGGTCGAACGGCGTCGCCTCCAGCGCCGCGAAGACCTCGTCGCGCGGCGGGAAGATCCGGTGCTCGTCCCGCTCGGCCTCGACAAATTCGGTGAGCTGCTGGAAGTACGGCTTGTCCAACTCCTCGCCGAGAACGGTCTCCCAGGAGTCGGGCAGCATGCTGGGCACGTCAGGAACCTCCGGCAATCGATCCGTTTGCTACTGCCCCAGAACGTACCGCCACCCACTGACATCCCCGCACCTGTCGGCCGACTCAGCACACCTGCCGGGACTCAGACCGCGTCCAGCCGGGCGCGCAGCTCCGGGTCGAGGTCCAACTCGACGGCGCCCAGAGCCTCTTCGAGCTGCGCGAGGCTGCTCACACCGACGACAGGGACCACCGGCAGCGCGCCGCCCATCTGCCAGGCCAGGACGACCTGGTTGGGCGTCGCGCCCGACTCGGCCGCGACCTCCCGCAGCACTTCGAGCCTGCGGTGCGACAGGGCGTGGTCGTACTGCGCGAGGAGTTCCTTGTCGGTGCGGGTGTAGGCGCCGCTCATCAACGGCCCGTACGCCATCAGCGTCATGTCGTCGTTCGAGGCGACCAGATCCTGCATGTCGTCGCGGGCGTACCACTGCGCGCCCCACTCGCCGCCCGGCACGGGCCACAGGTAGGTGTAGCGCTGCTGCACGCACGTGTAGCCGGGCAGCCCGTGGTCGGCGGCGTACTGCCGGGCCGCGCCGACCCGCCAGGCGGCGTGGTTGCTGCACCCCAGGACGCGGGTGCTGCCGCCGCGCACGACGTCCGCGAATGCCTGGACGGTCTCGGCCATCGGCACGTCGCGGTCCTCGACATGCGCGTAGTACACATCGACGTGGTCGGTGCCCAGCCGCCGCAGGCTGCCCTCGATCCCGGCCTCGATCACCTTGGCCGACAGCCCTTCCCAGGCGTTCGGCCACACGGCGGTCGATCCGACGGGCGGCCGGGCGCCGACCTTGGTGGCGACGACGGTACGGTCCCGGGCGCCGCGCCTGTGCAGCCAGCGGCCGAGCAGCAGTTCGCTCTCGTCGCCGGTGCCGCCGGGAACCCAGGCCGCGTAGTTGTTGGCGGTGTCGACGTAGGTGCCGCCCGCCTCGGCGAAACGGTCCAGGATCGCGAAGGCCGTGGTTTCGTCCACGGTCGTGCCGAACGGCAGGAGGCCCAGACACAGGGCGCTGACCTCGGGCCCCTGGCCTCCTGCGAGTGTGCGATATCGCATGTGCGGTCTCCGTAAATCCGTAACGTGGGAAGTCCTTGTGCGGGCGACCGTCCCGGCCACCCGCACGAGGACTGTGCACGTTGGAGTACGGACGAAGGCAAGCCCTCGCGTACGGCTCTTGTCCGGCCAACGCCCCTCAGGCGACCCCCGCCTGGAGGAAGAGCCCGCCGTCGAGGACGAGATTCTGCCCGGTGATCCAGCTCGCCTGGTCGGACAGCAGGAAGGCGGCGGCGCCGCCGATGTCCTCGGGCAGACCGAGCCGCCTGAGCGGATACGCGGCCGCGGCCTCCGCCTCCCGGCCCTCGTACAGCGCGGCGGCGAATTTCGTCTTCACCACGGCGGGCGCGACGGAGTTGACCCGGACGCCGGGCGCCATCTCCGCGGCGAGCTGCACCGTGAGGTTGATCATCGCGGCCTTGCTGATGCCGTAGGCACCGATGAGCGGCGAGGGAGCGAGGCCCGCGACGGAGGCGACGTTGACGATCGCGCCGCCGTTCTCCTTCTGCCACGCCTTCCACGTCCGCTGGGCGAAGCCGAGCGCGGAGATGACGTTGGTCTCGTACACCTTGCGGGCGACGCCGAGGTCGAGGTCGGCGAGCAGCCCGTAGACCGGGTTGGTTCCCGCGTTGTTGGCGAGGTAGTCGACGCGGCCGAACGCCTCCATGGTGCGTTCCACGGCGACGGCCTGGTGCGCCTCGTCGTGGGCCTTGCCCGCGACGCCGATGGCGCGGTCGGCGCCGAGCTTCTCGACGGCTTCCTTGAGCGCGTCCTCGTTGCGCCCGGTGATGCACACCCGGTCGCCGCGGGCGACGAGGGCTTCGGCGATGCCGTAGCCGATGCCCCGGCTCGCGCCGGTGACGAGGGCGACGCGCCCGCTGTCGGGGGGCTGGGTCATGGTCTGGGGCCTCCGGCCTGTCGGTTGTGGGTCACTCGGTCGACGCGGCGCGCGTCAGTCGAGCGGGCCACCGGCCACGTACAGGACCTGGCCGGAGACAAAACCGGCCTGCTCGCCGGTGAAGAAGGCGATGGCGTTCGCGACGTCGTCGGGGTCGCCGACCCGCTGGACGGGGATCTGGGTGGCGGCGGCGGCCTTGAAGTCGTCGAAGCCCATGCCGACGCGCGCGGCGGTGGCGGCGGTCATGTCGGTGGCGATGAAGCCGGGCGCGACGGCGTTGGCGGTGACGCCGAACTTGCCGAGTTCGAAGGCGAGGGTCTTGGTGAAGCCCTGGAGACCGGCCTTGGCGGCCGAGTAGTTGACCTGGCCGCGGTTGCCGAGCGCGGAGGACGAGGAGAGGTTGACGACGCGGCCGAACGCGGCGTCCACCATGTGCTTCTGGACGGCGCGGGTCATCAGGAAGGCGCCGCGCAGATGCACGTTCATGACCGTGTCCCAGTCGGACGCGCTCATCTTGAACAGCAGATTGTCGCGGAGCACGCCCGCGTTGTTCACCAGGATCGTCGGCGCGCCCAGTTCCTGGACCACCTTGGCGACGGCCGCCTCGACCTGCGCCTCGTCGGACACGTCGGCGCCGACCGCGATGGCCTTGCCACCCGCCGCGGTGATCGTCTCGACGGTGTCCTTGCAGGCGCTCTCGTCGAGGTCGAGTACGGCGACGGCGCGGCCCTCGGCGGCCAGGCGCACCGCGGTGGCGGCGCCGATTCCGCGCGCGGCACCGGTGACGATCGCGACGCGCTGCTCGGTGGTGGACATCTGATCTCCTCAGCCCTGTGGTGCGGCGCCGTCCGTGCCCGGCCCGCGCCTGGCACATGAGCGACCGCTTAGTAGGTCCCGTTGCCGAAACCGTAGGAGCGCCGTGACCCTGTGTCAACGCCACCACGGCCGATGTGGCTCAGGGCACGGCTTTCCGCGCGCCGCGAAGGGCCCGACCGGCGTACGGCACTGCTCGCGTACGGCGCCCCGGACCCGCCGGCGGGCTTCAGCGCACCAACAGCTCCAGCAGCCGGTCCGCCTCCCGGGCCGCGTCCGCGGTGAGACCGGTGTGGATCGGGCCCGGCTGCACGATGGTGCTGCGCGGCGCGGTGAGCCAGCGGAAACGGCGTCCGGGGTCGTCCCCCGCCGCCTGCCCCGCCCGCTCGCCGCCCTCGCAGATGTCCTCGTAGCCGCGCAGCGCCACCCGCACGCCGAGCACGTCCACCTCCGCGTCCAGGCAGCGCAGCCTCGCCTCGTCCAGGTGCACACGGGCCCCGACGAAGCCCTGCGCACGGCAGTACACCAGCACGCCCGCGTTGATCATCTCGCCGCGCTCGATCCGCGGCACCACGCGCACCAGCGCGTACTCGAAGACGTCCCGGCCGGTCACTGGGCGTTCTTCCCCTCGACCCAGGTCCGCAGCCATTCCGGCGGCGGCTGTTTCTCCTCCTGCCGGGGCGCGAGCGTGGTCCGCAGGTGTACGTCCCCGGCGCGGGCCAGCAGCAGCTCGCGGTAGGCGCGGCGTACGTCGTCGGGCGAGTCAAATCCCGCCTCGTCGGTCAGCCACTCGTCGGGGACCAGCGCGGTGACCTCGGTGAGCAGCGCGTCGGTCACAAGTGGCGCCAACTCGGCCGCCGCCGCGGCCGGATCGGGCGAGAAGCGGGACAGCGCGTGGTCGGCGGCGGCATACGGCTTGTCGGAAGCGGCCTGCGCCGTACGCCAGTTGTGGTGCCAGATCAGCGAGGCGCCGTGGTCGATCAGCCACAAGTCCCGGTGCCAGACCAGCATGTTAGGATTCCGCCACGATCTGTCGACGTTGCCGATGAGCGCGTCGAACCAGACGATACGGCTCGCCTCCGCGGTGTCCACGGGGAAGACCAGTGGATCGAAGCCGAGAGATCCGGGCAGGAAGTCCATTCCGAGATTGAGCCCGCCGCTCGCCCTCAGCAGATCCTGGATCTCCTGGTCGGGCTCGCCGGGCGCGATGGCCGGATCGAAGTGGAAGCGCACCAGCTCCGGCACCCGCAGCCCCAGCCGCCTGGCCAGCTCGCCCGCGATCACCTCGGCGATCAGCGCCTTGCGGCCCTGGGCCGCGCCGGTGAACTTCACGACGTACGTACCGAGATCGTCGGCCTCGACGACACCGGGCACCGAGCCGCCCTCGCGCAGCGGCGTCACATAGCGGATGCCCGTCACTTCTCTCAACATCGCCCCAGGTTAATGGGCCAGAGTCCCCTCATGGACACCGATAACCCGGCACCTGACCTCTCGCGCGACCCGGCGCGCGACCCGCTCCGTACCCCTTCCGGCGACCTGCCCCGCCAACTCGCCCGCACCCAGCGCTTCTCGCTCGGCGTGCCCCGCTCCTTCACCCTCTCCCCCGACGGCGGGACGCTGCTCTTCCTGCGCACCCGCGGCGGCGAGGACCGTACGAGCTGTCTGTGGCTGCTCGCGGACGGCGAGGAGCGGCTGCTGGTCGACCCGGACGCTCTCGGCGCCGCGCCGGGCGAGGTGCCGGAAGCCGAGCTGGTCAGGCGCGAGCGGGCCAGGGAACGCAGCGGCGGCATCGTCGCGTACGCCACCGACGCCGCCGCGCGTACCGTCGTCTTCGCGCTGGACGGCGGCTTGTGGACGGTGCGGACCGACGGCGGCGCGGCGCGCCAGGTCGCCACCGCGGGGCCCGTGGTCGACCCGCGGCCGGACCCGGCCGGGCGGCGCGTGGCGTATGTGACGCAGGGCGCGCTGCGCGTGGCCGACCTCGACGGCGGCGCCGATCTGCTGCTCGCCGCGCCGGAGACCGCGGACGTGACGTACGGGCTCGCCGAGCACGTGGCGGCGGAGGAGATGCACCGGTACCGCGGCTACTGGTGGTCGCCCGACGGCGCCGCGGTCCTGACCGCCCGCGTCGACACCGCCCCCGTCCGACGCTGGTGGATCTCCGACCCGGCCGATCCCGCCAAGCCGCCGCGCGCGGTGCCCTACCCGACGGCTGGCACGGCCAACGCCGACGTCTCGCTGCACGTGCTGGGCCTGGACGGGACGCGCACCGAGGTCCGCTGGGACCGCGCGGCGTACGAATATCTGACGAGCGCGGACTGGGACGCGCACGGCCCGCTGCTGGCCGTCCAGAGCCGGGACCAGCGGACGGTACGGGTGCTCGCCGCCGACCCCGGCAGCGGCGGGACACGGCCGCTGCACGAGCAGCGCGACCCGGCGTGGGTGCAACTGATCCCCGGCACGCCCGCCAGGACCGCGTCCGGCGCGCTGGTGCACACCGCGGACACCGGCGGGTCCCGGCGGCTGACGGTCGGCGGCGAGCCGGTGACGCCGGACGGCCTGCACGTGCGCGAAGTGCTCGGCGCGTCGGGCGAGTCGGTGCTCTTCACGGCCTGCGACGAGCCGACCGAGGAGCACCTGTGGTCGTACGACCGCGAGCGCGGCCCGGTACGGCTCAGCGCCGGTCCCGGCGTGCACACCGGCCTGCGCGCGGGCGGCACGCTGCTGCTCGACTCCCGCACCGAGCGCGGCCACCGCACGACGCTGCTGCGCGACGGCGGTCAGGACACGGAGGTCGCGTGTCTGGCCGCGGAGCCCGTCCTGACCCCGCGCGTGACCTGGCTGCGGGCCGGTGAGCTGGAGATCCGTACGGCGCTGCTGCTGCCGTCCTGGTACGAGCGGGGCGGCGAGCCGCTGCCGGTGCTGGTCGCCTCCTACGGCGGCCCCGCGATGCGGCTGGTGACGCGCGGCGGGGGCTGGCCGATGTACGAGGCGCAGTGGTTCGCCGAGGAGGGCTTCGCGGTGGTCGTCGCGGACGGGCGCGGCACACCGGCGCGCGGCCCGGCCTGGGAGAAGACCGTGCGCGGCGACTCGCTCAGCGCGCCGATCGAGGACCAGGTCACGGCCCTGCGCGCGGCGGCCGAGCACTGCCCCGACCTCGACCTCGGGCGGGTCGGGATCCGCGGCTGGTCGTACGGAGGCACGCTGGCCACCGCCGCGGTGATCCGCCGGCCCGAGGTCTTCCACGCGGCGGTCAGCGGCGCGGCGCCGAGCGACCAGCGGCTGTACGACACGCACTGGCGGGAGCGTTTCCTCGGCCACCCGGACGAGGAGCCCGCCGCGTACGACCGCTCGTCGCCGATCGGCGAGGCCGCGGACCTGCGGCGCCCGCTGCTGCTGGTGCACGGCATGGCCGACGACAACGTGGTGGTGGCGCACACGCTGCGGATGTCGGCGGCCCTGCTGGCGGCGCACCGCCCGCACCAGGTGCTGCCGCTGTCGAACGTCACGCACTCGCCGACGGACGAGACGGTGGTGGAGGGACTCCTGAGGCACCAGGTGAACTTCTTGCGTGCGGCGTTGAACGTTCCGGAGCGGACGCCCGTATGAGACAGCACGCGTGACACCACGCTGCCGGGCGGTGTCCCTCCGCCGCCCGGCCCCACGAACGGACAGGACGCACCTCATGGCAGAGACCCCCCGATTCTCCGTGCCTCCCACGCGTCGCGGCTTCGTAGCGGCGGCGGGCGGCGTGGGACTCGCCGCGGCCCTGGCCGCCTGCGGCAGTTCGGACGGCTCGTCGGACGCGGCCTCCGACTCCTCGTCGCCGTCGGACGCCGGGGCGCCGACGACCTCGGCCGGCGCGGACCCCACCACGTCGGACGCGGGCACGGCGCCCACCTCGTCCGCCGCCGGTGGCGGCGGCACCGCGCTCGGCAAGACCTCGGACGTCCCGGTCGGCGGCGGGAAGATCTACGCCGACCAGAAGGTGGTCGTCACCCAGCCGACCGCCGGGCAGTACAAGGCGTTCTCCTCGACCTGCACCCACTTGGGCTGCCAGGTCGGCAGCGTGTCCGACGGCACGATCAACTGCCCTTGCCACGGCAGCAAGTTCCACGTGGCCGACGGCAGCGTCGCCAGCGGCCCGGCGACAAAGCCCCTGCCTACGGAGAACGTGACGGTGTCGGGCGACCAGGTGATGCTCGGTAGCTGATCGGGACGGACGTACGGCGACGGCGTACGGGCTTACGGGTCTGTGCCCTTACGGGTCAACGGGCTTACGGGGCTGCGGGCTTACGGGTTTGCGGGCTTACGGGGCTACGTCGTCGGCTGCGGCGCCGGGCGCGGCGGGTGGGTGCCGCGTCCGGTGCCGGGTGACGTGGGGCGACCGGTGCCGGACGCGGCCAACAGCGCGCCGTCGCCGTGGTGTTGTGGCGACCGTGTCACTGTCTCCAGGCGGCCAGGATGTCGTCGGTCGTCGTCACCGTGGCGACCAGCGACAGGGTGTGCCGGACGACGGCCGCCGCGTAGTCGGCGGGGACTCCGGCGACGGCGTCGGCGGGCAGCACCACGTCGTAGCCGAGGTTGACGGCGTCGAAGACCGCGTTGGGGATCGCGATGTTGAGCGAGACCCCGGTGACGATCAGGGTCCGGCAGCCGAGGTTGCGCAGCAGCGCGTCGACGTCGGTGCCCGCGATCGGCGAGAGGCCGTGCAGCCGGGTGACCGTCAGGTCGGTGTCGGCGACCGGGATCTCCTCGGTGAGCCGTACGGCGTCGGTGCCGTCGAGCTGCTTGACCGGCAGCCGGTCGGCGGCGCGGAACAGCCGGGCGTTGCGGTTGGCTCCGCGCCCGTCCGGGCGGCGGATCGCGACGGCGTGCAGGACGGCGGCGCCCGCGGCGTGCGCGCCCGCGACCAGTCCGCCGACGCGGTCCAGCGCGCCCGAGTCGCGTGCCGCGGCGGCCAGTTCGGGCAGCGCGCTGTCACGCCCGACCACACCGCGCTGGCACTCGACGGTGAGCAGCGCGGTGGTCGCGGGCCCCAGCAGTGCGGCGAGGCGGTCGGCGGAGGTCATGGCGCGCACCATAATTGACGGTCCGTCAGATCGGAAGGGATCAGGGTCTGGACCCTTGCGGCGCGGTGCCGGATGATTCCGGGCGGAGGATCTGATGTGAGATCAGCTCTTCGTCAGCGATGGGCGATGCGCACGGAGGTGCCATGACCGCCATCCAGCGTCGGGGCCGCAGGATCATGATGGGCCCGGCCGAGATCGACGCCTTCCTCGCCGGGCACCGCACCTGCCGGGTCGCCACCGTCTCGCCGGACGGCCGTCCGCACGCGGGCGCCCTGTGGTTCGCCTGGGACGGCACCTCGCTCTGGCTCTACTCCCTGGTCCGCAGCCGCCGTTGGGCCGACCTGCGGCGCGACCCGCGGATCGCCGTGGTCGTGGACGACGGCGAGGACTACGGCGAACTGCGCGGCGTCGAGCTGTCCGGGACGGTCGAATTCGTCGGCGAGGCCCCGCGTACCGGCGTGCCGCACCCCGAACTCGACACACCGGAACGCCTTTTCTCCGAGCGGAATTTCGGCCTGTCCGAGATGCCGCACGACGGGCGGCACGCGTGGCTGCGGCTGACACCGGAGCGGGTCGTCTCGTGGGACTTCACGAAGATGGCCGCCGCGGCGGCGCGGCCGGAGCCGGGGCGTTCCTGAATCCGCCGAGCGGCGCGAGCCTCACTGTCGGACCGCGTTTCAGGCCGGGCTCGGGACCGGACTGCGGACCGCGCTCGGGACCGGACTACGGGCCGCGCTCAGGACCGGACTGCGGACCGGGCTCGGGACCGGACTACGGGCCGCGCTGCTTCGCCGGGGGTCAGTCGCCCACGCGTCCCGCCGAGCGGCGCAGAGCCTCGACCGCCACGCGGATGGCGGGGCGGCGGTCCGCGTCCTCGCGCCAGACGGCGTAGACATGGCGGCGCATGGTGTGCTGGACCGGGGCGATACGGACGCCTCCGGGCATCGGGTCGCGGCCGAGGCGGGGCATGACGGCGACGCCGAAACCGGCGGCGACGAGGGCGAGCACGGTGGCGTGTTCCTCGGCGTGGTGCGCGATCCGCGGTTCGATGCCCTTGCCGCGCAGGGTGAAGAGCAGCCATTCGTTGCAGAAGCCGCCGTCGGGCCAGGCGATCCAGTCCTCGTCGATCAGTTCGTCCAGCTCGATCTGGTCACAGCCCTCCAGCCGGTGCCCCACGGGCAGCGCGATGTCGACGATGTCGTCGACGAGCGGCGCCTTGGCGAGGCCGCCGGGCAGCGACAACGGCTTGTTGTACCAGTCGAGGACCACCGCGAGGTCGATGTCGCCGCGGGCCAGCCGGGCCAGCGACTCCTGCGGCTCCAGCTCGTGCACAACGGTCCTGAGCTGCGGGTGCTCGCGCCGCAGCGCGGTCAGGGCCTCGGGGAACAGGCCGCGGACGGCGGTGGGGAACGCGCCGGTCCGCAGTTCGCCGACGGCGGCGCCCCGGTGCGCCTCCAGGTCGGCGTGCGCCAGCTCGACCAGGGACAGTATCCGGTCGGCGTGCCCGGACAGCAGCCGTCCCGCGTCGGTCAGCCGCACGCCCCGGCCGTTCTTCGTCAGCAGCGACTGGCCGGTCTCCCGCTCCAGCTTCGCCATCTGCTGCGACACGGCCGAGGTCGTCACGCTCAGCATGTCCGCCGCGGCGGACACCGAACCGTAGGTGTCGATGGCGTGCAGGACGCGCAGGCGCTCCAGACTCAACATGTTAGTGATCCTACATCGTCCGTGTACAAATTCTCGCTTGTTCTACGAGGTCGAACGCGTCATCGTAGTCGCATGACCGCATCCGCCGAGCCCAGGACAGCCGCTTCCGCTCCCGTCTCCCCGACACCCGCCTCCTCTTCGCCCCGCTCCGTCCGGACCTCGCGCCGGATACCGCGCGGGACCGTCGACTGGCGGATCCGCTTCGCCGCGCTCGGCCTGGTCTGGGGCTTCAGCTTCCTGTTCATGAAGGTGGGCAACGAGGCGTTCGCGCCCCTCCAGGTCACCCTCGGCCGGATGGTCTTCGGCACGGCGGTGCTGGCCGTGGCCGTCGCGGTCAAGCGCGAGCGGCTGCCGCGCGGACCGCGCGTCTGGCTGCACCTGACGGTCGCCGCGGTCCTGCTCAATTCGCTGCCGTTCTCGCTGTTCGCCTACTCCGAGCAGACCATCCCGTCGATGCTGGCGGGGATATGCAACGCGGCGACGCCGCTGTTCTCGATGCTGGTGTCCGTGGTCGCGCTGTCGGAGGACCGGCCCTCGCGGCAGCGCTTCGCGGGTGTCGGCCTCGGCTTCATCGGCGTGCTGACCGTGCTCGGCGCCTGGCAGGGCTTCTCGGGACAGGACCCCAAGGGCACGATCATGGCGCTCACCGCGGCCTTCAGCTACGCGGTCGGCTGGGCGTACGTGCGCCGCACCCTGTCCGGCACAGGCAGCTCCCACCTGGCGATGTCCGCGAGCCAGTTGAGCATCGGCACCGCGCAACTGCTGCTGGTCACACCGTTCTTCACGTCGATGCCCGACTCGTATCCGCTCACGTCGGTGCTGTCGGTGCTGGCGCTGGGCGCGCTCGGCACCGGTTTCGCCTTCCTCATCCAGTACGGCCTGGTCGCGGAGAAGGGGCCGACGATCGGCTCGATGGTCACCTACCTCATCCCGATCGTGGCCACCGCCGCCGGTGTCCTGCTGCTCGGCGAGGCACTGAGCTGGAACGAGCCGCTCGGCGCCGCCGTCATCCTGGTCGGCGCGGCCCTCACCCAGCGCCGCCCCAAGGCCGTGCCCACACCGGAACCGGAACCGGAAATGGTCGCCGTACCCGTGGCGGCCGAGGTCCAGCTCCAGACACTGATACGGACGGAGGACGCGCTGCCCGCCGCGGAGCCCCGGTCCGCGGCCGAGCCCGGAGCGAACGTACCCGTGACGGCCGTCAGGGCTCAGCCGTAGCGGCCCGCGCCTGACGCCGTGCCCGGCCCCGCCGGGCGCAGTACGGCGGCGACGGCGTCGGCCAGCGGGAGGACGTCGGCGGGGGCGAGCGCGGAGACGGTCAGCCGGATGCCCGGCGGGGAGGCCAGCCGGAAGCGGGCGCCGGGCGCCACCGCCCAGCCGCGCTGGAGCAGTCCGGCCACCGCGCCGGTCTCGTCACTGACCGGCACCCATACGTTCATGCCGCTGCGGCCGTGCGCGGTGATCCCGCGCTCGGCCAGGGCCCGCACCAGCCCGTCGCGCCGCTCGCCGTAGGACCGCGCGGTGCGGGCCGGATCGACGGCGCCGGACTCCCAGAGGTGGACGACGGCCCGTTGTAGCAGGTGGCTGACCCATCCGGCGCCGAGGCGGTGCCGCCCGCGCACGCGGTCGACGGTCACGGCGTCGCCGGTGTAGAGCGCGAGCCTCAGGTCGGGGCCGTACGCCTTGGCGGTGGAGCGGACCAGCGCCCAGTGGTCGGTGACCCCGGACAGGCAGTGCAGCGGCAGGTCGACAAGACCGTGTACGTGGTCGTCGTCGATGACCAGCACCTGCCGGTGGCCGGCGAGCAGGGCGCGCAACTCGCGGGCGCGGGCGGCCGAGACGGCCGCGCCGGTCGGATTCTGCCCCCGGTCGGTGACGACGAGCGCCCGCGCGCCCGCCCGCAGGGCCCGTGCCACGTCCTCGGTGAGCGGTCCCTCGTCGTCCACTCCAACCGGGACGGCGCGCAGCCCCATCGCCGGGACGAGGTCGAGGGTGCTGCCCCAGCCGGGGTCCTCGACGGCCACGGCGTCGCCGGGCCGCAGATGGGCGGCCAGGACGCGCTCGATGGCGTCGAGCGAGCCGGAGGTGATGCCGATCGGCCCGCCGGGAACGCCGTCCGCGTCGAACGCGGCGCGGGCCGCCGCCGCCAGTTCGGGATCGACCGGGACGGCCCCGTAGAGCGCGGGGGCCTCCGCGTGGCGGGCAGCGGCGGCGGCGAGCGCACCGTCGAGCGGCGGCAGCAGTGCGAGGTCGGGGTTGCCGGAGGCGATGTCGCGGACGCCCGCCGGGACGTCGATCCGGATCTCGTCGCGGGGCGCGGTGGCGGGCCGCGACCGGACCCGGCTACCGCGCCGCCCCGCCGTCTCGATCACCCCGCGGTCGCGCAGCAGCCGGTAGGCGGCGGCCACGGTGTTCGGGTTGACGTCCAACTCCTGGGCCAGCGCCCGCAGCGGCGGCAGCGCCTCACCGGGCCGCAGCGCACCCGTGCCGACCGCGCTCTCGACGCTGGCGGCGATATCCGATGCGCCCCGACCTGTGATCCGGTAATCTCCTAGCACAAACCTTATTATGCACTAGTGCAAAGGATCTCGCCATGGCCTCCGCACCTCCCGTCGGATATCCGCCCACCGACCGCACCGTCCCGACCCGCAGCCGCGAACGCGCCGCGTACGACCGGGAGATGGTGCACGGCATCCTGGACGAGGGCTATGTGTGCCACCTCGGCTTCGTCCGGGACGGCGCGCCGGTCGTGCTGCCGACGCTCTACGCCAGGTCGGGCGAGCGGCTGTACGTACACGGTTCGACCGGGTCCCGGCCGCTGCGCGGGGCACGGGCCGACGACGGGCTCGCGGTCTGCCTCACCGTCACCCACGTCGACGGCCTGGTGCTGGCCCGCTCCGCCTTCCACCACTCGATCAACTACCGCTCGGTGGTGGTGCACGGCATCGCCCACCAGGTGACCGACCCGGCCGAGCGGTCGCTCGCGCTGGACGCGATCGTCGAGCAGGCCGTGCCCGGACGCGCCGCCGACTCCCGCCGGGCGGACGCGAAGGAGCTGGCCGCCACCGCCGTCATCCGGCTCGACCTGCTGGAGGTGTCGGCGAAGCTCCGCACCGGCGGCCCCAACGACGAGCCGGAGGACGTCTCGCTCCCCTACTGGACCGGCGTGGTCCCGGTCGCCAGGACCTACGGCGCCCCGATCCCGGCGGACGACCTCGACCCGTCGATACCGCTGCCCGGCTACCTGCCCGGCCGGCCGCGAAAGTGAGGGCCGCGGCATGCTGATCCACCCCTGGGACGCGCCCACCTCCGACAGCGAGTGGCGGGAGTGGCTGGCCGTACACGACTTCGGCCAGCTCACCGTCAACGGCCTCGACGGAGAGCCGCCGTTCGTCCAGCCGCTGCACTTCGCCTACGACCCGCGGGCCGGCGCCGACGGTCCCGGCCCGGCCGGGCTGGGCGAGGCCGTCACGCACCTCGCCCGCCCGAACCCGATCTGGCGAGCGCTGGAGGCAAGCCCGCGGGTCACGCTCAGTGTCGTGGACGACTACACGTTCATCCCCGGCCCCTGGCACACGCCCGAGGGCGCCCCCACGGAACACGGCACACCCACCAGCTTCTACACCGCAGTCCTGCTGTACTGCACCGCCCACATCGTGGACGACCCCCAGCTCAAGGCCGACCTCCTGCGACGCCAGGTCGGCCACTTCCAGCCGCGAGGCGGCACCGCGCCCGTGGAACCTGGCCAGGAGCCGTTCGGACGCATGCTGCCCGGCATCCGCGGTGTGCGCCTCGACGTCACCGACGTACGGGCGAAGTTCAAGTACGGCGGCAACAAGCCGGAGCAGTTGCGGCGGCGCGTGATGGACCTGCTCGCGGACCGGGACGGGCCGCACGACGCGGCGGCCCGTACCCATCAGATCCGCCGCCTGTCCGCGGCGGCCGACGCCGGGACCGGCGCCTGAGGGCTCACCCCACGACGGGCGCCGCCCTCCGCGCCGCCGACGCGGACCTGGCCTCCTCAAGACCGAGACCGGTCACGGCCACCAGCAGGATCACGGTGCCGGTCACCGTCGCGGCCGTGAGGTGTTCACCGAGCAGTGCCACGGCGATGACGGCCGCCGAGACCGGTTCGATCAGGGCGATCACCGAGACGGTCGCTGCCCGCAGCACCGCGGCGCCCGCGAAGTACAGCCCGTACGCGGCGGCCGTCGGGACCGACGCCAGATAGCAGAGCAGCAGCACCGTACGGCCGAGCCCCGCCGCCTGCGGCAACAGCCCTTCGGCCCAGGCCGCGGGCAGCAGCGCCACCGCGCAGATGCCGAACGACCACAGCGAGGTGTCCAGCGGGTCGCCCGCGGAGCCGGTGCGCCCCAGCCACCGGGTGAGCAGCGTGATCGCCGCGTACCCCGTGGCGGACAGCACCGCGAGCAGCACACCGAGCGGCCGTACGCCCGTGCCGCCGTCGCCCAGCACCAGCACCGCGAGGCCGCCGAGCGCGCCCGCCACGGCCGCCGTACCGCCGCGCCCGAGCCGCTCCCCCATCGCCAGCCGCGCCACGACCGCGATCAGCACCGGGCCCGAGCCGAGCGTCACCACCGTGGCCACGGCCAGCCCGGTGGACTTCACCGCGCAGAAATACGCGGCCTGAAAGAGCGTCAGCCCCGCGCCGGTGACCAGGATCCGCACCGCCTTGCGCCGCCGCGGCTCCGCCCGCACCACCCGCACCGCGGCGGCCGGACGCACCGCGCGTACCGCCAACAGCAGCAGAAAGCCGCCGACCGCGCGCCAGAAGGTCAGCGACAGCGGGCCGAGCCCGCTCCCGTCGTACAACAGCGCCGCCGCGGCGCCCGCCGTGCCCCAGGCGGTGGCCGCGAAAACGACATAGATCAGGCCCCGGTTCGTCGACAGGGCAGCGTCGGCCGGGGTGTGGACATGCGTGAGTGACACGAGAATTCTCCCGCGGAAGAGGTGGGGTGAGGTCGCCGGTCGCCATATGCGGACAGCGACGACCCGGCCGTTCACCTCGAACGCGAGTCACCGCGCCGGGTCCGGCCCCAGGTCTTCCGAAATGTCGCCGCCCGCGTCAGACGGCAGGAGGCGGGAGAACGGTGAGATGCATGGGGAGAGCTTACGCGCACCCCTGGGGCACCTCTGCGTAGGTGGGTTCGCCGGTAGCCAGCGAGCCAAAGGCGGCGCCGGTGTCGAAAGGGAGAACGCGCACAGTGACCGAGGAACGAGGGAGCGAGCACGATCGACCGTCGACACCGGATTTAAGCCGCCGGAGGCGAGAGGGCGGCAAAAAGAGGGGATCGCGGTGAGTTTGCGCAAGGGGGCTCCCACGCACGGTTCGCCGCCACAGTGAGCTCACGCACAACCGTCCGCCGCAACGGCTCCCTTACCCAAGGCGCCCCCACGGGGGGGCTCGCCGCAGAGCTGAGCTACCGACGCACCCCACCGCCCTGCGGTGACCCGGCGGCGAACCCCCCGGGAGGGCTCAGGCGTCGGCCAGGTCCGGTTCCGGGAGCGGGTCCGGCGTCGCCGCCGGCTTGGCGCGGCTCGCCGTCTGGGCCGTGAAGGCTCCCGCCAGGACGAGGGCGCCGCCGACGACCTGGGCGGCGCCCAGGTGCTCGTCGAGGAGGACCCAGGCGAGGACGGTGCCGACGATGGCTTCGAGGGTGGCGACGACCCCGGCGATCTGAGGGGTGAGGCGGCGGACGGCGAGGACACCGGCGAGGTAGGCGACGACGGTGGAGACGAGGACGATCCAGGCGACGAGGAGAACGGCGGGGACCTCGCGCTCGCCGAGCGCGGACTGCTGCCAGATGATCGCCCAGTCGATGTTCCAGGGGCGGGCGACGACCGAGAGGACGACGGTGCCGACGAGGAGGCCGTAGGCGATGACGGCGATGGGTTCCGGCGCGTCCCCGCGCTCGGCGCCGTCGTCGGCGAGGACGAAGTAGGCGACCTGGCAGCAGGCGGCGCCGAAGGCGAGGAGCAGGCCGAGCGGGTCGAAGGCCAGGCCGGACCAGATCTCGACGACGGCCGCCATGCCGGCGATGGCCAGGACGACGCCCAGGGCGGCGGACCGGCTGACGGGACGGCGCTGGACGAAGCGGACCCAGCCCAACAGCAGGGCGGGGCCGAGGAATTCGACGAGGATGGCGACGCCGACCGGGATGCGGGAGATGGCCACGAAGTACAGGGCCTGGCAGCCGGTGATGCCGAGGAGGCCGAATCCGAGGATCAGTCCCGGCCTGCGGCGGGGCAGTTCGCGGTGGCGCAGGGCGACGGGGAGCAGGATGAGCGCGGCGCCCGCGACGCGCATCCAGACCACGTGCAGCGGGTCGAGCCCTGATTCGATCAGCGGTTTGGCGGCGACGCCCGAGCCGCCGAAGGCGAAGGCGGACACCAGAGCGAGCCCGAGGCCCCCGTTTCGCCGCTGAGTTACGTGCATCGAGTCATGATGTCAGCTCGCGACAGGACCGTCATCCCGGTAGCCGCTGACGTCGAGTCCGGCGGCGCGCAGCACGTCCACGGCGCGGCATTCGGGGTCGGAGGCGAGCGCGTCGAGCAGGTCGATGCCGTCGGCCTGGGTGCGGCCACGGCGGCGGGCGAGGGCGACGGCGTTGCGCATCGCGGCGGCGGCGGACGGGCTCCAGCCGGTGCCGGCGACGGCCTGGACGGTGGGCAGCGCGCCGGAGTCCTCGACGGTGCCGCGCCAGCGCAGCCCGTAGCCGATGCTGCGCTGCACCAGGTAGCCGAGCACGCGGACGACCTGGCCGGTCCCTGCGTCGCAGGCGGCCCGCGCCAGGGGGTCGATCTCCAGCAGGGAGTGCAGCAGGTGGGCGGTGTCGATCTGCTGGTCGGCGTCGCGCGTGGCCCGGCGGCGCGCGCTGGCCGCCACGGAACGCAGTTCGACCGTGAGGCGGAGGTCGTCCGCGAGGTGGCTCAGGTCGAGCGGCGGCCCGTGGTTGCTGTACACGCCATCCACCTCATCAGGCGGCCCCGGTGTGGCGCATCCGCACCGGGGGCCATCCGTGCCTCCGCCCGTGGAGGGGGTTGGCCGGTTCCCGCGTCATCCCCAGGGATGAGTCACGGCCACAGCAGGGTCCGGGTCCAGCCGCCGTCCGTGTCCCCGTTTGCGTCCGTGTCCCCGTCGCCGGGCTTGTCCCCGCCCTTCCCCGCCTGATCGGAGCGGGTGTACCGCAGCCGCACGTGGAAGCGGCCGGGGTCGGCCTGGAAGAACTCCGCTTCCCGGGCGCGCAGCCGGTAGACGGTGTGGCCCTCGGGAATCCGCTCCGGTTCCGCGGCCACCAGGGCGTCCGCCGCGGCGCGCGCCCGCTCGTACTCCATCGCTCCGGTCAGCGGGCCGCTCATCCGCCCGATGAAGCCGGCGGCGCGGGAGGCCGGGGAGCGGCCGAGGAAGTCCCGCCGGGCGGTCTCCTCGTCCAGTACGTCGACCGGTCCCGTCATCCGGATCTGCCGCCCGTGCGCGGGCCAGTACCAGGTCAGCGCGGCGACGGGGTTCGCGGCCAGGTCGCGGCCCTTGCGGCTGACCGCGTCGGACGCGAAGTCGAAGGCGCAGTCGTCGGTGTCGACGCCGCGCAGCATCAGGACGCGGGCGCTGGGCGTGCCGTCGGCGGCGGCCGTGGCGAGCGTCATGACGTGCGGTTCCGGCAGCGCGTCGGCAAGCGCCAGTTCCAGCCAGGTCGCGAAGAGCGGGCCGGGGCTGTCGGGTGCGTCGGCCGGGTCGAATTCCGGCAGCGGCCCGGCCAGTACGGGGGCGGCCCGCAGCCTGGCGAGCAGCGCCGCGTCGCCCGGCGTGGGGTCGCCGGGCGACGTACGGCCGTGTCCCGGCCCGCCGGGTACCGCCTCGTCCGGCGGCGCATTACCGACTGCCGCCCCGCCGGGTGCCGCATCATCGGGTGACGCGCCCCCGGCTGACGCGTCGCTTCCGCCGTCGGGGGTAGCCGGACCGTCGTCTTCGCGCATATGTCCTCCCGTCCGACCCGCAACCGTACCGGCCGTCGCCTCGTCCCTCTCTGGCGACAAACACCGACCTGCCCCGCCGCCGGGGAAGGAGTTCCATGGTCCGACCGCTGCTCTTCCTGGATGTCGACGGCGTGCTCAATCCGGTGCTGCCCTCGCCGGACTTCACCGTGCACGACATCCTGACCCACACCGTGCTGCTGTCCGCCAGGCACGGCGTGTGGTTGCGCGAACTGGCGGATATGTACGACCTCGTGTGGGCGACCACCTGGGAGCACGAGGCGAACACGCACATAGCCCCGCGCCTGGGTCTGCCGCCGCTGCCGGTGGTGGAATTCAGCGGCTACCGGCCGCGGCCCGGCGATCCGCCGCCGCGCGAGGCGGAGCGGTACTCGGCGCGCAAGTGGGCGCCGATCCTGCGGTACGCGGCGGGCCGCCCCTTCGCCTGGACCGACGACGTGATCCCGCGCCGTCTGGTCCGCAGGGCCAGGTTCCGTCCTGACCGGCTGCTGCTGCCGGTCAATCCGGCGCACGGTCTGCCGTGGGCGCATGTGAACCGGCTGCTGGCCGCTCCCCCGACGCTGTCGCGCAGCGTCGGCAGGCCGCACTCGCCATATCTGACAGTCCATCAGTATTGAGTGTTGCGGCGCCCGCGGTTACGGTGCGCGGCACGACCGGTACTCAGGGAGTGGACCGGTACTCAGGGAGTGATCGCATGGCCGAAGTCTCCGCACAGGCGCGTATCGCGGCCCCCGCAGGGAAGATCTGGGACCTGCTGACCGACTTCTCCTCCTACGGCGAGTGGAACGCCACCCACACCGCCTTCCCGGACGGCGGCCCGCGGTCGCTGACGGCCGGGGCCACGTACCAGGAGAGTCTGCGGATGATGGGCTTCCCCGCGGACGTGACCTGGACGGTCGACGAGCTGGAGCCCGAGCGGGTGCTGGGCAGCAGCGGCAAGGGGCCGATGGGGGTGAGCCTCGGGATGCGGTACGCGCTCACGCCCGACGGCGACGCCACCGAGGTACGGATCGACGGCACCTTCACCGGGGCCGCCGTCTCCCTCATGGCGGGCAAGCTGAAGGACTCGGCGACGACCGCGCTCAACGACTCGCTGCGCGCCATCGCCGGGCTCGTCGAACCGGCGGAGCCCCCCGCGCCGGGCGCGTGACGGCCGGCCCGTACGCGAAGCGCCGGGCCGCACGAGGGGGTCGTCCCTCGCACGGTCCGGCGACGAGCGTGGATCAGCGGACCGTCACCGTGGCGGTCTGCGTCCCCGCCGTGAAGACGTAGGCGCCGCGTGCCACCTCCTGCTTGCCCGCGCCGTTGACGTCACCAGGGGTGACCGCGAGACGGCTCGGCGGCACGTCGAGCGCGACGGTACGGGACTGCCCGGCCTTCAGGTGCACCTTGGTGAAGGCGACCAGCTTCCGGGACGGGGCGAGCACGTCGCTCGACGGCTGCGACACGAACACCGGCACCACCAGATCGCCGTCACGGTGACCGGAGTTGGAGACCTTCACCTTCAGGTGGACGGTGTCCCGGGCCCGCACGGTGGACGAGTCGGCCTTGACCGAGTCGAAGCCGTAGGCGGTGTAGGACAGGCCCGCCCCGAAGGGGTAGGCGGCGTCGACGAAGGACTCGGGGCCGCCGTTGGTGCCGGGCAACTGCTGGTAGTACATCGGCTCGTTGCCGATGTCCTTGGGCCAGGTCGCGTTGAGCCGGCCGCTCGGGTTGACCTTGCCGAACAGCACGTCGGCGACGGCGTTGCCGCCCTCGCTGCCGGGCAGCCAGGACATCAACAGGCCCTGGGTGCCGTCCGCCTCGCCGAGCACCAGCGGGCGTCCGGCGAGCACCACGGTGACCACCGGCTTGCCGGTCGCCTTCAGGGACTTCACCAACGCCACCTGGTCGGCGGTCAGTTCGGGCCGCGGGCTGTCCGCCGCGCCCTCGGCCGCCGCCTTCTCGCCGACGACCACCACGGTCAGGTCGGCGTTCTTGGCCTGCGCCACCGCGTCGTCCGCGGTCGTGGCCTGGACGACCTTCGTACCGGAGGGCGCCGCCTTCTTGATGCCCTGGAGCACGGTGGTGCCGGGCAGCGTCACCCCGTCGGGCACGCCCTGCCAGCCCACCGTCCAGCCGCCGACCTGGTCGTTGATGTCATCGGCGTAGGAACCGGCGACCACGATCTTCTTGGCGGAGGACGAGATCGGCAGCACATTGCCGTCGTTGCGCAGCAGCACCTGCGACGCGTCGGCCGCCTGCCGCGCCAGCGCGGTGTCGGCGCCGAGCACCCGGCCGTTGGCCTTCGAGGCGTCCACGTAGGGGTGTTCGAACAGGCCGAGTTCGAACTTCATCCTCAGGATGCGGGACACGGACTGGTCGATGCGCTTCTCGGTGACCAGGCCGCGCTGCACGGCGGTCTTCAGGCCGGTGCTCCAGCCCTGCGCGTCGTACGGCTCCATCGCCATGTCCAGGCCCGCGTTGACGGCCTTGGCGATCGCCTCGGGGTAGTCGGCGGCGACGTGGTACGCGGTCTGCAACGCGGCGACGTCGGCCCAGTCGCTGACCTCGACGCCGTCGAAGCCCCACTGCTTGCGCAGCACATCGGTGAGCAGGTAGTGCGAGGCGGTCGCCGGAATGCCGTTGACAGCACCGGAGTTGATCATCACCGACTGCGCGCCCGCGTCGATGGCCTGCTTGTACGACGGCAGCAGCGTGTCCTGGAGGTAGCGCATCGAGACGTCGCCGGGCACGCGGTCGTGGCCGTTGCCGGGCTCGCCGTAGCCGGGGAAGTGCTTGACGGTCGCGGCGACGTTCTTGGCGCCGTTGGCGCCCTCGATGCCGTCGACCGCCGCGGCGGCGAGCGTGCCCGCGAGCAGCGGGTCCTCGCCGAAGGTCTCGTAGTAGCGGCCCCAGCGCTGGTCGCGCGCGATGTCGGTGACCGGCGCGAAGTTCCAGTCGATGCCGGTGGCCGCGACCGCCTTGGCGGTGGAGGCGGCGGAGTCCTTGGCCAGCTTCGGGTCCCAGGCGGAGCCGAGGCCGATCTCCTGCGGGAAGATCGTGGCACCCAGCACGTTGTTGTGACCGTGCACGGCGTCGACGCCGTAGATGACCGGGATGTGCAGCCGGGATTTCTCGACGGCGTATTTCTGCACCGCGTTGACCATCTTCGCCCAGTTCTCAGGCGTGTTGACCGCCGGTCCCGCGCCGCCCCCGGACAGTACGGATCCGGCCGCGTTGTCGAGAAGCACGCTCTTCATGCAGGATTCGGTGAATTCGCCACCGCTCCACTCGCAGTCGCCCTGCATTCTGACCACGGAGATCTGGTCCATCTGACCGATCTTCTCGGCCAGTGTCATCCGCTTCAGCAGATCCTTCACCCGGACGTCGACCGGTGCTTTCGCGTTGGTGTACGTCGGATTGTCCCCGGCCTCCGCCGGTACGGAAGCGACCGCGGCCACACACGCTGCGGCGGTGGCGAGTGTCAGAATGATTCTGAGGCGTGGTCGTCGTCGTGCGTTCGTAGGCATCGCAGGCGTCCCGTTCCTGTCGGGGTCCCGGCGGGTTGCGGGACCTAGTGCCGTAAACGTTTCCGATCGGCCGGAAGTCTGTCCTCGCCTTGACTGATCGTCAAGACTGTACGCAGGAGTCACCTTTCGCCTGTCCCAAGTTTCCACGTTGTTCCCCTCGCGCAGAATCAGGTACGCCGTGAACATTCGTGAACTCGCCCGCCGCAGTGGTGTGTCCACCGCCACCGTATCCCGGGCTCTCAACGACCGCGCCGAGGTGAGCGAGGCCACCCGCGCGCGAATCCGGCAACTGGCGATCGAGTTGGGCTACTCGCCCAATGAACCGGCCCGCACTCTGGTCAGGCGCCGCTCGGACACCATCGGTCTGATCTGGGACAGCGGGCAGGAGGCGCAGGGACTCCACAACCCTTTTCTGCTCGGCCTGTTGAGCGCGGTGCGCACCGCGCTGTCCGAGGCGGACTACCACCTGATGCTGCTGACGACGCCGGGCCCCGAGGACCCGGACGCCGCGCATCTGCAAGCGGTGCGGCGGCACAATCTCGAAGGCGTCATCGTGCTGACCACCCCCGCCGACGACCGCTGCCTGCGCGTCCTGGCCGCGTCCGCCGTGCCTTGCGCGGGTATCGACACCGCGTTCACCGGGCCGCGAACGGTACGGGTCAGCTCCGACAACGCGGCGGGCGCGGAGGCGGCGGTGGAGCATCTGTACGCGCTGGGACACCGCAGGATCGCCACCATCACCGGGCCGCTGCACCTTCCCCCGGCCGCCGAGCGGCTGGCGGGCTACGAGCGTGCCTGCGCCCGGCTGGGGCTCCCGGTGCCGCCGCGGTACGTGACCGAGGGCGACTTCTTCCTCGACAGCGGCGAGGCGGCGGCCCGCAGGCTGCTCGCGGTGGCCGAGCCGCCGACGGCGATCTTCGCGGCGGGCGACCAGATGGCGGTCGGCGCGATGCACGCGGCGGCGGACGCCGGGCTTTCCGTGCCGCGCGATCTGGCGGTGGTCGGCTTCGACGACATCGACGCCGCAGCGCTGGTGCGCCCGGCGCTGTCCACGGTGGCGCAGGACCAGCGCGGGCTCGGGGAGGCGGCCGTGGAGGCGCTGCGCGAACTGATCGACGCGGCGCCGGTCGACACGGCGGAGCCGCGGATCATCCCGACCCGCCTCCTGATACGCGGATCGAGTCGGCCCGGAGCATGACGCTCCGGGCCGACTCGTGAGTTGCGGGCGGCGCCGGTACGGGACCGGGCGCCCGGTGACCGCCGACGTCACTCCTTGGTGAGGTCCGTGACGTCCTCGTCGGCCAGGATCAGGTAGAGCTTCTTGCGGGCGTCGTTCACCACGGTCAGCGCCTTCGCGCGCTGCTCGGGTGTGCCGGTGGCCCACACCTGACGGAAGGCCTCGATGAGACCGCCGCCCGCCTTCCTGATCTCGTTCATGGCATCCCAGTCGACGCCGCGGCCGGCGTCCTCCCACGGGGCCTCGGGGCCCGCGTCGGCTTCTGTCCTGCCGTTGTCGGTGAGCGTGAAGAGCTTCTTGCCGCCCTCGCTCGCGCTGCTGATCAGGCCCTCGTCCTCCAGCAGTTGCAGCGTCGGGTAGACCGAGCCGGGGCTCGGCTTCCACGCGCCGCCGCTGCGTTCGGCGATCTCCTGGATCATCTCGTAGCCGTGCATCGGGCGGTCCTTCAGCAGCGCCAGGATCGAGGCGCGTACGTCGCCCCGCCGTGCCCTGCCGCGCGGTCCGCCGCGCCCCCGGCCGCCGGGCCCGAAGGGGCCCCCGCCGAAGGGCGGTCCGAACGGCCCGAAGGCCGACCGTCGCTCGTCCCGCTCGCCCCAACCGTGATGTCCGGGGCCGCGGTGTCCATGTTCGTGTCCTTGGGAACGCATGATGACGCTCCTTTCATCGTTGATCGTTCGCGATGGCTCAACGATATATCGGAACTGTTCGGATAGCAAGGCCCCAGGTCGCGGGCTGCGGCGGAAGGGCGACAGGGCAGGCTCCTCGCGGGTCAGGAGCGGGCACGGTCACCGGAAGCGGAATCCGCCGAACACGGCCCGCCGGGCGTGGGGCGCGCCGCTACGCTCTCGCCATGCGCATCCGAATAGTCGACGCCTTCACCGACCGCCCGTTCACCGGCAATCCGGCGGGGGTGCTGCTGCTCGACTCGGAGGAGTTTCCGCCGGACCGGTGGCTTCAGCAGGTCGCGGCGGAGCTGAATCTGTCAGAGACCGCGTTCGCGCACCGGCTGGCCGACGCGCCGGAAGCGGACTGGGCGCTGCGCTGGTTCACCCCGGTCACGGAGGTGGGGCTGTGCGGGCACGCCACGCTGGCCACCGCTCATGTGCTGCGCACCAGCGGCGCGCACAAGGGCACGGTCTGGTTCCGTACCAGCGCGGGTGTGCTGTCGGCGGAGGCGGCAGGGGACGGCTCGATCACCTTGGACTTCCCGGCCGCCCCGCTCACGCCGGTGACCGCGCCGACGGGTGTCGCGGCGGCGCTCGGCGCCAAGCCGCTGACCGTGCTGGACACCGGCCCCGACTGCGGTGACCTGCTGATCGAGGTCACCGACGAGAAGACCGTACGGGCGCTGGCGCCCGACTTCGCGGCGCTCGCCCGGCACTCGCGGCGCGGGGTGATCGCCACCGCGGCGGCCGAGGACGACTCACGCGGATACGACTTCGTCTCGCGCGGCTTCTTCCCCGCCGTCGGCATCGACGAGGACCCGGTGACCGGCAGCGCGCACACCGCGCTGGCGCCGTTCTGGTCGCAGCGGCTCGGCCGCACGACGCTGACCGGCTTCCAGGCGTCCCCGCGCGGCGGGCTGGTCCGTACCCGGGTGCGCGGTGAGCGGGTGCTGCTGACCGGCACCGCGGTCACCGTGGTGGACGGCGAACTGCACGCGGTGCCGTAGGGCCGCGGCGCCGCGACAGCGAGGCGCCATGGGGCCGCAAGTGCCGTAAGCGCCGTAAGCGCCGGCGCAAGGGCTCGGCTCGCGCGTCACCCCGTGGGCAGCCACCCCACCTTCCCAGCCAGCAGCGCGTAGCCGACGAAGGCCACCGTGTCGATGAGGGAGTGGGCCGCCACCAGCGGCCCCACCCGGCCCCACCGCCGGTACAGCAGCACGAAGACGACGCCCATCACCATGTTGCCGACGAAGCCGCCGACGCCCTGGTAGAGGTGGTACGAGCCGCGCAGCAGCGCGCTCGCGGCCAGCGCGGCGGCCGGGCTCCAGCCCAACTGGCCGAGCCTGCGCAGCAGATAGCCGACCACGATCACCTCTTCGAGGACCGCGTTCTGCACGGCGGAGGCGATCAGGACCGGGATCTTCCACCACACGTCGGGCAGCGACTCGGGCACGACGGTGAGGTTGAAGCCCGCTGCCCTGACCCCGAGGTAGAAGGCGAGCCCGGTGCCGCCGATGACGGCCGCGACGGCCGCGCCCCGGGCCAGATCGAGACGCGGGCGGGTGCGGTCGAAGCCGATCACGGGCATGCCGACCCGCTCCCTGGCCAGCAGGTGCGCGACCAGCGCCACCGGGGCGAGCGCCGTGGCGATGTAAAAGACCTGCCAGGCCAGATCCAGCCACGGCCGGCCCGGTGCCTGCGAGCCGACGAGGGTGGCCGCCTGGTCCTTGAGCGCGCCCGGCCTCGTCACGGAACCGATGAAGTCGATCAGCGCGGAAACACCGCTCGCGCCCAGCGACAGCGCCAGGACGATCAGAGTCTCGCTGCGCAGCGTCCGCCGCTGCAACCCTGCCTCCACCTCATATGACCCTGTGTGCACGCGGACCTCCATTTACGTCATCCCGCTTCAGCGCCGTCCGCGCATGGCTATGGTCTCCGGCAAAGATACGAAGGCCGGGGTCTACTGTTCGTAGCCACCCCAGGAGAGGCGCGGAGCGATGGGCCGTCACCGCATATCCGATGGCCGGGAACCGACGGGTGGAGCGCCGCCCGCCAGGACCCGGCGCCGTGCCACGGCGGCGGCCACCGCGCTGGTGATCACGGCGGGCGCGGGCACCTTCGCGGTGCTGCGCGGCGGGCTGCTGCCGCTGAGCGGCGCGTGCCGCGGCGGCACGGTACGGATCGGCGCGGTCGCCTCGCCCGACATCGCGCCCGCGCTGACCGCCGTCGCCGACCGGGCGCGCCGTGAGCACGACACGACCGACGGCCGCTGTCTGGACGTCCGGGTGACCGCGCGGAACTCCGCCGACGTCGCCGCGGAACTGGTCGGCAACACCAAGAAGCCGGACTTCGCGGTGTGGGTGCCGGACGACAGCCTGTGGGTGGCCCAGACGTCCGCCACCGGCAGCGCCAGGGCGCTGACGAAGCTGCGGTCGGTCGCCGAGTCCCCCGTGGTGGTCGGCGCGCTCCAGCCGCAGGCCAAGACGCTGGGCTGGCCGTCCAAGACCTACACATGGGCGGAGTTGGCCGGGGTGGCGGGCAGCAGGCCGGATCTGCGGTTCGGTACGGCCGATCCGGCGCTCAACTCCACCGGCATGCTGGCGCTGGCGATGATCAACGAGTCGATCGCGCGGACCGGCGGGAGCGAGGGGACCGACTCCGACACCGAGTCGGCGGCTGCCGCGAAGGCCCTGGCGCAGCGCACCGAGCCGAGCGACGAGCAGGCGGTCGCGACGCTGCCGCGCGACACGACGCCGGCGGAGCTGGCCGACCCCGGGCGGAGCCAGGCGCTGATCCTTTCCGAGCAGGCGGCGTTCGCGCACAACGGCGGTTCCGCGCCGCCGCTGCGGCTGTTCTACCCCTCGGACGGCGCGGCGACCCTGGACTACCCGTACACGATGGTCGACGACCTGCATCTGAGCACCGATCAGGGCCGGGCCGCCAACCGCTTCCTGACCCTGCTGGGCAACGACGAGGGCGTGCGGACGATCGCGGACGCGGGTTTCCGTACGCCCGGCGGCGATCCGGTCACGGAGACCGTACGGCGCGCGGGCGGCCAGTCTCCGCAGCCCCTGTCGGCCACGCCCGCGCCTTCACCCTCCGCGCCCGAGCTCCAAAAGCTCCGGCTGATGTGGCAGATCACCGTGCAGAGCGCGCGGATCACCACGGTCGTGGACGTGTCCGGGTCGATGGCCGATGTCGTCCCCGGCTCGGGCGGCAAGTCGCGCCTCGACATCACCAAGGAGTCGCTGCGGCAGGCGCTGTCGCAGTTCACCCCGAAGGACGAGATCGGGCTGTGGCGCTTCTCCACCCGGCTCAGCGGCTCGCGCGACTACCAGGAAGTCGTCCGCACCGGCCCGCTCGGCGGCACCGTCGCCCAGGGCGTCACGCGCCGCCAGCGGCTCGACAGCGCCTTCCGTGACCTCCAGCCGGTGCCGGGCGGCTCGACCGGCCTGTACGACACGGCGCTCGCGGTCTACCAAAGCGCCGTGTCCTCGTACGGGACCGGCAAGTTCAACGCGGTGGTGATCCTCACCGACGGCGCCAACGAGGACCCGGGCAGCATCTCGCTCAACGCCCTGACATCGAAGCTGAAGGCGCTCGACGACCCGGCGCGGCCGGTGCCGCTGATCGCCATCGCGGTCGGCGCGAACGCCGACAAGGCGGCCTGCGACCGTATCGCGAAGGCCGCCGGCGGGGCCGCGTATCAGGTCAACGACCCCTCGGAGATCCAGGCGGTCCTGCTGAAGGCCGTCGTGGCGGCGGCCACCAACGCCGCCGCGAAGGCGCCCTGAGGCCGCTGTACGGGCCCGCGACGCCTCGGGCCCGCGCGCCACGGCTCACGCCAGCGGCCAGGAGTGCACCGGCTCGCCGTCCAGCATGAGTTCGCGGTACCGCTGGGTCATCGCGGCGAGCGCGGGCCGCCGGTCGAGGCCGCGGTCCCGCATCCGGTGGAAGACCGCGGACTGCCATTCGGCGCCGTTGGTACGGCGGCGGCAGCGCTGTTCGATGATGCCGAGGTAGTGGTCGCGGTCGACGGCCTCGATGCCCCACGCGTCGAGTCCCGCGGCGGCCAGCGGCAGCAGTTCGTCGAGGATCAGGTCGGTGGCGGGGATCTCCGCGAGGGCGCCGTTGCGGCCACGCGGCCACTGGAGGACCGCGCCGATGCCGTCGCGGCAGGACGCCTCGAAGTTGGCCGCGGCGGCGGCGAAGGGCAGCTTGTGCCAGACCGGGCGGGACGCCTCGGCCAGGGCGCGGACCAGACCGTAGTAGAAGGCGGTGTTGGCGACGACGTCGGCCACCGTAGGACCGGCGGGCATCACCCGGTTTTCCACGCGCAGGTGCGGGACGCCGTCGACCACCTGGTAGACGGGACGGTTCCAGCGGTAGACCGTGCCGTTGTGCAGGGTGAGTTCGCGCAACTGCGGCACTCCCCCGTCGTCCAGCACCCGCAACGGGTCCTCCTCGTCGCAGATCGGCAGCAGCGAGGGGAAGTACCGTACGTTCTCCGCGAAGAGGTCGGCGGCGGAGTCGATCCAGCGCTCGCCGAACCACGTGATGGGCCGCACTCCTTGGGCGACCAGCTCCTCCGGGCGGACGTCGGTGGCCTGGAGGAAGAGCGGCGCGCGGGTCTCGCGCCACAGCTCACGGCCGAAGAGGAACGGCGAGTTGGCGCCGACGGCGACCTGCGGTCCCGACACGACCTGCGCCGCGTTCCACACGTCGGCGAAGCGGCCGGGGGTGACCTGGAGGTGCATCTGGGTGGAGGTGCAGGCGGCCTCGGGCGCGATAGACGCGGAGGTGTAGAGCAGGCGTTCGGCGCCCTCGATGTCGAGCGTGATGTCCTCACCGCGCATCGCCAGTATCCGCTCGTTGAGCAGCGTGTACCGGTCGGCGCGGGAGAGGTTGGCGGAGACCAGGTCCTGGGCCTCCAGGGTGGGCAGAATTCCCACCATCACGATGTGCGCGCCCACCTCGCGGGCCATCCGGTCGGCATACCCGAGACCGATCCGCAGTTCCTCGGCGAGGCGGTCCATGACCCGGCCGGAAAGCCGGTGCGGCGCGATGTTTACTTCAATATTGAACTGCGCGAGCTCCGTCTGGAAATCCCGGCTCGCGATGCGCTCAAGCACCTCTTCGTTCATCATGCGCGGCAGCCCGTCGGAATCCGCGAGATTCAATTCGATCTCCAGACCCATCAGATTGCGCGGCCGGTCGAATCGCTTCTCGTCCAACAGCCGCTCCAGCCCCACGAGACACTGCCGCAGCTTGCGCCGGTACAGCCTCCGGTCGGCCAGGTCGAACCCGTTGGCAACGACCTTCTCGCCCATCGACGCGTCCTTCCTCGTGCGGATACTCACGGGAGGATGCCCACCCAAATGATCGATAACGCCACGGCGGCCCCGCGTCTGCCACTAGGCTGTGCACAACGGCTAACACAGTGGGTTCCCTTGGCACATACCACGGTCACGGCGCGGCGTAAAAACTTCGTGAATACGACCGGCGGGATCCAGCCGTCCGTAGCGGGCAGAAATATGCGGCGCACACCGCGCACCCTGCACGAATGCTTCGTAGGCCATCACAGAAGAAGGCGATTTCTCGCCTTGCGCGTAATACTGGCTGCGACTAGACGAAACACGGAGCGAACACACGTCGTATAAACTCCGCGAACAAGGCAAAGCATCCGCCCTCGCCGGACGCGCCTGAGCCGATCCCCTTTCCGCCCTCATGCGCCGTCCGCACCCCTGCCCCCGCACCGCTGTTTGTCTCCCAGTGAGAGGCGACACCATGCCGCTGCTTGTCCCCCCAGCACCTGCTCCCGCCCTGCGGAGCATCCTGGCCGCACTCAGCTCTCCCACCGCGGTCCAGGAGGCCCGGACGCCCGCGCTGCGGAACGCCCAAGGGCCCCTCACGGCCGAACACCCGCTCCCTGTCCATGTGTTCGAACCGGCCGACGTCCCCGGCGGCCTGCCTCGCGCACGATTGACCGGCTGGCGGTTCCACATCCTCGCCGGGGGCTGGCCGCAAGGCACCGTCGCGGCGGGCGAGACCGTGGCGACGGCTGACGGCTGGGTCTTCTCGCGCTTCTCCGAGGGGCCCTTCCTGGTCTCCACCGAGCGGGCGCTGCGCCAGGGGGACACGCTGCCCGCCACTTACCAGCCGCATCTGCTGTCCGTGCCGAGCCTGTACATGCTGGCGCTGTGGCTGCACTGCGACCCGCGCGCTGACGCCTCGACGGCCCAGCCCACCCCCGCGGACATCCTGGTGCCGCTGGCCCCCGCGCCGCCCGGCATCGCCCCGCACCGGCTGCACCGGCTGGCGGAGCTGATGCCGCTGCTCTCGGTACGGATGGCGCCGCCGCCGCTGCTGGGGTCGCCCGCCTGACGGCCTGTCGCCGCCTCTCGACGGTGCCCCCGCGAGCCACTGGGCCGGCGGGGGCACCGTCGCGTCCCGCCCTCGCAACCGTCCGGCGGAGTGACGCGTCCTGTCCTCCAAGGGATTGCCTGCGTGAAATCCCTGCGGATCGACGTCAGTAGAGCAACACTGGGAACGGCCGTACCAACGGGGGAACGGAAATGAACCAGTCAGGCAGCCCAATCATCCGCACCAGCCACCTCTCGCAGCGAAAGACACCATCCATGTGCCAGCACAAGCCCCAGTGCCCCACCGCAGAGTGCCCCGACCGTGAGGCCGCGCACACCCTGGCCCACCACCCGGAGCAGGGCTGGAGCCTGCTGTGCAACGGCGTGCTCCTCTTCGAGGACACCGGCGAACTGCTGCCCGACGGGCAGATCATCGCGCCGCACCGCCCCCTGGGCGCCGAACAGATCACCGCCGCGGCCTGACCGGTACGGGGCCGCCCGCACACGAGACCGCGCCGCACCGCGCGCCGCTCCACACACAGAGCCGGTTCCACTGCTGACAGCGGAACCGGCTTCGCCATGTAGGGGCACCGCCGTGCGGGACCGCCGGGCCCGTACCGCCCGACCCGGTCGGCCCAACGCGGTCAGCTCTCGTACGCGTCCAGCGGCGGGCAGGAGCAGACCAGATTGCGGTCGCCGAAAGCTCCGTCGATCCGCCGTACCGGCGGCCAGTACTTGTCGGCCGCGACGACCCCGGCGGGGAAGACCGCCTCCTCGCGGCTGTACGGGTGCGCCCAGTCGCCGCCCAGCGCCGCCGCGGTGTGCGGGGCGTTGCGCAGCGGGTTGTCGTCGGCCGGCCAGTCGCCCGCGCCGACCCGGTCGATCTCGCCGCGGATCGCGATCATGGCATCGCAGAAACGGTCCAGCTCCGCCAGGTCCTCGCTCTCGGTCGGCTCGATCATCAGCGTGCCCGCCACCGGGAAGGACATCGTCGGCGCGTGGAAGCCGTAGTCGATCAGCCGCTTGGCGATGTCGTCGACGCTGACGCCGGTCTCCTTGGCCAGCGGCCGCAGGTCGATGATGCACTCGTGCGCGACCAGCCCGCCGGGGCCGGTGTAGAGCACGGGGAAGTGCGGCTCCAGCCGCTTGGCGACGTAATTCGCGCCCAGTACCGCCATCTGGGTGGCCTGCTTGAGCCCTTCCGCGCCCATCAGCCGTACGTACGTCCAGGAGATCGGCAGGATGCCCGCCGAGCCCCACGGCGCGCCCGAGACGGGGCCGACGCCGGTGGCCGGTCCCGCGGTGGGCTGGAGCGGGTGGTTCGGCAGGTACGGCGCCAGGTGCGCGCGGACCGCGACCGGGCCGACGCCGGGGCCGCCGCCGCCGTGCGGGATGCAGAAGGTCTTGTGCAGGTTCAGGTGCGAGACGTCCGCCCCGAACCGGCCGGGCCTGGCCAGACCGACCAGCGCGTTGAGATTCGCGCCGTCCACGTACACCTGGCCGCCCGCGTCGTGCACGGCCGCGCAGATGTCGGTGATGTTGTCCTCGAACACGCCGTGCGTGGACGGGTAGGTGACCATCAGCACGGCGAGCTGGTCGCGGTGCTGCTCGATCCTGGCGTGCAGGTCGGTGACGTCCACGTCGCCGTTCTCGCCGGTCTTCACCACGACGACCTTCATGCCCGCCATCACGGCGCTGGCGGCGTTGGTGCCGTGCGCGGAGGACGGGATCAGGCAGACGGTACGGCCGGTGTCGCCGTTGGCGCGGTGGTAGGCGCGGACCGCGAGCAGTCCGGCCAGTTCGCCCTGAGAGCCCGCGTTGGGCTGGAGGCTGACCTTCTCGTAGCCGGTGACCTCGGCGAGCTGGTCCTCCAGGCCGTGGATCAGCGCCAGGTAGCCCTCGGCCTGCTCGACCGGCGCGAAGGGGTGCAGCGCGCCGAATTCGGGCCAGGTGACCGGCTCCATCTCCGTGGTCGCGTTGAGCTTCATCGTGCAGGAGCCCAGCGGGATCATCCCGCGGTCCAGCGCGTAGTCGCGGTCGGCCAGCCGCCGCAGATAGCGCAGCATCGCGGTCTCGCTGCGGTGCTGGTGGAAGACGGGGTGGGTCAGATACGCGTCGGTGCGCAGCAGTCCCGCGGGCAGCGCGTCCTCGGTGGCCGCGTCCAGCGCGTCGAGGTCGGCGGCGCTCCCCTGGACACCGAAGGCGTCGAGGACGGCCGCGACGCGGGCCCGGTCGGTAGTCTCGTCGCAGGCGATACCGACCAGGTCGGCGTCGGTCAGCCGCAGGTTGACCCCGGCCTGACGGGCGGCGGCCACGACCTCGGCGGCGCGTCCCGGCACCCGCGCGGTGAGGGTGTCGAAGTAGCCGTCGTGCACGATCTCGACGCCGCCCGCGCGCAGGCCCGCGGCGAGCACCGCGGCGTAGCGGTGGGTGCGGCCGGCAATCTGCGCGAGCCCGTCGGGGCCGTGGTAGACCGCGTACATCGCGGCCATCACGGCGAGCAGGACCTGCGCCGTACAGATGTTGCTGGTGGCCTTCTCGCGGCGGATGTGCTGCTCGCGGGTCTGGAGAGCCAGCCGGTAGGCGCGGTTGCCGTCGGCGTCCACGGAGACGCCGACGAGGCGGCCCGGCAGGTTGCGGGCGTAGGAGTCGCGTACGGCCATGTACCCGGCGTGCGGTCCGCCGAAGCCCATGGGGACGCCGAAGCGCTGGGTGGTGCCCACCGCGATGTCCGCGCCCAGCTCGCCCGGCGAGGTGAGCAGGGTCAGCGCCAGCAGGTCGGCGGCGACGGTGACGACCGCGCCCAGCTCGTGCGCGCGCTCGATGACCGGGCGCGGGTCCCGTACGGCTCCCGAGGCGCCCGGGTACTGGAGCAGCATGCCGAAGACGCCCCGATCGGCGATCTCCGCCGGGATGCCGTCGGACAGGTCGGCGACGACGACCTCGACGCCGGTCGGCTCCGCGCGGGTCCGGATCACCGCGACGGTCTGCGGGAAGGTGTCGGCGTCGACCAGGAAGACGCCCTGCTTGACCTTGCCGACCCGGCGGGACAGCGCCATCGCCTCGGCCGCCGCGGTGCTCTCGTCGAGCAGCGAGGCGCCTGAGGTGGGCAGCCCGGTGAGGTCGGCGACGACGGTCTGGAAGTTGAGCAGCGCCTCCAGGCGGCCCTGCGAGATCTCCGGCTGGTACGGCGTGTAGGCCGTGTACCAGGACGGGTTCTCCATCACATTGCGCAGGATGACGGGCGGGGTGAAGGTGCCGTAGTAGCCCAGGCCGATCATCGGGGCCAGCACCTGGTTGCGGTCCGCCAGCGCCCGCAGCTCGGCCAGCGCCTCGGCCTCGGTGCGGGCGTCGGGCAGCGCCAGGGCCTGCGCGCTCCTGATGGTGTCGGGCACGGCCGCTTCGGTGAGTTCGTCCAGGGAGCCGTAGCCGACCTGGGCGAGCATCTTCGCCTGCGCCGCTGCGTCGGGGCCGATGTGGCGCCTGGCGAACGGCACGCCCGCTTCCAGCTCGGCGAGGGGAATGCGACGGGAAGTCATCTGCGGAGGCCTCCTGGTCTGCCACGACCTTCGGGGGGTGCCGCGACGCGCGGACACCCGTACGGCCTCCCCCTCTGTCATCAGAACCTGAGAGCTTCACCGCCCCCGTGGGAGCGGCTTTCACCGTCGGTGAGGGCCCGTGCCGGGAAACCGCTCCCGGTGCGTGCCCTGCTTTCCAGAGTGACCTCGTCCATGCGGTACGGATGCCTGAGAGATTCCGGGGAGGATTTGCTCCTTCGGCGCCTCCGACACTCTCTCGGAGGCTCTCCCGCACGGGGTCTGCGGCCGATCACCAGCCTACCAGCGAGGCGGCGGGACCCGGCGGGGGCGGGGGCGGTGATCACCGCCCGAGTCGACACCGGCCAGGATGTGCCTTTGGCTGTACCCAGACATCGCTCGTCATTGGCTCGTCATTGGCTCGTCATTGGTTGGAGGGACCGTGCAGACCGACATCGATCCGCGCAGCCTGATCGGCCGCCGCGTCTTCGACCATGACGGTACGAAGATCGGCACTGTGGACGAGGTGTACCTCGACGACGCGACCGGCATACCGGAGTGGGCGGCCGTCAGGACCGGGCTGTTCACCCGCGACGCGTTCGTACCGCTGGAGCCCAGCGAAGTGGTGGACGACGAATTGCGGGTGCCGTACAAGAAGGCGCTGATCAGGGACGCGCCGGACTTCGGCGTGGGGCGCCACCTGTCGCCGGAGCAGGAGTTGCAGCTGTACCACCACTACGGGATGGACGTGCCGACGTCCGGCTCGGAGCCGTCGCCGCCCCCCGACCGGGACTTCGGGCGGCTCGCGGGCGAGGACTGAGCGTCCTCCGTCCCCTTTCCCTCCCCATTTCCCTCCCCCTTTTTCTGGCCCTTTTCCTTCCTCTGGCCTGCACCCGCCGCGTCCGCCGGGCCGAGCGGCAGCGGATCGCGGTGCGCGAGCGCCGGGTCGTCCACAGCGAAGGTCCGTACCCGGCCGGGCACGGTGTCCGAGGGCACCTCGAAGCGCACGGTGACCCGTCCGACCCCGCTGCCCTGCACCCATCCGGAGCCGTACGTCTCGTGCTCCACGTCCTGGCCAGGCCACCAGAGCCTGGCCCGCTCCGGTGCGGGCGGCGGCGCCGAGGGCAGCTCCTCGGGTGCGTGTCCGTCCTCCTCGCCCTCGCCCGTCGCGTGCGCGAACAGATCCTCCTGCGTGAAGTCGGCGAGCCCGGCGACGCCCACCCCGAGCAGCCGCACACCGCCGGTGGTGTCGACGGCCTCCATCAGCCGCCTGGCGGTCTCCCGTACGAGTCCCGGGTCGTCGGTCGGCGCCCGCAGCGTCTCGGAGCGGGTGAGGGTCGAGAAGTCGTATCTGCGGACCTTGACGACCACCGTCCGCCCGGAGCGGCCCGCGCCGCGCAGCCGCTGCACGCAGCGCTCGGCGAGCCGGTCGATCTCGTACCGCAGATGGGCGCGGTCGGTGAGGTCGGCGTCGAAGGTGTCCTCGACGGAGATGGACTTGACGTCGCGGTCGGCGACCACGGGGCGGTTGTCGAAGCCGGCGGCCATCGAGTGCAGGCCCGTGCCGTGCGCCTTGCCGAGCAGCCGGACCAGCTCCGGCTCCCCCGCGTGCACGATCTCGCCGACGGTGGTGATGCCCACGCGCCGCAGATGCTCGGCGGTGGCGGGCCCGACGCCGGGCAGGGTGCGTACCGGCATCGGTTCGAGCAGCGCGCGCTCGGTGCCGGGCTCGACGACGACCAGGCCGTCCGGCTTGGCCTGCTCGGAGGCGATCTTCGCCAGCAGCTTCGACCCGGCGAGCCCCACCGAGGCGGTGAGCCCGGTGCCGGCCCGGATCTCGGCGCGCAGCCGCCGGGCGACCGCCCGCGGGTCCGCCCCGTGCCCGCCCGCCTCCAGGTCCACGAACGCCTCGTCCAGGCTCAGCGGCTCTATCAGGGGTGACACCTCGTGCAGCAGCGCCATCACGGCCTCGCTGATCTGCCGGTAGATGCCGAAGCGCGGTACGAGATAGGCGGCGTTGGGGCTGAGGCGGCGGGCGTGGGCCATCGCCATCGCGGAGTGGACGCCGTGGACGCGCGCCTCATAGGACGCGGTCGATACGACGCCGCGGGGGCCGAGGCCGCCGACCACCACCGGCTTGCCCCGCAGGCTCGGCTTCGACGCCTGTTCGACCGCGGCGAAGAACGCGTCCATGTCCAGATGCAGGATCGTCGGCGCACTTCTCACAAGTACCGATCGTGCCGCACGGCACCGACAATCGCCGTACACGTGTACGGCACGGCGGCGCGCTCTTGGACCGGCGGCCGCTCAGACCGCCCGATTGCGCCGTCTCGCCAGCTCGTCGGACGGATTGTCGCCGACCAGGGTCTCGCCGGTGTCCACCCGCTCACCGTGCATCTGGGACAGCGAACTCTCCACGTCCCGCCAGACCACGCCCACGGCGATGCCGAAGACCCCCTGACCCCCCTGGAGCAGATCCACCACCTCGTCGGGCGAGGTGCACTCGTAGACCGTGGCACCGTCGCTCATCAGCGTCATCCTTGCCAGCTCCGTCGGCCCGACGGAGCGCAGGTGCCGTACCGCCGTCCGGATGTTCTGGAGCGAGACGCCGGTGTCCAGGAGCCGCTTCACTATCTTCAGGACGACGACGTCCCGGAAGCTGTAGAGCCGCTGCGTGCCCGAGCCGTAGGCGGGGCGGACGCTGGGCTCGACCAGGCCGGTACGGGCCCAGTAGTCGAGCTGGCGGTAGGTGATGCCGGTCGCGGCGCACGCGGTGGGCCCGCGGTAGCCGATCTGCTCGGGTGCTACGTCCTGTGCCGCCCCGCCGCCGCCCGCGTCAGCGGTGGCGCGGGCCAGTGCCCCCTGGGTCGGATACGGGCCGCCGGTCGCCAGACCGTCGCCGGTGCTTCTCACGCCGCCCTCCGTCCCTTCGCGTCCCGGGGCCGCGTGCACGTGCCATCGGGACTTTCCTCTCCGAAGGTAGGCAGTCGCCAGGGGTGCGTCAACGATCGCCACACTCGGCACGCCGAGTGATATTCACCCCACGAGTGGTTTGGCGTGTCCCCGTACCGGGAACGGCTCACTGGTTGCTCGTGCCGAAGTCCTCGGGCGAGATCTGGTCGAGGAACTCGCGGAACTTCTCCACCTCGTCCTCCTGCTCGTCCGGGATCGCGATCCCGGCGTCGTCGAGCACCCCGTCACTGCCGTAGATCGGCGTCCCGGTGCGCAGCGCGAGGGCTATGGCGTCGGACGGGCGGGCACTGACCTCCACGCCGCTGGCGAACACCAGCTCGGCGTAGAAGACGCCTTCGCGCAGGTCGGTGATACGGACCTCGGTCAGCGTCTGTCCGACCGCTTCGAGTACGTCCTTGAAGAGGTCATGCGTGAGCGGTCGCGCAGGCGTCATGCCCTGCTGCGCGAAAGCGATGGCCGTCGCCTCTCCCGGCCCGATCCAGATGGGCAGGTACCGGTCGCCTCCCACTTCACGCAGGAGCACGATCGGTTGATTGGAGGGCATTTCGACCCGGACACCCACAACGTCGAGCTCGTTCACACAGCAACCCTAGGACGTGCCTGCCGGGTTTGGGTAGTCGGGCACCCCCTGGGCCGGACTTCGGCGGCTTCGTGAAGCCCGGCAAAAAGTCGGCACCGGCCCGGCAGAAGACCGGTGAAAGCCCGTACCCGCCCGGTACCGGCGCCTTTACCGGGCGTGGGAAAAGCCAAAAAACCGCTCAGCGGAGCTTGACCCGCAGCGCGGACTGCACCATGGCCGCGTGCAGCCGAACGGAGAGGGCGGCCAGCTCGCGCGCGGTGACCTCGGCGTGGGTGCGCGTCTGCGGATTGCGATGCCGCCGCAGCGGTGCCACGACCTGCTCCACCAGACCCGCCTCCCGGTCGGCCGCGGCCTTCACCGCCCGCAAATGGCGCGGTTCGAGCCCGAAACGGCCGAGATCGACGATGAGCCGTCCGATGTTCACCGTGTCGGCGTCGTACCCGCCGTCCCGGCCCGCCTCGACCAGGCCGTAGGACTCCCACTGGTCCAGTTCCTCGCCGTCTGCCCCGGTGGCGGCCAGCAGCTCCGTACGGCCGATCCGCAGCTCCGCGGGCGCCTGGGGCTCGATGGCGGCCTCCTGGGCCTCCCTGGACTCCGCGGGACCCGGCAGCGCCACGTGCTCGCCGCGGTCGAGCGCGTCCAGGTGTTCCCTGATCACCCGCAGCGGCAGGTAGTGGTCACGCTGCACGCGCAGGATGTAGGCGAGCCGCTCGACGTCACGGGCCGCGAACTTGCGGTATCCGGACGGGGTGCGCTGCGGCTCGACCAGGCCCTCGGCCTCCAGGAAACGGATCTTGGAGATGGTGACCTCGGGGAACTCGTCCTGGAGCTGCCCCAGGACGGCGCCGATGCTCAACAGCGCGCTGTCGGCGGTGGCGGTGCCGTCTCCGGCACCGCCCTGCGTTCTCGGCATGAACACCTTCCCTGGGGTCCCCCGGACCGGGTCCGGGGCCCCTTAGATCCCCGCTGCTAGATCCCCCGCTGGCTCGCGTAGAAGACCAACCTGTACTTGCCGATCTGGACCTCGTCACCGTTGGCCAGCGGCACCGCGTCGATCCGCTCCCGGTTGACGTACGTGCCGTTGAGGCTGCCGACGTCGGAGACGGTGAAGCCGCCGTCCGGGCCGCGGCGGAACTCCACATGGCGACGGGAGACGGTGACGTCGTCCAGGAAGATGTCGCTCTGCGGGTGGCGGCCGGCCGTGGTCAGCTCACCGTCCAGCAGGAAGCGGCTTCCCGAATTCGGCCCCCGTCGCACGATCAGCAGCGCGGAGCCCATCGGCAGAGCGTCCACGGCCGACTGCGCCTCGGAGGAGAGCGACGGCGTCACATGCTGGCCGGTGACCTCCGCCTCGTACGCCTCCAGGCCCGAGATGGAGATCGTGGAGGTGGTCTCGGACGCGCGTTCCTGCCCGGCGCCTGAACCGCGCAGCGGCGCACCGCAGTTGTTGCAGAAGCGGCTCGCCTCCGCGTTCGTGTGCCCGCACCTCGTACAAACCGGCAAGCCGAACCCTCCACCCGGGGTTGAGGTTGATGGTTCCCCGAAACCTATGCGGGGGGACGAGGCAGGGTCAACAGGCGCCACGCCGGGGCCACCGGAAAATTCGCCGCCGCCTTGCTGGTCCTCGTGCCGGAACAGCGGGCGGTCGCCTGACTGGCTCTCCTCCCCGGTGTTCCGCGGAGCACGGTGACGCGCCGTCGCCGGGTCACCCGACTGCCGCGCGCTCTTGCCGAAAAACTTCCCAAACAACTTCACGGGCGATTCCCCTTGAAAGAAACAGACCCGCCCGTGGGGCAGGACGAACCCTCGCTACACACAGTTTCCACCACACAGCACCCCACAGATGCCCCGACCCCCCGTCTCACTGGGACGACGACCGAGCGTAGTCAGGCTGCTTCGACGGCCGCAAGGCGGACACAACGATCTTCTGCGACCTGACGACATCGGCCGTGGCCTGCTCCTTCTCCAGCGTCTGCACGACCCCGCCCGGGATGTTGAGCGCGGGCTCCAGATCCTGCGGATTTCCGATCACCTTGAACTCGTACGGCTGGGACACTTTGTGTCCGTCGATGAGCACACCGTCCGTACCCTCCGTGAAGTACGTGTCGGCGACGACCCGTACGTCGTTGATCTGGATCGCCTCCGCACCGGCCGCCCGGAGTTCCTGGAGGGTGTCCAGGAGCGAGTCTGCCTGGACACCGCCCTTGGGGTCGGTGATCGTCAGCGTGATACCCGGTCCCTGGGCGGCCACCGTGCCCGCCAGGATGCCGAGCTGCTGCGCCTTGGCCTGGGTCTGCTTGAGCGCCTCCGCGGCCTGGTTGGAGCTGGTCTCCAGCTCCGACCGCTGGCTCTCCAGACCCCGCTTCTCGTCCTCGAGCCGCTGGGTGCGGTTGTCCAGCTCGGTCAGGATGCGGACCAGGTCCTCCTTGCGCGCGCCGCGCAGCGCGCCGCCGCTGTCGCTCGTGGAGCTGACCTGGATCGCCAGCCCGAGGCCGAGGACGAACAGCAGGACTGCCACGGTGAGCTGGGCGCGTGACAGCCGCGGCGGCCACAGCCCGGCGATCAGCCGCTGCCGCCCGGTGACCGGCGGAGCGGCGTGCTCCGGCTCATGGGCGTGCGCGGCGTGGGCCGGGGCGTGCGGCTCGGGCTCCTGCCCGTCGTCCGCGGACTCGTTGTGCTCGTCGCTCATACCGTCGTCACGCCCGGAAGACGTGGCGGCGGATGGCCGCCGCGTTGGAGAAGATCCGGATACCGAGGACGACCACGACGCCGGTGGAGAGCTGCGCGCCCACCCCGAGCTTGTCCCCGAGGAAGACGATCAGCGCCGCCACCACCACGTTGGACAGGAAGGAGACCACGAAGACCTTGTCGTCGAAGATCCCGTCAAGCATCGCCCGCAGGCCGCCGAAGACCGCGTCGAGAGCGGCGACGACGGCGATCGGCAGATACGGCTCGACCCCGGTCGGCACCACGGGACGGACCACGAGCCCGACCACGACTCCCACGACGAGGCCCAGTACGGCGATCACTTCGAACCCTTCCCTGTTGTGGCGGAGTCGGCTTTCTGCCGGCCGGGGACCGGCTTGGCATACCGCACGATCAGGCTGGGCGCGGCGGCCAGGTGCAGCTTGCCCTGGACGGAGACGCTCGCGCGGATGCCGTAGTTCTGCTCCAGGACATGCAGGTACTGACCGTCCGCACTGTCCTGGAATGCCGCGCTCAACCGCTCCCCGTCCCCGATCGCCAGCACCGTGTACGGCGGCGCCAGCGGCTTGTTGTCGACCAGTATGGCGTCACCGGCGGCCCGGATGGCGGACAGTGCGGTGAGCCGTTGGCCGTTGACGGTGATCGCCTCGGCTCCCGAGGACCACAGCCCGTTCACCACGCGCTGCATGTCGCGGTCGCGGACCCTGCCGGTGTCGGAGAAGCCGCTGCTCTCCCGCGGGCCGCCTGTGCCGCCTTCTGACGCCTCCTTGGCGTCGTCCACGACCAGCTTGACGCCGGGACCGTCCACCGCGGTCGCGCCCGACAGCAGCTCGACCAGCGCGCTGCTGTCGCCGCCGTGGTCCTCCAGCGCGGCCCGCTGCTCGGCGGCGACGGTGTCGCGCAGGCTGTCCACACTGCTCTGGAGCTTGTCGGCGCTGTCGGTCTCGGTCTTCACCTGGTCGATCAGCTTCTGCCGCTCCTTGGCCTCCGTGGGCGCGGCAACCCGCGTCTGGGCCGCGCCCACCGTGACCACGATGGCGGCGAGTACGAGACCCGCGGCCAGGCCCAGCTTTCCGCTCAGCCGCTTGGGCAGCCTGGAGGTGCCGACCTCGCCGCGGCGCGCCGCGGCCTCCGCGTACCCGTCGTCGAGACTGTGCTCCATGACGTTGGTGAGCAACGACATCGAGGCATCAGGACGCCGCCGGGCAGCCCCGGGGACGGGGCTGCTCCGATCGGGTTGCTGCTGCGGCATGCCGCACATCGTCGCACGTCGGGGCCGCCACACTCGAATGGCCCCCTCGCGGCGCGCCGTTCGGCCGAAGGATCAGCGCCCGGCGCTCTCCACGACCTCCGCCCACTCGTCGAGCAGTGCCTGCGCGGACGTGTCGTCGGGCCCTTCGGCCCACAGATGCGTGACGGCCTCCGCCGGGTCGGGCAGCACCATCACCCAGCGTCCGTCCGCCTCGACCACGCGCACGCCGTCGGTGGTGTCCACCGAGCGGTCGCCCGCCGACTCCACCACGCGCCGCATCACGGAACCCTTGACGGCCCACGGTGTCGGCACGTCCCGCTTGATGACATGAGCGCGCGGGATACGGGCGTCGATCTGGCTGAGCGTGAGCTGCGTACGCGCCACCAGTCCGATCAGCCGCACGAAGGCGGCCGATCCGTCGAAGACGCTGCTGAACTCCGGAATGATGAAGCCGCCGCGCCCGTCACCGCCGAAGATGGTGCCCTCGGCCCTGCCGACCCTGGTCAGGTCGTCTGGCGACGTCGTCGTCCACTCGACCTGGGTGCCGTGGTAGGCGGCGACCTGCTCCCCGATCCGCGTCGTGGTCACCGGCAGTGCCACCCGGCCGCTGCGGCGCTCGGCCGCGACGAGGTCGAGCATGACCAGCAGCGCCCGGTCGTCCTCGATGATCCGGCCCCGCTCGTCGACCAGTGACAGCCGCTCGCCGACCGGGTCGAAGCGCACGCCGAAGGCGGCCCGCGCCGAGGCAACGATCTCACCGAGGCGTACGAGTCCGGCCCGCCGGCTCTCGGTCGTCTCGGTCGGACGGGCCTCGTCCAGACCGGGGTTGACGGTGAGCGCGTCCACGCCGAGCCGTCCGAGGAGGCTGGGCAGCACGAGCCCGGCACTGCCGTTGGCCGCGTCGACCACGACCTTCAGACCGGCGTCTGCGATCCCGGAGATGTCGACGGCCCGCAGCAGCGCGCCGGTGTAGGAGTCGAAGACCGTGGCGGGGAACCGCAGGTCTCCGATCTCGCCGGGGAACGCCCTGCGGTACTCCTGACGGGCGAAGACCCGGTCCAGCTTCCGCTGCCCGGCCGCGGACAGGTCCGCGCCCCGCTCGTCGAAGAACATGATGTCCAGCGAGTCCGGCCGACCCGGTGAGGTCCGGATCATGATGCCGCCCGCGCTGCCGCGGGCGGTCTGCTGCCGCGCCACGGGCATCGGCACGTTCTCCAGGTCGCGCACGTCGATCGCGCTGGTCTGGAGCGCGGAGATCACCGCCCGCTTGAGCGCACGCGCGCCACGTGAGTGGTCACGCGCGGTGGTGACCGTCGCGCCCTTCTTCAACGTGGTCGCGTACGCGCCCGCCAGCCGTACGGCCAGCTCGGGGGTGATCTCGACGTTCAGAATGCCGGACACCCCGCGGGCGCCGAACAGATGCGCCTGCCCGCGCGACTCCCAGATGACCGAGGTGTTGACGAAGGCGCCGGCCTCGATCGTCTTGAACGGATAGACGCGTACGTTGCCGGCGATGTTCGATTCCTCGCCGATCAGGCACTCGTCGCCGATGACCGCGCCGTCGTCGATCCGCGCGGCCCGCATCACATCGGTGTTCTTGCCGATGACGCAACCGCGCAGATTGGTCTGCTGACCGATGTAGACATTGTCGTGGATGACGGCCTTGTGTAGGAACGCGCCTGTTTTCACCACCACGTTGGAGCCGATGACGCTGTGCTCGCGAATCTCGGCGCCCGCCTCGACCTTGGCGTAGTCACCGATGAAGAGCGGGCCGCGAAGGATGGCGTCGTGGTGCACCTCCGCGCCTTCCGCGACCCACACGCCAGGGGAGATCTCGAAGCCGTCGACGTCGACGTCGACTTTGCCCTCGAGCACGTCGGCCTGGGCCTTCACGTAGCTCTCGTGGGTGCCGACGTCCTCCCAGTAGCCCTCGGCGATGAAGCCGTAGACGGGCTTGCCTTCCTTCATGAGCTGCGGGAAGACATCGCCCGACCAGTCGACGGACACGTCGGCCTGGACGTAGTCGAAGACCTCGGGTTCCATCACGTAAATGCCGGTGTTCACCGTGTCGGAGAACACCTGGCCCCAGGTGGGCTTCTCCAGGAAGCGTTCCACCTTGCCTTCGTCGTCGACGATGGTGATACCGAATTCGAGGGGATTGGGGACCCGGGTCAGACAGACCGTGACCATGGCTCCCTTCTCCTTGTGGAATTCGATCAGCTCGGTGAGATCGAAGTCCGTCAGGGCATCACCGGAGATCACGAGGAAAGAGTCGTCCTTCAACGCCTCTTCGGCGTTCTTGACGCTTCCGGCCGTCCCCAGCGGCTTCTCCTCGTTGGCGTAGGTGAGCTCCATTCCAAATTCTTCGCCGTCCCCGAAATAATTCTTCACCAGGGAGGCAAGGAACTGGACAGTCACCACCGTCTCAGTGAGTCCATGCCGCTTGAGCAGTGTCAGAACATGCTGCATGATCGGGCGATTCACCACTGGCAGCAGAGGTTTGGGCATGCTCGAGGTCATTGGGCGAAGGCGAGTGCCTTCACCGCCGGCCATGACAACCGCCTTCATGTCGGAACGTCCTCCTCGTGACTCAGTCAGCCGTGGTGTCCGCCCGCACAAGTCGGCGGACCTGCACCACATAGAGGATCCCTGCCCACCAGTACAGGGTTGTACCCCAACCTGCGAACGCCCAGCCGAAAATAGACGCCAGTGTCGCAAGCCATCCGCTTCCGTCGCTCAGGAGGAGCAGCGGAAAGGCGTACATGAGGTTGAAGGTAGCCGCTTTCCCGATGAAGTTCACCTGGGGAGGTCCGTACCCGTGCCTCCGCAGAATCAGCAGCATCACCGCCATCACGGCCTCACGGGCAAGCAGCAGGACCGTTACCCACAGTGGGAGGATGTCGCGGCATGTGAGACCTACCAGCGTGGACAGTACAAACAGCCGGTCGGCCGCGGGATCGAGAACCCGGCCGAGACTGCTGACCTGATTCCACCGCCGGGCCAGCTTGCCGTCCAGATAGTCACTGATGCCGCTCAGGGCGAGTACGAGCAGCGCCCAGCCGTCAGCCTTCGGACCACCGAACTCGGGCCACAGAATCAGCCACAGGAACACGGGTACGCCCACCAGGCGGGCCATACTCAGGATGTTGGGGATCGTGAAGATCCGATCCGTTTGCACCCTTGTCTCCTGGACCTCCACCGGGGCCCCTCCTGTATGTATGTCCTGACGTTTCCGGCCAGACTCTACCGCAGACGCAAAAGAGGCCCGGCCCCCGGATCCTAAGATCCGAGGCCGGGCCTCTTCCATAAAGATTGTTCGGCGGTGTCCTACTCTCCCACAGGGTCCCCCCTGCAGTACCATCGGCGCTGAAAGGCTTAGCTTCCGGGTTCGGAATGTAACCGGGCGTTTCCCTAACGCTATGACCACCGAAACA
>NZ_MECL01000154.1 GCF_014596445.1 Streptomyces sp. CBMA29 | reverse complement strand
GCGCCGTGCCGGGCCACCGCCGCGGTCCAGCCGGCCGGCCAGCCCGCGAGCCACGCCAGCGCGCGGGCGGCGGGCAACGCGACCGGGGCGACCGCAAGCGCCGCGAACCCGAGGACCGTGGCCGGTCCCACCGCCGGTTCCGCCAGCAGATTGCACGGCACCGCGACCAGGCTGAGGCGGGCCGACAGCAGCACGATCACCGGGCCGCACACCGCCTGCGCGGCCCCCGCCGCCGCCAGCGCCTCCGCCAGCCGCGGCGGCACCCCCTTGGCCCGTAACGCCTCGCTCCAGCGGGGCGCCAGCGTCAACAGCGCGCCCGTGGCGAGCACCGACAGCGCGAAGCCGTAGGAGCGGGCCAGCTCCGGCTCGTACAGCACCAGCAGCAGCACCGCCGCGGCCAGCGCCGGGAGCAGGGACCGGCGGCGGCCGGTGCCGATGGCCAGCAGCGTGATCAGCCCGCAGGCGGCGGCCCGCAACACGCTCGGGTCCGGTCGGCAGACCAGCACGAACCCGAGCGTCAGGCCCGTGCCGAGCAGCGCCGTCAGCCGGAGCGGCAGCCCCAAGGAGGCGGCCAGGCCCCGTCGTTCGGCCCTGATCGCCACGCCCGGCGGTCCGATCAGCAGGATCAGGACGATCGTGAGGTTGCCTCCGGAGACGGCCGTGAGGTGAGTGAGGTCGGTGGCCCGGAAGGCGGCCTTCAGGTCGGGTGTGAGGCCCGTGGTGTCGCCCACGACCAGCCCCGGCAACAGCGCTCGGGCGTCCGCGGGCAGCGGCCGGCTCGCCTCCCGCAGCCCCGCGCGGAGGCGGCCCGCGACACGCTGCGGCAGGCTCGGCGGTGCCAGGACGCGGGGCGGTCCCTGCACCGTGAGGAGGGCGGCGGCCCTGTCCCCCGGCCGGTCCGCCGGGGCCAGCCGGGCCGTGACCGCGATCCTCGTGGACGGCAGCAGCTTCAGCCACCTCCCGACGTCTCCCTCGGCCAGCACCACCACCGGCGTCCGGACGCGCGTGCCGTCGACCCGTAACGCCTCGCCCCCGACGACGGCCGTCCGTGGCGCCCGTGCAGCTCCCCGCACCCGTGGGCGGGCCTCCGCCGGGTCGCCTGTCACCCGTAGCTCGACCTCCGCCACCGCCCCGCGCTCGGCCATTCCCGCCACCGGCCCCCGATACCGGTCGGCCGCCCCGAGCACGGCCGCGCCCGCCCCCACCGCCCCGCACAACACCACCGCCGCCAGCGCCGCCCCCAACTCCCGCCGCCCGCCGCCCCTCACCCCGGCCGCCAGCAACAGCGCCGCCCCCGCGAGGATCGCCGCCAGCACCAGCCCGATCCCCACGCGCGTCCCCAGCCCCGGCCCGACCGCCGCCCCTCCCCACGCCGCCACCGCGGGGCCTGCCAACCGCCAGTCCGGCGGCCCCTCCTGCCGTGGGTTCGCGGCCCCGAGCCGCGAAGCCGCCGCCGCGTGCACAGCGGCCCGCCCGCTCGCCGCGGGTCCTGCGCCCCCGGTGTCGTCGCCGCGGGCCGCGAGGCGGGTCATGGGTGGACCAGGGGCTTGAGGGTGGTGAATTTGCGGTCACCGATGCCGGGGACCTGACGGAGCTGGTCGACGGAGGTGAAGGAGCCGTGCTGGGTGCGGAAGTCGAGGATGTGCTGGGCGAGGACGGGGCCGACGCCGGGCAGGGCGTCGAGTTGGGCGGCGGTGGCGGAGTTGAGGCTGACAGGGGAGCCGGGGACTGCCGCGGGGTCGCCGGGGACGGCCGGGGCACCGGGGGCCGGGGCAATGCCAACCAGGATCTGTTCGCCGTCGGTGAGGGGGCGGGCGAGGTTGAGGGTGCTGGTGTCCGTGCCGGGGAGGGCGCCGCCCGCGGCGGAGAGGGCGTCGGCGACGCGGGAGCCAGGAGGCAGGCGCCGTAGCCCCGGTTCGGCGACCTTGCCCGCGATGTCCACGGTGAGTTTCGGTGCGGGGGTCGTCGTGGGCGTCGAGGTCATGGCCGAGGCGCCGACTGCCGTCAGCGGCCTCCCCGACGACGACAGCGGTGGCGGCACCGCGATCGTGCGGGGGCGGCCCGCCACGAAGTGCTGCACCGCGAGGCCACCCGCGATGACCAGTACGGCCACCAGCGCCAGCACCGTCTTGAACTCCAGCCCGCAGCGGACGAAAAGCCAGGTGCGCAAGCGCCGTACCGGACCGGTCGGTTCCTCGGCCACCGCGGGCTGCTCGGACGCAGACAGCGGCAGCGGCGCAGGCGTGGGTTTAGGCGAGGGCTTAGACGTGGGCGCAGGCGCGGGCTTAGCCGTGGGCTCCGACAAGGACTCAGGCGCGGGCCCGGACCCTTCCGATGGTTCCAGCCGCGCCCCCGGCGGCCCTTCCCGCGCGCCGCGCTCCACCGCCGTACCGAACAGCGCGGCGGCGCGTTCACGCACCTCGGCCGGGTCGGGGCCGGACTTTCGTTGCGGACGGATGGCGGTGCGGATCGGTTCCAGAGAGTTCATGGGTCCGATGCTGGACCCGATCACCGCCGAAAGATGATCTTGGTCTGAATCTGTGGACAACTCGGCGATTGTGGATAACTCCGTCACCCGTGAGGGTGATTCAGGCCCCCGGCCGACGGACCCTCCGACCGCTCACACCACCGAAGTCCCCATCCCCCCGAGCCGCCCATGCCCCCGCGAGCACCCGCCCCGCTCAGTGCGGCGAAATGACGACCCCGAGCAGCCCCGGCCCGGTGTGCGCGCCGATCACCGCGCCCACCTCGCTGACCACCAGGTCGTCGAGGCCCGGCACCCGCTCCCGCAGCCGGTCCGCGAGGGCCGCCGCGCGGTCGGCGGAGGCGAGGTGGTGGACGGCGAGGGTCACCCGGCGGGTGCCCGCCTGCTCGACGACGATCTCCTCCAGCCGGGTGATCGCCTTGGAGGCCGTCCTGACCTTCTCCATCAGCTCGATCCGGCCGTCGACAAGGCGCAGCAGCGGCTTCACGGCCAGAGCCGAACCGAACAGGGCCTGGGCGGCGCCGATCCGGCCGCCCCGCCGCAGATAGTCGAGCGTGTCGACGTAGAAGTACGCGGAGGTGGCGTCGGCCCGCTTCTCCGCGGCGGCGACGACGTCGTCCGGGGTGCCGCCCGCTTCCGCCGTCTCGGCCGCCGCGAGGACGGTGAAGCCGAGCGCCATCGCGACCATTCCGGTGTCGACCACCCGCACCGGTACCGCCGCCTCCTTCGCCGCGAGCAGCGCCGCGTCGTAGGTGCCGGAGAACTCGCCGGACAGGTGGAGCGAGACGATCGCTTCCGCGCCCGCGTCGGCGACGGCCTCGTAGACGGCGGCGAATTCGGCCGGGGACGGGCGGGAGGTGGTGACCGGGTGGCGCCGCTGAAGGGCTCGCGCCACGGCGGGGGCGGAGATTTCGGTGCCCTCTTCGAGGGCTTCGTCGCCGATTACCACGGTGAGCGGCACGACGGAGATGTTGTGCCGGCGCACGGCCTCGGGGTGGAGGTAGGCCGTGGAATCCGTGACGATGGCGACATGCGGGGACATGACGGGGAGGTTACCGGTGCGCAGGTCGGGGCGGTACTCGGACCCTCATCGCCGGGCGGGCCAGTCTCCCCCTGCTACCGCGGGGAGGTGGCCCCGCAAACGCCGGACGGGCTGAATTCGGCTTCTGGCGCCCCGCCAAGGGCTTGCTCCTGGCACCCCGCCAAGGGGCCTACTCCGCTGTCGGGCTCAGCTTCGGCGGAGCCGTCGGCTCCCAGTGGCGGAGGGCGGCCGATTCGATGTCGATCTGGTGGCGGAGGGCGGTGAGGTCGTCGGAGGCGAACTGGTGGGCGCGGTCCTGGGCGGCCCAGCGCAGGGAGTCCGCGGAGTGGGTGATGCGGTGGGCGCGGGTGGAGAGCTCGGGGAGGAGCGCGGCGAGGCGGGCGCGGTCGGGCTCGCGCTCCAGGAGGGCCAGCTCGCGGTCGAGGGTGCGGGCGTGGTCGTTGAGGCGGGCCATGAGGGCGGCGGCCTCCGTGAGCGACGGATCGTGTTCGAGGGCACGGAAGGTGCTGTCGATGGCGGTGCGCAGGTCGATACGGAGCTGCGCGACCTGGCCCGCGGGGCCGGTGGTGGTGTAGCGGCGGGCCTTGAGCTGGGTGTCCTCGATGGTGCGGCGCGCCTGGGCCGAGGCGCGGGCGACACCGCGGCGCGCGGCGCGCACGGTCTTGACGGTGGCCACGACCCCGAGCGTGACGAAGGCGAGGAAGAGCACCAGGACGACGAAGCCTGCGATTTCCACGGGCGCTCTCCTCCAACCTCGAGTCCAACCTTGAATCCCGCCTTGAATCCCGCCTCGAACGGCGGACACTCCTCCCTCCACCGTAGACGTCTCCACCGTAAACGGGAGGGGCAGGCCACGGGATCCGGCCGATCCCCCAACCTGCCCCTTAAGGGTCGCACTCCGCGAAGCGGCGCCCCCTCCGAAGAAGCCGCGGCCTCAGACCACGATGTTGACCAGCTTCGGTGCCCGCACGATCACCTTGCGCACCGCCGCACCGCCCAGCGCCGCGACGACGGCCGGGTCGGCCAGCGCCTGGGCCTCCAGCTCAGTGTCGGAAATGGTCGGAGGAACCTCCAACCGTGCCCTGACCTTGCCCTTGATCTGGACGACGCACACGACGGCCTCGTCCTGCGCCAGGGCGGGGTCGGCGACCGGGAAGGGCTCGTGCACCAGGGAGGCGGTGTGGCCCAGCCTGCTCCACAGCTCCTCGGCGATGTGCGGGGCCAGGGGGGCGATCAGCAGCACCAGGGGCTCGGCGATGGCGCGCGGCACGGGGCCGCCCGTCTTCGTCAGGTGGTTGTTCAGCTCGGTGATCTTGGCGATGGCGGTGTTGAAGCGCAGGCCCGCCATGTCGCCGGTGACACCGTCGATCGCCTTGTGCAGCGCGCGCAGCGTGGTCTCGTCGGGCTCGGCCTCGGAGACGGTCACCGCGCCGGTGGCCTCGTCCACGACGTTGCGCCACAGGCGCTGCAGCAGCCGGTACTGGCCGACGACCGCGCGGGTGTCCCAGGGGCGGGAGACGTCCAGCGGGCCCATCGCCATCTCGTACAGGCGCAGGGTGTCGGCGCCGTATTCGGCGCAGATCTCGTCGGGGGTGACGGCGTTCTTCAGGGACTTGCCCATCTTGCCCAGCACACGGCTGACCGGCTGGTCCTGGTAGAACCAGCCGCCGTCGCGTTCCTCGACCTCGACGGCGGGCACCGCGATGCCGCGCGCGTCACGGTAGACGAACGCCTGGATCATGCCCTGGTTGAACAGCCGGTGGAACGGCTCGACGGACGAGACGTGGCCCAGGTCGTGCAGCACCTTGTGCCAGAAACGGGCGTACAGCAGGTGCAGCACGGCGTGCTCGGCGCCGCCGACGTACAGGTCGACGCCGCCCGCGGGCTGCCCCTCGCGCGGGCCCATCCAGTACTGCTCGATGGCCGGGTCGACCAGCCGCTCGCTGTTGTGCGGGTCCAGGTAGCGCAGCTCGTACCAGCACGAACCGGCCCAGTTGGGCATGGTGTTGGTCTCGCGGCGGTACGTGCGGACGCCGTCGCCCAGGTCCAGCTCGACCGTCACCCAGTCCTCGTTGCGCGACAGCGGCGGCTCGGGGGAGGTGTCCGCGTCGTCGGGGTCGAAGGTGCGGGGGCTGTAGTCGTCGACCTCGGGCAGGGCGACGGGCAGCATCGAGTCGGGCAGCGCGTGCACGACGCCGTCCTCGTCGTAGACGACCGGGAAGGGCTCGCCCCAGTAGCGCTGGCGGCTGAACAGCCAGTCGCGCAGCCGGTAGTTGACGGTGCCCTCGCCGATGCCGCGGTCGGCCAGCCAGGCGGTGATCACGGCCTTGGCGTCGGTCACGCCCAGGCCGTCCAGCGACACACCGGAGCCGACGGAGTTGACGAGCGTCGCGTCGTACGAAGCGAAGGCGTCGTCCCACTGGGCCGGGTCGGTGCCGCGGCCGTCGGTGGGCGCCACGACGCAGCGCATCGGCAGCTCGAAGGCGCGGGCGAAGGCGAAGTCGCGGACGTCGTGGGCGGGCACGGCCATGATGGCGCCGGTGCCGTAGCCCATCAGCACGTAGTCCGCGATGAAGACGGGGACATTCTCACCGCTGACGGGGTTTACGGCGAAGGCGCCGGTAAAGACGCCGGTCTTCTCCTTGGCGTCGGCCTGCCGCTCCACATCGGACTTCGAGGCGGCGAATTTACGGTACGCGGCGACGGCCTCCGCGGGCGTGGCGTGGCCGCCGGTCCACACTTGGTGGGTGCCCTCGGGCCAGGCGTCGGGGACGATCGCGTCCACCAGGTCGTGCTCGGGGGCCAGCACCATATAGGTGGCGCCGAACAGCGTGTCCTGACGGGTGGTGAAGACGGTGATCGGGCGGTCGGCGCCGGCCACGGGGAAGTCGACGCGCGCGCCTTCGCTGCGCCCGATCCAGTTGCGCTGCTGCTGCTTGATGGCCTCGGGCCAGTCCAGCAGGTCCAGGTCGTCCAGCAGCCGGTCGGCGTACGCGGTGATGCGCATCATCCACTGGCGCAGATTGGCCTTGAAGACGGGGAAGTTGCCGCGCTCGGAACGGCCGTCGGCGGTGACCTCCTCGTTGGCCAGCACGGTGCCCAGTCCTGGGCACCAGTTGACCGGCGACTGGGCGACGTACGCCAGCCGGTGGCCGTCCAGGACACCGGCGCGCTCGGCGACGGTCAGCTCCGCCCACGCGCGGCCGTCGGGGGTCGTGCGGACGCCGCCCTCGTACTGCTCGACCAGCTCGGTGATCGGGCGGGCGCGGGCGGCCTCCTCGTCGTACCAGGAGTTGAAGATCCGCAGGAAGATCCACTGGGTCCAGCGGTAGTACCCGGGGTCGATCGTGGCGAAGGAGCGGCGCTTGTCGTGGCCCAGGCCCAGCCGCCGCAGTTGCGCCGTCATCGTGACGATGTTGGCCTCGGTGGTGACCCGCGGGTGGGTGCCGGTCTGTACGGCGTACTGCTCTGCGGGCAGGCCGAAGGCGTCGAAGCCCAGGGTGTGCAGCACATTGTGGCCGGTCATCCGCTGGTGGCGGGCGTAGACGTCGGTCGCGATGTAGCCCAGCGGGTGGCCGACGTGCAGTCCCGCGCCCGAGGGGTACGGGAACATGTCCATGATGAATTTCTTGGGGCGCGCGGCCGTCTCGGGGTCGCCGTCCAGGTCGCCGCTCGGGTTGGGCGCCTCGTAGGTGCCGTGGGCCTGCCAGAAGTCCTGCCAGCGGCCCTCGATGTCCGCGGCCAGGTCGGCCGTGTAGCGGTGGGGCGCAGCCGTCTCGGCGGCCGGGGTGATCTCGCTCATCGTCCTCGGTACTCCATCGATGTCTTGACGGCTGCGGCCCGGAAGCCTGCTGCCCGTCGCTGCCTGCGGAAACAAAAAAGCCCCTCGCGCAGGAGGGGTGCCGCACTGACGGGGTTCTCGGTCAGCGCGGCTCGCTAAGCAGGAGGCTCACAGCTCGCATGGCATCAGGTTACCGCAGCGGGGGCGGGGCCCGCACCGAGGATCGCTCCCCGGTACGGGCCCCGCCGTGCCGTCAGGAACGTCAGTGCTTGTTCTTCTTCGGCGGCAGGTACGACTTCACGTAGTCGGCACCCGGGGTGCCGACGCCGGTGACGTCGTCGTAGCCGACCGTGGCGTGCAGCGACGCGTCCGCACCGAGGGTACGGAGCGAGGTGATCGTGCCGTCCGAGGCGTCGAAGGCGTTCGCGAAGTCGACACGCACGACGGCGAGACCCTGGCCCTGGCCCAGCGGGTGGTCGGTCACGTCGTGGTACGCGGACGTGCCGTACTTGTTGTAGATGAGCGGGTTGGCGAAGCCGATCGCGATGCCGTTACGGGCCTGCTGGGACAGCGCCTGGACGCCCGCGATCACCGGCGCGGCGAGCGAGGTGCCGCCGATCCGGTACTCGCTGTACTGGAGCGACCCGTCGGGGAACGTCTGGGTCTGGCCGACGAGGAAGCCGGTGTTCGGGTCGGCGACCGCGGCGATGTCGGGCTCGACACGCTGCTTGACGGTGCCGCCGTTGGCGAGCGCCAGCGAGTCGGGTACGACGCCGCGCTGGTAGTACGGCTGCGCGTACAGCTTGCTGGTGCCGCCGCCCGCGCCCGAGGTGTACGGGCCGGGCAAGCCCACCCAGGACTTGCCGTCGGCCGACAGCGGGGCGCGCTCGGTGCCCCAGCCGGTCTCCCACTTGTACTTGTCGTTCTTGCCGACCGCCAGCGAGGTGCCGCCGACGGAGGTGGCCCAGTCGGAGTTTCCGGGGGTGTCGGCCTGCTTCACACCGGTCGAGGCGACGTTGTCGCCCGCGTCGCCGGAGGAGAAGTAGAAGCCGATGCCCTCGACAGCGCCCTGCTGGAAGACCTGGTCGTAGGCCGCGGCCACGTCCGGGGTCTCGTTGGCCTCGACGTCGCCCCACGAGTTGGAGACGATGTCGGCCAGGTGGCCGTCCACGACCTTGTTGAGCGTGTCGAGGAAGTCGTCGTCGTAGCAGGAGGCCGCGCCGAGGTAGACGATGTTCGCGTCGGGCGCGACCGCGTGCACGGCCTCGACGTCGAGCGTCTCCTCGCCGTACCAGCCGGACGCGCCGCACTCGTCGGTGTTGGTGAACTCGCTCGGCAGGACCTGCGAGAGCTGGCCCTTCTTGTACTTCTGGTCGCCGTTGCGCTTGGCGTACTTCGAGGCGTCGGCGGCGATGGTCGGCGAGGCGTACGCGTCGGTGATGGCCACCGTCACGCCCTTGCCGGTGTACTTGCCCGCGCCGTACGCGGCACGGAGCTGCTCACCGGTGTAGCCCTTGATCGCGTAAGGCGCCTTGGTGCCGTACGCGTTGGGGAGCTTGTTGTTGGTGTTCGAGCCGTAGTACGTGGAGAAGGGTCCGGCGTTCTTGAAGACCGCGTCCGGAGGCGGCAGCGTGTCGTCGTGGCTGGACTTCTTGGGTGCGTTGTCCAGGCCGGTGACGGTCAGCACCGCGCCCTTGAGCGAGGCGGGCGCGGACGCCGTGGTCGCCGGGGCGTGGTAAGTGTGGCCCGCCTTGGAGTAGTTGTGGAGCTGGGTGCCGAAAGCCTTCTCCGCGGCGGCCACGTCACCGGTCACGGCGATGTAGTGCTGGGAGGTCGCGGTCACCTTCAGGCCGGAGGACTTCAGCCAGTCGGTGACCTCGGCTATCTGGGCCTTCGTCGCACCGTAGCGCGACTGGGTCTGCGCGGTGGTCAGGTAGTGACCGTAGTCAGCCGAGTTCGGGTCGGAGACGGACTTGGCGTAGGCCGCGAGGCCCTTGGCGTCCCGTCCGGCCAGATAGACGCGGACGGACACCTTGCCGGTGTTCGCGGTCGCGCCCTTGTCTGCCTGGGTGGTGGCCCACTGCGGCTTGGTGCCGGAGAGGAGTTGGCGTCCGCTGGGCTGGTCGGCCGTGGCGGACTGGGTGCCAAGCGCGAGCGCGCCGGCGACCAGGGGCAGCGCGGCGGCCGCTACCAGTCCCACACGCGTTCTCTTGCGCTCAAATCTCATGAAACCCCCATGCGAAGCGAGTTGTCGCGAAGTACGGCGTCGCCGCTATGCGTACGGCTGGTACCGCAGAGCGACACTCTTTCGCTGATCGGTTCATGTCAGGGGCATGGTTTTCCCAAGAGCAGGTCAAGGAACGGTAGCCACCGCCCGTCGTGCGTATGGCCGTTCAGGTCGCGTGCCCGATCGGGCACGGGGCCCGTCGGGGCCGCCCGCCCGGTCAGGCGGGGTGCTCGTCCAGCTTCTGGAACAGCCGGTGGAAGCGCAAGGTCGATCCCGCGGGAACGTCGGGAAGTTCACGCGACCGCAACCGCCAGGCGGCCACGACCGCGGCCGTCAACTCCGTACGGCAGGTGTCGCGGTCCATCTCCGGCACGCCCTGACTCTTGGCGTAGGAGCGGTACATGACCATGTCCCGCTCGGTACGCGGGCTGACCGGCCAGCCGCGCAGCAGCGTCTCGACCGCGCGCACCCCGCGCGCGAACCGCTCGTCCCCGGTGCGCGCGGCGAGCGCCTTGAACCCCGGTACGAAACCGGCCATCCGCCACTCGACGTCCCGCTCGTCGCGCAGCGGATCGGCCCACGCCAGGTCGGCCAGCGACACCGCGGTGAGCCAGCAGGCGATCTCGGGACGGCCGGACTTGCCCTCCGCGATCGACCACTCGTAGAAGAACCGCCGGGCCGCCTCACGGGAGTTGACCATCGTACGGATCCGGCCGACATGCTCCCGCGCGACCGCCGTCAGCTCCTCGTTCATGGCGTTGTGGCGCAGCACCACGACGAGGTTGACCACCCGGCGCAGGTCGTCGGGCTCCTCCTCCACGGCCGCGCGGGCGGAGCCGATCGCGTACTCCGGCGAGCTGCTCAGCTTCTGCGACATGTACCTGAACTCCTTGGCGTCCAGGCCGCTTCCTGGTCTGGTCGCCACGCGGATGCCGACGCGGGTCAGGCGCGCGTAGATGTCCTTCATGTCGACGCCGAGGCTGCGCGCGACGCGCAGCGCCGACTCGGCGACCGCGCGGTGCCTGACCAGCAGCCGGTCGCCCGCGCGGGCCGCCGCCGCCTCCTCGCCGAGCGGGATGACGATCTCCTCCTCGACCTGGCTCACGTCGATGTTCAGCGCCTCCGCGAGCAGCCGCGGCGACATCTCCCGCACATTGATGCCGTGCAGGGCCGCGATCATGAAGAAGGCGTACGCGAGGGTTCGGCCGTTGCTCAGCGGGTAGTGGACCAGGCGTCCCAGCATCTGCTGCACATGGCCGTCCAGCCGGTCGCCGACGCGGACCCGGAGCATGCCGCCGAGCAGCGCGCCGTCCTCCATGCTGGCCTCCTCGCCGCGGACCGCCGCCAGCAGCGCCGCCACGCGGTCCTCGACCTGGTTGTACGAGGCGAGCTGGCCGAGCGCCTGCGACCGCGTCCACGCCTCGACGATCTCCCGCGCGTCCAGGCCGTCCTTGCCGAGGCCGCGCAGGGCGATCCGCTTCGGCGTGACGTTCAGCGTGTTCCACGGCAGCGAGTCGGCCCTGACGGCCCGCCAGTCGGTGTCCCGCGCGGCCAGCAGGAAGTGCAGGTCCGAGCGGCCCTCGAGCCGCCGCAGGACGTCGAAGCAGCCGGTCGCGATCTTCTCCGCGTCGTCCGAGACGAAGAGCGTGTTGCGGTCCGGGTCCAGCTCCGCGATCCACTTCAGGTCCAGGGTGTCGCCGGAGTCCCGCCAGTACACCCGCCAGTCCTCGTGGCTGCTCGCGAGATCGACGGCGACCTGCCGGATCAGCGTCGACTTGCCCTCGCCGCTCGGACCCACCACCAGGTGCACGGTGCTCGCCGAGCCGCGCTCGTACAGCAGATTCCCGGTGACACGTGAGACCGCCTCGCGGCGCGGCACGTCCGCCAGCACCGTCTCCCAGGTCGGCAGGGCACCGTCGAAGTAGCGGACCAGACTCTCCCGTGAGACCTCGCGCCGACCGGCGAGGAACTCACGGTCGATCAACTGCCAGTCCAGCTGGTCCAAGAGGTCTCTCCCCCGTCGCTTCCGCCCTGTGCGCCCAGGGTAGTTGACCAGCCGTCAGGCCGGTCAGGCGACGGATCCCTCGGCCGGTCCCGAAGACCGGTCCCGAGGCTGATCCGAGCCGGGCCCCGGAGCCGCGCCCCGCGGGCGCCGGTGGGAGCCGGCCGCCGCGCAACGGAAAAGAGCGAGATCCGTCCGCCTTCCGCGGACAGGTCTCGCTCTCTCACGCGTGGAGCTACGGGGAATTGAACCCCGGACCTCTTGCATGCCATGCAAGCGCTCTACCAACTGAGCTACAGCCCCGCGTGGTGTCGGGCGGTGGGCCCGGCGACTCGGGATACATTACACGGCCGCGGGCCGGGACCGCCAACTCGTTTCCGGCCGGCGGCGGGCCTCCGACCTCGGGGTTCTGTGACGGCGGGAGGAGCGTGGTGGCGTGGGCGCGGTACGGCGGCGGCGGGCGGCGGCGGTGACCGCGGCCGGGGTCGGCTGCCTCGGGTCCTTCGCCGGGTTCTGGGCGGCGCAGCGCGGCGCGCACGTGTCGATGATCGACCTCATGGTGTACCGGGCCGAGGGCCGGACGGTACGCGGCGGCGGTGACCTGTACGCGATGCGGGCGACGTACGCGCGGCTGCCGACGACGTATCCGCCGTTCGCCGCGCTGCTGTTCGTGCCGCTGACGTGGCTGCGGCCCGGGGCGATGCGGACGGCGGCGACGGCCGGGAATCTGCTGCTGCTGGTGGCGCTGGTCGCGCTGTCGCTGCGGCTGGCCGGCCGTCCGGTACGCGCGCCGCGGGCCGCGGTGGTGCTCGCCGTGGCCGCGGCGGCGGTGTGGTGCGAGCCGGTGTGGACGACCCTGCGGTACGGGCAGGTCAATCTGCTGCTCGCGGTGCTGGTGCTGTGGGACCTGACCCGCCCCGCGGCGCACCGCTGGGCCGGGGCCGGGATCGGGGTCGCCGCCGGGATCAAGCTGACGCCCGCGCTCTTCGCCGTCTTCCTGGCCGTGGCGGGGGCGGCGGCGCTGCGCCGGGAGGGAAGCGGCGCACCCTATGTGCGTCGCGCACTGGTGGCCGGCGGCGCCTTCGCCGGTACGGCCGCGGTCGCGGCGCTCGCGCTGCCGTACGACTCGCGGCGGTTCTGGACCGGGGTGGTGCTCGCGCCGGACCGGGCCGGCTTCGGGGAGGACACCGCCAACCAGTCGCTGCGCGGGGTGGTCGCCCGGTTCCAGCACACCGGGGACCCGGGGACGGTCTGGCTGGTGGCCGCCGCCGTGGTGGGTCTGGCCGGGCTCGCGGTGGCCGTCGCGGCGCTGCTGGCCGGGGACCGGCTGCCGCACGGGCCCGCGTGGGCGGCGGTGGCCTGTGCGATGACGGCGCTGCTGGTCAGTCCGGTGTCGTGGTCGCACCACTGGGTGTGGGCGGTGCCGATACTGGTGCTGCTCGGCTCCGAGGCGCTGGGCCGCAAGGACGGGCGGTGGGCGGCCGGGACGGCCGCGGCCTGCGGTCTCTTCTGCTCCTTCGCGCTGTGGGCGGTGCCGCACGGCCCCGGACGGCCCGAGCTGCGGCAGAGCGGGCCGCAGATACTGCTGTCGGCCGGTTATCCGCTGGCGGCCGTGGCGTTCCTGGCGCTGGCGGGCACACTGGCGGTCCGCGCGCTGTACACCATGCCCTCCAGGCGCGTGTCAACCGCCGAAAGCCGTCTTCCGGCGCCGATTCCGGCTTCGCCTCCCGATTCCGCGCCGCCCCTGGTCACGGCCCCCGCCCCGGCCCCGGCCGCTCCGGCCGGAAGTTCATGAATCCTCAACATTTCCGGGGCGGATCCCCGGCTACGGTGGCTTTCGGCCGACTACGAGCCCCGCCGCCGGACGAGCCTGGAGACCGCCTTGACCACCGCGTTCGACCCCCTCGACCTCGGCGGTGTGCGGCTGCCGAACCGTATCGCCATGGCACCGATGACCCGCAGCAGGGCGTACGGTCCCGGACTCGCCCCGACCGACGCCGCCGTGCGCTACTACGCGCAGCGCGCCTCCGCCGGGCTGATCGTCACCGAGGGCACCCAGCCCTCCCCCGTCGGCCAGGGCTATCCCGACACTCCCGGTCTGCACAGCGACGAGCAGATCGCCGCCTGGCGCCGGGTCACCGACGCGGTGCACGCGGCGGGCGGCCGGATCTTCGCGCAGCTCATGCACACCGGCCGGATCGGCCACCCGTCGCTGCTGCCCGACGGCCTCGTACCGGTCGGCGCCTCGGCCGTCGCCGCCCGGGGCACGGTCTACACGCAGGACGGGCCGAAGGAATTCGTCGTCCCCGAGGAGCTGACCGAGGACGGCATCCGGCAGACCGTCGCCGACCACGCCGCCGCGGCCCGCAACGCGATCACGGCGGGCTTCGACGGTGTCGAGGTGCACGCGGCCAACGGCTATCTGGCGCACCAGTTCCTCGCGCCCAACTCCAATGTGCGCACCGACGACTGGGGCGGCTCCCCCGAGCGTCGGATACGTTTCGCGGTCGAGCTGGTCACGGCGGTGGCCGGGGCGATCGGCGCCGACCGTACGGGCCTGCGCGTCTCGCCCGGCAATCCGCTCGGCGACCTCCACGAGCCGGAGCCGGGACCGACGTATGTCGCGCTGGTCCAGGCGATCGAGGCGGTCGGCCCCGCGTATCTGCATCTCATCGAGAACGACGACCGGGCGCTCACCCTGGAGCTGCGCAAACGCTTCTCCGGCGCCCTCATGCTCAGCGCCCGCACGGTCGGCCGCCCTTCGGGCCCGGAGGAGCTGGCACTGATCGAGGACGGCACCGCCGACCTGCTCTCGTACGGCGCACTCTTCCTCGCCAACCCCGACCTGCCGCGCAGGCTCCGCGCGGGCGGACCGTTCAACACCCCGGACCGGGCCACGTACTACGGCGGCGACGAGCGCGGCTACACCGACTACCCGTTCCTGGACGCCGACGATGCGGACGACGCAGACGACGCGGAGGCCGCAGAAGCCGCGCAGGCCGCGCACGACGCGTAGGACGCCACAGGCGCAGGCCACGCGGGAGGGCCGGAACGGAAGAATCCCGCTCCCCCAGTGAGGGAACGGGATCTTCGTACGTCGCGTGTGGAGCTACGGGGAATTGAACCCCGGACCTCTTGCATGCCATGCAAGCGCTCTACCAACTGAGCTACAGCCCCGCGTCGGCGCGGGTTTCCCGGCGACGAGAAGAAGCATAGCCGGTGAGCGCGCCGGAAACGAAATCCGCTGCACCGCCGCGCGAGGGAGCGCTCAGGTGTCGTCGCCGAGGACCGGTTCCGGCAGTGTGCCCGCATTGTGCTCAAGGAGCCGCCAGCCGCGGGCGCCCTCGCCGAGGACGGACCAGCAGCAGTTCGTCAGGCCGCCGAGCGACTCCCAGCTCGTGGACTCCAGGCCGAGCAGCCGTCCGATGGTGGTGCGGATGGTGCCGCCGTGGCTGACGACGACGAGGACGCCGTCGTCGGCGAGCTTGTCGGCGGCGGTCAGCACCACGGGGGCGGCCCGGTCGGCGACCTCGGTCTCCAGCTCGCCGCCGCCGCGCCGCACCGGCTCGCCGCGCTTCCAGGCCGCGTACTGCTCGCCGTAGCGCTCGACGATCTCGGTGTGGGTCAGGCCCTGCCAGGCTCCGGCGAAGGTCTCGCGCAGGCCCTCGTAGTGCGTGACCGGCAGGTGGGTCACCGCGGCCAGCTCCGCGGCGGTGCCCGCGGCCCGGCGCAGGTCGGAGGCGATGATCGCGTCCGGCCGCAGCGCCGCGAGCAGCCGGGCGGCGCGGCGCGCCTGCGCGGTGCCCTCGGCGGTCAGCTCGATGTCGGTGTTGCCCTGGAAGCGCTGTTCGAGATTCCAGGCCGTCTGGCCGTGCCGCCAGAGCACGATCCGGCGGCCACGGCCGCCCCTGTTCCCGTTCAGTTCAGGTCTCCCTCGTCCTGCGCCTCCCGCGCCTGGGCGTGCTCGGCACCCTTGCCGCGGGTCGCGACCGCGTCCTGCGGCAGTTCGATCTCCGGGCAGTCCTTCCACAGCCGCTCCAGGGCGTAGAAGACCCGCTCCTCGGAGTGCTGCACGTGCACCACGATGTCGATGTAGTCGAGCAGCACCCAGCGGCCGTCCCGCTCGCCCTCGCGCCGTACCGGCTTGGCGTCCAGCTCCTTGGCCAGGGTCTCCTCGATGCCGTCGACGATGGCCTTGACCTGTCGGTCGTTGGGCGCGGAGGCCACCAGGAAGGTGTCGGTGATGGAGAGGACGTCGCTGACGTCGTAGGCGATGATGTCGTGCGCGAGCTTGTCGGCCGCGGCCTGGGCGGCGGTACGGGTCAGCTCGATGGAACGGTCCGTGGCGGTCACTGAGGAGACTTTCGGGTCGGGGGCTGGTCACCCAAGGGTCTCACGACCCTCGGACAGCCCCCGACCCGTTTTCGATCACCGCGCGCCGGTCACCGCGCGGCGGGCTGCCGTGTGCCGGTCACCGCGCGGCGGGCTGCCGCGCCCCGGTCGCCGGCGGACGGGGCCCGTGGCAGGTGCTCACTGGCCCGTCTGTTTGTAGTCCTTGCCGAGCACCACCGAGATGTCCGCGGTCGCCGGCACCGTGCCCTTCTTCACCGCGCTCGCGGGCAGCCCCAGTGTGGACGCGACGTCCTTGGCCGCGGCCAGCCGCGCGTCGTCGCCGTAGAGGATCTGCGAGAGAGCCTGGGTCTTGTCCGCCGCGCCGCCCGGCACATAGGTGTACGTGCCGCCGTTGACGATCGCGGCCTGCGCCATCGGGCCCGACTTCTGGTCGCCGGTGGCGTCCTTGATCTGCACCCGGGCCTGCGCGGTCGCGTCGGAGGTCTTGACCGTGCCGCCGAGGATGTCCTTGACGACGCTGTCACTGGTCTTCGCGGTGAGCGTGCCGTCCTTCTGCACCGGCAGCATCGCCGTGTCGTACGCGCCGGTCTTGGCCAGCTCCGCGAGCTGCGCGAGCGACGCGCCGAGCTGCTGGTCGGTCAGCGACGGGTCGAGGATCTGGGCCAGCGACTGGACGGTCTTGGTCGCGGACGGCGCGTCGCTGGGCATCTTCTTCAGCAGCGCCTGCATGACCTGCCCGAACCGGCTGAGCTGCTTGGTCTGCGGCTCGCCCGGCGCGAGGTAGGTGGCGTACGCAACGGCCGCCTGGCCGGTCAGCTCGGTCTGCTTGCCCTGCCGGACCAGCGTCTTGCCCTTGTCCTTGCCGGTGCCCTTCACCTCGGCGTCGGTGTCGACGTAGACGTCGCCGAGCGAGTCGACCAGCAGTTCCAGATACGGGGTGTCCAGCCGCCACGTGCCCTTGATGTCGGAGCCGAGCAGCGAGTTGAGTGCGTCCCTGGTCGGGCCGACGCCGTCGCCGACCGCCTTGTCCAGGGTGGTCGACGTGCCGTCCTCGGTGGTGACGTTGAGGGAGTTGGGCAGCAGGACCGTCGTGCCGCGGCCCTTGGTCTCGTTGTCCACCAGCAGCGCGGTGGCGGGCGCGCCCTTGTCGACCGGCACGAGGTGGACGACTATCACGTCGCGCTTCTGCGCACCGCCCGCCGCCGCGGCCGGGCCCTTCGAGTCGCCGAGGCCGGGCAGTTGGCCCGCCTGCCACAGGTAGCCGACGCCGCCGAGCATCGCCAGCACGACCAGCAGGATCAGGCCGACCTTGCGGTTCTTGCCGCGCCGCTTGGCCTCCTCGCGGCGCTCGGTGCGCGACTCGGAGAACTTCAGCCAGTCGATGACCTCCTCCGACTCCTCCGACTCCTCGTCGATGAAGGCGAACTGCTCGGTCAGATACTGCCCGTCGGGCCCCTTCGCCCCGCCCGCGGCGGCCGGCGCCTGCCGCGTCCCGGGCTCCTCGTGGAAAACCTGCTGTTGCCCGGTGTCGTACACGGGCTGCTGCCCGGTCTCGTACACGGCGTGCTGGCCGGTGTCGTAAACCGGTTGTTGGCCGGTCTCGTAGACCGGCTGCTGACCGGTGTCGTAGACGGGCTGCTGCTGACCGGTGTCGTAGACCGCGTGCTGGCCGGTGTCGTACACGGGGGGCTGCTGGCCGGTCTCGTAGCCGGTGTGCTGGCCGGTGTCGTACGCCTGCGGCTGCCCAGCGCCGTAACCCTGGCCCTGACCCTGGCCCGGCGCCTGGCCCTGGCCGTGTCCGTAGCCGCCGGGGCCCGGTCCCTGTTCGTAGTACGGCTGTTGCGGCTGCTGCGGGATCCAGCCCTGCTGCTGGCCGACGTAGGTCTGCGAGGGGTCGCCGTAGTACGGGTCCTGGTAACCGGGGTGCGGCTGCTGCTGGGGGACGTGCGGCGGTGCCTGCTGAGCGGCCTGTTGCTGCGGCTGCTGCCCCTGTTGCTGCTGTGCGGGATGGGGCTGTGCGTACGGGTCGTAACCGTAGGACTGCTGCTGGTAGTAGGGGTCTTGCGCGTAAGGGTCTCTCTCGTTCTCAGGACCGCCCTCGGCTTGCTGCCAACGGGGGTTTGCGTCGTTCACGAGGAACCCCTTCACGTGGTTCGTTGCGGAGCTACCCGGTCGCGTCCCGGTACAGCGCGCGTTTGTCGATGTAGCGCACTACACCGTCCGGAACCAAGTACCAGACAGGATCCCCCTTGGCCACCCGTTGGCGGCAGTCCGTGGAGGAGATCGCCAGCGCCGGGACCTCCATGAGCGAGACCCCGCCCTCGGGGAAGCCCGGGTCCGACAGAGTATGCCCGGGGCGTGTGACCCCGATGAAGTGCGCGAGGGAGAAAAGCTCCTCCGCGTCCCGCCAGGAGAAGATCTGCGAGAGCGCGTCGGCACCGGTGATGAAGAACAGCTCGGCGCCGGGATGCTCGGCACGCAGGTCGCGCAGGGTGTCGATGGTGTACGTCTTGCCCGCGCGGTCGATGTCGCTGCGGCTGACCGAGAACTGCGGGTTGGACGCGGTGGCGATCACCGTCATCAGGTAACGGTCCTCGGCGGCGGACACCTGCTGGTCGCTCTTCTGCCACGGCTGGCCGGTCGGCACGAAGACCACCTCGTCGAGGTGGAAGAGACTGGCCACCTCGCTGGCCGCGACCAGGTGCCCGTGGTGGATGGGGTCGAAGGTGCCGCCCATCACCCCGATGCGGTGCTTCGCGTCCGGCACGGTCAGTCCCGGTTGAAGCGGGTCACGATCCACAGCAGGAGCAGCAGGGCGCCGAGAGCGCCGAAGCCGGTCAGGTACGGGCTGAGGCTGTTGTGGTTGCCGCCCCCCTCGGCGAGTGTGGTCAGGGCGGAGGCTGCGTTGTACGACATGATCAGCGGGACCCTTTGCGATATCGGGGACGGGGGAGAAGACTCTCGGCACATCGTACGGGCGGGCGGAAGGGAACTTCGCGCAGGCTCCGCGCGTCCAGAGTATGTACCGGTTGGCTATCAGGGGGTTGGGCCAGTATGTCCGTGCCGAATGGACCGAACGACACGCAGGACGGTCAGAAGAACCTGCCGGGGCGCAACCGCAAGCGCTTCCCCGGCATCTCGTCGCGGGCGTACGAGCACCCGGCCGACAAGTCCGCGCTGGTGGCGCTCCGCAAGCTCAGCGGCTTCGACACGGTCTTCAAGGCGCTCAGCGGTCTGCTGCCCGAGCGGTCACTGCGGCTGCTGTTCCTGTCGGACTCGGTGCGGGTCGGCGACGAGCAGTTCGCGCATCTCAACGCGATGCTGCGGGACGCCTGTTACATCCTGGACATGGAAAAGGTCCCGGCGATGTACGTGACGCAGGACCCGCAGCCCAACGCGATGTGCATCGGCATGGACGAGCCGATCATCGTGGTCACCACCGGCCTGGTCGAGCTGCTCGACGAGGAGGAGATGCGGGCGGTCGTCGGCCACGAGGTGGGCCACGCGCTGTCCGGCCACTCGGTGTACCGGACGATACTGCTGTTCCTCACCAGCCTGGCCTTGCGCGTGGCGTGGATCCCGCTGGGCAATCTGGCGATCCTGGCGATCGTCACCGCGCTGCGCGAGTGGTTCCGCAAGTCGGAGCTGTCCGCGGACCGCGCCGGTCTGCTGGTCGGTCAGGACGTGCAGGCGTCGATGCGCGGCCTGATGAAGATCGCGGGCGGCAACCATCTGCACGAGATGAACGTGGACGCGTTCTTGAAGCAGGCCGACGAGTTCGAGGCGGCGGGCGATCTGCGCGACTCGGTGCTGAAGATCCTCAATGTGCTGCCGCGCAGCCACCCGTTCACCACGGTGCGCGCCGCCGAGCTGCGCAAGTGGGCGGGCAGCCGGGACTACCAGCGGCTGATGGACGGCCACTACCCGCGGCGCGAGGAGGACAAGGACACCTCGGTGTACGACTCCTTCAAGGAGTCCGCGGCGCATTACGCCGATACGGTGAAGAGCAGCAAGGACCCGCTGATGGGGCTGATCCGGGACATCTCGTCCGGGGCGGGCGACATCGGCGGCAAGCTGCGCGACCGCTTCACAGGCTCGGGCTCGACGAACGGGGCGGCGGAGGCGTCAGAAGGCTCGGGCGACTCGCCCGAGGACTCGGGGCCGCCGTCCGAGCCGCAGCCGGGGATGGGCTGACCGAGGGGCTTCCCTGCGCGCCGGGCGCGCCCGTGGCGCCCCGCGGCAGCCAGGTGGCGTTCGGCCGCACGCCCGGCCCCGTCGCGCTCGCGGTGGCCGGCGGCTGCCCGGAGGTGGCGTCGGTCAGCGGGGCGCAGACCGCGCCGACCGGCCGGTCGTGGCGGTACGGATCGGCTCCGGAGACCGCGCCGGGCGCCGTCTGCCCGGCCAGTATCGGCCGGAAGTAGTTCTGTACGGCCGCGCCGCAGGCCAGCGGTCCCGCCGCCACATCGGCCTGGACGACCTGGATCTGGCGCTGGCGCAGGTCGGCGTGGCTGAAGTGGAAACGCATCTGGCGGCGCACGGTGAACAGCGATACGGCGTTGTCGGCGAATCCCGGCCGGTACAGCGCGTAGACGAAGGTGTGGTCCGCGGCGATCTCCAGCTCGTCGTCGCCGGTCTCGATGGCGTCCAGGGTGCCCTGCACGCGGATGCCGTCCCGGACCAGCCGCACCCGCGCCGCCGGGTCGAAGCGGACCAGCCAGCCGGTCGCCTCGTGGGTGCCGTCGGTGTACGGCCGGCTCAGGCTGCTGTCGAACTGGTCGAGCTGCCCGGGGTCGAGCAGGGCGCGGACACTGCTCACATCGCCGCCGGTGACCGTCTCCTGACTGATAGACGAGTCGGTCAGATAGAGCTTCGCGGTACTGAACGCCTGCGTCACCTCGCCCACGCCGAAGTCGCCGATCCGGTGGATCGCGGGCATCGTGATGCCCTCGGCGCCGACCCGGTACGCCTCCGCGCGCTGTCCGCGGAAGGGCGCGGTCGCGGAGACCGAGGCGACCTTGCCGGACGGGACCAGCGGGATGACGGTGGCCCTGAGCTGTTCCGTGGCGTCCTGGCCGCGGCCCTTGTAGGGGTGCCTGACGCCCATGTAGATGGCGAAGCCGAACGCGACGACGATGAGCGTGATGAGGGCGACCGCCTGCCGGGCGAGGCCGCGCGGCAGCGCGTGCCGGACGCGGACCGCGCGGTCGGCGTCGTCCAGCCGCTCCTGGGCGGAGAACTCCTGGATGCGGGCAGCCCGGACGAACGACTCGTCGAACACGACGGATCGGTACTCGTCCTCACCGCCTCCGGGGACGCCCTCGGGCGTGCCCTCAGGAGGATTTCCAGGCCCGCTCATATCACAAGGTTAAGTCTCTGGGCGTGCGAATAAACGCCCTGGTACCGGTCAACTTATGACAGGAGATCAGGGAAGCCGGTTCGCGGCGACCGGAGGCAGGCTGCTCTGCGTGCCGACCGGGCCGCTGGACGGCGGGGGGACCACCGGTGGTCGGGTCGCGCCGCCCGCGCCGCGGTAGACCGCGGCGAAGGTCAGGGCGACCACCCCTATGCCCATGACCACGGCCAGGGCCCAGGCCACCGGACGGTGCCAGCGGGTACTGCTCCCGCGGTACGGCCGTCCGGCCGGGTAGAGGTCGTCGGAATCCGGTACTCCCGCTTCGTCCAGTTCGGGGACAGCGGCGTGAGCACCGGCTCGGTTCCGACCCGGCCAGCCGGGCGGTAGCGCGGGACCTTCGGCGACGGCAAGCATCCGTTCCTTGGCCGAGGGCTCATGGAACAGAGCGGACCGTACGAATTCTTCGTCGAGGACTACGGAGGCGAACTCGTCATCGTCCGGCATCTGTCCAGAGTAATGCGGAAGTTGGTCCTTTGGGCAGGGGAATCCGGACTGTCTGTGGGCCGTCCGGAGGACGCTTCCGCGGGTCGGCGGGTGTCAGCGGATGTGTCCGTCACCCGTGACGACGTACTTGGTGGAGGTCAGTTCCGGCAGTCCCATGGGGCCGCGGGCGTGCAGTTTCTGGGTCGAGATGCCGATTTCGGCGCCGAAGCCGAACTGGCCGCCGTCCGTGAACCGGGTCGAGGCGTTGACCAGCACCGCGGCGGCGTCCACCCGCTGGGTGAAGCGGCGGGCGGCGGCCTGCGAGGACGTCACGATCGCCTCGGTGTGGCCGGAGGACCACAGCCGGATGTGCTCGACGGCCGCGTCCAGGCTCTCCACGACCCCGGCGGCGATGTCGTAGGACAGATACTCCGTCTCCCAGTCCTCCGCGGTGGCGGGCACGACGGTGGCCTTGCTGCCGCTGCTCTCAGCCAGCGCCTGCACCCGCGGGTCGCCGTGCACGGTGACCCCGGCCTCGGCGAGCGCGTCCAGCGCGCGCGGCAGGAAGCGGTCGGCGATGTCGCGGTGCACCAGCAGGGTCTCCGCCGAGTTGCAGACGCTGGGGCGCTGTGCCTTGGAGTTGACCAGCACCTCGACGGCCATGTCGATGTCGGCCTCGGCGTCCACGTAGACATGGCAGTTGCCGGTGCCGGTCTCGATCACCGGAACGGTGGAACCCTCGACGACGGTACGGATCAGGGCGGCGCCGCCGCGCGGGATCAGCACGTCGACCATGCCGCGGGCGCGCATCAGCTCGGTGACGGACTCGCGGCTCTCGCCGGGCACAAGCTGGACGGCGTCGGCGGGCAGTCCCGCGCCGCCGACCGCGTCGCGCAGCACGGTGATGAGCGCGGTATTGGAGGCGTACGCGGAGGAGGAGCCACGCAGCAGCACCGCGTTCCCCGACTTCAGGCAGAGCGCGGCGGCGTCGACCGTCACGTTGGGCCTGGCCTCGTAGATGATGCCGACGACACCGAGCGGGACGCGGACCTGCCGCAGCTCCAGGCCGTTGGGCAGGGTGGAGCCGCGCAGCACCTCGCCGACCGGGTCGGGCAGCCCCGCCACGTGCCGGACGTCGGCGGCGATGGCCGCGACCCGCTCGCGGGTGAGGGTGAGGCGGTCCACGACGGTGTCGCCGGTGCCGGCGGCGCGGGCCCGCGCCACGTCCTCGGCGTTGGCCGCGATGATCTCCTGGGTGCGGACGATCAGCGCGTCCGCGATGGCCAGCAGGGCGTCGTCCTTGACGGACCGCGGCAGCGGGGCCAGGTCCGCGGCGGCGGCCCGCGCGCGGTACGCGGCGAGCAGCACGGGGGACTTGGGCAGCGGCGAGGGCAGCGGCGGGTGGGTCATGGAAGCAGGGTACCGGCCCGCCAACGGCCGGTCGGCAGGTCCCGCGACAGTGCCCGCGGGGGGTCCGCCGGACAGGTCCTAGAACGGGTGTACGCCCACCGGGACGGCCGGCGGCGGTCCGTAGCCCTCCGCGACGCGCTGGTGGTAGGTCGCGCGGTCGATGACTTCCAGGCCGACGGTCTCCCAGGGCGGCAGGCCCGCCGTCGAGCGGTGCTCGCCCCACAGCCGCAGCGCGATGGCGGCGGCGTCGTGCAGGTCGCGGGCCTCCTCCCAGTAGCGGATCTCCGCGTGGTCGGTGGCGTACCGGCTGGTGAGCAGGAAGGGGTGGTCGTGGGCGAGCTGCTCCAGACCGCGTCTGACCTCGGTCAGCGGGGTCTCGGGACCCGAGACGCTGAGCGTGACGTGCCACAGCCGGGATATCGCTCGTTCGGCGGGATGCGCTTCCCGCTGCTGATTCCCGTCGATGTCCCCGTCGATGTCGTCACTGATGTCGTTGCCGACGCTGACCAGCGTGCGTTCCCCCGTACCCCTGGTCAATGGCCCTGGGCGCCCTCGTCTCACCGGCGGCCTCCCTGTGGGTTGCGTTCCGCGAGCGCCGTCCGCACCGGTAGGCGCTGACGACTCCTCCGCATCAAAGTTGACCAGGCTCCGGCGGGCCGCGGGGGTGTTTTCGGCAAGAAGGCCCGAACCAAGGTCCTGAGGAGATCCCCGGACATTGACCGGGGAGTCAAGGGTTCCGGGGGCTCAGGGGCGCAGAAGTACCAGGTCGTCACGGTGGACGACCTCGCGTTCGTAGGCGGGGCCGAGTTCGACGGCGAGGTCGCGGGTGGAGCGGCCGAGCAGCCGGGGCAGTTCGCGGGCGTCGAAGTTGACCAGTCCGCGGGCGACCGCGCGCCCGGCCTCGTCGAGCAGGTCGACGGGGTCGCCCGCGACGAAGTCGCCGTCCACGGCGGTGACCCCGGCGGGCAGCAGCGAGCTGTGCCGCTCGGTGACCGCGCGGACCGCCCCGGCGTCCAGCCGCAGCGCGCCGCGCGGGGTGGAGGCGTGCGCGAGCCACAGCAGCCGGTCGGCGGAGCGTTTGCCGGTGCGGTGGAAGTGGGTGCCGGTGGGGCGCCCGGCCAGCGCGTCGGCGGCGTGCACGGCGGAGGTGAGGACGACGGGGATGCCCGCCTCCGCGGCGATCCTGGCGGCCTCGACCTTGGTGACCATGCCGCCGGTGCCGACCCCGGCCCTGCCCGCGCTGCCGATGGTGACGCCCGCCAGGTCCTCGGGTCCGCTGACCTCGGTGAGCAGGGTCGCGCCCGGCGTCCGCGGGTCGCCGTCGTAGAGGCCGTCGACGTCGGAGAGCAGGACCAGCAGGTCGGCGCGGACGAGGTGGGCGACGAGGGCGGCGAGCCGGTCGTTGTCGCCGAAGCGGATCTCGTCGGTGGCGACGGTGTCGTTCTCGTTGACCACCGGGAGGGCGCCCATGGCCAGCAGCTGGTCGAGGGTGCGGTAGGCGTTGCGGTAGTGGGCGCGGCGGCTGACGTCGTCGGAGGTGAGCAGCACCTGGCCGACGCGGACGCCGTAGCGCGCGAAGGAGGCGGTGTAGCGGGCGACGAGCAGGCCCTGGCCGACGCTGGCGGCGGCCTGCTGCCTGGCCAGGTCGCGGGGGCGGCTGGCCAGGCCGAGCGGGGCGAGTCCCGCGGCGATGGCGCCGGAGGAGACCAGGACGATCTCCTTGTCCGGCCGGCCGGACGGTCCCGCGCCCGTGCCTGTCGCCGCACCTGTCCCCGTGCCTGTCCCCGCGCCGCGGACCGAGGCCAGGACGTCGACGAGCGCGTCCACCCGGTCGGCGTCCAGTCCCCCGGCGGCCGTGGTCAGCGACGACGAGCCGACCTTGACCACGACCCTGCGGGCCTCCACCACGTCCTGCCGTGCCGTTGTCACGTACGTCCCTCGTATCGCCGCTGTCACGCCTGTCCCGAACCGGCGGCCCCCGGCCGGTGCCGGGTCAGGGCGCAGGGTGCTGGAGCTGCCAGGCCGCCCAGGCCGAGGTGACCATCGCGCGCACGTCGTACTGGGCGCTCCAGCCCAGCTCCCTGCCGATCGCCTCGGCGGAGGCCACGACACGGGCCGGGTCGCCCGCGCGGCGCGGGGCCAGTTCGGGTTCCAGCTCAGTGTGACCGGAGACCTCGCGGATCAGGTCGACCATCTCGGCCACCGAGACGCCCTGGCCGCTGCCGATGTTCAGCACCAGCGACGCCTCGGGGTCGCGGGTCAGGCGGCGGGCGGCGGCCAGGTGCGCGCCGGCCACGTCCTGGACGTGGACGTAGTCGCGCACGCAGGTGCCGTCGGGTGTCGGGTAGTCGGTGCCGAAGATCAGCGGGCGGCGGCCCTGCGAGATCCGCTGGAAGACCAGCGGGACGATGTTGGCGGCGCCGCGGTCGCCCAGTTCGGGCGCGGCGGTGCCCGCCACGTTGAAGTAGCGCAGCGACGCGGTGGCCATGCCGTGCGCCCGGCCGACGGCGGCGATCAGCCACTCCCCCGCGAGCTTGCTCTCGCCGTACGGGCTCATCGGCGCGCAGGGCGTGTCCTCGGTGACCAGTTCGACGTCCGGCATGCCGTACACCGCGGCGGAGGAGGAGAAGACGAAGCGCCGCACGCGCGCGTCGACCGCCGCCTCCAGCAGGGTCTGAAGGCCGGTCAGATTCTCCCGGTAGTAGAAGAGCGGGCGCTCGACGGACTCGGCGACCTGCTTGCGGGCCGCGATGTGCACGATGCCCTCGACGGCGTGCGTGGCCAGCACGCGGTCGAGCGCCGCCCGGTCCAGGACGCTGGCGCGCTCCACCGGCACTCCGGACGGCAGGCGTTCGGTGTCACCGGCGGTGAGGTCGTCGAGAACGACCACCTTTTCGCCGCCGTCCACCATCGATTTGACGACATGCGATCCGATGTATCCGGCTCCGCCGGTGATCAGCCAGGTCATCGCCCCAGTCTAAGGGCTGTCCCGCGGTGAATTCAGGGGCGTTCGACCGGCACGCGGTCTAAGGTCTGTCCGACCCCTGACCTAGACTCGCCGCGTCCGAACCGGACGGGTCTTCGCATCGGGTTCGGCATTCATCACACTCACATCCCAGGGGGGAATGTGTCCGAAGCACAGCCGGTGCGCTTTTCGAAGCGCCGCCGCCTCGTCGCGGTGTGCACCACCGGTGTCCTCGCCCTCGGCGCTCTGGCGCTGAGCACGAACGCGCAGGCCGACAGCGGCCCGCAGCACAGGATCACCCGGCCGACGGCCCCCAGCGGGCCCGCGCCGACGCTCACGCTGCCGAAGCAGGCCAAGCAGTACTCCTCGAAGGCGGCGGCCGGGCCGCTGCGGTACGACCCGGACGGGGACGGCGTCCTCGATCAGCTCTACCGGGGCAACAACCGGCACTACTACAACTCGCTGGCCACCGAGGACGTGGACCTCGGCGCCAGCAGCGACGGCACCCTGTACAAGGACGTCCTCACCCCGGGCAGCCTGGACGGGCAGGGCACCGGCGTCCTCGCGGTGACCAACTCGGGCCGCCTGTCGTACTTCCGGGCGGGGAGCTTCCCCAACGGCGGCGCGCAGTGGACCGGCACCGGCTGGTACGTCTACAACAAGCTGGTCGCGACCGACGACATCACGGGGGACGGCAAGCCCGACATCGTCGCGCGCACACCGGCCGGACAGCTCTATCTGTACGAGGGCACCGGCAGCGCTTCCGCTCCGTTCAAGAGCAAGGTGCTCATCGGTCCTGGCTGGAACCAGTACGACCAGCTCACCAGCCCCGGTGACATGAACGGCGACGGCATCAGCGACCTGGTCGCCCGCAAGACGGACGGCACGCTGTACTTCTACGCCGGTACGGGCAACGCGTCCGCGCCGTACGCGGCCCGCGTCGCCATCGGTCCCGGCTGGAACGCGTACAACCAGCTCCTCGGCGGCGGTGACGGCTCGCTCCTGGCGAGGGCCACGAACGGCGCTCTCTACTTCTACCGGCAGAACGGCGCGGGCGGTTTCGCGCCCAAGCAGGGCGGCGGCAACAACTGGAACGTGGAGCTGTTCGCGGGCGCGGGCGCCAACCCGGCCTACGGCAAGAAGGAGCTCTACGGGCTGTCGACCGGCGGCACCCTCTACTGGTACTACACCAACAACAACGGAACGCTCGCCGCGCGCCAGCAGGTGAGCGACCCGGGCGGCTGGGCGGGGTACACCAGCTTCGCGCTGGCCTCCTCGCTGGGTGACTACGGGTACGCCGACCTGCTGTTCCGGGACGGCACCAACCTGTGGAACCTGGAATCCGACATGAGCAGCCCGCTGGCCACCGGCTGGGGCGGCTACAACCTCATCCTCGGCCCCGGCGACCTCAACGGTGATGGCAAGGGCGACCTGCTGGCCCGTGACACCTCGGGCAACCTGTACCTCTACCGGGGCCAGGGCAACGGCACGGCGCTGACCGGCCGCCTGCTGGTCGGTCCCGGCTGGGGTGCGTACAACGCCATCGTCGGCGCCGGTGACTTCACCGGTGACGGCCTGGCGGACATCGTCGCGCGGACCGGCGACGGCACGCTCTACCTGTACAAGGGGACGGGCGTCAGTTCCCGCCCGTTCGAGACCCGCGTCAAGATCGGCACGGGCTGGAACCGCTACAACAAGCTGGCGTCGCCGGGTGACATGGACGGTGACGGCCGCGCCGACCTGCTCGGTGTGGACGCCAGCGGCAATCTGTTCAGCTACAGCTCCACCGGCACGGGCCAGTTCAAGGCCCCGGTGAAGCAGGGTCCCGGCTGGAACGGCTACAGCCGCCTGTTCTGATCCGGCACCGCTCCACGCACGGCGAGGGGCGCCGCACCTGTCACGGTGCGGCGCCCCTTTCCTGTGCGCGCTTCCGTCCGCGCCCCCTGGGGGCACGCACCCCTACCGTGTGGCGAGTTGGGTGAACGTGCCGGTGCCGTGGACGCGGGTGACGCCGGGAGTGGCGGTCACGGTGAAGGAGACCAGCGCCGTACGGTCGGTGCCCGCGGGCAGGACGGCGGGGCGGCCGACGGCGAACGGCGCGGCCGGGGCGCTGCTCGTGGCGGCGGCCGGTCCTGTGCGGTATTCGCCGTGCACCAGCAGGGCGTTGCCGAATTCGGCGCGCACGGCCAGCAGCGGGTCGGCGCCGTCGCCGCTCTTGCCGCCGAGCAGCGCGAGCGGGCCGAACCCCGCGTCGCGCACGGCGGCCACCGGGGTCCAGCGGCCGTGCCGTCCGGCGGTGAGGCGTTCCACCGCGATCTCGGCGGTCTCCGGCCTGCGGAAGGCCAGCAGCAGCGAGCCGTCGGCGGCGGTCACCACTTCGGGCACCTCGCCGGGCACGCCGGTCTGCCGCAGCGGGCGGCCGACCAGTTCGGCGCCGGCGGTGGACTGCGTCCACTGGTACACCGACCGGTGGCCCGCGGCGAAGACGTGGATCCGGCCGTCGTGGTCGACGGTCGCGGTCAGACCCTCCTGGACCTGGCCGCCGGCGAGCTTCTGCCAGTCGGACCACTGGCCCTTGGTGTCGCGGACGCGGGTGCTCAGGCCCTTGGAGGCGTTGCGGACGAAGACATGGATGCGGCCGTCCTTGCCGGTCACGGCGGTCGGCGGGCCGACCCGACGGCCGCGGACCGGATTCGCCTCGGGGTTGCCGAGGCTGCGCCAGCCGCGGATCGGCCCTTCGGCGGAGCTGTGTGAGCTGTCGCTGTGTGAACTGTCGCCGTGTGAGCTGTCGGAGGAGGCGGTGGCGCCGCCGGTCTGCTGGTCGAGCAGCACGATCTCCCGCGTGTTGCCCTCGGGCGCGCCCGACAAGCCGGAGAAGCGCAGGCCGAAGAGCAGGTGGTGGCCGGCGCGGTCGGTGACCACGCTCAGCGCGGGGGCCAGCGGTCCGCCGCCGAGGTCGTGGGGCGCGCTCCACTGCCCGCGCCCGGCCCCGGTCTCGGTCCAGCGGGCGGCGCGGGTGCCGAGCACGCCGTACACGGTGAGCACGCCGTCCTTGGCGGCGACCGCCTGCGGACCCGAGGTCGGGTAGCGGTAGTGGGTGCTGCGCACCCAGCCGCGCGGGGACTTGAGCGCGTCGCCCTGGCCGACGCCGTAGTCGCCGCAGCCGCCCACGTCGCCGCACTTCCAGTCGGGGGCGCCGCCGTACACGTCGAGCACCCCGGCCTTGAAGCGGACCGCGGCCTGCGGGAGATTGTGCGGCCAGCGCTGGTTGTAGTAGCCGCGGTATGCCTCGGTGAGGAAGGTCGGGACCGGGCCGCCGCTCGCCGCGGCCTTCTCCGTCCACTGGGCCATGGCCCGCCAGGTGAACAGCGCGGTGGCGGTGTGGTCCCGGTGGTCGGAGTAGCCGCCCTGGTCGCTGCCGCGCGGATTGTGCGCGTTGTGGATCTGGATGTCCGGGTCGGGGTCCATGGTGCGGATCAGCGTCGGCCGGAAGGTGGTGAACAGGAAGGCGAGGGTGTCGATCAGGGTCTGCCGGTCGAAGCTGTGGATGCCGCGCACCGGTCCGTCGGGCAGCGGCACCGTGCGTACCGTCCCGCCGTCGGCCCACAGTTTGTCGATGCCGAGGGTGCCGCCGCCGCGTACCGGGGTGTGCATGTCGATCCGCAGGAAGACCAACTCGGCGCGCCTGCCGTCGTGTTCCAGGACGTCGACCTCGGCGGCGCCGCCGTGGGGCAGCGCCAGCGCGGTACGGGTCCACGGCGCGAAGATCTCCGCGCCGAGCATCCGCGCGTACGCCTGCCGCAGACCCTGCTGCCGGGCGGAGACGTACGCGGGTACGTTCGCCAGCGGGCGCGGGCCGCCGGGGGCGCGGTTCACGCCGAAGGAGTCGCCGCTGGTGACGTAGACCGAGACGACCGGCACATGGCGCTCGATGGTGGCCGCGGTGTCCGGGTTCATGAAGTACAGGTCGTCGTCGGGGTGGGCCATCACCTGCATCACCAGCGCGGTGGTGGGGGTGCCGAAGGTGACCCGGGCGACGGCGGGCAGGACGCCGCCGGTCGGCGGGGCGCCGAAGGAGACCGGTGCGGCCGTCGCCTTGGCCGAGGTGCTCGTCTGTCCCGTACAACCCGCGACCGTGACCGCCGCCAGTGCGCCCGCCATCGAACCCACCACGACCCGGCGTCCGGGACCCCTGCTTTCCTGTTCCAGCATTCGGTCCAACGTTCCGGCTCCGTTCACCTCTCGTGTGATCATTTCGACCACCCGCAGCGCAAGAGGGACATTTATGGGCCGGGGTTTCTTCCGTTTGGCGTGACCGTCGTCACACGCTCGGACACGGCAGATGCCAGAAGCAAAGTCCGAAAAGATCCGTAATGTTCCCGCCTGGTCGGACGACGTCGCAAGGTAAGCGCGAGGTAAGCCCGAAGTACGCCGGAAGAGGCCCGCGGAGGCGTCCGACGGCCGGGTGGAAAACAGCCAAACACCATGGAAACGACGAACTTGCTGATCTTTGGCATCCTTGAAACGATGCGCTGACCCAGAGTCGGCCCACAGACGAGACGAGAAACGGGAGTCAGGACCACCGTGAGTGATTCGCTCTTGCCCTACGCGGTGGGCGCGGCAAAACGCGCGCGTTCCGCGGCGGTGCGAGTACGCCGCAGGGTTGAGCGGATGCACACCGTGCCCGCGCTCGGCACCGGAGTACGCCCGCGCCCGCTCCTCCAGACCGTTCACCTGTCGGTACTCGGCGGACGGACACTGAACGTCGCGGTGCCCTTCCCGCAGCGCCCCGAGGGACTGGCCGCCGCCCGGCTGGAGTTGATCCGCGGCAACCGGCGGCTGAGCGTGGACCTCGTCACGGAGGAACGGCGCGACGGCTCGCTGCTGCTCACCGCGACCACCCCGCTGCTGCACGCCGGTCCCACCGAACGCGACACCCGCGGCCTCGTGATGGACACCGGTGTGTGGCGGTTCGCGGTGGTGACCACCGACGGCGGCGGCCGGGAGACCCGGTCCGACCTGTCCGCGCCGGTGCCCAGCACCATGGACGGCCCGACGCTGCCGACCTCCCCCTCGACGTCCAGCGGCGCGGTCTTCCGGCCGGTGCGCTCCGTCGACGGCCGGGCGATGCTCAAGGTGGCCGCCCCCGCGCAGCAGGCCGAGCTGATCTCCTTCGACCTGCGCTGGGACCGGATCACCGTGCGCGGACGGCTGATCGCGGGCCGCCACCCGGTGCCGGAGTACACCGTGGAAGCGGTCCGCCGCGGCACCGCCAAGTCCGTACCCGCCACGCCCGTGTGGGACGGCGACGACTTCACCTTCGACCTGCCGCTGACGGCGATGACCGCCGGATCGCGCAAACAGCACACCTGGGACGTCCAGTTGCGCGCCGGGCGCACCCGGCTCAAGCTCGCGCGACGGCTGACCCACGTACGCCACCCCAAGCAGGTCTTCCGCACTCCGTACAGCATCATCGCGCTGGAGAGCGGATCCCTGACACGTGTGCACGCCCACCTGACGCCGAGCGGCGCGCTGGCGGTCGCCTGCGCCGCCTTCGGGACTGCCGCCGCCGGAACCAACGAGGACGCATGAAGATCACATTTCTGCTCACCTGGGGCGACGCGATGGGCGGCACCGAGATGGCCGCCTACACCCAGGCCGCCCATCTCGCGCCACTGCACGACGTCGAGGTGCTCAGCGTCTTCAGGACGGAGTCCGAGCCCTTCCTCACCGAGGGCAAGTCGGTCAAGATGCGCTACCTGGTGGACCGTACGGGCAGCGTCCCGCGCCCGGTGCGCGCCAGTTCGCTGACCGACGAGGAATGCCTCGCCCTGGCCTCGCAGCCCAGCGAGCTGATCCCGCCGTCGGCCGAGCCGACCTTCGACCGGCTCTCGGACTTCGAGATGACGGCCGCGATCAGCAGGCTCGACTGCGACATCCTGATCACCACCACGCCCGCGCTGATGATGGCCATGGTCGAACTGGCCCCGCCGCGTGTGGTGACGCTCCACCAGGAGCACCGGATCTCGCAGTTGCGCGGCCCGACGGGCGAGCCGATGCTCATCCACGCGCCGCGCCTGGACGCGCTGGTGTCGCTGACCGAACTGACCACCAACTGGTTCGAGGAGTCGCTCGGCGCGTCCGCGCCGCTGCTCGCCACCATCCCCAACGCGATGCCCGAGGGCTACCGGCCGCGCTCCGACCTGGAGACCAAGGTCGTCATGGTGGCCGCGCGGATGATGCACGAGAAGGGCATGGACCTCGCGATCCGCGCCTTCGCGGAGATCTGCGAGGACCGCCCCGGCTGGACGCTGCGGATCTTCGGCGGCGGCCCCCAGCTCACCATGCTGCGCCGCCTGGTCGAGGGCTACGGCCTGCACGACCGGATCGAGATCCTGGGCCGCTCCCGGCAGCTCTCCGAGGAGTGGGCCAAGGCGTCGATCGCGCTGATGCCCTCCCGCTGGGAGGCGTTCGGCCTGGTCATGCTGGAGGCGTTCTCCGCCGGTGTGCCGGTCGTCGCCTTCGACAACCTCACCGGGCCCTCCACGATCGTGCGGCACGAGGTCGACGGGCTGATGGTCCAGTCCGACGACGTCAGTTCGTACGCCGCCGCCATGGCGCGGCTGATGGACGACGACGAACTGCGGCACGCCTACGGCAAGGCCGCTCTCGAAGGCGCCCGCGAGCGCTTCAACGCCGAGCGCGTCTCGGCGATGTGGGAGGACCTGTTCGCCCAGCTCATCGAGCGCCGCGACAGCCCCGAGCGGTTCAGCGACCGCGCCGACCGCGCCGCCCGCCGGATCGCCAACGGCGGCAGCCGCACCTTCGCGGTCGCCGCGCCGGTCAGCCGCCTCTCGCCGTCCAACGAGGAGCAGAAGGCCCGCGAGGTCATCATCCAGGCGCAGGACCGCACCCACCTGATCCGCTCCGGCGGCCGGGTCGCGGAGGTCAGGGACGACATCCCCGCGTGGAAGATGGCCCGGGTCAACCTGGATCTGGCCGCCGACGCGCTGGAGCACCACGCGATCCCGTACATCCTGCTGCGCGACACCGCGCCGGTCGGTCACCGGCTCGCGGTGCGCGCCGAGGACGGCCAGCGGGTGCTCGACGCGCTGGCCGAGGACCTGGCGGGCAAGCCGGTCTACGGCGAGCTGATGTCGCCTAAGGTCGCGGCCCCCGGCGCGGTGCTGGCCGAGCGGCTGCACAATGTCGGCGAGGTCAAGGGCGTACGGCTGTTCAAGCCGACCGTCTCCGACAGCCGCACCCTGCGCTACGGGCCCGCGTACGGCTGCCGGGTGGAGTTCTGGACCGAGGACGAGGACGGCTGGCGGGTCTCCCCCGGCGCCGCGACCGTCGCCGGACCGCGGCTGCCGGACCTGGAGCCGACGGGCAAGCTGACGGTCGGCGAGCGCGAGTACCCGTCGATCGAGGCGTTCACGGGCACGGATCTGATGTGGGACGTCGACTTCCCGGTCGACGTCGTCTACACCTGGGTCGACGACACCGACACCGCCTGGCGCGAGCGCCGCGACGCCGCCCGTACCGCGGCGGGGCTGCCCACCAGCGGCGCGGAGGCCGGTGACGTACGCTTCCGCAACCGCGACGAACTGCGCTTCTCGCTGCGCTCGTTGGCCACCCACGCGCCGTGGGTCCGGAAGATCTTCCTGGTCACCGACGACCAGACGCCGTCCTGGCTGAAGACCGAGCACCCCGGCATCGAGGTGGTCAGCCACCGCGAGATCTTCGCCGACACCGACCTGCTGCCGACGTTCAACTCGCACGCCATCGAGAGCCAACTGCACCGCATCGAGGGCCTGTCCGAGCACTTCATCTACGTCAACGACGACGTGTTCTTCGGCCGCCCGCTCAACCCCGACATGTTCTTCCACAGCAACGGCATGTCGAAGTTCTTCCGTTCGCCGACCTCGATCCCGATCAGCGAGATCTCGGACGACGACGAGGGCTACTTCGTGGCCGCCAAGAACAACCGCAGGCTGCTCAAGGACGCCTTCGGCCGGGTCGCCACGCACGGCTTCCTGCACGCGCCGCACCCGCTGCGGCGCAGCGTGCTGGCCGAGATCGCGGAGCGCTGGCCGCAGGAGACACGGGCGACGTCCGCGAACCGCTTCCGCGGGCGCGACGACCTGTCGATCACCTCGTCGCTCCACCACCACTACGGGTTCCTGACCAGCCAGGCCGCGCCCGGCTCGATCTCCTGCGGCTACATGGACATCGGCGACTACCTGCACCACAAGCAGCTCACCCGGCTGCTCACCTCGCGGCACCAGGACGTCTTCTGCATCGGCGAGTCCGCGGACTCCGAGGTGCCGGTGGAGGAGCAGGACCGGGTGCTGCGCGCCTTCCTGAGCGCGTACTTCCCGGTCCCCTCCCCCTACGAGCGCTGAACCTGCCCTGTTCTCAGCGCACTTCCCGGTCCGTGTCCTTCTCGAAGGGGCTCGGCACCGGGAAGTACGCGTCGAGGAACGGGGTGATCAGGTCCTTCTGGCCGGTCGCGTCGTTCTCCGTCGAGACCGTGTCGTTGATGCAGAAGACGGTCTTGTCGCGGTTGGCGAGCAGCCGGCCGAGCCGGGTCTCGGTCCACGGGTGGGTCAGGTCCAGGTAGGTGTACGGCAGGTCGCTGGACGGGATCGCGCGCCTGGTGTGGAAGGCGTAGTAGTGGTGCAGCGACGAGGCGATGGAGATGTCGTCCATGCTGCGGAAGTGGCTGGACTCGGTGTGCCGGTACTCGGCGGCGAACTCGTCCTCGATCTCGTCCAGGACGCTGCGCCGCAGGGCGTGCGGCATGTGCTTCATCTTCTGCACGAGCACCGCGCCGTAACGCTCCTCGATCAGCCGCCGGTTGTTCTTCCCGGCCGCCGCGACCGGCGGGTCGGCCTCCGTCTTCTCGCCCAGCGGCACCAGCGCGGGTGAGGGGAAGAACTTCGTCAGGCCGTTGGCGAGGAAGAAGTCCTGCGGCGTCACCTCGTTGCCGAGCAGCACGTCGTCGTTGAAGTACAGGAAGTGCTCCGACAGGCCCTCGATGTGGTGCAGTTGGCTCTCGATGGCATGCGAGTTGAAGGTCGGCAGCGAGCCGGGCGAGCGGAAGATCTGCCGGTGGCTGACCACCTCGATGCCGGGGTGGTCGGTCTTCAGCCAGGACGGTGTCTGGTCGTCGGTGACCAGGAAGATCTTCCGGACCCAGGGCGCGTACATGTGCAACGAGCGCAGTGAATACCGCAGTTCGTCACGGCTGAGGTAGCGCGCCGCGTTGGCCGCCTCGTCGTGGTACGCCTCGCCGGTGAAGTCCGCGCGGCGGCGCAGCCACGCCGGGTCCGCGCCGTCCACCCAGGTGTAGACGACGTCGACCGGGAAGCGGATCTCGCCGGTGGTGTGGATCGCGAAGTGCTCGCGGGTACGGACCTCGAAGCGCGGGCCCGCGCCGGTGTCGCGCGGCGCGAGGTCGGTGAAGAACGCCTCGGGCGCCTGCACGGTCTTGGCGTCGGCCGGGACGGCATCGGCGAATTTGCCGGGGCGCGGCGCCACGAGCGCGCCGTCCTCCTCGCGCCAGAACTCGATGTCGCAGCCGTAGCGGGTGCCGAGCGCCAGGCCCTTGCTCTCGTCGGTGCGGTACCAGGTGAGGCGGAAGACCCCGGCACCCGTCAGACGGCGCCAGGACGGCTGCTCGTAGCCCGGCAGCGACTCCTCGGGCACCGGGGAGTTCCCCTTGACCGCGGTCACGTAGCCGGGCTCCTCGGCGCACAGCGCGGTCAGCGCGGCGAGCACCGCCTCCCGGTCGCTCTCGTGGACGGCCACGGCCGAGGCGGTGTGCGAGCGGCCCCGTACGCAGAAGTGGTCGAGACCGGCCGCCGACAGGCAGCCGAGGACCGCGTCGAGGTTGGCCCTGCGGGCCGCCAGCGGGGTCACGCCGGGGACGATCAGCGCGACCTTCGCCTCGCGGTTGACCGTGATCACCGTGCGGTCCGGACGGTCCACCAGCGCCTGGTGGCGCTTGCCGACCCTGGCCGCCCTGGCCCGCTCGGCGGCGGCGGTCGCGCCCGCGATGCGCAGCTTCACCTGCTTGCGCAAGTCCGAGTCGACGCGGGAGGCGATCTTCCGTCGGGCGCTCTCCGGTACTGCTCGTCGGTAGACCCCCAGCAGTCGGGGTGCCTCGGGATTACGCACGGCGGGCGGCTCCTCATCGATTGCGGGGCCCGCCGCGACGCGGGCCGTTGACGTACGACGACGGCCCGCACGGTGGTCCGGGCCGATACCTCAAGTATGCCTTGCGTTCTCCAAGGGGCCGCGTGCGGTATACCCGCGCGGAACTCGGATGGGCGCACCGGAACATGTGATGCGGAATCAGGAATTCGGTTGCCCATAGTTGGGTGAATTCTGCATTGAGCCTCATGGGCGCTTCGCATAACTTTCCCCGACGCCTTGTTCGGCGCCCAAAGCAGGGCCACAGGCCGTCCTACGCTGACGCAGAGCGTGCGGGATCACGTGCGGGATCACGTGCGGAATACGCGTGACGGATCCGCCCGCAGACCGCGCTCGCCCTGCATCCGCGTACGGCGCCGAAAGTGATCTCATGCGACTGTCGATCGTAGTTCCCTGCTACAACGAAGAAGCCGTGATCGAGCTCTTCGACGTACGCATCCGGGAGACCCTCACGGCGCTCTCCGTCGATTACGAGCTGTGCTACGTCGACGACGGCAGCTCCGACCGTACGCTGGAACGGCTGCGGGCCCTGGCCGAGAACCGCGAGGCGAGCACGCGATACGTGTCCTTCAGCCGGAACTTCGGCAAGGAGGCGGGCATCCTGGCCGGGCTCAAGGAGACGACCGGGGACGCGGTGGTCGTGATGGACGCCGACCTCCAGCACCCGCCGGAGCTGATCGCGCGCATGCTGGAGCTGCACCGCGCCGGGCACGACCAGGTGATCGCGCGGCGCACCCGCGAGGGCGACAAGAAGCTGCGCACGGCCGCCAGCCGGCTGTACTACCGGATGATCAACAAGTGGGTGGACGTCGAACTGACCGACGGCGTCGGGGACTTCCGGCTGCTGTCGCGGCGCGCGGTCGACGCGCTGCTCGCCATGCCGGAGTACAACCGCTTCTCCAAGGGCCTTTTCTCCTGGATCGGCTTCGACACCGTCACGTTCGACTACCGCAACGCCGCGCGTGAGGCGGGCGAGACGAAGTGGCACTTCGGCGCGCTCATCAATTACGGCATGGACGGGCTGATCTCGTTCAACAACCGGCCGCTGCGGCTGGCCATCTATCTCGGAATGGCGCTCAGTGCCATCGCGGCGGCGTATGCCGTGGTCGTCACCGTCATGGCGATGATCAAGGGGCCTGACGCGCCCGGTTATGTGACGCTGCTCGTCGCCGTCGTCGGTCTGGGCGGGCTCCAGATGCTGATGCTGGGGTTGATAGGCGAGTACATTGGGCGCATCTACTACGAGACCAAGCGACGGCCGCACTTCCTGGTCAAGGAGACGAACGCGCCGCGGGCCTTCGGGGTGGCACGGCAGGCCGGCGCCGCACCGACGAGCGCGTCGCTGCCCCGGATGGAGATCCGTTGAGCCTGGCAGGCACCCGCTCACCGCAACTGCTCCAGATCGTGCGGTTCGCCCTCGTGGGCGGGGTCAACACCGCCACCTTCTACGGCTTCTACCTGGCCCTGCACCCGTGGATGCCGTACTTCGCCGCGTACACCCTGGCGTTCGTGCTCAGCATGATCGGGTCGTTCTTCCTGAACACGTACTTCACGTACCGGACGCGGCCCACCTGGCGGAAGTTCCTGCTCTTCCCGCTGACCAACCTGACCAATTACGTGGTCACGAGCGTCGGCGTCTACGCCCTCGTGGAGTGGGCGGGCATGAACGACAAGATCGCCCCGCTGGCCGCCGCGGCAGCCGCCATCCCCTTCACCTACCTGCTGAGCCGCCGCATCCTCACCCCGGCCCCCGCGGACGTCAGCGCGTAAGGAGTCACCCCCTCACGCGCTGACCCGGGCGGCTACTTGAACGGGTCGAAGCCCTGGTACTCCTCTTCGGCGTCGTCGCGCTCGGCCTGCTTGTCGCGGCGGCGGGTGACGGCGGCGCGCGGGGCGTCGAAACGGTGATCCTCGCCGCGGCGGCCGAGCATTTCGGCGCCGGCGGCCATGCTGGGCTCCCAGTCGAAGACGACGGCGTCCTCGTCGGGGCCGATGGCGACGGCGTCGCCGGCGTTGGCGCCGGCCTTGAGGAGGGCGTCCTCGACGCCGAGGCGGTTGAGACGGTCGGCGAGGTAGCCGACGGCCTCGTCGTTGGAGAAGTCGGTCTGGCGCACCCAGCGTTCGGGCTTCTCGCCGTGCACGCGGTACAGGCTCTCGCCGTCGTGGGTGACGGTGAACCCGGCGTCGTCGACGGCCTGCGGGCGGATGACGACGCGGGTGGACTCCTCCACCGGCTTGGCGGCCCGCGTCTCGGCGACGATCTTCGCCAGGGCGAACGACAGCTCGCGCAGCCCCTCGTGGGAGACGGCCGACACCTCGAAGACCTGGTAGCCGCGGCTCTCCAGCTCCGGCCTGATGATCTCGGCGAGGTCGCGCCCGTCGGGCACGTCGATCTTGTTGAGCACGATCAGCCGCGGCCGGTCCTCCAACCCGCCGCCGTACGCCCGCAGTTCCTCCTCGATGATGTCGAGGTCGCTGGCGGGGTCGCGGTCGGACTCCAGCGTCGCGGTGTCCAGCACGTGCACGAGCACCGAGCAGCGCTCGACGTGCCGCAGGAACTCCAGGCCGAGGCCCTTGCCCTGGCTGGCACCGGGAATCAGACCCGGTACGTCCGCGATCGTGTAGACGGTCGAACCGGCCGTCACCACACCGAGGTTGGGCACCAGCGTGGTGAACGGGTAGTCGGCGATCTTCGGCTTGGCGGCCGACAGCACCGAGATCAGCGAGGACTTGCCCGCGCTCGGGTAGCCGACCAGCGCCACGTCGGCGACCGTCTTCAGTTCCAGGACGATGTCCCGCGCCACGCCGGGCTCGCCGAGCAGCGCGAAGCCGGGCGCCTTGCGGCGAGCTGAGGCCAGCGCCGCGTTGCCGAGGCCGCCGCGACCGCCTTGGCCCGCGATGAAGGTGGTGCCCTGGCCGACGAGGTCGGCCAGCACATTGCCGTCCTTGTCCTGCACCACCGTGCCGTCTGGCACCGGCAGCACCAGGTCCGTACCCTCCTTGCCCGACCGGTTGCCGCCCTCGCCGGGCTTGCCGTTGGTCGCCTTGCGGTGCGGGCTGTGGTGGTAGTCGAGCAGCGTGGTGACGTCCTGGTCGACGACGAGGATCACGTCGCCGCCCCGGCCGCCGTTCCCGCCGTCGGGGCCGCCCAGCGGCTTGAACTTCTCCCGGTGAACGGAGGCGCAGCCGTGGCCTCCGTTACCCGCGGCGACATGCAGCTCGACGCGGTCCACGAAGGTGGTCATGGCATTCCTCCAGATACGTACGGGGTGGTGCGGGTGTGCACGGGGTGGTGCGGTACGCGCGCTTTCACGCGTTCCAAGACGTAACACGCCGAGGGCGGCCCCGCTTCCCTGGTCGGGAAGCGAGGTCCGCCCTCGGAGGTGAAACTGTGTCGCTCTACGGTGCCAGGTGACTGAGCAGTCAGGCGGCCGGAACGATGTTCACTACACGACGCCCACGCTTGGTGCCGAACTCGACCGCACCGGCGGAGAGGGCGAACAGCGTGTCGTCCTTGCCGATGCCGACGCCGGAGCCGGGGTGGAAGTGGGTGCCGCGCTGGCGGACGATGATCTCACCGGCGTTGACGACCTGGCCGCCGAAGCGCTTGACGCCGAGCATCTGAGCATTGGAGTCGCGCCCGTTCCGAGTGGACGATGCGCCCTTCTTGTGTGCCATCTCTCCTCAGTCCCTTACTTCGCAGCCGTGGGGATGCCGGTGATCTTCAGCGCCGTGTACTGCTGGCGGTGACCCTGGCGACGGCGGTAGCCGGTCTTGTTCTTGTAGCGCAGGATGTCGATCTTCTGGCCCTTGTGGTGGTCCACGATTTCGGCCTCGACCTTGACACCGGCCAGCACCCACGGGTCGCTGGTGACGGCCTCGCCGTCGACGACGAGCAGCGTCGAGAGCTCGATCGCGTCGCCCACCTTGCCCGTGGGAATCTTGTCAACCTCAACGATGTCGCCGACAGCCACCTTGTGCTGACGACCACCGCTACGCACGATTGCGTACACGCGGATCTCACTCTCTCGCTCTTGAAATCGGACCCCTGATGCCAGCCGTCCCGATGGTGCGCGGGGGGCCTCTCCCGGCGGACCGGGAGGGATTTGCTCAGAAGTGGGCGCACAAACGCCGAAGGTCAAGACTACGGAGGGCCTCCGGCCCGGTCAAATCCGCTATGGTGCCCCGCCGCGAGACCCGCGCCCCTGCGGGGCACAACGCGCGTGGCCCGCGCCCGGGGCAGGGCGCGGGCCACGCGGGGCCGGACTACTCGGAGGGGGCGGCCGACTTCTTGGCGGCGGCCTTCTTCGTGGTCGTCTTCTTGGCCGCGGCCTTCTTCGTCGTCGTCTTCTTGGCGGCGGCCTTCTTCGTGGCGGCCTTGCGCGGGGCCCGCTTCTTGGGCTCCGCGTCAGCGGGATCGGCGGCCAGGGCCTCGGCCGGGACGACCACGACGGCGGCGTCGTCGGCGCCGGACGGCGACCCGGCGGGAGCCGTCACCTTGCGCGTGGCGCGACGACGGGCGCGCGCCGGGGGCTCCGTGGAGACCTCGGGCTCAGCGGCGGCGGCGTTCTCGACGGGGGCCGGTGCCGGAGCGGGTTCGGCGACGACCACGACAGCGGCGTCCTCCGCGCCGGACGGCGACCCGGCGGGAGCCGTCACCTTGCGCGTGGCGCGACGACGAGCGCGCGCCGGGGGCTCCGTGGAGACCTCGGGCTCGGCGGCCGGCGCCTGCTCGACGACGGGCTCGCTGACCGGGACGACCACGACGGCCGGTTCCGGCTCGTGGTCGGCCGCGGGCGGCGCGCCCGCGGGCGAGGTGGCCTTACGGGCACCGCGCCGCCGGGAGCGGCCACGGCTGCCGTGGGCGGCGGCCTCGGCCTCGGCCGCGGTGCCGAACCACTCCTCCTCGGGGTCGCCGACGGTCGGCACCAGCTCGGCCTCGCCGACCTCGATCGGCTCCAGCTCGGGCAGTTCGTCGCCCGAGTCGGTCGAGTCGGCCTCGTCCGCGTCCGCCTCCAGCACGTGCTCGTGGTCGTGGCCGTCGCCCGCCGCGCCGGCGTTGCCGGACTTGCCGCGCCGCTTGCGCTTGCCGCCGCCACCGCCGGTGGTGGTCGCCTGGTCCATGTGGACGATGACGCCGCGCCCGTTGCAGTGCACGCAGGTCTCGGAGAAGGACTCCAGCAGGCCCTGGCCGACCCGCTTGCGGGTCATCTGCACCAGGCCGAGCGAGGTGACCTCGGCCACCTGGTGCTTGGTCCGGTCCCGGCCCAGGCACTCCAGCAGCCGCCGCATGACCAGGTCGCGGTTGGACTCCAGGACCATGTCGATGAAGTCGATGACGACGATGCCGCCGAGGTCCCGCAGCCTGAGCTGGCGGACGATCTCCTCGGCCGCCTCCAGGTTGTTGCGGGTGACGGTCTCCTCCAGGTTGCCGCCCTGCCCGGTGAACTTGCCGGTGTTGACGTCGACCACGACCATCGCCTCGGTCTTGTCGATCACCAGCGAACCGCCGGACGGCAGCCACACCTTGCGGTCCAGCGCCTTCAGAAGCTGCTCGTCGATGCGGTACGTCGCGAAGACGTCGATCTCCGAGGTCCAGCGCGACAGCCGGTCCGCCAGGTCGGGCGCGACGTGGGTGACGTACTCGTGGATCGTGCTCCACGCCTCGTCACCGCTGACGATGACCTTCGAGAAGTCCTCGTTGAAGATGTCGCGGACGACGCGGACGGTCATGTCCGGCTCGCCGTAGAGCAGCGTCGGCGCGTTGCCGCTCTTGGCCTTCTTCTGGATGTCCTCCCACTGCGCCTGGAGACGTTCGACGTCGCGGCGCAGCTCGTCCTCGCTGGCGCCCTCCGCGGCGGTGCGGACGATGACGCCCGCGTCCTCGGGGACGATCTTCTTGAGGATGGTCTTCAGCCGGGCCCGCTCGGTGTCGGGGAGCTTGCGGCTGATGCCGGTCATCGAGCCCTCGGGCACGTACACCAGGTAGCGGCCGGGCAGCGAGACCTGGCTGGTCAGGCGGGCGCCCTTGTGGCCGATCGGGTCCTTCGTCACCTGGACGAGGACCGGCTGGCCGGACTTGAGCGCGGACTCGATACGGCGCGGGCCGTTGCCCATGCCGAGCGCCTCGAAGTTGACCTCGCCCGCGTACAGGACGGCGTTGCGGCCCTTGCCGATGTCGACGAACGCGGCCTCCATGGACGGCAGCACGTTCTGCACCTTGCCCAGGTAGACGTTGCCGACGTAGCTGGTGGCCTGCTCCTTGTTGACGTAGTGCTCGACGAGGACGTTGTCCTCCAGCACGCCGATCTGGGTGCGCTCGCCGTTCTGCCGGACCACCATGACGCGCTCGACGGCCTCGCGGCGCGCCAGGAACTCGGCCTCGGTGATGATCGGCACGCGGCGGCGGCCCTGCTCGCGGCCCTCGCGACGGCGCTGCTTCTTGGCCTCAAGACGCGTGGAGCCCTTGATGGACTGCACCTCGTCGGCGCCGGTGCCGCCAGCGGACTCCGACTTCTGCCGCGGCTCGCGGACCTTGACGACCGTGCGCTCCGGGTCGTCGCCGCCGTTGGCGGAGTCGTCGGCGCCGGAGTCGGAACCGCGACGGCGACGGCGCCTGCGGCGACGGCTGGTGCTGGAACCCGAGCCGTGGTCGTCGTCGTGCGCCGACTCGTCGGCGGAGTCCTCCTCGTCGTCGCTCTCGGACGACTCGTCCTCGTCGTCGGAGGACGCGGCGTCCTCGTGCTCGCTGGACTCGCCCCGGCGACGGCGGCGGCCACCGCGGCGGCGACGGCGGGACGGGCGGTCGTCGCCGTCGTGCTCGCCGTCGGCGTCCGCGTCGTTCTCCTGCTCGTCGTCCGCGTCGGTGTCGGTCTCGGCCTCGGCCCCGTCGACGGCGGTGGCCGTGGCGGCTTCTGCGGTCACCGGCTCCGCGGCGGAGCCGCCACGGCGACGGCGACGGCGGCGCGGGCCGCTGTCCCGCTCCTCGGTCTCGTCCTCGTCGGCGACGGCTGCGGCGGCTGCTGCTGCTGCGGGCTCTTCCGCGACGGCACCGGCCGCCACGGACTCGGCCGTCGGCGCCTGGAACACCGGCGGCTGGAAGACGGCCGTCGGCGGACGCGACGCCCTGCGGCGTCCGCGCGCCGGGCGCTCCTCGGTCCTGACCTCAAGGGTGATGGACGCGACGGGGATGCCGAACGCCTCGGCGAGGGCGGCCACCGCGTTGGCGTTCGCCTCCTCGACCGTCTGGCCGTAGCCGCGGATCTCGTACGCGTCGTCGACCTCGACGTTCCACTCGTCGCCGTCCTGGAGCGCCTTCCCGGTGTACTCGAAGCGCTCTTCCGCCGTGTCGTTCGCACTGGCGGTGACGGTGTCGTCCTCGGCCTCGTCCCGGGGCGCCAGCGCGCCCGGCTTCAGCCGCCGGGAGCCGTCGCCCGCGGAGAACGTCGCCGCCGGTGCTCCGGCCGTGCGCTTGC
>NZ_MECL01000153.1 GCF_014596445.1 Streptomyces sp. CBMA29 | reverse complement strand
GGTCGGTACGGCGGGCGCGGGCGCCGCGCTGCGGGTCCGGCTGCGGCTGACGGCCCCCGCCGTGCGGGCGACGACCGCGGCCGTGTGGCGACCGCCCGGACTCGCCGCGCGCTACGCCACGTATCTGACGGTGATGCACGGAGTCGTCCGCGCCTCGGTGCCGCTGATGGAACGGGCGGTGGCGCGGCTGACGGAACTCGGCCCGCGCGACCCGCTGTGCGCGCCGCTCACGGACTATCTGCGGGAGCACATCGAAGAGGAGCGCGGCCACGACGACTGGCTGCTCGGTGACATCACCGCGCTGGGCGGGGAACCAGCCGCGGTCCTCGCCGAGCAGCCCGCACCCGCCGTCGCCCGCCTGGCGGGCGCGCAGTACTACTGGATCGAGCACCACCATCCGGTAGCGCTGCTCGGCTACATCGCGGTGCTGGAGAGCAACGCGCCCGCGCCCTGGCTGGCGGACCGGATCGCCGCCGCGGGTGTGCCGGAGGCGGCGCTGCGCACGGTACGCGGCCACGCCGAACTGGACACCGGGCACACCGCCGCGCTCTTCGCGCTGCTCGACGCTCTGCCGTTGGACCAGGCCCAGGTGCGCGCGGTCGTCATGAGCGCGCTGCACACCGTGGACGGACTTGTGGAGCTGTTCGCGCGCATCGGCCGGACAGCGGAGCCGGAACACCTCAGGGAAGGGACGTACACCTCATGAGCGACACGGCGGCGCGGGGCGGGGAGAGCGCGGAGCGGGTCGGCGACGGAACCGACGACGCGCTGGTGGTGCTGGAGTCGCACGGCTTCGGCGTCGGCGAACTCACCGACGAACAGCGCGAGGTGCTGCGCGGTCTGAGCAGCCAGGAGCTGTCGATGATGCTCGACATCAAGGCCCGGCTCGACGAGGTGGGCCCCGAGGTGCAGGCCCACAGCGAGATCGCCGGCGGGGCGCTCTTCTGATAGCTCCCCGCGACCGGGGTCCGCACCATCGGGAAGACACGGGGAAGACACGGGGAAGGGACGGGGAGACGAGATGACCACGCGCTGCGCCTCGTGCGACGGCGACCTGCCGCAGGACGCGCGCTTCTGCCCGTCCTGCGGCACTCCGGCCGACTCTCCCGCACCCGTGACGGCGGTCGAGGAGCGCAAGGTCGTCTCCGTCGTCTTCTGCGACCTCGTCGGGTCGACGGCGCTGTCCGGCGTACTCGACCCGGAGACGCTGCGCACGGTGGTGCTGCGCTATTTCGACCTGATGCGCGAGTGCCTGGAGCAGTTCGGCGGCACGGTCGAGAAGTTCATCGGCGACGCGGTGATGGCCGTCTTCGGCGTGCCGGTGACGCACGAGGACGACGCGGCGCGGGCGCTGGCCGCGGGCCTGGCGATGCTGGACGCCATACAGCGGCTCAACGAAACGGAGTTGGAGCCGACGCTCGGCATTCGGATCGGTGTCCGGATCGGCATCAACACCGGCCCGGTGGTGACGGCCTCGGATGTGTCGTCCCGTCAGGCGCTGGTGTCGGGCGAGACGGTGAACGTCGCGGCCCGGCTGGAGCAGAACGCCGCTGAGGGCGAGGTGCTGATCGGTCCTGAGAGCCGCAGGGCCGCCGGGGCGACAGCGGTCACCGAGCGCGTCGGCCCTTTGCGGTTGAAGGGCAAGGAGGACGCGGTCACCGCCTACCGGCTGCTGGACGTGGTCGAGGAGGAGCCGGAGCTGACCCGCCGCTTCGATGTGCCCTTCGTCGGCCGGGACCGTGAACTGGACGCGCTGTGGCGGACGTTCCGCGCCGTCGCGGACCGGACCGTCGCGGACCGGACCGTCGCGGACCGGACCGTCGCGGACCGGGCCGTCGCGGACCGGGCCTGGCTCGGGCCGAATCTGGTGACGGTTCTCGGCGAGGCCGGGATGGGCAAGACCCGGCTGATCCACGAGTGGCGCAAACGGTCGGGCCGCGCCTTCCGCTACGGCTCGGGCCGCTGCCGCCCGTACGGTGAACGCGGCAGCCTGGCGCCGCTGGCCGACGCCGTGAGCCAACTCCTCGACGCTTTCCCGGAGATCGCACAGTCCCCGGCGCGCGCGGGAGAGCCCTCGCCCGAGCGCCAGGAGATCGACGCGGCGCTGGCCGTGCTGTCGGCCGGGCTGCTGGAGGACGGCACACCGAATCCGTCGACCGACGACACCTGCGCGGCCCTGACCGGTCTGCTGGCCGTGCTCGCGCGCAGGCGGCCGGTCGTGCTGGTGCTGGACGACCTCCAGTGGGCGAGCGACCCGCTGCTGACGATGGTCACCGCGCTCAGTGCCGAACTCGCCGCGTCCGCTGTGCTGTTCGTCTGCGCGGCCCGTCCCGATCTGCTCGACCGCGGCGCCGGCTGGGGCGGGGGCGGGCCGCGCTCGCTCTCCTTGACGCTGCCCGGCCTGACGGCGACGGAGGCCGAGGCGGTGGCCGAGGCGCTGACCGAGGTCGGGGCGCACTGGGACGGCGGGGCGCCGTCCGGTGAGGGGGGTACGGGCGTGCCACCACAGGTGCTGGAGTCCGCGGGCGGCAATCCGTTCTATCTGGAACAGCTCATCGCCGCTCTCGCACAGCCCGAGTCCGGCTACCGGCCCGAGGGCGGAGGGGATGTGCCGACCACCTTGCAGGCGCTGCTCGGCGCCCGGATCGGGGCGCTCGGCCGGGCGGAGCGCGCCGCGCTGGACATCGCGGCCGTGGTGGGACGGGAGTTCAGCGCCGACGAGGTGGCCGAACTGGTGGGCGGGGACCGGGAAGGCGCGCCCGGCGGCGCGCTGCACGACGCGGACCCGTCCTCGGCGCGGACCGGACCGGGCGGCCCGGCGCCGGACGGCGC
>NZ_MECL01000152.1 GCF_014596445.1 Streptomyces sp. CBMA29 | reverse complement strand
TGTTTCGGTGGTCATAGCGTTAGGGAAACGCCCGGTTACATTCCGAACCCGGAAGCTAAGCCTTTCAGCGCCGATGGTACTGCAGGGGGGACCCTGTGGGAGAGTAGGACACCGCCGAACAATCTTTGTCAATGCCTTGGCCCCCGAGCTTCCGCTCGGGGGCCAAGGCATTTTTGTTTTCCGTGCTCAGTCAGTCGGTGTTGACGGCGACGCCCGCCGCCGCGTCCGCGTCGACATCGGTATTCGCGGCCCGCATCAGCTCGATGTCGAGAGCCTCACGGCGGATGCGCTGGTCCATGTACAGCAGCGTGGTGACGCCGGCGCTGATCGGCAGGCTGAGCGTCGCGGCGATGGCGGCGCCGATTCCGCTGATGCCGAGGAACGCCCACCCCGGGTTGGTGTCGCCGGAGAGGAAGGAGCCGAGGCTCTCACCGGTGATGCCACGGGCGATGAACATGAACGGCGTCTGGATGATGGCCGAGGCGATGTAGCAGAGGATCGCCGCGAGCGCCTGGACGCCGAGGACGCGCCACCACGAGTTGCGCACCAGCTTCGCCGAGCGCTTCATCGCCGAGACGATGTCCTGCTTTTCGAGCATGAGCGCCGGTGCCGCCAGGCTCCACTGGATGAGGAGCCAGAGCACGACGACAGAGGCGCCGATCAGGCCGAGGGAGGCGAGGGCGGCGCCGCCGCTCTCCGCACCCGCCAGGGCGATCAGTGCGCCGGGCAGAACGGCGCCCGCCAGGATTCCGGCGATGGCCAGTGGGATCAGCAGCGCGAGCCCGACCAGTTGGGGCAGTCGCGGGCGGGCTTCCCGCCACACCTGGGCGGCCGTGACCGGGCGGGCGAGCACGGCGCGGCTGGTGGCCATGGCGACCATCGCGGTCGCGATGATCGTGCCGATGAGCATGACCAGAATGGTCAGGCCCGAACTGGCGAAGGCGCCGCTGACGGCGTGCATGATGTCGCCGACGCTCGGGTTGGGGTTGTCCCTGAGGTTCTCCAACCTGGTGTCGTTGCTGAGGAAGAGGCCGTCGATCACGACGGCCAGGCCCTGGGTGACCACGGCGATGGCCAGGGTGACGCCGAGGATCGCGCGCCAGTGCCGCCGCAGTACGGCCAGGGAACCGTCCAGGATCTCGCCCGCGCCGAGCGGGCGCAGCGGGATGACACCGGGCTTAGGCGCCGAGGGCCTGCTCCAGGGGCCTTGCTGCTGCCAGCCGCCGCCGGTGCCGCCGCCCGGTGCGGTGTTGCCCCAGCGCGGGCCCGAGGGGCCGGGGTGGCCGCCTTGCGGCGGTTGCGGGGGCGTCCACCGGGCCCAGCCGGCGCCGGGCGCCTGACCCGTACCCGTACCCGTACCGGAGGATCCGGCGGGGGGCGGGCTCGGCGCCGGTACGGTCGGGGGGCGGGTGTCGTGGGGGGTGTGCTGCCACTGGCCCGCGGGCGGCTGTTGGGCGGACCAGCCGCCGGGCGGTGGTGGCGTCGTGTCACCGGCGTCGGCCGTGGCGGGCCGGTCTCCCGTACCGGGAGCGGAATCGTCGCCGGAGTCGTTGTCAGGACCGGCCGCGGACGTATCTGTTGACGTGTCCACGGGGGTGTCTTTCTGTGGTGCGGAGGAAGCGGGGCTGTCGCCGTCTTCCGGCTCGGAGGAGTCGGAGGATCCGGGCGAGGCCCAGCCCGGAGTGTTGGTCATCGGAGGCTGCCCCTTCACGTGGTGCTCGCTGTGGTACTGGCCGCCATCGTGCCATGGGCTGCCGTGGACCGGGCCGGGCAGGGCAGACTGGACGGATGGGTGATCAATACGTGCGACCTGTGACCGATGAGGCCGACGGTGCTTCCCGTACCATCCCCGCGCTGCGGTGGGAGGAACCCCCCGAGGGACCCGTGCTCGTGCTGCTGGACCAGACCCGACTTCCGCATGAGGAGGTCGAGTTGGTGTGTACGGATGTGCAGGCGCTGGTTCAGGCGATACGTTCCCTCGCCGTGCGGGGCGCGCCGCTGCTCGGGCTCGCGGGGGCGTACGGCATCGCGTTGGCGGCGGCGCGCGGCTATGACGTGAACGAGGCCGCCGACCTGCTCGCGCACGCGCGGCCGACGGCCGTCAACCTCGGGTACGGGGTGCGGCGTGCGGTGACCGCCTTCCAGGCGGCGCCTCCGCACCAGGGCGCCGCCTTCGCGTTGGCTGAGGCGCGGGCGCTGCACGAGGAGGACGCGGCGGCGAGCCGGTCGATGGCGGCGTACGGTGAGCGGCTGCTCGCCGAGCTGGTGCCGGGTGGCGGGTACCGGATTCTGACGCACTGCAATACCGGGGCCCTGGTCTCGGGCGGGGAGGGCACCGCACTCGGTGTGGTCCTCGCGGCGCACAGGGTCGGGGAGTTGAGGCGTCTGTGGGTCGACGAGACCCGTCCTCTTCTCCAGGGCGCGCGGTTGACGGCGTACGAGGCGGCGCGTGCCGGGATGCCGTACACGCTGCTCGCCGACAGCGCGGCCGGGTCGCTGTTCACGGCAGGGGAGGTGGACGCGGTGCTGATCGGCGCGGACCGGATCGCGGCGGACGGCTCCACGGCGAACAAGGTCGGCAGCTATCCCCTCGCGGTCCTCGCCCGCTACCACCATGTGCCGTTCATCGTCGTGGCGCCGACGACCTCGGTGGATCTGAGTACGCCGGACGGCGCCGCGATCGAGGTGGAGCAGCGGGCCGGCAGTGAGGTGACCGACCTCGCGCCGTCGCCGCTGGGCACTCAGGCATACAACCCGGCCTTCGATGTGACGCCACCGGAGCTGATTACTGCGATCATCACGGAGAACGGTGTGGTCTCGCCGGTCACCACAGAAGATCTCGTAACTGTGTGTAATCGCGAGACTCCCCGGGCAGACTCTGACTAGGGGTGATCGGGCAGCGCATCTGCGGACATCAGCGGACGATGGTCGCGTAGCGTGACCTCGATCACCAAAGGTCACCGGTAACGATATGCAAATGGGATGATGGTCGGTATGAAGGGACGTGTGCTGGTCGTCGATGACGACACCGCGCTGTCAGAGATGCTTGGCATCGTGCTGCGCGGAGAGGGTTTCGAGCCGTCGTTCTGCGCTGACGGTGACAAGGCCCTGGCTGCTTTTCGGGAGTCCAAGCCGGATCTGGTGCTCCTTGACCTCATGCTGCCCGGACGGGACGGCATCGACGTATGCCGTCAGATCCGGGCGGAGTCCGGGGTGCCGATTGTGATGCTCACGGCGAAGAGCGACACCGTGGATGTGGTGGTGGGGCTCGAGTCGGGGGCGGACGACTATGTGATCAAGCCGTTCAAGCCGAAGGAGCTGGTGGCGAGGGTCAGGGCGCGACTGCGGAGGGCGGAGGAGCCGACTCCGGAGCAGCTCGCCATCGGCGATCTGGTGATCGACGTGGCGGGGCACTCGGTGAAGCGGGACGGGCAGCCGATCGCGCTGACGCCGTTGGAGTTCGACCTGCTGGTGGCGCTGGCCCGCAAGCCGTGGCAGGTGTTCACCCGTGAGGTGCTGCTCGAGCAGGTCTGGGGCTATCGGCACGCGGCGGACACCCGGCTGGTGAACGTCCATGTGCAGCGGCTGCGGTCCAAGGTGGAGCAGGACCCGGAGCGCCCGGAGATCGTGGTGACCGTCCGTGGTGTCGGTTACAAGGCGGGACCGGGCTGACATGTGCGCGTCGTACGAGCGGGAGCGGCTGGAGAGCCGGCTCGCGGACCCCATGCGGGGTCTCGCGCCGGTTTTCCGCTCGTTCGTGCGCTGGGCACGGCGACCGTTGCAGCCGGCGGTCCGGCTGTGGCGGCGCAATCTGCAACTGCGGGTGGTCGCCTTCACGCTGCTGATGTCGGTCGGCGTGGTGCTGCTGCTGGGCTTCGTCGTGATCGGTCAGGTCAAGAACGGCCTGCTCGACGCGAAGGAGAAGGCGGCTGAGAATCAGGCCACCACCGGTTTCTCCATCGCCCAGCAGCAGGCGAACAGGAGCCAGACGCAGGACGCCACCGGGGTCGGGTCGCAGAACCAGGCCGAGGACTCGGGCGCCTGGCTGACGACGCTGGTCCAGCAGTTCGCCAGCGGTGGCAACGGGGTCTACTGGATCGCCACGCTCAGTCCGGGCGCCGACGACGCGCGCTTCGGCGAGGGTGTCGTCAACGCGCACGGGCCGCGCAGCTCCGGCAGTCTGCTGCCGCAGGCGAGCATCCCCAAGTCGCTCAGCGACGCCGTCGAGTCCCACACCGGGGCGCTGAAGCAGTACACGACGGTGGTGACCGACGACGGGAAGGCGCCGCAGCCCGCACTGGCCATCGGCAAGCGGCTCACGGACATCAACGGGAAGACGTACCAGCTCTACTACCTCTTCCCGTTCGGCCAGGAGGCCAAGACGCTCGGCCTGGTCAAGGGCACGCTGGCGACGGCGGGCATCTTCGTGGTGGTGCTGCTCGGCGCCATCGCCTGGCTGGTGACCCGGCAGGTCGTCACGCCGGTTCGGATGGCGGCCGGGATCGCGGAGCGGCTCGCGGCGGGCCGATTGCAGGAACGTATGCAGGTCTCGGGCGAGGACGACATCGCGCGCCTCGGCGAGTCCTTCAACAAGATGGCGCAGAACCTCCAGGTCAAGATCCAGCAGTTGGAGGACCTGTCGAGGATGCAGCGCCGCTTCGTCTCCGACGTCTCGCACGAGCTGCGCACCCCGCTGACGACCGTACGGATGGCGGCGGACGTCATCCATGACGCGCGGACCGAATTCGATCCGGTGACCGCGCGCTCCGCCGAACTGTTGCAGAACCAGCTGGACCGTTTCGAGTCGCTGCTGTCCGACCTGCTGGAGATCAGCAGGTTCGACGCGGGCGCCGCGGAGCTGGCCGCCGAGCCGATAGACCTGCGCGAGGTCGTACGGCGCGTGGTGGACGCCGCGGAGCCGCTGGCCGAGCGCAAGGGCAGCCATGTGGCGATACGCGGCGACGCACAGCCGGTGATAGCCGAGGTCGACCCGCGGCGGGTGGAGCGCGTGCTGCGCAATCTGGTCGTCAACGCGATCGAGCACGGCGACGGCCGGGACGTGGTGGTACGGCTGGCCACGGCCGACGGCGCGGTGGCCGTCGCGGTGCGGGACTACGGCGTCGGGCTGAAGCCCGGCGAGGCGACGCGGGTGTTCAACCGCTTCTGGCGAGCCGATCCGGCGCGGGCGCGTACTACCGGCGGGACGGGTCTCGGCCTGTCCATCGCGGTGGAGGACGCCCGGCTGCACGGCGGCTGGCTCCAGGCGTGGGGCGAGCCGGGCGGTGGTTCGCAGTTCCGGATGACGCTGCCGCGGACGGCGGGCGAGAGCCTGCGCGGGTCGCCGATACCGCTGGAGCCGGACGATTCGCGGCGCAATCGCGGGCTGAATTCCTCGGGGCTGCCCGTCCGTGCCGCGACGGGGTCCGTGCCGGTGCCGCGGACCGCGGGCCCGGCCGGGCCGGGGCCCACCGGGCAGTCGGGTGCGCAGATACCGCGGATACCGCAGCGGCCGCCCGCGGTGCCGCGTTCGCCGTCGGCCGATCCCGCGGCGTTCCCCGGCAGCGGTGCGCGGGTCGTGGGACGGATGGACTCGGTCCGGGAGGACGACAGCTGATGGGTGCGCTGGGGGGCAGGGGAAGCCTGCTGCGGAGCTGGCCGGGTGTGGTGTGCGCGGCGCTGTTGCTGGCCGGGTGCGCGGCGATACCCAGCAGCGGTGAGGTGCGCAAGGTCGGTGACGGACAGCACGCCGACGTGGACGCGCAGGTGCGGGTCTTCCCGTCGGCGCCGCACAAGGGCGAAAGCGCCTCCGACATCGTCAACGGCTTCATGGAGGCCACCACCAGCGGCGAGGCGGACTTCGAGACCGCGAAGAAGTACCTGTCCAAGGAGCTGGCCGGACACTGGGACCCCACCGCGAAGATCACCGTGCTCACCGGCACGACCCAGCCCAGAGAGGAGCCGGGCGCGAGTCGCAAGGACTACGTGATGGTCGACCTCGCGGGCAAGAAGACGGCCGTCGTCGACGCCAAGCACGCCTACCGGCCGGACGAGGGCAACTTCGACACCTCGTTCCACCTGGTCAAGGAGAACAACGAGTGGCGGATCGACAGTCTTGAAGACGGCCTGGTGATCTCCGATCTGGACTTCAACCGGATATACCACTTGGTCAACATGTACTATTTCGCGGCGCTGGGCCCGGACGCGCATCGCTCGGGGAACGCCGACAAGACCCTGGTCGCCGACCCGGTCTACCTGCGCAAGCAGAGCGACTCGCTGCTGTCCACGGTCTCCGCGCTGCTGAGCGGTCCCACGAACTGGCTGGCGCCCGTGGTCGAGACCGCGGCGCCCGAGGGCGCCCGGCTCTACGACAAGGCGCCCGACCACGGGGTGACGCTCGACGACTCCCAGCACCTCAAGGTGCGGCTCGACGCGCCCGCGCAGCGGTTCGCGGGGGAGCGCTGCGTGAAGCTGGCGGCGCAGCTCTTCACCACGGTGCAGGGCCAGGCCGCGCCCAAGGTGGACGCCGTGGACATCGCGGCGTCCGACGGCAGGACGGTCTGCTCGCTGCCCAAGGAACAGACGCTGGCGTTCAGCACGCAGAATCTGGTCGGCTCCTCGGACCACCAGTACTACATCGGGGCGCAGCCGCACCGGCTGCTGGAGGTGCCCTCGGACGGCGCCTCGACCACGGGCACGCCGGTGGCCGGGCCGTTCGGCGGGGCGAAGGCGGACCTGGAGTCGGTCGCTGTGCGCCGGGACGAGCAGATGGCCGCCGGGGTGAAGAACGACGGACGCCAACTGGTCACCGCCGGCCTCGACGCGGACTCCCAGCTCAGCGAGCCCGTGCTGACCAGCAAGGTCAAGGACGGTCTGAGCGCGCCGAGCTGGGACGGGCTCGACTACCTGTGGGTCGCCGACCGCGATCCGAGCGCCCCCCGCCTGGTAGCGCTGCGCGACGGCGGCGGGCAGCCGATCCCGGTCTCCGTCAGCGGCCTGACCGGCCGCGTGGAGGCGCTGCGGGTCGCTTCGGACGGTGTGCGGATTGCGCTGCTCGTCCGGCAGCCCGACGGGCTCGGGAAGTTGCAGCTCGGGCGGATCGAGCGGGGCGGTACGCAGGCGCACCCGACGTTCGCGGTGACGAATCTGCGCACGCTGACTCCCGCGGCCGACGGCGTCAGCTCGGTCTCCTGGGCGGGGCCGAGCCGCCTGGTGGCGCTCGACAGCGAATCCGAGGGCGTGCAGCAGATCAAGTACATCAGCACCGACGGTTCCCCGAAGCTGGCCTTCGAGGGGATCAGCCAGGCGTCGGTGGTGGCCGCCTCCGAGGACGCCTCGCGTGCGCTGCTGGCCTCGTACAACCAGAGCGTCTACCGGCTGCCGCCGGACTCCACGGGCAAGCGGGTCGAGCCGAAGGGCGACAACCCGGTCTATCCCGGTTGAGAAATCCACCGCCAGCCTCCTGACCTGCGAATTCGTGGAGTTATCCACAGGTTGGGAGGGGGGCTGGCGGTGGGCGCCGAAACGGGGCAGAGTGGACGTCATGCGGGGCTGGTGGCAGGAGATCACCGGGCTGGTCCTGCCGGTGGACTGCGCCGGGTGCGGGCGTCCGCGTACGGAGCTGTGCGAGCGGTGCCGGGTACTGATCGGCGGGGCGGCCGAATCGGTGTCGGTACGGCGCGTGCGTCCGACGCCGGAGCCGCCGGGGCTGCCGCCGGTCTACGCGGCCGGGCGATACGGGGACGAAGTGCGGGCCGTGGTCCTGGCGCACAAGGAGCGGGGTGCGCTGGGCCTTGCCGGACCGCTGGGCACGGCGTTGGCGGCGGCCGTGCGGCGGGTCGGCGTCCCCGGGACGGTCCTGCTGGTGCCGGTGCCCTCGGCACG
>NZ_MECL01000151.1 GCF_014596445.1 Streptomyces sp. CBMA29 | reverse complement strand
CCGCGCTCGACGCGTACCGGCCGCAGGCCGTGCTCATCGAGGGGCCGCCGGAGGCCGACGCGCTGCTCGCGCTGGCCGCCGACCCCGCGATGCGCCCGCCCGTCGCGCTGCTCGCGCACGTGGTGGACGACCCGGCGCGGGCCGGTTTCTGGCCCTTCGCCGAATTCTCGCCCGAGTGGGTGGCGATCCGGTGGGCGGCGCAGGCGGGCGCCGACGTCCGCTTCATCGACCTCCCGGCCGCGCACACCCTCGCGCTGCGCGCCGCCGCCGAGGAAGAAGAGGAGGCCGCGGAGAGTCCCGTGAGAGAACCCGTAGGTGAGGGAGGAGAAGAGGGGGAATCCCCGGAGCCCTCCGAGGACGGGGCGGCGGCTGCCGCGCGGATCGACCCGCTGGCCGTCCTGGCCAGGACCGCCGGTTACGACGACCCGGAGCGCTGGTGGGAGGACGCGGTCGAGCACCGCGGCGACACGGCGGACGGCCACGGCGGCGACCCGCTCGTCCCCTTCGCGGCGCTCGCCGAGGCCATGGCGGCGATCCGCGAGACCTACGGCGACGGCGGCCACGCCCAGGACCCGCTGCGCGAGGCCCACATGCGGCTGCGGGTCCGCGAGGCGCGCAAGGCGTACGAGCGGACGGCGGTGGTCTGCGGCGCCTGGCACGTCCCCGCCCTCACCGAGCGGACGACGGCCACCGCCGACCGGCAGCTCCTCAAGGGCCTGCCCAAGGCGAAGGTCGAGACGACATGGGTGCCGTGGACCCACCGGCGGCTGGCCAGGGCCAGCGGATACGGCGCGGGCATCGACTCGCCGGGCTGGTACCGGCACCTGTTCACCGCGCGGGACCGCCCGGTGACCCGCTGGATGACGAAGGTGGCGGGGCTGCTCAGAGAGGAGGACCTGCCGGTCTCCTCGGCCCACGTCATCGAGGCGGTACGGCTGGCCGACACGCTCGCCGCGATGCGGGGCCGCCCGCTGGCCGGTCTCGGCGAGACCACCGACGCGGTCCGCGCGGTGATGTGCGACGGCTCCGACGTGCCGCTCGCGCTGATCCAGGACCGGCTGGTCGTCGGCGACGTGCTCGGCGAAGTCCCGCCGGACGCGCCCGCGGTGCCGCTCGCCCGTGACCTCGCCCGCGAGCAGCGCAGGCTCCGGCTCAAGCCCGAGGCGCTGGAGAAGGAGCTGGAGCTGGACCTGCGCAAGGAGACGGACGCGGGCCGCAGCCGCCTGCTGCACCGGCTGGCGATGCTCGGCATCGGCTGGGGCGAACCGGCCGTCGCCCGGCACGGCAAGGGCACCTTCCGTGAGACGTGGCGGCTGCGCTGGGAGCCGGAGTTGGCGGTACGGATCGCCGAGGCCGGGATCTGGGGCACCACCGTGGGGTCGGCCGCCACGGCCAAGGCCGAGGACGCCGCCGTGCACAGCGACGCGCTGGCCGCCGTCACCTCGGTCGCCGAACAGTGCCTGCTCGCCGGGCTGTCCGACGCGCTCCCCGTCGTGATGCGCGTCCTCGCCGACCGCGCCGCGCTCGACGCCGACGTCTCCCACCTCGCCGCCGCGCTGCCCGCGCTGGTCCGTGCCGTCCGTTACGGCGACGTCCGCGGCACCGACTCCGCCGCACTCGGCGAGGTCGCGGAGGGCCTGGCCTCCCGTATCTGCGTCGGCTTCCCCCCGGCCTGCGTCGGCCTCGACGCCGACGGCGCCGCGGCGCTGCGCGCGCACATGGACGAGGTCCACCGCGCGATCGGCCTCCTCCCGTCCCCCACCCCCCGACCCGCGGTCGGCTCGCCGGACGCGGACACGAGCCCGTCCGGCCCCGGCCCCGCCGTCGCCCCGCGACCCGCGGTCGGCTCAGGACCGGCGGCCGTGCCAGGCACCAGCGCGGGGACCGGCGCGGCAACCGGGCCGGCCTTCGGGGCCGGAGTCAACCCGCGTGGGCGGGACGCCGCTTCCGGGGGGGATCTTCGGGAGCGGTGGGCGGGGACGCTGCGGGGGTTGGCCGAGCGGGACGGGGCGATACCCGGGCTGCTCAGGGGCGCGGCGACGCGGCTGCTCATGGACGACGGGCGGATCGAGGCGGAGGACGCGGCGCGGCTGATGGGGCTGGCGCTGTCGCCGGGGACGGGCCCCGCGGAGGGGGCCGCGTGGATCGAGGGGTTCCTGTCCGGCGGCGGGATGCTGCTGGTGCACGACGAGCGGCTGCTGGCGCTGGTCGACGGCTGGCTGGCGGCCGTACCGGCGACGGCGTTCAACGACGTGCTGCCGCTGCTGCGGCGGACCTTCGCGGACTTCGAGGCCGGAGTACGGCGCAGCGTGGGGGAGTTGGTGCGGCGCGGCCCTTCGGCGGCGCGCCGCCCGGCCACCGCGGCGGACCCGGGCCTGCCCGGCTTCGGCACCGGCCTCGACGCGGCCCGCGCCGACGCCGTCCTGCACACCGTCCGGCTGCTGCTGGGCACGACCACGACGACCGATCTCGCCGCCAGGCTGACCAACGAGGGGGACCAGGCAGATGACTGACACCGATGAGCGGCTGCGCCGCTGGCGGCTTGTGCTCGGCGGCGGGGGCGCCGACGGCACCGGGTGCGAACTGACCGGCAGGGACGCGGCGATGGACCGTACTCTCGGCGCGCTGTACGGCAGCACGGGCAGCGCCTCAGGGCGCGGGGCGGACCGTTCCGCGGGCCTCGGCGGCTCCGCGCCGCAAGTGGCCCGCTGGCTCGGCGACATCCGTACGTACTTCCCCAGCTCCGTCGTCCAGGTGATGCAGCGGGACGCGATCGACCGGCTCGGGCTGTCGGCGCTGCTGCTCGAACCGGAGATGCTGGAGGCGGTGGAGGCCGACGTGCACCTGGTCGGCACGCTGCTGTCGCTGAACAAGGCGATGCCCGACACCACCAAGGAGACGGCGCGGATGGTGGTCCGCAAGGTCGTGGACGACCTGGAGAAGCGGCTCGCCACCCGGACCCGCGCCACCCTCACCGGCGCGCTCGACCGCTCCGCGCGGGTCAACCGCCCCCGGCACCGCGACATCGACTGGAACCGCACGATCCGCGCCAACCTCAAGAACTACCTGCCCGAGCACGGCACGGTCGTGCCCGAGCGGCTGATCGGTTACGGCCGCGCCGACCAGGCGGTGAAGAAGGACGTCGTCCTGTGCATCGACCAGTCGGGTTCGATGGCCGCCTCCGTCGTCTACGCGTCCGTCTTCGGCGCCGTCCTGGCCTCAATGCGGTCGATCGCCACCAAACTCGTCGTCTTCGACACCGCCGTGGTCGACCTCACCGACGAGCTGGACGACCCGGTGGACGTGCTGTTCGGCACCCAGCTCGGCGGCGGCACCGACATCAACCGGGCGCTCGCGTACTGCCAGAGCCTGATCACCCGTCCGGCCGAGACCGTCGTCGTCCTGATCAGCGACCTCTACGAGGGCGGTATCCGCGACGAGATGCTGAAGCGGGTGGCGGCGATGAAGGCGGCCGGTGTCCAGTTCGTGGCGCTGCTCGCGCTGTCCGACGAGGGCGCCCCCGCCTACGACCACGACCACGCCGCCGCGCTCGCCGCCCTCGGCGCCCCCGCGTTCGCCTGCACCCCCGACCTCTTTCCCGATGTGATGGCGGCGGCGATCGAGAAACGGCCGATTCCGATACCGGAGGCGTGAACGGCGATCGGGAACGGACCCGGACGGTGATCTGTGACCGTTCTCACCGCCCACATGTGATCTGCGATTTAGCCCGTCACCGCCCTCGGCGATAACCTGCGAGACGGACATGCCGCGTACTCGGTCACCGTGTGCGCTTCCCTTGTGACAGTGCAGTCGCCCTGCCCGTAGCGGCACGCCCAGGCAGATCAGGCAGAAACGCACGCAGCGCCGCACACATCAGGCGGCAGCAGCTTGCGAAATGCTGAATTCCAGGGAAACCAGGAACCCTGGAAACCAGGGAAAAGGGAGACGGACGCGCGTGGACCTGTTCGAGTACCAGGCGAGGGACCTCTTCGCCAAGCACGGTGTACCGGTGCTGGCCGGTGAAGTCATCGACACGCCTGAGGCGGCGCGCGCGGTGGCGGAGCGACTGGGCGGCCGTGCGGTCGTCAAGGCTCAGGTCAAGGTGGGCGGTCGCGGCAAGGCCGGTGGCGTGAAGCTGGCCGCCGACCCGGCCGACGCGGTGGCCAAGGCCGACGCGATCCTGGGCATGGACATCAAGGGCCACACGGTCCACAAGGTGATGCTCGCCGAGACCGCGGACATCAAGGAGGAGTACTACGTCTCCTTCCTGCTGGACCGCACCAACCGCACCTTCCTCGCCATGGCCTCCGTCGAGGGCGGTGTCGAGATCGAGGTCGTCGCCGAGGAGAACCCGGACGCGCTGGCCAAGGTCCCGGTCGACGCTCTGGAGGGTGTGACCCCGCAGAAGGCCGCCGAGATCGTCGCCGCCGCGAAGTTCCCGGCCGACATCGCCGACCAGGTCGCCTCCGTCCTCCAGCAGCTCTGGACCGTCTTCGTCAAGGAAGACGCCCTGCTGGTCGAGGTCAACCCGCTGGTCAAGACCGGCGAGGGCAAGATCGTCGCGCTCGACGGCAAGGTCTCGCTCGACGAGAACGCCGCGTTCCGGCAGCCGGAGCACGAGGCGCTGGAGGACAAGGCCGCCGCCAACCCGCTGGAGGCGAAGGCCAAGGCCAAGGGCCTCAACTACGTGAAGCTGGAAGGCGAGGTCGGCATCATCGGCAACGGCGCGGGGCTCGTCATGAGCACCCTCGACGTCGTCGCCTACGCCGGCGAGGCGCACGGCGGAGTGAAGCCCGCCAACTTCCTGGACATCGGCGGCGGCGCGTCCGCCGAGGTGATGGCCAACGGCCTGGAGATCATCCTCGGCGACCCGGACGTCAAGTCCGTCTTCGTCAACGTCTTCGGCGGCATCACCGCCTGCGACGAGGTCGCCAACGGCATCGTGCAGGCCCTGGAGCTGCTCAAGTCCAAGGGTGAGAACGTCACGAAGCCGCTGGTCGTACGCCTGGACGGCAACAACGCGGAGCTGGGTCGCAAGATCCTGTCCGACGCGAACCACCCGCTGGTACAGCGCGTGGACACCATGGACGGAGCGGCCGACAAGGCCGCCGAGCTGGCTGCGAAGTAAGGGACGAGGACACCGACAACCATGGCTATCTTCCTGACCAAGGACAGCAAGGTCATCGTCCAGGGCATGACCGGCGCCACCGGCATGAAGCACACCGCGCTCATGCTCGCCGACGGCACGAACATCGTCGGCGGCGTCAACCCGCGCAAGGCGGGCACCTCCGTCACCTTCGACCAGGGCGAGGTGCCGGTTTTTGGCTCCGTCAAGGAGGCCATCGAGGCCACCGGCGCGGACGTGACGGTCATCTTCGTCCCGGAGAAGTTCACCAAGGACGCGGTGGTCGAGGCCATCGAGGCCGAGATCCCGCTCGCCGTGGTGATCACCGAGGGCGTCGCGGTGCACGACTCCGCCGCGTTCTGGGCGCTCGCCCAGGCCAAGGGTGACAAGACCCGGATCATCGGCCCGAACTGCCCCGGCCTGATCACCCCCGGCCAGTCCAACGCGGGCATCATCCCGGGCGACATCACCAAGCCCGGCCGCATCGGCCTGGTCTCCAAGTCCGGCACCCTGACGTACCAGATGCTGTACGAGCTGCGTGACATCGGCTTCTCGTCCGCCGTCGGCATCGGCGGTGACCCGATCATCGGCACCACGCACATCGACGCGCTCGCCGCGTTCGAGGCCGACCCCGACACCGACCTGATCGTCATGATCGGCGAGATCGGCGGCGACGCCGAGGAGCGGGCCGCGGCCTTCATCGAGAAGAACGTGACGAAGCCGGTCGTCGGCTACGTCGCCGGTTTCACCGCGCCCGAGGGCAAGACGATGGGCCACGCGGGCGCCATCGTCTCCGGCTCCTCCGGCACGGCGCAGGCCAAGAAAGAGGCCCTGGAGGCCGCGGGCGTCAAGGTCGGCAAGACGCCGTCCGAGACGGCGCGCCTCGCGCGGTCGATCCTGGCCGGCTGACCTGCGGTCGGCTCGGCAGGCAACACGGCGCGGGTCCGGTTCCCTTCCTCGGAAGGGGCCGGACCCGCGCCGTTTCCGCGCCGCGCGGACTGCCCTCAACCCAAACGGCGGTCCGCCGGGGCCCGGCCCGGCCGGGGACGGGTCTGCGGTCAGGTCTTTCAGGGCAGTGGCGGCTTGCCCCCCGTGTCCGGCTGGGGTCGCAGCGGCTGCCGCGCGGACGGGCGGCCGGGGGGCGGCGGGACGCGCGCGGGTACGTTGGTGCGCAGGTCCGGTGGGGCGTGGCCCGGGGCGCCGGGGGTGTCGGCGGGGTTCTGGCCCGCCTCGCGGGCGTGCCGGGGCGGGACCGGTTCGGTGTGGTCGGGCGCGACCGCCATGGTCACGACGGTGGCCGTCACGATCAGGGCGGTCAGGGCGAAGGCCGCGACCGTACGCCGCCGTACACCGCGCTCGCTCGCGTCCCGTACGGCGGCCGGTTTCCGGGGGCGCGCGGGCTCTGCGTCGTCCTGCTCGTCGGCGAGCAGCGCGCCGAGTTCCACGGACAGAGGCCGGCCGTCCTCGGAGAGTTCCGGCAGCGCCGTGGTCAGGGCGGCCCGCGCGTGGGTGATGCGTGCCGCGGTGACGGGCGTACTGGACTCGGTCTCGGCGGCGGTGCCGGGCAGATCGAGGCCGAGGCCGTCGTAGAGGAGCAGGGCGCGGCGGTGCTCGGGGGGCAGCCGCAACAGGGCCGCCCGCAAGGGGACGGGGACGGCCGGGGCGGCGGGTTCGTGGCGGTGGGCCGGGACCCAGCGCTGCCAGGGCGCGAGGGCGAACGCGTAGGCGCTCGCGCGCAGCCAGCCGACCGGATCGGCGTCCCGCGCCACCTCCGGCCACCGCTGCCACGCCTGGTCGAAGGCGCGGGCCACGGCGTCGTCGGCGAGCCGCGGATTGCCGGTCAGGACCAGGACCTGGCGTACGAGCGGGTCCGCGCAGTGCGCGTACAGCGCGTCGAAGGCGGCTTCGGGGCTCGGACCCGGCAGTACCGGCGGGGCCTGTGCCACGACGGGCACGGCGACGACCGCCAGGCGGCCCAGGCCGACCGGCTCACGGGTGGGCGCGGGGGAGCGCGCCGGAGCCTTGCGCGCGGGAGCCTTGCGCGCCGGAGCCTTGGGCGGAGGGCTCTTCGCTGCGGGGCTCCCGGTCGGAGCCGGGTCCGCGGCGGGTGCGGGCGCGCCGGACGACGCCGGTTTCTGCCGCTGTCGCGACGTCGGCTTCTGCTTGGCCGGTACGGGCTTGGGCGGTGACTGTGTCCCGCCCGTGCGCCTGCGGGCGCTCACCGCGGCGACCCCGAGCCGTCACGCCGTACCCGTACTCGTACGGATACCCGTACATGTGACAGTGTGAAAAAAGGGCACATAGCGCCCATCATGTGCGACACGACGACCTTTCGCCCGCTGCCGGGGCGAAACGGGTGTTGTTGGCACCATGGGTCGCCGTGACCCATACGACCGATCGCATCGCGGCACTGTCCGCCGAGGCCGCTGCCAGGCGGGTCGCGGCGGCACGCGCCACCGCGTTCGCCGGGGGAGCGGTCGCCGCCGGGCTCGGCCTCGGCGTCCTGGGCGCCGTCGTCCTCCTGCTCTGGATCGCCTCGCCCTTCCCCGACAGCGGCCTCGGCGGCGCCCTGCACGTCGGCGCCGCCCTGTGGCTGCTGGCCCAGGGCGCCGACCTCGTCCGTACGCAGACGCTCTCCGGCGCCGCCGCGCCC
>NZ_MECL01000150.1 GCF_014596445.1 Streptomyces sp. CBMA29 | reverse complement strand
GGGCTCGCCACCGCCGTCAGACCGGCCATGGCCAGCGCGCCGACGGCCAGCGCCGCGAGGCCGATCCGGGTGCGGGAGCGGCGCCCGCGGTGCGACGCGGCGCCGGCCGTACCGGCCCGGTCCTGAGGGTCGTGCGCGTGGTCCTGCTCTGGTGCGTGTCCGGTGGACATGCGAAATCTCCTGTCCCGACGAAGCGTTGTGGGGGGTGCGCCCGTGTGCGGAGTACGGCGTGGCCGCCGCGTACGGCGGGGACCGCGGAGTGCGGCGGGGCCGTTGAACGCGGCGTGACCGCTGCGTGCGGCGGGGCCGCGGCCTTACGGCGTAAGCGTTTCCGGCGGCTCAGGGCGCGTGCGGGAGCGCTGACTGCGAGAGGCTGCCGTGCGGCGTCGCGCTGCCTTCCGGCATGGCGTGCATGAGGACTCCTGACCGGGTGGGGGGCCGTGTACAGGGTGGGGCACGCTCGTGAGAGCGCTCTCTCGAACAGGTAATGGTCTATAACTCCGCCATGCGCGCGTCAAGGCGTGGGGCAGGAAAGCCGGGCAGCACGAAGGGGCGGACCCCGCCGGGCCCGCCCCTCACATGTGCCTCACACGTCACTCAGCCGTACGACGACCTGCTACGGCTTGATCTTGACGACCTGCGGGTCGTGGTCGCTCGTCTGGTTGGCGAACTCCGAGTTGATGTGCACCACGTCGTAGTCGACGTGCTTCAGGCTGGGGCTGACCAGGATGTGGTCGAGGACCTGGGAGTTGCCCTCGTACACGTAGGAGTAACGCTCCGCCTTGGGCAGCGTGTTGACCAGGTCGGTGAGGACCGTGCCGTTGCCGGTGAGGGCCTGGGCGGCGGGCGAGAACTGGTAGTCGTTCAGGTCGCCGAGGACCACGACGTTCGCGTTGCGGTCGGCCTTCTCGAGCTGCTGCACGAAGTCGTGCTCCAGGATCGCCTGGCGGTTGCGCTGCACCTCCGAGCTGCGGACCGGCGGCTGGAAGCGGCTGTCGATGCCCTGGTCACCGCCCTTGCTGTTGAAGTGGTTCGCGATCACGAACAACTTCTCGCCGCGGAAGGTGAATTCGCCCACCAGCGGCTTGCGGCTGCTGTTCCACGCCGGGTCGTTGGGCGCGATGCGGCCGGGGGAGACGGTCAGCGCGGTCTTGGAGCCGGTGCCGGTGACGCCCACCGCGGTGGTGGAGTCGCCGCCGGGACGGTCGACGAAGCTGACGCGGTCGGCGTTGAACAGGAACACCGAGCGGATGTTGCCGCCGGGCTCGCCGCCGTCCTTGTCGTTGACCGGGTCGATCGAGCGCCACTGGTAACTCGGGCCGCCCGCCGCCTTGATGGCGTCGGTCAGCTTCGTCAGCGTCTTGTCCGCGGCGACCGTGCCGTCGTCGGTGGCGCCGTTGTTGTCCTGGATCTCCTCCAGCGCCACGATGTCGGGCGAACGGAGGCTGGTGACCAGGCCCTTGGCGAGCGCGTCGAACTTCGACTGCGGGTTGCCGGGCGCCAGGTTCTCCACGTTGTACGTGGCGATGGTGGCCTGGTCCGACTTGGCCTTGTCGGTCACCTCGGGCTTGAGGCCACCGCTCTTGACCGTGCCGATCGTGCGCGCCTGGACGGCGAAGGTGCCCGCGTACTGGTTGTAGTCCAGCGGACCCGCCGTCGTACCGCGCAGCGTGTCGCCGACGTTCGCCACCGGGAACGCCTGCGTGGCGGTCGGGATGAGCGACTGCACCATCAGGCGGCCGGAGTTGGGCTGGTCGTAGCCCGTGTAGAGGGTGCCGCCGCGCTTGGTCTTGTTCTGGTCCGCCTTGACCGTCACCCACAGCTCGGAGTACGGGTCGGTGGCGCCGACGACGCGGCTGTCACCGATCTGCACGTTCATGCCCTCGAGCGAGGCGAAGAGGTCGAGCGCGTACTCGGCGGGACGCAGCGGCAGGTTCTCGATCGTGCCGCCGCCGACGGCCGGGACGAACGCGTCGGGGACGCTCTTCTTGTCCAGGACGACGGGCGCGGGGAGCGCGTTGCCGTGCGAGACCACCGTGGCGGTGGCCTTGGTCAGCTCGGTCACCGGCTGGCCGCCGGCGGAGGCGCCGCCCGGGTAGTAGTCGGAGACGGTGCCCGCGAGCGAGACGCTGTCGCCGACCGCGACGGTCGGGGTGACCGAGCCGGTGAAGACGAAGATGCCCTCGCTGGTACGGGGGTTGGCGTCCGGCCTCGGGTCCTGCACCCAGTAGCCCTGCGAGGAGCCGAAGGAGCGGACGCCGATGACGATGCCGGTCGCGCCGGTGACCGCCTTGCCCGCGAGCGGGGAGAGCCGGGTGTCGCCCTGGATGTCGTGGATCTTCGCCTCGACGCCGGTCGGGGGCGAGGTGGGCGGCGTGGTCGGCGGGGTGGTGGGGGGCGTCGTCGGGCCGCCGCCGTCACCCGCGGCGCCCGGAGTGGGCGCGCCCGCGGTGAAGTCCGCCGCGTTGTCGTCGGTGTCCGTCAGCGTGGGGCGCGCCACCGAGTCGGTGTTGCTCGCCCCGGCCGCCGGGCCGTTGCCCTCGAACACCGCGGCGGTGCCGTAGCCGACCAGGTCGCGGATGGTGCCGTCGGCGGCGCAGTCCGCCTTCGTCACGCAGGTCAGCGGGTCGGTGCCGTGCACGAGGGCGACCGTTCCCGTCGTACCGGACATGTTGATGGCGCCGACCACGTTCGGCGACGGCAGCGCCGTCGTACCGCCGGTGCCCGCGGCCTCCTGCACCAGATACCGCGCGCCCGCGCCGAGCGACCCGGTCAGCGGCGTCACCTGCCACTTGGACGTCGGCGTCGGCGCGCCCGGCAGGTACTGCACGCTGTACCCGCTCAGGTCCAGCGGAGCGCTGCCCGAGTTGGCCAGCTCGATGAAGTCGTTCGTGTACGTGGCGCCGGAGTTCCCGCCGCCGCCGTACACCTCGGACACCATCACGTCGGCGGACGGCGTCGCGAAGGCGGTGTGCACGCCGACCGCGGCCAGCACCACCGCGCCGGCTATCCCGATCGTGACCAGCCGCTTGCGGTTCCCGGCAGTACCGGGTCTGTCAGGGCGGGGCTCTGCCCCAGAGATGTGCGACACCGGTGAGGGTCTCCTTCGTGCGGTGCGTTGAACGCGGTGAACACTTCGTGGTTTCTACGTCTCATGACGGCGCATCACGCCGCGCCTGAATGAGCGATCGGCTCAAGATACGCGCGTAGACCCCGCCGTAGAAGGAGCCGAGAGGTTAAATCTGCGTAGTTCCCGACGACGTGTTCCCCTACTACCGACCAGTTCCCTCAGCCAGTGCTATCGCCCCGACCGCGCCCCGCCGCCGCGGCGAGCGTCGCCGCGGCGAGTGCCGCCGCGTGCGCGCCGGGGCGAGTTGGTCGCGTCAGGCGATGGTGACGGTGATGCCGGCTTCTTCGAAGGCGGCGGCGGTTTCCGGGGGGATGGCTTCGTCGGTGATCAGGGTGTCGATGGTTTCGAGGCCGCAGACGCGGGCGAAGGCGCGGCGGCCGATTTTGGAGGAGTCGGCGGCGATGACGACGCGTTGGGCGCGTTCGGCGAGGAGGCGGTTGATGCTGGCCTCGTCCTCGTGGTGGGCGTAGACGCCCTGGGCGGGGTCGAGGGCGTCGATGCCGAGGACGGCGATGTCGAGGATGATCTCCTGGAGGACGCCGCGGGCGAGGGGGCCGGTGAGTTCGTAGGACTGGGGGCGGGCGACGCCGCCGGTGACGACGATCTTGATCTGCGGCCGGATGACGAGCTCGTTGGCGATGTTGAGGGCGTTGGTGACGACGGTGAGGGCGGGCTGGCGGGTGCCGTCCGCGGTGACGTCGCCGCGCAGGGCCAGTGCGCGGGCGACCTCGGTGGTGGTCGTGCCGCCGGTGAGGCCGACGACGTCGCCGAGGGCGACGAGGGAGGCGGCCGTCCTGCCGATGCGCTGCTTCTGGGAGGCGTGCCTGGCCGTCTTGTAGCGCAGCGGCAGTTCGTACGAGACGCCGTGCGCGACGGCCCCGCCGCGGGTGCGGGTGAGCATCTGCTGCTCGGCGAGCTGGTCCAGGTCGCGGCGGATGGTGGCGGTGGAGACGTCGAGCGTGGTCGCGACCTCCTCCACCTCCACGCGGCCGTGCTCGGCCAGCAGATCCAGCAGTGCGGTCCACCGGGCGTCCCTGGACACAGGCGTTCTCCTCCGTGACGTGATCGTGCGCGGCTCGACCGGGCGCCGCTCGACCGTGCGCGGCTTGACCGGTTCGGCTTGATCGTGCGCGCACCAGCGTGGCACACGCGCGCGGAGCCCACGGCCGTGCGGACTGCGCGCACCACGAATGCTTGAAAATGTTCGATTGTGCGGAGTAAGGTGCAAATACAAGCATCCTCGCGCAAGCATCGTCGGGAGAATCCATGCCTCTTGCAGCCGCCCGCGCGCTGATCACCGCCGCAGCGGTCGAGCACCGCGCCATCGCGGCCTTCGACGCGATCACGCTCGAACACGTACAAGCCGTCGTCGAAGGCGCGGAGTCGGTCGGCTCCCCGGTGATCATCCAGGTCAGCGAGAGCGTGGTGCAGTACTACGACGGGCGCCTGCTGCCGCTCGCCCGCGCCGCCGCGGAGACCGCGCGGGCCGCCGCCGTACCGGTCGCGCTGCACCTGGACCGGGTGCGCAGGACGGCGCTCCTCGCCCAGGCCGCGCACTGCGGCTTCAGTTCGATCATGTACGACGCGGCGCGCCTGCCGTACGCCGAGAACGTCGCGGTGACGCGCGACGCCGCGCAGTGGGCGCACGAGCAGAATCTGTGGATCGAGGCCGACGCGGCGGCCGTTCCGGCGGGTTCGGCGGCCGGCCCCGAGCCGGGCAGCGACCCGGACGCCGCCCGCGCCTTCGTCGCCGCCACCGGAGTCGACGCCCTGACCGTCTCGCTCGGCGCGCGCCCGGACCGCCGGCTGCTGGCCAGGCTGCGTACCGTCCTCGACGTACCCCTCGTCCTGCGCGACACGGCGGGCGCCACTGCCGGTGAACTCGGCCTCGCCGCCGCCGAGGGCATCAGCAAGGTCACCGTCGGCACCGGCCTCGACATCGCCATGACCGGCGCCGTCCGCGCCCGCCTCGCCGTGGACGACATCACCGACCCCCGCGTCTATCTCCGCGAGGGGCGGCGCGCCATGACCGCGACCGTCGCCGGCTTCATCCGGGCGCTGGACAGCCGCCTTCCGGCGGGGGCGTAAGGCTTCGAGCGGTCCGGGGCGCTGAGAGCGCTCAGGGCCCGTTACGTCAGCGCGGGGCGTTACGGTCAGCCCGAGGCGTTACGGCAGCAGCCGCAGCCCGGTGACGAGGACACCGGCCAGGCGCCGCGCGTCGTACCCCGGATCGCTGTCCGCCCCGATGCAGAGATTCCCGACCCCCCGCATGAGCACCCGCGCCTCGACGTCCGAGCGGATCTCACCGGCGGCGACGGCGGCGTCGAGCAGCCGGGTGCACACGGGCACGAGCCGGTCGAGGAAGTACGCGTGCAGCGCGTCGAACCCGGCCTCGTCGGAGTGCAGCACGCCCGCCAGTCCGTGCTTGGTGACCAGGAAGTCCACGAAGAGGTCGATCCACCGCCCGAGAGCGGCGTACGGCGACGGGTCGGCCGCCAGCAGCGCGGGACCGGCCTCGGCGCAGGCGTCGACCTGGTGCCGGTAGACGGCGATGATGAGGTCGGCGCGGGTCGGGAAGTGCCGGTAGATCGTGCCGGTGCCGACGCCCGCCTCGGCGGCGATGTCCCGGACCGGCGCCTCGACGCCTGACGTCACGAAGACGGCCGCCGCCGCGTCGAGCAGGGCCTCCTTGTTGCGCCGGGCGTCCGCCCGCTTGGGCCGGGGGGCCGCGCCCGTGCCGCCCTCCGCGCCGTGCCTGCCGCCAGGGCCGCCCGCCACATCCGCATCGCCCGCCATATCCGCGTCGCCCCCCTTGCCCGCGCCGCCTTCGCCGTCGTTCACCGCACCGTCCTCCGTCCTGTGTCCCCGGCCGTCCCGCGTTCCGGCCGTGCCGCGTCCTCAGTGGCCGCGCTTGCTATCCGGAACGTCGTTCCGTATCGTCGTTTGTGGCGGAACAATGTTCCGTTTATCTCATGATGCCAGAGCACGGAGGAACCCACTCATGCAGTACCGCACTTTGGGCCGCACCGGCGTGCAGGTCAGCACCCTCGCGCTCGGCGCGATGAACTTCGGCGCGATCGGCCGCACCACGCAGGACGAGGCCACCGCCATCGTGGACGCGGCCCTCGAAGCCGGGATCAACGTCATCGACACCGCCGACATGTACGGGCACGGCGACTCGGAGGAGATGGTCGGGAAGGCCGTCGCCGGGCGCCGCGACGACATCGTGCTGGCCACCAAGGCGAACATGCCGATGGACGACGAGCGCAACCACCAGGGCAGCTCGCGCCGTTGGCTGGTCACCGAACTGGACAACAGCCTGCGCCGCCTCGGTGTCGACCACGTGGACCTCTACCAGATCCACCGCTGGGACCCGCGCACCAGCGACGAGGAGACGCTGTCGGCCCTCACCGACCTCCAACGCGCGGGAAAGATCCGCTACTTCGGCTCCTCGACCTTCCCCGCGTACCGCATCGTGCAGGCGCAGTGGACCGCCCGCGAGCAGCACCTGACCCGGTACGTCACCGAGCAGCCCGGTTACTCGGTCCTCCAGCGCGGCATCGAGACCCATGTCCTGCCGGTGACCGAGGAGTACGGGCTCGGCGTGCTGGCCTGGAGCCCGCTGGCCTCCGGCTGGCTATCGGGCGCGGTCCGCGAGGGCCGGGACATCACCACCAACCGCTCCGCCCGCCTCCCGGAGCGCTTCGACCTGACCATCGCGTCCAACCGGGCCAGGCTCGACGCCGTCGAACGGATCGCCCGCGTCGCCGACGACGCCGGTCTGACGATGATCCAGCTCGCGCTCGGCTTCGTCACCGCGCACCCCGCCGTGACCAGCGCGATCATCGGCCCCCGCACCCTGGACCACCTGCACTCGCAGCTCGCCGCGGCCGACACCGTACTGTCCGCCGACATCCTGGACGCCCTCGACGCCATCGTCCCGCCCGGCACCGACCTCGCCCCCCAGGAGAAGCTCGACACCCCGCCCTCCCTCCTCGACCCCTCCCTGCGCCGCCGCTGACCCCGATTCCCCTACCTCAGCCGCGTGGAACCCGCCGCCGGTACGCCGCACGCCAGGCGATGACGGTGAGGGCGCCGCCGACGCCCGTGAGAACGGCGCCGCCGACCGTGACGACGACGCCGCCGACGAGGGCATTGGACGCACTGCCGGTCGGATTGTCCTTCGTGTCCTGACGGGTCTCGCCGTCGGCGGACGTGACGGTGACGATGCCGTCGCGCCACAGGACGCCGCGCACGGTGTCACCGCTTTCGAGCCGGCGCAGCAAGGGGCTCTTCCCGGCGAAGCGGACCCGCCTGGTCGCGGAGGACTCCGGCCCGGCCAGGTCCGCCGTGTAGTACGAGTTCTTGCCGGAGCGGATCCGCACCTTGCCCACGGTGAAGCTCTCGGTCCTCAGGCACTGCGCGGCGGACCTGTTCATGGCGGCCAGATCCGCGGGGCACGGCACGGCGGCGCGGAAGTCCCGTTCCCGATGCCGTGCGTGAGGCACCGCGATGCCGAGCAGGCAGCCGCCGCCGACGAGGGCGATCACACCGCCGGTCAGGGCGAGAACGGCGGTGGCCACGGGCCGACTCCGCATCGTCCCGCGCGGCGGCGACATGGGCACCCGCCGCGCGTCCCTCGCCTCAGCCCCCGCGCGCCGCCTCCGGACGATCCGGACCGCCCCGCCCACACTGGCCACGAGCAGCAGGAAGAGGCCCGCGAGCGTCAACCCCGTGGTGACGTCGCTCGCGGAACTGCCGACGCCCGCGGAGTTGCGAAGGTCCCCGCGCCACGGCCAGTACGTCACCTCCCAGCCGTACTCCCAGTCCCGCAGGATGGGCGGCCGGTCCGAGTCGCACGCGAACGGCGCCTCCCGCACCCGGCCGTCCAGCGGATCGGTCCACCGCACGGTGCAGTGCCCGTGGCCGTCGTCCCGCAGGACGGTCAACTCGACGCCGAGATCCGAGTGCCCCGCCGCTTCGCTGAAGCCCCCGGCCACCGCGAGCAGGAGCCCGAAAAGGGCGACCCACAAGAACTTCCACCGCCGCGGAGTCTCCGCGCCGGTCTTGGACGGCGCCTGCCGTCGGGTACCCCACACTGCCTGTTCCTCGTCCCCACCCCAGGTCAGCGCCCCTGCGGCGCCGTAATCGTCGACAGTAGAGGCCACCCGGCAGGTGGCGGCACGGCGGGTGGCGGTCAGCACTCGATGACGTTAACGGCGAGGCAACCGTCGCCCTGCTGTTCCGTATCGCGGACTCGCTGTCCTGTGCTCTCCGCCCGAGAGGAGGGGCGGCGTCCGTATGAGCGATCACGTTTGGGACATCGTTCGAGATGAGATCCTCAAGAACAAATTTGGGCCAATCCCCTGGCTCTCTGGGCGCCGAAAGGCCGTTGATAGGGCGACTTCAGGATGGACTGTTCCATGCTCCGCTGATGCTTGCTTCGCTGGACTGGGTGAGGTGGCAGAGCCTCTAAAGGAGGAACCAGTGGATCCCGGAATTGTGACCGTTCTGTCGATGGCTGTTGTGGAAGTCCTGGGGACGCTGCTGTCGGCATTGTTGCCCCAGTGGGCCGAGGGACGCCGTCGACAACGCGAGCAGGAGCGGACCGAGGCGGAGCCGGAACGACGTCGAGGGACTCCGACCGTATCGGCGTGGTACGTCGCTCTCAACATAGCGGTGGAGCAGAATCCGGTTGCACTCACCGAGCAAGTCGATGCGCAATGTGCGGGCAGTGCGGAGTTCGTACGGCAGCAGCTACCAGAGGCACAGCATCAGTACCTCACTGTGTGCACGGAGGTACGTCTGCGAGGTCAGCACGGGTTGCTGGTCCTGGTCGGTGACCTCAGTCAAGAGGCGGACGCAATCTACGACTTGGTACGGCGTGTAGATCACGAGGTGTGAGGGCGCCGGCAGCAGTGAACGGATTTCCTCCCACTGGGAATCCGTCGGATCCGTGCGTACGTCGGCTACTCGGCGGGAGAGTAAATTCCGGTCACCCCGCTAAGACGTCGGAAAGACCGTCAACCCCCCCTGAGACCCTCCACGTCGTCGGCAGGACCGGAAGATCTTGGGCAGGTGAAGGGAAAGCTTCAGATGACCTGAAACCGATTTCTACGCGGGAGGAGTCGTGCCATCGTGAGCGGATGACGACGTCACTCCCCCCTGACCATTCGCAGCTTCTCGAAGAGATCAGGATAGTCAGGCGCATCGGGCTGGTCCGACTCCGTGGTCATCATCTGCCGCTCCTTGAGGCTTCAGCCGCAGCCTTCTCGGAGAGTGCGCGCATGAAGGAGGTCGGCGTCGAGGCTCTCCTGAGGCGTGCCGTCTCCCTGCTGGACGGCACGCTGCGTACCGCCGCCGAGTACACGCTCGGTCTTGCGCAAGGTACCCGGGACTGGGCGGCGTCGTCCCGCCGGTCCGAGGCTGCTTCCGTTTACAGGGTGAGTGTGGAGCGCTTCCGCAAGGATCACGAGGTAATGGTCCTGGGCCAAGTCGCCGAACGCGTTATACAGCTGGTGACAGTGCGTGCCGCGGAGGAGACGGAGAAAACAAGGGCCCCTGCCGAGGGTGGGGAGCCACCCACCTTCACCCACCGGATAGTGCGGGTCTTCGTCCAAGGCCGGGAAGTGGCGCTCACCGTTCACATGCACCCAGTGGATTTGCTCCGGAACGTGGACGTGCTGGTCTCGCCCGCCAATGTGCACCTCGCCATGCCGGAGGCGTACAAGTCCTCGATTCCCGCCTCACTGCGGCGTGGGGCGTCCGTGCGATCCGTGACGGGTGAGGTGCTTCACGACCCGGTCCACGACGAACTACGCGAGTGGGCGGCCCGGCACGGCACATCGCGGCTGCCGGTGGTGCCCGGCACCGTCGTTGCCACCGGCGTGGGCGCTCTGGCAGACCAGGGCATCAGGCGGATCTACCACGCCGCGATCGCTGTGCCTCGTGCCGGCACCAACAACTACGACGTCCTGCCCGCTGACATCACCAGGGCGGTCTCCCGGACCTTTGCCCTGCTGGCCGAGGAGTCCAGCGGCAGCACGCCTCCTTTGAGGTCGGTGTGCTTCCCCCTGCTCGGCTCGGGCCGTGGTGGGCTGCCGTACCACATCAGCCTGAGGGCCGTATGGGCTGCCATCGAGGCGGAGTTGGCCCTCGGAGCGACGTGCGATGTCCACTTCGTGGTGCGCACGGCCGAAGCGGCGGCCCTGCTGGAGCGGCTTCCGACCGGAATCCGCCCAGAGCGCGGCCCAACTACGACCGGTTGAGGTGCTGCAATGGAAGTGAGTCCAAAGACTCAACCGTCTCGCAGGCAGGCGACAGCACGGCGGAGGTAGAAGTGGACCATCAAGATGGCCAGGACGCCCGGACACTCGGCGCGTGGCTGACAGACGCCGGACGCCGGGCGGAGCGGTGCTTCCCGTACGCGGGAGGCAAGGAATCCCCGGCCGCGTACAGCGGCTCCGTGTCCCAGCTCAGCAGTGTGGTCGAGGAGTTGTCGAAGCTCTATCACCTCCTGGACCCGAACACGGCATCGGACCGCGCGGTGCAGATGCGCCTCGGAGCCGTACTCGCCATGCGGCATCTGATCGGAGGCGGCGTCGCGGAGGACCGGAACCATGCACGTCGCCTGCTACGGGGCGCCCGGACCTTGGTGCACACAACGCCGGACGACCGGCAATGGGCCGCGCTCTTCTTGTTGATGCTGGTGTTTCCGCCGAAAGACATGGCGCAGCGGACAGGCGCCCTCGATGCCTCCTACCCCCACAGGCGGCAGACGGGAACGGACCTGGAGGAACCCGGCGCCGCCGAGGAACTCATGCGGGCGGCGGACGACGCGGCGAAACTGCCCTTGCCCGCGGGAGTTCTCGCCGACGTGCGCCGGATGGGCGTACTGCTCAGCAACTGCTCACCTGCCGTCCTCGGGCATGACACCGAGCAGATGAAAAGCCTGCTCGCACAGGATTTCCCCCACTTCGACGAGATGTTCCCAGGAACGGTCGGCGCCCTCACCCATTTCCCCGGTGCTGACGGCGAGGCTGAATCTGCCGAGAGGGCCGAGATCGAGATCATGGTGGACCGGATCTTTGGTTCGGTTGTATCCAGCTATGAGGAGAGTACGCGCACCGGAAATCCAGAGCCCATGAAACGGCTCCTGGAGGATATGGCCGGCCTGCTCATGAGGCTGGAGCCTTACGACGAGATCAGAAAGCCCTTCAATATCGCGTACGACCTCCTCCTCGATCAATTCGCCCGCCTCGGGGGTGGCAATCTGCATGATCGGGAGGCCGCGCTCGGTCGCCTTGTCGCCATCAGTTCGGAGGTTTCCAAACAGGGTATGACAAGCCCGAATGCGGCAGACCGGGAAGAAGCGCGGAAGATGCGCCTTCTCCAACTGATGAAACAGATCGAGAATGCGGAGGACGTCACGCAGGTGCGGCACCTCAAAGATGAGGTGCTGAAAATGGAGAGGGAATTTGACCCGGCCCATCCGCACCGCTTGCTCTATGTCACAGTACTTGGGGCGGCTTGTACAAAATTGACCTCACTCGGCCATGAAGACGCCGCTGCTCTGCGGCCCTACCTTGAGGAAGCCAAGGCCCTGGGCACGCGACAGTACCAGCAGGCCCCGGAGGAGAACATCGATTTCCCCCGGTACGTCAACGATTTGATTCGAGCCGAGTTGACCGGCGCACCGCTCTCCGACATCACCCCGCCCCCACCGGAAGCGACACTGGACGAACGGTTCGTCTTCGCCGGAGCCATGATTCGACAGTACGAACGCGCCGCCGCTCGGACTGCCCCCGGTCGTGTCCACGACCCGAAGGCGATCATCGCCGCACTCAAGGAACTTGATCAGTTGCGCGATGTCGTGCGTGAGGGCCAGGGCTCGTATCTGGCCGGGGAGATCCTCTGGGACTGGGCGCGGGCCTATCGCTACCGCTGGTATACGAGCCCGGAAGACCTGAACGACTCGGTGGACGCGGCGACAGAGGCCCTGCGTCACATGGCGGCGGACGTCGTGCTGCAACTTGGCGCGGAGCACGGTCTGCGGATCGCCACCGCCTGCGCCAGCCGTGGCGTGCTGACCGCCCGGTGGGCCACCTCACTCGGTCGACAGCAGGACGCGCTGGATGCGCTGGAGCTTGGCCGGGCGATGGTACTGCGGGCCGCGTCGACGGACCGAGCGGTCCCCGAACTGCTGGAGGCGCGTGGGCACCATGACCTCGCCGAGGCGTGGAGAAGTGCCGTACCTGACGACCTGGAGACCGCGCAGGTACCTGTCGCGCTGCCGAGCGCCTTACGCCGCCGGGCTCTTGAAGCCCTTGGCTACCGGCAGCAGGACGGGCTGCTCGCCACTCCCACCCTTGACGAACTCGGCACGGCCGTCGCCGACAGTGGTGCCGACGCGCTTGTCTACCTGCTCCCCGGCGCCGGGGAGGATACCGGTACGGCGATCGTCGTAGGAGCCACAGGGATTTCCCACGTCCCGTTGATAGCCCTTTCCGAATTGGAGGCCGGCCCGCTGGAACGCTATATCGACGCGTCCACGAGCCAAGCCCGCAGTCCACTTGACCAAGATGTACTCCTGAGCTGGAAAGCCGCCCTCTCCGATCTGTGCGATTCGGCTTACCAGGTGATGCGGCCGGTCCTGAGTGAGATTGCGTCCCGCCGCCACCGGGACTCTGTAGAACTGCCAAGGCTTGTTCTCGTGCCCTGCGGCAAGTTGGGCATTATCCCCTGGCACGCGGCACATCTGCCCAACGGCGGCCACGGCGACTTCCTCTGCCAGACGGCAGTCGTCAGTTATGCCGCTTCCGGCAGCCAGTTCCTGCGTACGGTTCGCCGCGCACCACGCAACCCGGCCAGCGCACCGATCCTCGTCGCCGACCCACGAATCGTTCTCACCTATGCCGAAATCGAGGTCGTCACTCTTCAGCGGACCTACTATCCGCAAGCGCGGTTGTACGGCGAATACGACGAGTCACCCGCCTCGTGGGAGGCATACGGCACCCCCGACGAACTCCTCGCCGCGCTCGCCGAGGGACCGTCCCTGCTGCACATCGCCTCACATGGCGCAGAAGGCCCGCTCCCCACGAGATCTGCCCTGTATCTGGCTGTCCCTGACACCCCCGAGTCCCCGCCACCCGCAGACGGCGGGCCGGGCGCGCAGCCGGATCTCGGCATGCTCACCGTCACCCGCCTACTTGACCGGCCGATCGGCGAACAGGCGGGAGAAGACGGGCCACTGGTCGTTCTCAGCGCCTGCCGGACGGACTTGAGTTCCCGCGAGCATGACGAGGCGCTGACGCTTACCACCGCCTTCGTCGCCACAGGCGCCCGCGACGTCGTCGGATCGCGCTGGAACATCCAGGACACCGCCACCCTTCTCTTCATGGCCGTGTTCCACCACTACCTTGCCATCGAGCACCACAGCCCCGTCGACGCTCTCAGAGCCGCGCAACTCTGGATGCTCGACCCCCATCGCTCCAATCCCGGTTCCCTCCCCGCCGGAGTCGTCCGCGACATCGCCGACACCAGCCTGAGCCATCCTGCCGCCTGGGCCGGATTTGTTCATCATGGGCACCCCGGACCGGCGCCGGACCGACGTCGCAGCCCTGTCCGCGCCGTCGAGAGCACTGCCCATGACCCCGTCGACAGGCCGGTCTCACCGGGTAAGGGAGACGAACATGCATGAGGGCGGCGAGGGAAGCGGAGACCGGCTGGTCGAACTGATCGTCCAGCACCACGACAGCATCCGCGCCGGTCTCGGATATGACGACTACGAACTGCTGCGCAGCAAGTTGCAGGCGTACGCGGAGACGCCGAAGGACGGCAGTAAGGCGGCGCTCCGAGCGATGCGGGGCGTACGCCTCGTGCTGGACCGGTTGCCCTCCGCGCACCCGGTGCGTCAGGCGCTGGACGGGCCACGATTCGCCACCGCGATGACATTGCCGACCGACACAATCGTGGCGGAAGCGCTGGCCGTGCTCTCGAGTCAAGCGTTCCCGAGCACTGCGACCATCATCGCCGCCGCGAAGAACCGTCTGCTCCAGGCACCCGCCCTCTCGGCGGAAGGGGTGCGTGCCCGGTGGGGACAATCGCCGCCCTCCGGACTGATCGTGCTGGCCGACCCGCAACACGGTGACCGTTACCCGGCATTCCAGTTCACCGCCGACGAGGGGACGCCGCACGAGGTCGTTCTGGAGGTCAACCGGCTGCTCCTCGCCGACATCGACCCGTGGGGCGTCGCGGACTGGTGGCTCAGCGACAACGAGTGGCTGGGCGGACAGCCTGCCGCCCTCATCGGGGAACTCGCCGACAGCCGCCTGTTGAGGGCGGCCATGGCGCTGGTGGAGGAAATCTGATGAGGCAGGAGGTCAGGCCCTTCCGCGACGGGATGACGTCCCGTCCGGAGAAGATACCCGCCGGCACCGTACTGTGGCGGATACACAGGACCAAACGGCTCGCCACCGAGTTCAAGCCGTTCGCTCCCCACGCACTCGGCGGCCGCTTCGACGCGACTGCTGACGATCCGTACGCGTGCTTGTACGCGGCTTGGGATCCAACGACCGCGCTCGCCGAAACCTTGGTGCGTTCGCGGGACTTCGACTCGGACACAAGGTATCGCCTGGTGCCGCGCGCTTTGGTCGTCGGCAAGTCCCTGAGCGCGGTGCGCACTCGGTGCGACCTGTTCGCGGTACCACTGGAAAGCTCCGAACAGCTTGCCGACGTGCACCAGGACGCCCGGCTGCTGGAGGGTGAGGGCGAAGAGCACTACGAGCGCGCCCGGCGCTGCGCGGGACAGATCCGTGCCGAGATCCCGGACGGCATGGGGCTGCTGTGGCAGTCCAGGCACCGCCGGCCCCGTCGTGCCCTGGTGCTCTTCGAAGATCGCTGCCGCGCACGCGACCGCCGGCCGCTGGAGTTGCTGGACCACTCCGACAACATCCCCGACCTCGGCTCACCCGCCGGGATCGCGAAAGTCAATCTGCTTCTCGAGCCGCTCTGGGCGGCCATCCATGTTCCGAAGAATTCCAGCAGCGGGCAGGCAGAACACCGGCCTGCCTGAGCACTCCACAGGGCCCCCGGAGAGGCACGCCGACAGTAGCTGCGGCGCGGTCGATGCCCTCCCCATGCCGCGTTCGCCGGGCACGCCGCATCCCCACGGGTTCCTGTGTGAAAGCCGGAAAAGCGTTGCACATCCTATCCGTAACGAAAACGAGGCGCGCGCGTGGACAGAGAGCTTGTGGCTGCAATCATCGTCGTTGTTCTGATTGTCCTTTGTTTCTGCGGAGTTGTGGACCCGAATAGCTTTGGGCAATTCTTAGATCTCATAGATAATATCTTGGAGGTGTTCAAAATTGAGCGCGTCTGAAGACGGGTCTGTTCAGCCAAGGGCTCTGGTCCGTCGTCAGTGGTGACGGCGGCGCGGTCAAGGTCTGGGCCGTGGTGGAAGCTGTGCGGTCAGCCTGTCAGGAGGGGGAATCATGCGTTATGTAGGCGTGTACGGCGCTGGGAAGCGGAGCGCCGAGGACGTCCTGCCAGGCGCGTTCCAGGGCTGGCACGCCCAACTGTGCGGTAAGGCGCCGCAGATGGTGCGGGCCGGTCCCTGCGGCTGGGTGCGGGAATTCCTCGAACTGCGAGACGCATTTGACCAGCCACGTCAGAGCCGCTATTCGGTCCTCTTGGGCTTCTGCGAGCAGCGCCATCTCTCTGTAACACGCAGACATATCGAGGCGGTGGTCGAGTTCTTCGTTGATAGCGAGGGATTTGCCGTGCCACGTTTCCGCCTCCGCCAGTCGTCCCTCTTCACGGGCGACCTGTCCGAGGTGGTGAAAGTCCACGGCCGTGCCGTGCCGGTCGCGGAGATTCTCGTTGATGGCGAGCGAGTGGCGGTACCACCTCGTAGCCTCTTCCGGTCGCCCGCTTTCCCTGGCCAGTTCGCCGAGTTGGCGGTAGGTGAGGGCCCGGCCGGGGCCGTTTTTGAGGGTCTCGTTGATCGCCAGAGACTTGTGGTACCACTCCACTGCAAGCGCCGGGCGCCGCTTGCGTTGGGCGAGACGGCCTAGCTCGTGATAAGTCATCGCCTTGGCACCGTGGTTGCCAAGTTTCCTGCTGATCGCGAGGGACTTGAGGTACCAGGTCTCAGCCTCGGCCAGCCGCTCCGTACCCGCCATGACGATGCCGAGTTGGTGGTATGTCGTCGAGGCGCGCGGGAGGTCACCGAGGCCCTCGTTGATGGCGAGGGACTTTCGGTACCACTCCTCGGCCTCCGTCCACTGCCCCGTTTCCCAGGCGACCATACCGAGTTGATGCTGAGTGAGGGCTATCCCAGGGTAGTTGCGGAGCTCTCTTTTTATGGTGAGGGACTCGCGATACCAGGTCTCGGCTTCGGTGAGCCGGCCCTCGCGCTGGTTGGCGACACCCAACTGGTGAGAGAGGACTGCGATGAAGTGCTGCTGGTCGGGGCTGCTGGGCTGCTGTCGCCAGGTGTTCATGATGTCGCGGTAAGTGTCTCCGGCCCGGATGGAGTCACCATGGGCGAGGAGCCGGTTGGCCTGCGCGACGGTGACAAACAGCCACAGGTCGTTTGCGAGCGTGTTCAGGGCGGGCGGGTTCCCGTCGGCCGTCTCAACGGCCTTGCGTACCCGCCCTGTCCATGACTGTGCCTCCTCCCGTAGCCCGCGGGCCGTCCAGTACTTGTCCAATGGCCGGACGAGATCCAGGGCTTCGCCCCACTGACCTTTTGTGAGGGCGTAGTCGAGCATCACGCCGAGTGTCCGTCGCTGATGTTCGACCGACGTCATTGCGAGATCCGCGTTCCTGTCCGCGAGTTCTCTCGTCAGCTCGGTACTGAGAGCCGCGTGGGCCGAGAGAAGCGCACGGTTGGCGGCGCGGCGCTCCAAGGCGTACTCGACGGGCCTGCCGGTGGCCCAGCGAGCGGCCAGATGGGCGGGGAGCACGGGGTGCAGGCCGAACACGTCCGCGTCGAGTGACGTCAGGACACCGAGATCCACGGCCCGCTGCATCAGTTCCGTCCACTGCGGGCCGGTGCGGCCGCGGAAGCGTTGGGGTGTCCGGGCGTCGGCTGAGAGCCGGGCGAGGACATCGACGTGGGTGGCGCCCTGGAACAGGCTCAGAACAGTGAGAGCCTCCTGGTCCGCGGGGGCCAAGTGGCGAAGGCTGTAGGAGAGACTGGCGGCCAACGAGGCGTTTCGGTGGTCGGTGATGCCGTCGTCGGGCAGGAGTTTGGCGCTCTTGAGCTCAGACAGGAGGACAGTGGCGTCCTTGTCGTTCAGATGGGGCAAGGCCAAGCGCATGGTCAGCGGATGCCCGGCCAGCCACCGCATCAGATCGGCGAACGCGGGATTGTGCCGGTGCTCGCGGGCGGCCGGATAGGGTGCCAGGAGCCAATCCGCGTAGGCGGCAGCGTCCGCGATATTGAGGCTGCCCAGCTCGACGCGGCCCACGCCGAGCCCGAGCCAGTTCTCGGGGCTGCGACTGGTAATGACCACAGTGCTCCTGCCGCCTGCGGCGAGGCGGTTCAGGAACTCATGCATCTTGTCCTGCTCCTGCTGTGACAAGGGCATGGTGGCGTGGCCGGGGTCTGGCATGTCGTGCACGGATTCGAAGTTGTCAAAGATCAGCAGTAGCCGTCGGGCAGCCAGGATCTTCTCCACCGCGGTCTGCCGCTGGGCGGTGTCCAGGAACGTGAACTCGCCTTCCAGAACCCGCGCTCCGACGGCGTCGATGAGGCCGTCCAAACCGAAGGAGGCGACGCCTGGCTCAAAGGAATGCCATATCACCCCCTCCAAACTGTCGACACCGTCGCTGTCGCGCCACCAACGGCCAAGTGCTTTGGCCAGCTCGGTCTTTCCCGTGCCGGCCGGCCCGTGCAGTACGACAACGCGCCGCAGCCGAGTGGCCGCTTCCAGGGTGTAGATATCCGCGTCACGGCCCACGAATTTACCCTCGGACTTCAGTCCGATTCCTGAATCGGACGCGCGCTGATCAGTCAGCCCGCGCGTTCGGGCGGATACTTCCGTTACCTTCTTCTGCGGAGTGCGCGAAGTCCGCAGATCCGGGAAACGGGTCTCGCCGCGGGTGTACAACACGGGCACCATCCAGTCCGCCAGCGGTAAATCCCCTTCCAATGACGGCCGCTTGTCGCTTTGCGCGAGCCGGTGTCGCCCGGCAGCGACTGCGGCCGTGATGCGGTCGCCCGCGAACAGCCGCTCGTAGAAAGCGGTCATGAACTCCGCAGCGGCGACCGCGTACACGCTGTAGGCCATCGCCACGACGTTGGAACACCCCTCGGCCAGCAGCCGCGTCGCCACCGTCGCCTCAACCTGTGAACCCACCTGCGCGGACTGGCAGGCGTTCACCACTACCAGCGGCACCTTCGCCCCGGCCAGAACCAACGCCACCTGTCCGGACTCGACCAGGTCGCTGTCGCCGCTGGCATCCTCGAACGCGAGCATCCCCTGTGAATCATGCGCCTCACGTGTGCCCGCCCCCCGCTCGGCCGACCCGCTGGTGGTGGGCACCGGTCCGTAGGAACCGTGCCCGTCGAAGTGCACCACCTGGAACGGCGTTCCGGCTTCCCTCGCTTCGGTCAGCACTTGGTCCAGACGCCTCAGCGTCGGGGGCCGCAGCACCACCAGTTCCACGTGGTCGCGCACCTCCTTCAGCCGCTGGAGCAGCGGCCGCGCGATCATCTGGTAACCGACGTCGTTCGCCCCTGCTGGACGAGAGATCACCATCAACACCCTGAACCGCGCACCAGGAACGTCGAAGGAGTCCTCGCCCGCGTCACTCGGCAGCATGCGTGTGACCGCCAGATGGCGCCCCGGGGCCGCCATCAGCTCCCAAGGGCGGCCCAGTTGCTCCGCGGACTGGGACCGCAGGACGATCTCCACCGGATCTCCCTGCGCCCGCGCCCGTGCCTGCGCATACGCGTCCCGAGCCGACTCCGAACTGAAGATCGCGCCGAAGACCGCCTCGCTCCACCCGGGCAGCGCCTCCGCCACCTGCGCACCGCGCTCGCCGTAGACAGCGGTGGGCAGCCGCAGATACTGCTCCAAATACCAGCGCAGATCCCTCAGATTGTCGTCAGACAGTGGCCATACCAGCTCTGTCGGCCCACCGGCAGGACGCGGAAGCGACTCTCCTGCTGGCCACGACAGCACCTGAGCCATACCGTCGTCCGATAAGTCCACCAGTAGCCGCTCCACCGATAACCCCACTCCGGATCGACATCGCCTCGCGCACGCGGCGCAGAGGACAATGCTAGGTACCCTCGCGGCCGTCGTACACTTCAGAAATCGGTCGCCCTTACAGAGACTTTCCGCCGTACAAGCACGGAAGGCTCCGACAGCGCGGAAAGACGGGAAACCCCAGGTCAGGGCCTACCGCGTCAGCACTCGATGACGTTGACCGCGAGGCCGCCCCGCGCGGTTTCTTTGTATTTGACCTTCATATCGGCGGCACTCGATGCGGTGGCTTTGACCTGCGGTTTCAGCGACTCCGGGGTAAGCCACGAGGGCGCCAGGGACTTCTCAGGGACTTTCCGCTGCCGGTCGCTCGCCAGCCAGGCGTCCATCACGGCCAGACCCCGCCGACCCGCGCCGGGCATGAAGTGGGCGTAGTGGGCGAGCGTGATGTTCGGTGAGGAGTGTCCCAGCCAGGCCGACACGCTGACGATGGACTCGCCCGCCTCCAGCTGCACGCTGGCGTAGGTGTGCCGCAGGACGTGGAACATGTCGCGCCGCGAGCGTTCGAAGACGGGATGACGACGGGTGCGCGCGCCGTGCTGCTCCACCTTCCGGCCTACCTCGCGGAGCACACCGGCGGTCGCGAGCGCCGGCTTCCAACTGCGCTCGTTCCACGTCTTGTAGCTGATCCGAAGGCCGTGCGAAGAGCTGAGCACGAGCCGCACCGTGACCGGTTTGCGCTGGCGCTCTTCGAGGTCGGTCGTCGGCTCCTCGGGGTTCCGCCACGGCAGGGTGCACGCGACCGGAGGGAAGCGCCGGAGGTGGAGGCGCGCCCTTCGTGCGAGGTTGGGGGAGAGTGGCACATCGCGGGTCTTGCGGCCCTTGGGAAGGCAGAAATACGGTCGGCCCCTCGCGTCCCAACGGAGCTGCCGCCGGACGTGTACGACCATGGCCCGGAAGTCGAAGTCCTCTTCACTGAGGCCGAACGCCTCCCCCTGACGAAGTCCGAGGCCGAGCCCGAGGTCCACGGCGAGCTGATATCGCTCCTGCAGACCGGCCCGCACGGCGTCAGCGGTCGCCCGGGGCCACGCCTGCGCCTTCTTCTTGGCGGGCTTCGGCCGCTTCACGCTGCGGTTGGCAGCCACCGGGCTCTTGGCCAGGCGCCTGTCGTCGACCGCGGCGTTGAGGATGGTGGTCAGGTGGATCCAGATGACCTCGGCGGTCGACTCCTCGACACGTGCGAGCAGACCCGCCTTGAACCTGCGGAGAGCTGAGGCGTCGATCCCACGCAGGGGGTACGAGCCGAGGAGCGGAATGATGTGGTTCCGGATGCGACTGCGCATGGGCGCCGCGGTCGAGGGCTCGTCGGTCCGGCTGGGCCACCAGCAGTCCTCGATGTAGTCGGCGAGTAGGATGTCGCCGTTCCTCGGGTCGACGAACTCCTGCCGCGAACTGTCCGCCTGGGCCACGGCGAGCCACTTCTTTGCGTCCTCGCTGGAGTCGAAGGACCGGTCCTGGACCCCGGGTATGGCTTTGACCCGATAGCGTTTTCCCTTCCCCCACAAAGAGGTGCGCTCACGCTTGCCGGTTGCCTTGTCCGGCCGCTTCCTGAGCCATCGGTCTTCTACGTAACCCGCCACCACTACTCTCCTGCCTGCTTGAATGTTCCGTTCCGATCAAGACGGTGTTGGGAACGCTTCTTCGAGGCAGGTCGGATCCCGCTGTGGGCTGCGAATATGGTGTCGGTTGGGTGTCGTTGCTCTGTGAAGTCGAAGGCATCACGGTGTGCGTCGCTGAGGTTTCCGGTTCAGCGGATTCAAGGTCGGGTTGGACCGAGAGTCGGCTTTCTCCTGCTGATCCACCCACTCGTCGAGTGCGGAGACCCTGTACATGACGCGTCGCCCCATGCGGAAGCTCGGCGGCCCCTGGCGGCGATGCCGCCATACATAGAGGGTGTTGGGGGAGATGCCGAGGTAGGCCGCGGCACGCGGCAGGGTGAGAAACGCGGGTTCGGGCCGGTGCGTGGTGCTGCTGTCCATGGTGGGGTTCCTCCTGCGGGCGGGATTCAGCTCGCCGCAAGAGTGGGGGAAAGGTTCGGGCTTGGACGTGCCGCGCATCCGTGATATTTGGCCCTCATCGGGCTGAGGGCTACTGGCGATATCGGCTGCCCTGCCGCAGCAGGCACGAGCGGCCCTGGCTCGTGCTATTGCTTGCGTTGCTGCTTCAGTCCCGGTTCGGGGCGAAGTAGTCGGCGAGCATGACACTGGGCCACTCGGGCTCATGGATCTCGCCGCGCGGGCCCATGGTGGCAAACCACGGCTTGATGTCCAGGACCGGGGTGCCGTCGACGGCGTCGAGGTCTTCGACGTGGAGGTCGAGTCCGTCGACGCGCAGGAGGCGGCAGCGGGAGACGCCGAGCCAGTTGCGGCGGCGCATGTTGCGATGGCCGAAGGTGCCGACCGGGGGCCAGCCGGGGTTGTCGCGAGGGCGGCGGGCGCCGGGGTGGAGGTCGGTGGGGTCGGTCAGGTGGAAGCGGAAGACGATCTCCAAGTGGCTGAAGTCGGCGAGTCCGGCGGTGGAATCGGCAGGGAAGGAGGGATCGATCCGGATGATGGATCGGGTGCCGCCCCAGTAGTCGTCCGTGGGTTCCTTGCGCCCGCCGACGACGTGGGCCAGCGCTGTGACCTCGTACGATTCGCTCACCGTTTCCCCTTTCCCGGCGTTGTGGCCGGGCAGTGTGCCAAGGCTGTCAGGCTACCGGGTGCCCCATGAACTGGGCCGCCCGCATGTTGAGTTCGGCCACCGCGTCGATACCGCGCCGCCGAAAGGGCGACAGCGCACGTCGCATGTCCACCACCGTCTGGCGGGTTCGGCCGGAGGTTATGCCCGCCATGGCGTCGAGCGCGCGATTCCAGGTCACGCATGCCTCCTCCACCCGGCCGGTCGTGGCCTGGATGGAGCCCAGATAGCCGAGCGTCACCGCATGGGTCCGGGAGAAGGTCGCGGCGTTGCGGGTGCGGACGCTGCGGCGGAACTCCCGCAGAGCTCCACCCGTATCGCCGGATGCCTGGAGCGTGCGGGCCGTCTCGTGGGCGAGGCTGGCCTCGCCGAAGAAGAACGTTCGCCCCGGCTCCTCGCGATCAGGGCCGGCGGATGCAAGGTCGTCTTCGGCGCGCAGCAGGGCTGCGGCGGAGCCGCGTTGGTCGCCAATGTGTGCAAGGGCCCGAGCGTGAACGACTCCGAGAAGTGCCCGTTCGCGGGGGGAGGCGAGCCGGTAGCGGTCGCCCTCCACGGAGGCGGACGCGATACGCGCAGCTTCCGGGCCGTGTCCGAGTTCGAGGGCCTGATGTGCCATCGCCCGCAGGACGTGGCCGGCGAGCGGAGCGTCCCCGGCCTCGACGGCGAGCTTCACGGCCGTAGTGAAGTACGGCTGTGCCACAGCGTGTTCGTCGTTGTCGAACGCCATCCACGCGGCGAGATAGACCAGTTCCCCGGCGGCGGAGAACATCGCCCGGCGAACGTGGTCGTCGGTGAACGATCCGTTGAGGTAGCCCAGCGCCTCGTTCCGCAGGTACGCCACCACGGCGGTACGTCCGTGGCCACCGCCCCGCTTCTGGTCTATCTGCGAGAAGAACCGCACCATGTCGCGTACGGCCTCCACCTCCGCGGCTCCCACGGTGAGCGCGCGACTGCCGCCGGCAGGTGTAACCCTTCGCGCGGCGGGCTCCGGCTGCGACGGCGACGGAAGTGCCAGGGCCGCCAACGAATACGCCGACCGGCTGAGCAGGCGACGCCGCTCCTCGTCCACTTCCACCCTCCCCAATTCCGTCAAGGTCACCAAGGCATCACTACGCCAGTCCAGAGCACCGACCGCCGTCACGGACAAGTCCGCGAGACCGATCTCGTCCAGCGTGAGATGACGGCCGAGGCGACGGGACAGCGCTTCGCGCAACACTAACGGCGCGTCGCCGGAGGGCACCGTCCCTCCCACCCAGTAGGTCACATGCGACCGTCCGACGGCCGTGCACGCGCTGATGCCGTTCTCCGTGGCGACGCGCACGACGGCCGCCGCCACCTGCGCGTGCGACCACCCTGCCTGGGCGATGACCTGCGCCAACTTCTCATTACGGCTACGCGCCATCTTCGCGTCCTCCCGTGCCGGAGCGATCTTTCACCACCTTCACCAGCTCACGGGCCTTGACCTCATTCCGTGGCTCTGTGATCGGCGGAACACTCAACGTACTCGCCAACACCACGGTCCCGGGAGGGAAGAGCATGAGCGTCACTCCCGGCAAGCCGGAAGGAGGATCAGATGTGCGTGAAGAAGAGACTGCCCCTTTTCGCCCCGGCAGCACGCCCTCACAACGGACAGGTCGGCCGCACCCCTCCTGCCAACTGGCCCGACAGGGGTACCCGGGGAGCGAGCCCTCAATGACCGCCCACTCCCCGGAACGTCTCGCGCAGAGCCCGGCATACGCTGAGCCCGTACTCGACGAATTGGCCCTCCGTATCGAGCGTGGACCCAACCGCGACGGCGACACGGTGTCGGAGGACGACGCACTGTGGGTCGGACGTCTCCGCCGCATCGGGGCTGCCGTGGTGGCTCGTTGGGGATATCCCGGGCTCGTCGAGAGCGCCGAGTTGCTGATCAGCGAGCTGGTCACCAACGCTCTGCGGTACGGAGCGGACGACGCGATCGCCTTCAAACTCGTCCTCGCCGCCGACGCGTTTGTGATCGAGGTGGACGACGGATCGCCTGGCCGGCCGCGGGTCCGTGAGGCGGGGCCGGACGAGGAGAGCGGGCGCGGCATGCTCCTGGTTTCCGCTGTGGCGGACGAGTGGGGTGTCAGCCCCGACGGAACGTGCACCTGGTGCGTCCTCAAGATCCCCCAGGCGGGGCAACCGAGTTGAAGAGGTTCGAGAAGAGTCACCGCGGGTGGCCGCTCCAGGGGCGGTCGGCCGCGACAGCAGCAGCACGCCTGTTTTCCCATGGAGAAGGAGATCGAGATCAACGAGCAGCACGTACCCCAGCCGCCGCAGCCTGCGGGCCCGCTGGAGCATCCGAAGCCGTGGAGCACGCCGGGTTCGTGGACGATCACTACCACGGCCGTGCTCGCGGTGTCCGGCTATCTGCCCGAGTGGGCCGAGGACGATCCGACGGAGGTCGGCGTGCCGTTGGACCTGCTGTCGGCACGGCTGGCCAGCATCAATCACCGGAACTTCTTCGAGGGCGCGATGATGCCCCTCACCACCACGGACAGCAGAGACGAGGCCGAGGAGGACGCGGTCTTCGAGGGAAGCATCGACTGCAACCCGTACGACGTGGACCCCCGCCTGCGCGTGCCGGTGGTGAACATCCAAGTCAGTCCGGAGTGCCGAATTCTGGGCCTGGACCCGCAGGAACTCGCGGAGATCGCATTGAAGTTACGCGCCCAGGCCGATCGTCTCCACGACGAGGTCCTGCCCGCGCTCATTGCCGCCCGCCAAGACTGGGCCACGCGCCAACCGGACTGACTCCTGACCACGTTCTGCACTGTCGGCGGGGCGGGCCACCGATTCCGGTCCGTCCTGTCATGCCTCTCCGCAACACCTTGTCGGCCAACAACGATCACTTCGAGGGGAACCGGGGATGTCCGCACGTCAGCGCACCCGGCCGAGCAGGCTGCACCAAGAGCCCGAGGCGGTCACCTGGGCACGGGAGAAATCCGAGCCGACCAAGCGGGCACTTGCTGATCTCGTCGGCATAGGCGAGCAGTTGATGGGCGAGATCGAGTCCGGTTGGCGCAGCGCCACCCCAGCCAGCCTGATCAAGATTGCCGAGGCGCTGAACTGCCCGATCGTCGCATTGGATTGCAAGCGCGCGACGCCGTCATATCGATGTCGAGGAGTCCGCTCACGCTGACGCCCCGACCCGCCGACCGCCGACGTGGGCACATCCCTGCCCGGACGCGATGGCGGACGTCACCACCGGGAAGACAACTGCCCCCCGCACCGACCCATGGTGGGTCTGTTCGCGCATGCGCGTAGTTCCGCGAACGTGGGGGGCAGTGATGGCCGGCTGGCACGAGAACGGCACGCCGGACGAGACCATGGCGTACGGCTGACGGCTGCGGGACCTGGAGGCAGCAGCGTTCCGCACCAGCCGCGCCCTCACCGAGCACAGCGTGCAACTGGCGACCGTACGCGAGCATCAGACCACCACGTTCGGCCACACAGGCCCCTCGGCGATACCACCGGCGTGCCGGGGGAGCGCACCATCACCGCTTCGGGCAGATCATGCCCAGGGCACGGCGGACGAGCCAGCTAACGCGCCACACGGTGGCGGAGATAGACGACTCCCGAGCCAAAGGTGCGGGTCTCGACGAGTTCGAGATGCATCCGGCGCTCGTGCTGAGGGAAGAATGGAACGCCGTCGCCGACCAGTACCGGGTAGAACCCTGACCCGGTACTCGTCGATCAGGCCCGAGTCGGCGGCCTCGGCAGCGAGATTCGCGCCTCCGATCGCGATGTTGCCGTCCCCCGGTTCGGCCTGCAACCGCTCGATCTCCTCCACCAAGCCGCCGGAAGCGAGCCGGGCATGGCCCTGTACCGCCGACAGGGTGGTGGAGAACACCACCTTGGGCAGCGCCCTCCAGATCGCGGCGAACTCGCCCGTCGAGAAACCGAGCGCGGGGTCCTGACCTGCGGTCTCCCAGTACAGCATCGACTCGTACAGCCGCCGCCCCAGCAGATGGACGTCGGCCTCCCGCACCTCATCGGTGGCGAAGCGGAAGACCTCCTCGTCGGGCGGCGCCCAGTCGAAGCCGCCGTCCGGCCCGACGATGTAGCCGTCCAGCGAAACGCTCATCGAACAGGTCACGCTGCGCATCAGAAGTCCTCCTCGGTAACGGGTCCGACCCTACGACTGCCGGACGCCGCAGGACTCATCGCAGCTCGTGGAATCCCTTGCCGAGTCATCACACGAAATCACTTTGCGAGAAAGCCTCACCGCGAAAGGGGGATGTCGTTTTGGCGTCGAGGCGGGCGAAGGGGCTTCATTCGCTGGATGGATAGCGGCTTCCCCGCCTACGTTGCTGGTCCGCGCTCGTCCGAATGCACGGCAGGGAAGGGGGAATCGCCGTCGATCCGATGAGGCAGGGGCGCGGAACAGCCGTCGGAAAGTCGACCGGCGCCCGAGAGGTACCAAGTCGTGGGCGCCGGGCGGGCAGCCCGAAGGGCGCCGATTCATATCTAGCGGGCGGCATGCCGTCTCTGTACGAGAACCGCCGCACCGCGCTTCTACAAGCAACGGAGTAGCACATGCCCGCCATGCCGAGCGGAAGTCCGGCCTGCCCGGATGTCGATCGCCCACGCCGCCTCGCCGACATGGTTTCCGGTGCGGCGTGCCCGCGCGCCGTCGACCTGGCCACCACCGCCACCCTCATCCGCAGCGGCCTGGTCGCGGCAGGGCGGGGCCGCTGAGATGCCGAGGATCCGCACGATCAAGCCGGAGCTGTTCATCAACGACCGGTGCAACGAGGTCTCGGTGACCGCGCTGCTGACCTTCATCGGGCTGCTCCCGCAGGTCGACGACTGGGGGCGGCACCGGGACAACGCGGCGATCATCGGGGGCGTGATCTGGCCGCAGCGCGCCGAACACACCGCCGTGCACGTCGAGGAGGACCTCATCCAGCTGGCGCTTGCCGGACTGATCTGCCGCTACACCGGGTGCGACGGCAAGCGGTACCTGCACATCGTCGGGTGGTTCGAGCACCAGAAGATCGACAAGCCGAGCCAGTCCCGGATCGGTCTGCACCGGCCACCACCCCGACCACCGGTGCGGCCCCTGCACGGGCCCCTGCACCCAGCACCCCGACCCTTCACCGAAGGCTCCCGGAGGGTTCGGGGAGGACTCGCCGAACCCTCCCCGAGCCCTCGAAACGCCCCCACGTCCTGTGCCGACCCCTCCTGCACCCACCGGGGCCACCTCGGCCCCGGCCTTGGACACCCGCGACACCGCCGCAGCCACGCCCCAGGAGGGCGTTGGCAAAACCGCAGGTCAGGAGGCACTCGCCGAACCTTCGCCGAAGGCTCCCCGAATACTCTCCGAGGGCTCGGCCCCTGGATCTAGGATCTTGGATCCTGGATCTTTCTTCCCTACGGGGCGCGATGCGCCCGGCGCGGGCAGCGTCTCGGCGAACCAGCTGATCGGCGAGTACGTCGCCTCGTGCGACCGGCGGCCCCCCGAGGACGTGATCGGGCACTTGGGACGGATCACCAGGAAGCTGCTGGACGAGGGCATCACCCCGGAGCACGTCCGGGCCGGGCTGCGGCGGTACGCCGAGGTCCAGGGCCACCCGTCGCGGCTGCCGAGCCTTGTCAACGACGCCATGAACGCCCCCGGTGGATCGGGGGCTGGTTTGGGCCGTCCGGGATTCGGGTCTAACGTGCCCGCTCACAGGGCATGGACCAACCCGGTCGACGCCTCCACCGCCTACGCCGAGGAGCTGTGATGCGTACCCGAACCCGTGAACCGCAGACCCTCGCCGAAGCCGGAGCCCTCGACCGCCTCGCCCGAATCCTGGCCGCGCGGAACATCGACCCGGCCGCCCTCACAGCCTCGAACGAGTCGGTGCCGTACTCGCCGCTGGACGCCCTCGTGGCCGGGATGCCGCCGCGCTACCGGGGCGCGGCGGCCGACCATCCCCAGGTCCTGGCCTGGTGCCGGGAGGTTGCCGCGCAGGCGATCGCGCCGGGCACCGGGGCACGGCGGCAGGTCGCGACGGGGCCGTCGCTGCTGATGGCCGGGGTGGTCGGCGCGGGCAAGACGCACCAGGCGTACGGGGCGGTGCGGGCCCTGGTTGGGGCAGGGGTCGGGGTGCGGTGGCGGGCGACGACGGCGGCCGACCTGTACGCCGAACTGCGCCCAAGGGCCGGGGTGGATAGCGAGCGGAATCTGACAGCCGTGGCCCGGGTGCCGCTGCTTATCCTGGACGACCTCGGTGCGGCGAAGGCCAGCGAGTGGGTCGAGGAGATCACGTACCGGCTGGTCAATCGCCGCTACAACCAATGCCTGCCGACGCTGATCACCTCCAACCTGGCGATCAGCGCCCTGCGGGCGCACGTCGGCGACCGCGTCGCCTCCCGCCTGGCACAGATGACCACGAGGGTCGAGTTCGCGCCGGTCGACCGCAGACGCACCCGCACCGCTGCCTGACCCCAGGGCAAGCCGCTCCGCACGGGTCCGCCCCCGAGCGCGCCACCCCGTCGACTTCCCAGCCAGACCACTCCGCCGACGCACCACCAGCGCACGGAGAGAGCGATCGGAGCACACCCCGCATGCCCAGCACGACGAACCCCCCGCCCACCACCGGTCGCTGGGGGACGGACCTGGCAGAACCAGGCAGTCTGCGGGGGCTCCGACAACCGCGCCGACCGACCTGACCACCACGGTCACGGTCAGTCCGACCACTCCGGGCGAATCCGGTCACTCGGGATGATCAGTTCGGTCAGCGGTCACCCCGGGCCGGTCAGGTCGGCGCCGGTCAGCCGGTCGGTGAGAGGGAACGGTGACCTGGCGGACGACGCCCGGCGCGGTCACCGGCCACTGCAAGGATCCCAGTTCGGGCGTTCGGGCCGCTGACCTTCGCGGTCAGCCGATCAGTCGCCCGGCGGTCAGAGAACGACTGGCCGCCACCGACCAGGTGACCGTCTGCCCGGTCAGCCGTCCGCCGGTCACTGACCGGCCGGTCACCCCGGCGCCGGTCAGTGACCGCGAATTCCGTCGGGCCGGTGACCGGCGGTCTGACCCGGACACCGAGGAGCTGCTGGCGATCGTCCGGTCGGCGGTCAGAGCCGAGGACAAGCTGACGCGGCAGGTCATCGCCCAGGCCGTCCGAGGTCAGAAGATCCCGCTGTCGAGCGACACGCTGACCGCCCCGATGGCCCAGCTCCGCGAACAGCACGACACCCCGTCACCCAGTCACCCCCCACCGGGACTGACCGCACACCACGACGGTGGGTGACCGGGCCGGATAGCACGGCCGGTCACCCATCCAGCGAGCGTCACCGTTCCGACTTCTTTTAACCACAGGAGAACACCGCCATGCGCACGACCCCTGCCACCCCAGCCGAAGTGGACAACTGGCTGGGCGTGCCGCACCACAGCTGCCACCTCCACCGCGCCGAACCCGGACCTGACCGCACCTGGACGCTGCACCACCCTCTCCTGGCCATGGACCGTACAGAGGACTTCCTGCACGAGGTCCACCAGCAGGACGCGGAGTCGGGTCGGTGACCGCGAACGACTCGGCAGCTACCACCCCGGTACAGCAGCGTGAGGTCAACACAGCCCTCCGGGCAGCAAGTTGTGGGGTAAGCGCTGCTTACCCCGCTCCCGCCCCGGAAGGGGCGGGAGCTTACCGTTCGGCGGCGGGCCCGGGGGTGCCTGCCGCCGAACGGGACGACGGCCCGGGGGTGCCGTCCGTGGGGGAGGAGCTGCCGCAGAACACCGCCGTGCGCGCCGTGTCCCGCCGACGCCGTCCGCGCCACAGCGCCCAGCGCCGCACCTGCACCAGCCTGCGTTTCAGCGACGCCGAATGGACCGCCGTCCAGCTCGCTGCCCACGCCGCCGACCTTGCCCCCGGCGGCTACGCCGCAGCCGCCACCCTCGCTGCCGCGGCCAGCGTCAACCCCACCGCCGCGGTCGCGGACTACCGGCGCGGTGTACAGGAACTCATGGAGTCCAACCGGCAGCTCGCCGCCGTCGGGAACAACTTGAACCAGGTCGCCCACTTCCTCAACGCCGGCGGGCAGCCCGCCACCGACCTCCAGCAGCTCCTGCACCGCATCGACAGCGCACTCGCTTCGGTGGACGACGCCGTCGGGTGGCTGGTGCGCCGGTGACGGCACCGGTGGAACGCACAGGCTGATCCGCTACCTGTTCGGCCCCGGCAAACGCGACGAGCACACCGACCGGCACCTGGTCGCGTCCTGGAACGACTACGCCCCCGGCCCCGGCCGCAACCCCCACCACACCATCGCCCAGTTCGCCGGGCGGCGCGACCAATCCGTCAAAGCAATCGGCGACCGGGCACCGGCCACGACGTTCTGGCACTGCTCGGTCCGAGCAGACCCCGGCGACCGGCACCTCGATGATGCCGACTGGGCGGCCATCGCCCGCCGCTTTGTTGCCGCGGTCGGCGTTGCCCCCGAAGGCGACACCACCGCCTGCCGGTGGGTCGCCGTCCGCCACGCCGAGGATCACATCCACATCGCCGCCACCCAGGTGCGCCAGGACGGCCGCCGCGCCGACCTGAAGTTTGACCAGCGCAAAACCCAGGCTGGAGCTCGGCAGATAGAAAAGGACTACGGCCTGCGCCGACTCAACCCCGGCGACGGCGCCGCCGCCAAGAACCCCACCAGCCAAAAGCGGTTCAAAGCCGAACGCACCGGACGCGCCGAAATCCCGCGCGAGACGCTGCGCGAAGCCGCCCGCCAGGCCCTCGCCGGAGCCGCCACGTAAGCCGAGTTCTTCACCCGGCTGCGGGACAAGGGCCTGCGCATCAAACTCACCCAGGGGCCGTCCGGGGACGTCCTCGGCTACGCGGTCGCCCTGCCCGGCGACCGCAACGCCAGGGGTGAGCCCATCTGGTTCGCGGGCTCCACCCTGGCCGCCGACCTCTCCCTGCCCCGCATCCGACAACGCCTCACCGACGGCACCCCCGACCAGCACACGTCAACGCGAACCGGCGCCGCCCGGCCGCACTGGTCGGCGCCTGCCCGGGTACGCCGCACGGCAACCGGCGTCGCCGAACGCGCCACCGCCCTCCTGGACGGAGACGGCGACGAAGCCGCAGCCCAGCTCACCGGCATGGGCCAACTCCTGGACGCCGTCGCGCAGACCTCCCCGGCCGCGACCCGCGCCGAACTGGCCGCCGTGGCCCGCTCCTTCGAACGCGCCACCCGCAGCCACACCCGTGCCGAACAAGCCGACACCCGCGCGATGTGCTCGGCCGCCCGGGGCATCATCCAGGCCGGCGGGGCACTGGGGAGGGGCGAAGACGGCGGCGCCACCGCAATGCTCCTGTCCGCCCTCGTCCTGTTCGCCATCGCCGCCGCCCACTGGCACTCCGCCCGAGGACAGCCCAACAAGCCCACGCCGCAAGCCAGACCGCCGAACACCTGCGCGCCGCCTACCGCCAAGCCGCCGCCGCACCCATGAACGCCCTGCACGCCCAGGGTCGAGCCCTGCCCGAAACCGAACGCCGCAGCTACGAGGCCACCATCCGCGCGGTACTGGCGCACCACCTCACCCGCACCGGTACCGAGACCCAGCACGACGCGCTGGCCGCCACCCTCGCCCAGGCCCAACAGGCAGGCCGCGACCCCAAAGCCCTGCTCCAGCAGGCCGTCAGTCGTTGGGACCATTGCCACGTGTCGGCGGTGCTCACTGTCAAGCAACTGCACCCTGCCTCCGTGGGCACCCAGCAGCACACCATCTGGGAACACCCAGACCCTGAGTGGCCCGTGCCCTCACTCCCGATGTGGCGGCGATCGACTGTCGATGCCCACGGCACCATGCACTTCGTCGATCCCGCGCACACGCCGACGGAGTGGTTCGGCCTTACGAACCCGTGGCCGATCGGGATGTGCTCCCCCCGACAGGGACAATTACAAAGAGGCCACGCTCGCGCTCCTGCTCGAGCTGGCCTGCAGTGACAGTGGACTCGGGGGCGTGTTCGCGGCGCTGCCTAGCCTCGGCGTCTGTGCGCTGTCTTTCCCGCGCTCAGCGCGAACTGGAGGGGCTCGCTGGGCACCGTGTCAGCGCCTGGTCCCAGCCGTCGTCCGCGCCAGCGCCCATACCCACTCCGCAACTTATCCCGCACACCCAGGCCCCAGATAGCGCCACAGACCTCTCTGCCCTCCTGGACACCATCGGCGCGGACAGAGCCCCGTCGCGCTGAATGCGCTGCCCGTCCGGCAGGAACGCTCATTGCTGTCGGCATCGACGGTTAGAACAGCCAAGGGTCGGCGATCGAACCGTCGATCTCCAGGCCATAACAGCTGGCCTGCTCGGCCTCTTTAGCTCTGCCCTCGTCTTCCCAGAGAGCAGCAAGCGGGCCGACGCCACCGCCAGCATCGACCAACGCCCGGTGCGTGCGCTCGGCATGGGCTGTATTCCGGTGCCGTTCCATCATGGCCAGCCGCTCCTGCGCATAGAGGTCCCCCCGATCTGCCGCGCGTCGATGCAGAGCCTCGGCCTGGCTCGGGTTACGGGCCTCCTGGTGCCAGCCCGCCACGGCCCAGGTCTGCGGGTTCCGGGACTCCGCCAGCCGATACAGGACGGACTCCGCGTCAACCTCGTCGTCGCCGTACAAGCCCATCAGTAACATGACCGCAGCGAACACCCCGCCCGGCCAGTGCCGCTCTGCCGCGCCAAGCACGTCCCGATCGGCCAACTCGACGACCGTCCAGGCCAGCCGTTCGGCCTCGAACCGATTGCCGTCCCGGTACCGTTCCATCGCCATCATGGCCAGTTCGAATCCATCGCCGCTTTCCGCGAACGATCGCGCCAAGAGCTCGGCCTCGCCCCACTCGTCAACGCGGCACTTGAGTGTTACCAATTCGCCCTTGGCATCCCGATCACCCGCCGATGCCCCCAGCCACAGGAGCCGTTCGAACTCCGCGAGGTGGCCCGCCTTTCGGCGCAGCTCAGCCAGCAGGTAGGGCGCCGCCGGATCTCCGAGCGCCACAGCCTCCGTCAATGCCGTTTCGGCCTCCGGGCCGTGGTCCAGCACCACCGCCAGCGATGTCAGGGCCGAGGCCCGCCCGGTGGTGGCCGCTTCCCTAATCAGCCGTTCGCTCTCGTCAGGGTCGCCGACCTCGTTGAGTGTCCAAGCCAGGGCTAACATCGGCTCCGGGTCTCCGCTCCGGAGGATAGATCGCGCCAGCGTCTCGGGTTCCTCGGTTAGGCCCCGGTACGCCATCATCGTGACGATTGTCTCCCAGGCCGGACCGTGTCCCCCATCTGCCGCGCGGCGCAGCAGTGCGGCCGCCAGACGCAGCCGCCCCCGATTCTTTGCGGCACAGGCCAGTCCGTACAGGTCAGCGGCGGTCGCCGAGTGGTGTTCAACAGCGTGCCAGAACGAGGAGGGCGGGAAGCACTCGCGCCGAGCCGTCCGGGCGTAGTGGTCGAGGTAGTCCGCCAGGCGGCTCACTCCCGACCTGGCGCCCATGCCGTGGTCGCGGGCAACGTCGCCGAGCGCCGCCGCCACGTCCTTGACCCTGGTTCGTGCGAAGGCCAACGCGGTCTCGAACCAGTCCGCCGGCGCTGCTGCGCGCTGAGAGTCCGTCAGGTAGCCGGGCGCGGCCGCTTCCAGCAGCGCGAACGAGAGCGGGGAGGCGTGACCAAGTCGGCGCGCGTCCATTGCGGCCGTGACAACAGCCTTGCCGTAGCAGTCCTGCGCTCCATCTGCCTGCTCGTACCGTTGAACCAAGGCTGGCCCGCCGGCCAGGGTCTGGGTGATGGAACCGTCCAGAGCTGTTCGCGCGGCGACGGCCAGGGAACCGTCGTCCGTCTCGTGCAGCCGCCCCAACGCCGAGCCGTCAAAGACCGCAGGAACAGTGATCACGCGCGCTGCCGCAAGCAGTGCCCTGGCCTGAGGATGGCGGTCCTGGACGCCGGTCGGACGATCGGTCAGTTCGTTTCGGTGGCCCGGCCAAAGGGTGGCGATGACCACCAACGGTCCTGGCTGCTCCAGCCGTCGGCGCAGTGCCGCGGCAGCGGCCTCACCGCCGTTGCCGCCGAGCAGTTCCTGGGCCTCGTTGAGCCACAGCACGGTGCGCGGGCCGAGGGCGTTCGCCGCAAGCAGCCGGTTCAGGCTGTCTGCGTCCTTCGGATACGCCAGCGCCCAGTCAGCGAGGCAGGCCAGGACCGCCTCGTACGCGGTGCGCGTCTTCCCGGCGCAGCTATACCCGCTCAGCACGAGCAGCACTGGGTCTGCTCCGGACGCCGCATCCTTCAGCAGGCCGCGCAGCTCGTGGTCGTGGCGGCGGGCGATGTACGTCGGGAGCACGAAGTCAGTCGCGGCCGTTCGCAGCGGATCGGCGATCGCCGCGTGCACGCCGAGCCGCTCGGGCTGCCAGCTGGCCAGCGGACGTGGCAGGTCGAGGGGGCCGACGACGCAGGGTTCTCTGTCGGAGTGCACTGGTCGTTGCGCGGTCCCGCCGTTCTGCCCCCCGATCCGGTCGGCCACGGCGTCCCGATGGCGACGGCGCCAGTGGTCGAGGTCGAAGAGGTGCCGCTCGTCGGGCAGCGGCTCCGCTCCTTGGCGCTTCGCCTCGGCACCGATCGCGAGCACCAGCCCAATCAGGCGCTCCACGGAGGCCGGCAGGTTCCGTCCGAGGAGCCAGCCGCCGACCGTCGAAGGTGACTCGACACGGGCACTGCGCGCGAGTCTGCGCAGACCCGGCACCGGCCTGAGCCTGCTGAGGCGCCACTCCCCCAGGGTCCGCAGGTCCGATCGGAACCGTTCCTCACCACTGCCCAGCACGCCGCCCCGCCTGTCCGATCTGTCTCGCCTGCCGTTGGACGGCCCCTCGGCGTATGCCCGGTGACCTCCCGCTCTCCGCCTCGACTGTACAAACGGAGAATCCGGGTTCCGTACGGACCCGCCGGACAGCGAGAGTCCCGATCGCCCCGTTCTCCACGAAGGGATCCTCTCGTGTCATTCGCCGATGCCGTACGAATCGGTGCGGTCGTGCTCTCATCCCCGGGCGTCATCGTCCTGGTCGTCTTCGTGCTGCTCTATCTGGGCGTTGTCCTGCCTGCGGTGTGGTCACGCCGAAGTCATCGTCGACAAGCGGCCATGCGGGTCCTGGAGCTGATGCTCGGCCTTTTCGTACTGCGCGTGCTGGCCGGTCTCCTCCGGCGCTGACCGACTCTGTCGACACCGGTGGCGGCCCGGCGCCAACCTCTCGCACTGCACAGGCGTCGGCGAGGAGCCACACCGCAACGGTCACGGCGTCAACCTGTCGTGCAGTACCGCTGTCTGGGGACGGCGAAAGGGTCGGCGCGATGCCGAATTCACCCTAGTTGAGGAGTGATCGGCGGCAGCACCCAGCGCGCTCGCGCTTTGCTGTTGCCGGAGATCGGTGGAGTGGCAGCCTTCCTTCACGCCTGGTTGGCCGGGGACGGCAAGACATCATGGCGGCCCGCAGGAGTACGGCTGTTCGGGCAGACGAGGTGTCCGGGACCTTACACCGTCCCCCGCAATCTGCCGGATACCCTCGGGCGGCCAGTTCGGAGAGCATAGGATTCCGGAAATATCGATCATGGGCCGCGCCGCCCGGGGACTCCTGTCCGGAGAAGAGCGCGCTGCGGCCCGCCGGCGGGGGAATCTGTGTACTTAGCGCATCTTCGGGTCGAGAACTTCCGGGTCTTCGGAGCTGCGGCCCTGAGCGAAGGCGAGTCGGACGCGTCGCTGGCCCTGTCATTCACGGCCGGGACGAACGTGCTCGTCGGCGAGAACGACAGCGGGAAGACGGCGATCATCGACGCGATCCGGCTGTGCCTGCAGACCGCGGCGACGGACTACTACCGAGTCTCCCAGGATGACTTCCACCTCGGGAAGGACGGGCGGGCGGAGACCTTCACCATCGTGTGCGGGTTCACCGACCTGTCGACCGAGGAGCAGGCGGTCTTCCTTGAACTGCTCACTCATGACCGCCACGGCGCCGCCTGGCTCTGCGTGACGTTCAAGGCCCAGCGGATGGACCCGGTCCGGAACCGGGTCTCGGTCACCACACGGACCGGACCAGACGGCAACGGCCCGGCCCTGGATGGCGCCGCACGCGAACTCCTGCGCGCCACCTACCTGCGCCCTCTGCGCGACGCGGAGGCGGAACTGCGCTCGGGTCGCGGATCACGGCTCTCCCAGATCCTCGCCGGCTACCCGGCAATGAAGGACCAGGGTGTTGATGATTACGACCCCGAGGGCGATACCCCTCCGTCCACTCTGGTGGGGATCCTGCGCCGCGCCGAGCACGACATCCGAAACAACAATGCCGTCGCTGATGTGAGCCAGGACATTAACTCAGCTTACCTGCAGCGGTTCGCCATCGGCGACGACGTCCTGCGCGCCAAGATCAGCGTCGCCACCGACGCGACGCTGGCCCGCGCACTGGAACGACTCGAACTGAATCTCTTCGCCAGATCCGACGAGTGGACGCGCCGAGGGCTCGGATACAACAATGCCTTGTTCATGGCTGCGGAGCTCCTCCTGCTGGGCAAGAGCGAACTGGCTCCCCTGTTGCTGATCGAGGAACCCGAGGCGCACCTCCACCCCCAGCTCCAGACCCGGATCATGGACCTTCTCCACGACAAGGCCCAGAGGCCGCAGGAAAATGGCAGGGCCCCGGTCCAGGTCATCCTCACCACCCACAGCCCCAACCTCGCCTCATCAACGCCCGTCGAGTGCCTAACCCTCGTCGTCCGGGGCCGCACCTTCCCGCTGCGGCGGGGTATCACGCGCCTGACCGGCGAGGACTATGCGTTCCTGACCCGGTTCCTGGACGTGACCAAGGCTAATATGTTCTTCGCCCGCAGCCTGGCGATGGTCGAGGGCGACGCTGAGGCAATCTTCCTGCCCGCTCTCGCCGCCGTCCTGGGTATGCCCTTCAACGAGCACGGCGTCAGCGTGGTCAACGTCGGCCACGTCGGCCTGTTCCGGTACAGCCGCGTCTTCCAGCGCTCCGGCGAGCAGATCCCCGTCCCCGTCGCCTGCATCCGCGACCGCGACCTCGTTCCCGCCGGCACCTCGGAGAAGATGCGAGGCAGCTTGAAGTGCTGGGACGAGATGACGGAGCAGGAGATCGCCGCGCACATTGCGGACCTCGCCAGCGAAGACGACGGGCCGGTGAAGACCTTCGTGTCGAACTGGTGGACGCTGGAGTACGACCTCGCCGTCACCTCTTGGACCATGGCCAGGCTGATGCACCGCGCGGTCAAGCTCGCATCCGTTGCGGAACGGTCCTGGCCGGACGCCGCCAAGACTGCTCAGGTCATCGCACGGGCCGACAAGGTCGTCGACCGCTGGCTGCGCCAGAAGGTCCCCCTCGAGCAGGCTGCTCTGGCTATCTACAGACCGCTCAAGCTCAACAGCGCCAGCAAGTCGATCACCGCGCAGTTCGCCGCGCAGCTCCTCGCCTCCACCTCGGTGACGAAGAGCGACGTCCCGCCCTACCTGATCGACGCCTTCACCCACCTGTGCGGCGAGGCGACCCTGTGACCGGCACCTACCTGCCCGATGCCTTCGCCACGCACAAAGTGGAGGCCATGGTGAAGCTCCTCGGACTCGACCCGCTCGACGCCGAGCAGTGGGACTTCCTGCAGAGCGAGACCACACAGGACCTCCAAGCCGCTCCGGGGTCGGGCAAGACCACCTTGATCGGGCTCAAGCTCGCACTTATGGCCGACGCATGGACCTCCGCTACGTGCGGGGTGTGCGTGCTGTCCCACACCAACACGGCCAAGAACGAGATCGCCGACCGGGTGGCCTCCCTCGCCACGGGGCGCAGCCTGCTGCGCTACCCACACTTCATCGGCACCATCCAGTCCTTCGTGCACACTTTCCTTGCGCTTCCGGCCGTGCGGGCCGAGGGAGTCGAGGTTCGCTCCGTCGACGACGCGGCCTTCGAGACCGCAGCGATCCGGCTCCTGCAGCACCCCAACTACTCCACCCTGCGCAGCTACGTGGAACGTCAGCGCGGCGGCACCGGCATCGTCACGGGGGCGACGTTCACCTACCGGGATAGCAAACTCGTGGTCACCGGCGCGACTGGGGAACTCCCCTTCCGCGCCGAGACGGTCAGCGGCGAGCAACTGTCCAGGCTCAAGTGGGCTCTGGCCCGCCGAGGCGTCTTTCGCTACCAGGACATGTACGCCATCGCCCAGCAGTACCTCACCGAGCACCCAGGCATCATCCCGGCCGTCTCCGCGCGCTTCCCGTTCGTTCTCTTCGACGAGATGCAGGACACCAGCGTCCCCCAGCACGAACTGCTGGACCTGGTCTTCGCCTCCTCACCCACCGTGGTGCAGCGGGTAGGCGACACCAATCAGGGCATCTACAGTGACTCGGGCGCCGTGACCGGGCCAACCTCAGCGTTCCCGCTGGCCGGTGCTGCGGAGCTGCCGGTCAGCCGCCGCTTCGGACCGCAGATCGCAGCAGTGGCCAGCCGCCTGGCGGTCCGGCGCCCCCAGCAGATCCATGGAGCCGGCCCCGACGGACAGGTGGCGATACTGCTGTTCAACGAGGCCACAGCGATCGATGTCGTGCCGACTTTCGAACGCATGGCTGCCGCGATCCTCCCCGAGGATGTTCTCCTCAGACGTCCGCCGCGCGTGTTGGGCGCGCGGCAGGGCCCGGGAACTTCCCAGGCATACCCGCAGTCGATCTCCTGCTACCTGCCCGGCTACACCCCGCCCGGTCGCCCAACGGCCCACCGCGCCCTGATCGACGCGGCACGCGCGGCAGGGCCCCAGTGGAGGTCGGACGCGAACAGCTACGAAGCGGCCACTGAGTTGTGGAACGCCCTGCGCGCGTCCTTCACGCCCCTGACCGGCGAAGGGCTGCCGGCGCTCGGCCGCCTGGAGAGGTCTGCGGCGACCCCCGGCGGCAAGGTACGGATCCTGCTGCGCGAACTCCTCGCCCACGGAGCCACATTCGACGAGGCGAGCTGGGGCATGATCACCGATCAGCTGACCGTCCAGATGAAGCTGCTCGCCGACGCACCGCTGAAGGCCCTCGGCCTGGAGTTCACCCCCGCGGGCGAGTCGGCCCCAGCAGTGGGCGGCGTTCCCAGGAGTTCTGCCGCAGTGCCAGCGGCGCGCGCCATACCCGGGACCATCCAGAGCGCGAAGGGCGAGACCCATGCGGCGACGCTGATCCTGGAGTGCCTGGAGAAGAACGGCAGGAAGTTCGACGTGACCGAGGCGCTCCGCATGGTTGCCGAGGGGAGTGACCCCCGGCGGGAGCTGAAGAGCGTCCAGGCCGCTGTGCAGCTCGTCTTCGTCGGGGCGACGCGCCCCACCCACCTGCTGGTGCTCGCCGCCCACCGCGATCGCGGCAAGCAGTACGCGGAGGCAATGGTCGACGCGGGCTGGGACATCCGAGACCTCACCGAGCACTGACCGCCGCATGCCGTTTACGAGGCCATTGGGCCCGCAAGCCCTTCGGAAGCAGTCGGCTCACCGGCGTCGTCTAAGCGGCCACCGGCGCCACGACCCCGGAACCCGGGTTGCCCGGACAACCCCTGTACACCCTTCGTCGCCGCAGCCGCAGCCGCAGCCGCAGCCGCAGCCGCAGCCGCAGCCGCAGCCGCTGGCGCGGCACTCGCACAGCTCATCTCCACCGCGCACCGCCGCGGGTTCGAAGTGCGGACCCAAGACTCGGCGGAGCGGAGGTCCCTTGGAGGGCGACAGGGTGTCTTGCCCCGGACCGGTGGACCGGGTGTGATGATCGGCGTGAACATCTTCTCGCCGATCGAGCGAACCGACCCGTCCCCGGCCAAGTACGAGGAGAGCCACTCCCAGTTCATCGACCGCGTGGCAGGCTCCTACTGGGAACAAGTCCGCAACGTGATCGAGGACTGGTTCTCCCGGCTGTGCCCGGATGCTCGGCCGGACGTCATGGGACGGCTGCGCTCCACTGACGACCGGCAGTCCAAAGGGGCTTTCTTCGAGTTGTACCTGCACGAGTGTCTTCTCCGGATGGGCTACGCCGTGACCTGTCACCCGGAAGTTGACGGGACTAGCCGCCGCCCGGACTTCCTTGCGGAGAAGGACGGCACGGCGGTCTACGTTGAAGCTCGATCAGCGTCGTTCAGTGACGTCTCGGGGCGCGCAGCAGCGAGGGTCAACACTCTGTACGACTCGCTCGACAAGATCAGCAGCCCGAACTTCGTCCTGTCGATCGACGTAGAAATGCAGGGAGGTGGCCCGCTCCCAGCCCGCCCGTTGCGCTCCAGACTGGGAAAATGGCTAGCAGAGCTGGATCCGGACGCCTACAGGAACCAGGGGAACGGCCGCCGCGACTTTCCAGGAATGCCCTATGAGGCGGACGGGTGGCGAATTCAGTTCCACGCGCTTCCGAGGTCGCCCGAGGCGCGCGGAAAGGAGGGCGTGAGACCACTTGGGATCCTCGGCGGCGGACGAGCCTTCGTGGTGCAAGGCGAGGAGGGGATCAAGAAGGCCCTGAGTGACAAGGGTTCCGCATACGGGCCGCTCAGTGCTCCGTACATCGTTGCGGTGGCGTTGAGCAGCTTCACCACCGATGACTACGACGTGAGGAACGCGCTGTACGGCACGGAGAGCCTGCTCATCGACACTCGACCTGGCGCCGAGACCCACTTGGGGGCTGTCATCCGCAATCCCGATGGCTACTGGTACAAGGGTGATCGCTCGGACCACCGTCACGTGTCGGCAGTGGTCGTGGTCAAGCAACTGCACCCCGCCTTCGTGGCCACGCAGCAGCACACCATCTGGGAGCACCCCGACCCTGAGTGGCCCGTGCCCTCGCTACCGATGTGGCGTCGATCGACCGTCGACGCCCACGGCGCAATGCATTTCGTTGATCCTGAGCACACGCAGGCGGAGTGGTTCGGCCTCACAAACCCGTGGCCGATCGGGGAGCCCTTCCCGCGTCAGGGACAAGGCTAGAAGGGCCAGGCTCGCGCTCCTGAGAAATAGCTGTGCAAGTGCTACAAGTGGCTGGTCCCTCGTTGTCGTGTGACGTCCACGGCGAGGTATTCACCCGGACGGCGGAAGCCATTGGTCTTGGGAGATGCCACGAGGCGGCAGCTCTGCCCCTGAACGTTGCGGGACACGGGGGTGCAGCACGGGCACGGAGAGCGCAAGGCGAGCGCGGACGCTCTTGGACGGGGTGGCAGAACACGGCATCGGATCGCAGGTTTGATTTCCGTAATCATATGGATGTCCCGGGCCTTTGAACTGAGCTTTCCCTTGTCTAGCGGGATAGGTCGGGCGCACGTAGTGAAAGCCCCGGTGGACCAGCGTGCGTGACACCTAGTCAGGTTCTGTCATTGATCTTCGGTCGACAGGCCAATGGCTATCACCGCGCCGTGACCGTCCGGCGAGGTCGGGGCTGTCCGGTCTCGACAGATCTCGCGCCTGACTCGGCACCTAGTGACGATCGCGCTGTTGAACGGGCGGCTGCGTCGGTGTGCGCGAGCTCAACCCGGAGGCCGTAATCGCCGGCCGCGGCGGTAACCTTCGCGGTTCGCCGGCCCAATGGCCCATCTCTGCCGGCACCCTGGCGGATTGACTCGCGTGGTGCCGTTTTAGCGCCTCCGGCCGTGAGGGCCTGCGCCGGCACTTCAGTCCTCCCGGTCATGGGCGCTTGGGGGAGGATCGGCCGCGTACTTGGAGACAGGTGATGGCTGTCCAGAACGGCGGTGAGCACTCGGTGGGGCGCGGGGCTGGTGGTCGTGCGCCCACGACACTGCCCGGAGGAGCGCCGCACTGGACAAGCCGCGGATGCGCTTATGGAGGACGGTGTGGTCAGGAGGATGCGTTACCTTCGACAGTCTCGTCTTCGATGCGGGCTGTGTGGCCGGGGCCGGGATGGACGACGCCGGGGACCAATGGGCTGATGTAGTCGAGTTCGATCTCGCCGAAGGTGTCGCTGGGAACGGGTGCTGTGTCGTTGTCGGCGACGATCAATTGCAGGGCTTCACCATAGGTGTAAGCCAGATCTTTGAAGCGGTCGTAAATTCGGCGGCTAGTTTCCTGGTCTTCGGGGTTGTTGCCGAACACTCTTCGGGGGGAGTCGATGATCAGGAGGGAGGGCACCAGCACGTCAGGGTGGGTCAGGCCAAACTCGAGGAGCGCCAGGCTGTAGGCAAGGTTGACGCAGGCGCTGATGCCGCCGCCGGACGCCTGGAGGTTCTCGAACTGCGTGTCGTTAACGACCGGCAGGTACGAGTCGGGGTCCACGACCGCTGACTCCACCTCCCACGGCGGTTGAAAGTCCTCGAGGATCGTGCGGAAGGATGTGCTGAGTTCCGCGACCAGGGTCTGTCGGCTCTGGAGGTCTGCGGTACGGGCCTTGATCGCCGCGGTGAGCTCCTTGCGTTCGGCGGTGATGTCGCGGACGGACTGGTTGATCGAGCGGGCGCGGGTCCAGAAGTCGCGTAGCTGTGCCACTGCGTCGATGGTCGCTTTGAGCGTGGCCACTCGGGCGCTGGACTGCGCGATCGCCTCGAAGCGGGGTGCGACCGTGTCCCGGGTCAGCGCATCGAGCTGGCGGCGCAGGGTGGTGGCACGGAAGTCCGCCTGCTCGGCGGCCTCTTGTGCACGTTGCAGAACCTGAACGTCGGCGTCCTGGACTGCACGGGCATCCTGAAGTTGTTCCTCCAGCGCTGTGCGGGTCTGTTGTACGACGACGGGGTCGACGTCGGCGTCGCGCGGATCAGGCTGCAGGCACACGACGCAGTAGTCGGCGGGGACGGGCCTGTTCTCCAGGCGCTGCATGCAGCGCGGGCAGATGACGAAGTCGAAGGGGGAGAGCAGGTCGATGGCGGTGGAGGACCGTTCCAGGCGGGCGAGGTCCAGGGTCACCTGGGCGACGACGGCGGCTCGTGCTTCGACCAGGTCGCGGGCGCCGAGGACTTCCTGGGCGGCGTCGCGGGTCGCGTCGACCGCCCGTCCCAGATCCTGGCGCAGGACGGTGTCCGCTGCCGCATTGTCCTCCAGCTCGAACCGGAGGGAGGACAGGGTGCTCTCGGCCCGGCCGAGCATGTCGCGCAGGCTGGTGAGCTCGGTCCGCAGTTCCTCCTCGCTTCGGGAGTCGGAGGCTTGCAGGAACTGAGTGACGTTCGCGTACTCGGACTTCTTTTTCTTCAGCTGCTCGTCCAGCAGGTTCTTGGCCAGCCGCAGTTCCATGAGGGCGCTATCAGTCAGCGCGAACATGAGCTTGAACAGCTCTTTGCGCTTGCGGTTGAACCAGGTGTCGCGGTGGCCCACGACCTCCCTGTCGATGTTGTGGGCCTCCATGTAGGTGTAGGCGAACAGGTTGCTGAACGTCAGGTCCAGCGACTGCGCGTTCCCGTCGCGTGTGCTCGGGATGGAGGCGCGGGGGAAACCGGTGGCCTGCAGGAGGTAGTCCGAGAGCGTCTCGCGTCGGTTGGCGGACCGCACAGCGAGGCTGTGGAGCAGCGTCAGGGTGTCGGGGTCGAGGATGTCCACGTGGTCGGAGCGCTCGTCGCTGATGGTCCGTTTGAGGATCATGTGCTGGTTGCCCATGACGACGTCGGCGCGCACCGAGTGGACGTGGTCGCGCACGGTGGTCGTCAGCCGGGCGGACCCGCCGATGGTGTGCTTGAGCAGCATGAGCAGGCTGGATTTGCCGGAGCCGCTCGCTCCGCTGATGACTGTGGCCGGCTGGTCGAACCGGTAGGTCTTCTCCGCAGTAGCGGTGGTGACCGTCAGGGAGAGGAAGCGGACGTGGACTGCCATCAGATTTCCGTCCGCCAGGGCCTGTCCACCGCGTCGGGCAGGCGTTCGTAGATAAGGGTCTTAAGGGCTGACCCGGTCTTGTTGAAGTGCTTCTTCAGCAGGGTGATCCGCTCGGCGACGACAGCCCACTCGTCGGTTAAGGCGAGGGTGTCAGCGGCGATCGCCCCCGTGGCGGTAACGCGGAACTCGGCACGGCCGCCTCCGGCATAGGTGATCAGCCCACGGGCGGCAAGAGAGCCAAGGACGCTGTAGTAGCGCTGGTCCCAGGGGCCGTACTTGTAGCGGGTCATGCGGCTCTCCACGGCGATCCGCTCGAATCTCGTAGGCTCCGCACCCGTTGGCCAGGACAGGTTCCGCTCATTGAGGAGCCGTTCGAGCAAGGCTGGATAGCGGAGCAGGAAGTCGAGCTTGGCCAGCTTCGTCAGGCCGTCCAGGCCCTTCTTCGCCGTGGTGAACTGGCTGATCAGCAGCAGCACGCGAGCCTCGTGATAGTGAGATTCACGCTGTTCCTCCTGGCGGCCCTCGGTCCTGATCCGTCTAGCGGCCGCGGCCTGCTCGGTACTGTTGGTCACGGGGCGCCCTCGGCGGAGGCGTCGAACGGCTCGGAGAAGTAGAAGTGGCACTCATCGGCAAGCTGGTAAGCCAGGCCACGCAGATGCTGCTTGTTGACCTTGAACGGGGGCGTTGCCGCCACCGTCTCGGGAGTCAGGTACTGGATGAGGAGCTGATTCATCCGCCGGCCGTACGCCGAGCCGGGCGCAGTTTCCTGCTCTGCTCTTCCACGGCACTCGAAAGCGGCGTCGGTCACCTCAAGGCTCAGGTTCTCCAGGTCCGCGGCATCTCCTACCAGGCCCGAGCGCTGCTGGGACCAGGTCACGTACCAGGCCGAGCGCAGCCGTTCAGCGTGGGCAGCCTCGTCCGAGGGCACCTGGCCGTGGGCAAGCTTGCGCCCCAGCCTCGTGCCTCCGGGGGCCTTGATCGGCACCTGGCCACGCACATACGTCGGCACGGCGGTGCGCAGGTAGGCGAACCCATCCAGGACGGTGACGCGGCGCAGCCTGCGCCTGGCGATGCGCGCGGACATCTGCCTGTTGTTCAGGACCCGGGCAGGGTCGACGATGTAGGAGGCGAGCTGCCCGCGGTCACTTTCGTCCCGGTTCGCCTTCTCGATGCGGTTGACCAGATCCCGGTAGGTGCTCTCGGCGTCTACGTCGACCAGTTCCAGGCTGGCGATGGCCGGCAGCAGGAACTGCTGGATGTTGGTGTCCGTGATCGAGTGATTCGCGGACTGGTCGTGGTCGATGGCCAGTACCGCTAGGAAGCCCCCCACCTGGTCGAGGAAGCCCTCGGGAAAGACGATGTCAGCAACGTTCACCTGGGGCGTATCAGGAATGTTGTCGTAAGGCTGCTTCCACCGGACCTTCAGCAGCTGCCTGGCCACGTTCTTCACCATCGCGTCGCGGCCCTCGGTGAGCTCCGGCTGCGGGCCGCACATCCTGGCAAGGCCACGCGCGTTGTCCCTGGCTGGCTTCAGCGCAGCATTGGTGAACAGACGCAGGCGCACGTTGCTCGCGCGATCGCAGCCCACCCAGCGATCGAACAAGTGGGCAAGACCCCCGTCCTGAAACAGCTGACTCAACGTCCAAGGGCCCTGATCGTGCTGGCGGTGCTTGACCGAGACCAGCTCGACCGCACCGTCGCAGAAGGCGATCACGAAGTCCTCGTGCCACTCGCAGACGATGTAGTCGACGCTCTCCTGCGTGAGCATCGCCAGGCAAAACCGCGCCGCGACCTCCGCCTGGTAGCGGTACAGGCCCGACGTCCTGGAGCCGTCGTCCTCCTTCGGCGCAAGCCGAAAGATCGGATGCTCGAACCCCTCCCGGCTCCCTGCCGCCTCGGCTACCACGTCGACCACCGCGCCCCCTGCCCAGTTGCCCCTCAACCGGCCCCGCGTCGGCCAGGGCGGCCGTAAGGGCGGAAGAAAACCAGGACTACCACAGGGCTGATGCGGTGTGTAATCGATTGATCACAGCCGTTACCGTAAAGATTCCGGGCACCAGTAGTAATGCAAATCGCAGCGACTCCCACGACTCGCGACTCGGCGCCCTCGCGAACGCAGCAAGTCAGGCCAGGGGCTAAGATCCCTGTGCCTAATCCGTCGATCGTGGGTTCGAGTCATCGTGCCTCGGCCCGTCTGGCGTCGCAAGATATGAGGAAGCTCGGCCGCTGACCTGCCACGCCGGCTGCCCCCGCGGCTGATGAAGCGCGGAGTAGCCCCTGGTGGAGGCCCTCTGCTGCCCGGAATCCCAGGGACTTTTCAGGGACTTTCAACTCTGTCGGAGGGACTTCCCGGGGACTTTTCGCCGTGCAAACCAGGAAGGCTCCGACAGAGCTGAAAGACGGGAAGTCCCAGGTCAGGGCCTACCGGGTCAGCACTCGATGACGTTGACGGCCAGACCGCCGCGGGCGGTCTCCTTGTATTTGACCTTCATGTCGGCGCCGGTCTCCTTCATGGTCTTGATGACCTTGTCGAGGGAGACGTGGTGGCGGCCGTCGCCGCGCATGGCCATGCGGGCGGCGGTGACGGCCTTGACGGCGGCCATGCCGTTGCGCTCGATGCAGGGGATCTGGACGAGACCGCCGACCGGGTCGCAGGTCAGGCCGAGGTTGTGTTCCATGCCGATCTCGGCGGCGTTCTCGACCTGTTCCGTGGAGCCGCCGAGGATCTCGGCGAGACCGCCGGCCGCCATCGAGCAGGCCGAGCCGACCTCGCCCTGGCAGCCGACCTCGGCGCCGGAGATGGAGGCGTTCTCCTTGAAGAGCATGCCGATCGCGCCCGCCGCCAGCAGGTAGCGGACGACGGCGTCCTCCCGGTCGACGGCGCCGGCGGTCGGCGCCGCGACGAAGTTCAGGTAGTAGTGGAGGACGGCCGGGATGATGCCCGCGGCGCCGTTGGTGGGGGCGGTCACGACCCGGCCGCCCGCCGCGTTCTCCTCGTTGACCGCCATCGCGTAGAGGGTGACCCACTCCATCGCGTGCGCGGCCGGATCGCCCTCCGCGCGCAGTTGGCGCGCCGACTGCGCCGCGCGGCGGCGGACCTTCAGACCGCCCGGCAGGATGCCCTCACGGGACATCCCGCGCCCCACGCAGGACTCCATCACCCGCCAGATGTCGAGCAGCCCGGCGCGTATCTCCTCCTCCGTACGCCACGCCTTCTCGTTCTCCATCATCAGCGCCGAGATCGACAGACCCGTCTCACGCGAGAGCCGCAGCAGCTCGTCACCGGTGCGGAAGGGGTGCCGCAGCACCGTGTCGTCCAGCTTGATGCGGTCCTCGCCCCCGCCTTCCCCGCCGAGGGCGTCCCGGTCCACAACGAAGCCGCCGCCCACCGAGTAATACGTCTTCTCCAGCAGCGGTACGCCGTCCGCGTCGTACGCGAACAACGTCATCCCGTTCGCGTGGTACGGCAGCGACCTGCGCCGGTGCAGCACGATCTGGGTGTCCGCGTCGAAGCCGATCTCGTGCGCCCCGAGCAGTTTGAGCCGCCCCGAGGCGCGGACGGCGGCCACCTCGTCGTCCGCCGTCTCCACGTCCACCGTCCGGGGCGAGTGCCCCGCAAGACCCAGCAGCACCGCCTTCGGCGTCCCGTGCCCGTGGCCCGTCGCCCCCAGCGACCCGAACAGCTCCGCCCGGACCGACGCGGTGTGCGCCAGCAGCCCCTCGTTCTTCAGCCGGTGCACGAAGATGCCCGCGGCGCGCATCGGGCCGACAGTGTGCGAACTGCTCGGGCCGATGCCCACGGAGAAGAGGTCGAACACGGATATCGCCATCGGGTCCAGCTCCTGACGTTCGGGGTGACGCCGTTGTCCCCCCGGTGGGGTTCCCCTCCCTGCGCGAGGGTGGGGCCGATTTCTTTGAGGGGTGCTGGGAGGTGCCCCCAGCACCCCTTAGGGGCACTACGTGTACAGCGGGTGCTTGGCCGTCAGGGCGTCGACCCTCGCCCGGAGGGCGTCGGCGTCGTAATCCGGCTTCAGCGCCGCCGCGATGATCTCCGCGACCTCGCGGAAGTCCTCGGCGTCGAAGCCGCGGGTGGCCAGCGCGGGCGTGCCGATGCGCAGGCCCGAGGTGACCATCGGCGGCCGGGGGTCGTTGGGGATCGCGTTGCGGTTGACGGTGATGCCGACCGAGTGGAGGCGGTCCTCGGCCTGCTGGCCGTCGAGCGCGGAGTCGCGGAGGTCGACCAGCACGAGGTGGACGTCGGTGCCGCCTGACAGGACGGAGACGCCGACCTCGGTGAGGTCGTCCTGTACCAGCCGCTCGGCGAGGATCTTGGCGCCCTGGAGCGTACGCGCCTGCCGGTCCTTGAACTCGTCGGTGGCCGCGGCCTTGAAGGCGACCGCCTTTCCGGCGATCACGTGCTCCAGCGGGCCGCCCTGCTGACCGGGGAAGACCGCGGAGTTGATCTTCTTGGCCAGCTCGGCCCTGGAGAGGATGACACCGCCGCGCGGGCCGCCGAGCGTCTTGTGGGTCGTGGTGGTGACCACGTCCGCGTACGGCACGGGGGAGGGGTGCAGACCGGCCGCGACCAGGCCCGCGAAGTGCGCCATGTCGACCATCAGGTACGCGCCGACCTCGTCCGCGATCCGGCGGAACTCGGCGAAGTCGAGCTGGCGCGGATACGCCGACCAGCCCGCGATGACGAGCTGCGGCCGGTGCTCCCTGGCCAGCTTCTCGACCTCGGCCATGTCGACAAGACCGGTGTGCTCGTCGACGTGGTAGGCCGCGACCTTGTACAGCTTGCCGGAGAAGTTGATCTTCATACCGTGGGTCAGGTGGCCGCCGTGCGCTAGGTCGAGGCCCAGGATGGTGTCGCCCGGCTTGATCAGGGCGGCCATCGCGGCGGCGTTCGCGGACGCGCCGGAGTGCGGCTGCACGTTCGCGGCCTCGGCGCCGAACAGCGCCTTGACGCGGTCGATCGCGAGCTGCTCGATCACGTCGACGTGCTCGCAGCCGCCGTAGTAGCGGCGGCCCGGGTAGCCCTCGGCGTACTTGTTGGTCAGCACGGAGCCCTGGGCCTCGAGGACCGCGACCGGCGCGAAGTTCTCCGACGCGATCATTTCGAGGGTGGACTGCTGGCGGTGGAGTTCGGCGTCGACCGCGGCGGCGACGTCCGGGTCGAACTCGTGCAGGGACTGGTTCTGCAGCGACATGAGATCTTCCTGGTCAGAAGGTCAATGAATACCGGGGGCCGGCGAACGGCCGGTGACGGCGGGCCCGGCGGGAAGCGAGCCCGCGATGACGGCCGGGGGCCGGCCCGCCATGACGGCCGGGGGACCGGCCCGTGACGGGGGCCGGGAGGTCAGCCCGCGATGAAGGCGTCGTACTCGGCGGCGGACAGCAGCTCGTCCGTCGCCCGCGGCTCGCGCACCTTGAACAGCCAGCCGTCCGCGAAGGGCGAGGAGTTGATCAGGGCCGGGTCGTCCACGACGTCCTGGTTGATCTCCGTGACCTCGCCGGTGACCGGCGAGTACAGGTCGCTGACGGACTTGGTGGACTCCAGCTCACCACAGGTCTCACCCGCCGTGACGGCGTCGCCCACCGCGGGAAGCTGCACGAACACGACGTCGCCGAGCGCGTCGGCGGCGTGCGAGGTGATCCCGACGGTGACGCCCTCGGCCTCGGGGGCCGACAGCCACTCGTGTTCCTTGGTGTACCGAAGATTCTGGGGGTTGATGCTCATGACGGAATTCTCCCGGATGCGAAGGGGTGCCCGCGCGCGGGGACGGCGCGGTCGGTCGGCTCGGCGGACAGGTCCGGTACCAGGCGGGCGGGCCCGGTACCAGGCGGCGGTACGAGCGTGTCAGCGCTCACGCTTGTAGAACGGCAGCGCCACGACCCGGTGCGGCTCACGGGTGCCGCGGATGTCCACCGCGACCCCCTCCGTGCCGGGCGCGGCATGCGCGGCGTCCACGTACGCCATCGCGAGGGGCACGCCCAGCGTCGGGGACGGTGCGCCCGAGGTGACCTCGCCGACCACGGCGCCCGAGGCGTCGGTCACCGCGTAACCCGCGCGCGGCACCCGGCGGCCCTCGGCGATCAGCCCGACCAGCTTGCGCGGCGGGGTGGCCGCCGCCTTCTCGGCCGCGGCCTCCAGCGCCGCCCGGCCCACGAAGTCGCCCGCCTTGTCGAACTTCACGACCCGGCCGAGCCCCGCGTCGAACGGCGTCAGCGCGGTGGTCAGCTCGTGCCCGTACAGCGGCATGCCCGCCTCCAGGCGCAGCGTGTCCCGGCAGGACAGGCCGCACGGTACGAGCCCGGCCCCGGCGCCGGCCTCGGTCAGCGCCTGCCACAGCCGCTCGGCGTCGGCGGGCGCCACGAACAGCTCGAAGCCGTCCTCGCCGGTGTAACCGGTACGGGCGATCAGCGCGGGCACCCCGGCGACCGTGCCGGGCAGGCCCGCGTAGTACTTCAGCCCGTCCAGGTCCGCGTCCGTGACCGACTTCAGGATGCCGGGGGACTCCGGGCCCTGGACGGCGAGCAGCGCGTACGCGTCCCGGTCGTCGCGTACGGCGGCGCCCGCGAAACCGGCCGCGCGCTCGGTGACGGCGTCCAGCACCACCTGGGCGTTGGAGGCGTTGGCGACGATCATGAACTCCTGCTCGGCGAGCCGGTACACGATCAGGTCGTCGAGGATGCCGCCGTCGGGCGCGCAGATCATCGTGTAGCGGGCCCTGCCGACCGCGAGCGCTGACAGGTGGCCGACCAGCGCGTGGTCGAGCGCCTCGCCCGCCCGCGGTCCCGTGACGGTGATCTCGCCCATGTGGGAGAGGTCGAAGAGACCGGCGCGGGTGCGGACGGCGGTGTGCTCGTCGCGCTCGCTGCCGTACCGCAGCGGCATGTCCCAGCCCGCGAAGTCGGTCATGGTCGCGCCGAGCGCGCGGTGCGACGCGTCGAGGGCGGTGTGGCGCGGGGAGGTCGGTGGCTGGCTCATCGGAGGGCTCCCAGAGGGGTGACGGCGCGGGACGGACAGGGCGGGCCGGGGCATGGCCGCCCCGGGTCTCCCCATCTGTCATCGGAACCTGAGAGGTTCACCGTGACCCTCGCGGGTCCCGGTTTGCACCTTGGGTGGGGCCGCTCCCCGGAAAGGGAGCCGCCCGCTTTTCAGATCTGCCTCGCCCGCGCGGTATCTGTGCCTGAGAGATTCAAGGGAGGGCTTGCTCCTTCGGCGCCCGGCCCGGTGAGGGGACGGAACTCTCCCGCGCGGCCTCCAACGGCCGGTATACAAGTTGTGCCGCCAATCATTGCACGCCAGCCGCTAGGGTTTCCGGGCAGGACAGTGGCACATGGGCGGACAAGGGTGGACATGGAGATACCGGCACCGTACACGGCACCGTACATATCGCCGGACATATGGCCGGCCAACGAGCTGGAAGAGGTGCTCACCGCGAGCCTCGGCAACCCCTCGGCCGCCCCCCGGCTGCTGGAGGTGCTGGGGCGCTCCCATGTCTGGGTGCCGCTGCCGAACGGCGGGGCGCCGGACGCGCCGGGGCTCGACCTGCCCACCGTCGAACTGGAGGGCGCGACCTATGTACCGGTCTTCAGCTCAGAGCAGCAGTTCCGGCAGGCCGCCGACGGCATGGCCTGCACCGTCGCGCCCGTCCACGAATTCGCCCGCGGCCTGCCGCCGCTGGTCGGCATCGCCGTGAACCCCGGCGGCGCCGTCGGCGTGCCGCTGCCGCCCGCCGCCGTCGCCGAGCTGTGCCGCGGGGGCGGCGCCGCCGAACGGTACGAGCAGGACGGCGCGCCCCCCGGCCGTACGGTCGGCGCCCGCGTACGGCTGTGGGAACCGGACCACGACGACGAGCCGGTGGACTTCCTCGCCACCGCCGCGGGGGAGTTCGCCGTCACCCCCGTCGTACTGTCCGCGCGCCGCGCGCTGGCCGCCGTGGAGGAGGAGCCGCCCGCGCTCTTCGTCGGGGTCGAGCTGGACGGCTGGCAGGAGGCGGACCGCGCCGCGGCCATGGACGCCGTCGGCCGCGCCCTCGGCGCCGCGCCGCTGCCCTGGCCCGTCCAGCTGATTCTGCTGGACGTCGCACAGGACCCGGTCGCGGACTGGATGCTGGAGTCCGTACGGCCGTTCTTCACACGGGACTGAACCGGACCGAACCGGACTCATCGGGACCGAACGGGACCGACCGGCGGGAGGCCGTACGACGCGGGTGGGGATCCAGGACGTGACCTGGTTTGATGGCGGGCGGCGCACAGGTGTGCGCCGGGCAGACCGAACGAGGGGAAGGGGCGGTCCCACGTGATCGCGGGCGCGCAAGGCGGTGCGGCGGCGGCCGGCCATGTGGAGCAGATGCTGCTCCAGGTGGCGCCCGGCCGCTTCGACGCATACGAGAACCTGCTCGCGTCGCTGGCCGAGGGCCAGGTGTGGATGCTGCTCTGGCACGGCACGCCCGGTTCCGCCGATGCCCAGTACGGCAACCTCCGGATCGGCGGTCACGGCTACGCGCCGTGCGTCACCTCGCCGCGTGAGCTGGCCGCCAGCGGCTGGAGCCGTGAGTACGAGGTCGTCTCCGGGCGCGACATCGCCCTGACCCTCTTCCCCGACCGCTGGGGCCTCTGGCTCAACCCGCACGCCCCGGGCGGCGGGGTCGGGGTGCCCTGGCTCGACCTGCGCCGGATCGCCGCCGGACTCGACCTGCTGCCCGCCGGGCCGCTCCAGATCGGCGAACCCTCGTTGCAGATCCCGCAGTTCTACGCTCTGCTCGCGCAGGCCGCGCACCGCACCCCCGCCGTACGCGCCCTGCGGCGCGCCTGGGTCCAGCCCACCCTCGGCGAGCCCTATCTCGCCATCGGCGTCGAGGTCTACGACGACTCTCCGCAGTCCGTCGAGTCCGTCCGCCTCATGATGCAGCAGTCCGTCGCCGGTGTCCCCGACGGTCTGCCCGTCTCCACCGTCGCCATGGCCGACGCCTACGATCCCGTCGCCATGTGGATGCGCGCCAACGGCCAGCCCTTCTTCGACCGCGAAGCCTTCGCCGGCGGCCCGGCCTGGGGCCCCCGCTAGCCCGTCCGGCGTTTGAGGACATCTTTTGAGCCCGGCCGGTGATTGAGGACTAGCCCGAGCGGCAATGAGCGACCCCCTACGACCCGGCACCGTCGAGGGCGGCGGACATCAGGCCGAGCGGCGGGCTGCCCAGGGCGAGCAGGGCGGCGTGGAAACCGGGCAAGGTGAAGGCCGGCTTCCGCTTGGCCCGCTCGCGCAGCCGCATGATCTCCAGCTTGCCCCAGGTGTAACGCCCGTAGGCGGCGTCGAAGGTGCCGCGCCGCGCCTCGGCGGCGGCCCCGGCACGGGCCAGATGGGCGTCGCGCATGAAGAGCCGGGTCGCGTCCTCTATGGAGAGCGCCCCGGTGTGCAGCCCGATGGAACACGTCAGCCGCGTCACGCGGACCAGCGCTTCGAGCGCGACCCCGATCGCGAAGCGCGGGTCCCGCGCCCGGAACCCCTCTTCGAGGCAGACCTCCTCGACGTAGTGCGCCCACCCCTCGGCGAAGGAGAGGCTGTGCAGGACCCGCCGCACCGGCGTCGCGGCCCGCCGCAGCGAGCGGCTGTGCGCGAAGTGCCCGGGAGCGACCTCGTGGACGGTGATCGACGGCAGGCTCGTGCGGCTGAAGACGGTCAGCCACTCCTCGCGCTCCTCGGCCGGCCAGTCCGGCTCCGGCGGAGTGACGTGGTACCAGGACGCGGCATCGGCCTCGGCGGGCGCGGCCCAGCTCATCATGGCCATGGCCCAGCGCCGGGAAGGCGGCGCGGGTCCGACGAGACAGTCCCCGTCCACGTACGGCGCGAGCTTGTGCGCACGGGTGAAGGCGATCACCTCGTCGGTGAGCCTGGCCGCCTCGGGGATCACGCCGTCGGCGTCGGGGTGGTCGGCCATCAGCTCGGGCAGCAGCTCGTCCACGCGCCGGTGCCGGTCGTACGCGCGGCAGGAGTCGACCAGCAGCTCGGTGAGCCGGGCGCGCTCCCGGTCGGCCTCGACGGCGAGCGCCGACAGGTCCACGCTCAGGCCCTCCTGACTGCCCATCAGCGCGGCCAGCGCGTTGCCGCCGAGCCGGGGGTCGGGGTCGCCGTGCTCGGCGGCCCGCTCGATGTGCGCGACCAGCCGCCCGTGCGCGGCCAGTGCGGCGGCGGTGTCGGGGCTGTCCTCGGCGTCGAGCCCGGCGGCGAGTCCGCGTACGGCGCCGAGCAGCGCGTCCGCGACCGGCGCGCTCACCCGGTCGAGCGACGCCACGGCGCCGTCCACCGCCTCCGGCCAGCGCGCCAGATGCTTGCGGCGGGCCTTGGCGCGCTCCCGCCCGGACGCGTACTCCCGGTCGTAGCAGGCGAGTTCGAGATTGGACAGATGCGGGTACGGGTCGCGCCTGTGCAGTTCCAGGTCCCCGTACTGCACGCGCAGCGCCTCCTCGAAGACCGTCAGGTGCCGGTCGTCGTGGGCGGATTCCAGCGGTCCCGCGGCGCGCTGGGCGCGGGCCATCGCGTCGAGGCCGCGGCGGACGCCGTCCGGCGACAGGTCCTGGACACGGCCGTCGTACTCGTGACGCCCCGCCATTTCCCGTACCACCGGCACCATCAGGTCGCATACCGCACGCAGCCGCTCGTTCACCACACGACCGTACCCCGAGGTACGCGTCGGTAACGGTCGATGAATCACCACATCACAGTTGCGCATCCCTTCGTGGTGAGGGCTGGCGGGTGATCGACACATCACAGAAGAATCCAGCGGCAAGGGCCTCAGGTCCCCCGTTGTCATCTGCACCACCTGCACCGCCTCGTACCAACAGCACTTTCTGCAGAGCCAGTTCATGCATCACGCACGTCATGCAACTCGCACCAGCAGCACGACTGATGAGTAAAGCCGCTACAGCGGCGGGCGCGCGCCGGTTACCCGCCGGCGAGAGGGGTCAGTCACACCATGACCGCACCGATTGAGACCACCCACGGGCAGGCCGAGGCACAGCCGGAAGCCATTCTCAGCGGGGTCGAGCGGAGCCAGATCGAGGGCCGGTCCCTCGGTCAGATCGCCTGGATGCGCTTCAAGCGCGACAAGGTGGCGGTGGCCGGCGGTGTCGTCGTCATCCTGCTGGTGCTGCTCGCGATCCTGGCCAAGCCGATCGAGCACGTCTTCGGCCTCGACCCGACCGCCTTCCACCAGGACCTCGTGGACCCCGTCCGCGTCGCCCCCAAGGGCCCGTTCGGCGGCATGAGCTGGGCCCACCCGCTGGGCATCGACCCGCAGTTCGGCCGTGACCTGCTGGCCCGGATCATCGAGGGCTCGTGGGTCTCGATGCTGGTGGCGACCGGCGCGACGATCCTGTCCAACATCATCGGCACCGTCCTCGGCGTCATCGCCGGGTACTACGGCGGCTGGGTCGACAGCCTGATCAGCCGGCTGATGGACACCTTCCTCGCCTTCCCGCTGCTGCTCTTCGCGATCTCGATCTCCGCCTCGCTCCAGGACGGCGCCTTCGGGATGAACGGGCTGCCGCTGCGGATCAGCGTGCTGATCTTCGTGATCGGCTTCTTCAACTGGCCCTACATGGGACGCATCGTGCGCGGCCAGACGCTGAGCCTGCGCGAACGCGAGTTCGTCGAAGCCGCCCGCAGCATGGGCGCCCGCGGCCCCTTCATCCTCTTCAAGGAACTGCTGCCCAACCTGGTCGCGCCGATCCTCGTCTACTCGACGCTGCTGATCCCGACCAACATCCTCTTCGAGGCCGCCCTGAGCTTCCTCGGCGTCGGCATCGCACCACCCCAGGCGTCCTGGGGCGGCATGCTCAACGACGCCGTCGACCTCTTCTACGCCGACCCGCAGTACATGGTCGTCCCCGGCCTCGCGATCTTCATCACCGTACTGGCCTTCAACCTGCTGGGCGACGGACTGCGCGACGCCCTCGACCCGCGCAGCAAGTGAACGGCCGCAAGCACGCCACGCCGCACCGCCCGTACCGGGTACCAGCCCGCCCGTACCACCGCTGAAACCACGTATATCCATTCGATTTGGAGGCTTTCCTCGGCATGAACAGCAGAAAAGCGACAGCCGCGCTGGCGCTTGCCATGGCTCTGGCCCTGGGAGCATCCGCGTGCAGCAGTGACTCGAAGGACGACAAGGGCGGCAAGAACCCGAGCAGCGGCAGCGGCAAGTCCGCCTCCGGCTCCGACGCCGCGCTCACCTCGATCGTCAACAAGTCCGACAAGAAGGGGGGGACGGTCGTGATGGAGAACTCCGACGTGCCGGACTCCCTGGACATGGGCAACACGTACTACGGCTGGGTGCAGAACTTCTCCCGCCTCTACGCGCGTACCCTGCTCACCTTCAAGCCCGCCGCGGGCAAGGACGGCCTCACCGTCGTCCCCGACCTCGCCACCGGACTCGGCAAGGCCAGCGCGGACGCCAAGACCTGGACGTACACCATCCGGTCCGGGCTGAAGTACGAAGACGGCACGCCGATCACCACCAAGGACATCAAGTACGCGATCGAGCGCAGCAACTTCGCGCCCGAGGCGCTGTCCAACGGTCCGACGTACTTCAAGGCGTACCTGGCGGGCGGCGACAAGTACCAGGGTCCGTACAAGGACAAGAACCCCAACGGGCTCGCGTCCATCGAGACCCCGAACGACACCACGATCGTCTTCCACCTGGCCAAGCCCTTCGCGGACTTCGACTACCTGGCGACGTTCTCGCAGACGGCCCCCGTGCCGCAGGCGAAGGACGACGGCGCCGGTTACGTGAAGCACATCGTCTCGTCCGGCCCGTACAAGTTCTCCTCGTACACCGAGGGCGCGGGCGCCACGCTGGTCCGTAACCCGCAGTGGAGCCAGGCCACCGACCCGGTGCGCAACCCGCTGCCGGAGAAGTACACGATCAAGTTCAAGGTCGACGCGGTCACCATCGACAACAACCTGCTGGCGGGCAACACCACGGTGGACTCCGGCGGTACCGGTGTCACCCCGCAGACCCAGGGCAAGGTGCTCGGCCCCAAGTACAAGGGCAGCACCGACGACTCGTACGCCGGCGCCACCGCGTACATGGCGATCAACTCCAAGGTCGCGCCGTTCGACAACATCGAGTGCCGCAAGGCCGTCGAGTACGCGATCGACAAGGTGTCGGTGCAGACCGCGATCGGCGGCAGCGTGAAGGGCGACATCGCCACCACGCTGCTCCCGCCGACCGTCAACGGCTACGCGAAGTTCGACCAGTACCCGACCGAGGGCAACAAGGGCGACGCGGCCAAGGCCAAGCAGGCCCTGACCGCCTGCGGCAAGCCGGGCGGCTTCACCACCAACCTGACCGCCCGCTCGGACCGTCCGGCCGAGATGGCGCAGGCCACCGCGGTGCAGAACTCGCTCAAGCAGGTCGGCATCACCGCCAACATCAAGAGCTACCCGGCGGGCAAGTACTTCGCCAACTTCGCCGGTGTCCCGAGCTACGTGCACGAGCACCAGCTCGGCCTGATGATGATGGCGTGGGGCGCCGACTGGCCGACCGGCTACGGCTTCCTCGACCAGATCGTGGACGGCAGCGCCATCAAGCCGTCCGGCGGCAACAACCTGATGGAGCTGAACGACCCGGCCATCAACAAGGCGCTGTCGGACGCGATCGCCAACACCGACGCGGCCGCCCGTGAGAAGGCGTGGGGCGACATCGACAAGATGGTGCTCGACACCGCCACCGTCGTGCCGCTGATCTACCGCAAGAACCTGCTGTACCGCCCGGAGAGCGCCACGAACGTGACGATCACTCAGGCGTACCTGGGCATGTACGACTACCTGCTGCTCAGCTCCTCCAAGTAAGCGAGAGCACCGAACACCGGAAGGCAGGTGAAGGCATCGGTGTCCGCCGGGACCGGGGTTGACCCCCGGCCCGGCGGACCCGGCGCCGAACCGCTGTGACTGCGTACATCATTCGACGCGTGATCGCCGCGATAATCCTGGTGCTTGTCGTCAGCGCGGTCACTTTCGCGATCTTCTTCCTGGTCCCCAAGATCGGCGGCCAGAGCACGACCCAACTGGCCACCCAGTACGTGGGCAAGGACGCCAACCCCGAGTCGATCGCGGCGGTCAAGAAGAACCTCGGGCTGGACCTGCCGCTCTACCAGCAGTACTGGCACTTCATCAAGGCCATCGTCATGGGCGCGAACTACAAGTTCGGCCCGGACGCGGCGGTCTGCCACCGCCCCTGCTTCGGCTACTCCTTCAAGTCGCACGTCGAGGTGTGGCCGCAGATCAAGTCCCGTATCCCGGTGACCTTCTCGCTGGCGATCGGCGCGGCCGTGATCTGGGTGGTCTCCGGTGTCGTCATCGGCGTCATCTCCGCGCTCAAGCGCGGCACGATCTTCGACCGGGTCTCCATGGGCGTGGCTCTGGCCGGTGTCTCGCTTCCGATCTTCTTCACCGGCATGGTGCTGCTCGGCCTGTTCTCCTACAAGTGGACGATCTGGGACAACGTCGAATACGTCGGGTTCACCACCGATCCCGCGCAATGGGCGTGGAATCTGATCCTGCCGTGGATCGCGCTGGCCTTCCTCTACTCCGCGCTGTACGCCCGCCTCACCAGAGCCGGGATGCTGGAGACGATGGGCGAGGACTACATCCGTACCGCGCGGGCCAAGGGCCTGCCGGAGCGGACGGTCGTCGGCAAGCACGCGCTGCGCGCGGCCCTGACCCCGATCGTCACCATCTTCGGCATGGACTTCGGCCTGCTGATCGGCGGCGCGATCATCACCGAACGCGTCTTCTCCTTCCAGGGAGTCGGCGCCTACGCCGTGCAGGGCGTCAAGGACAACGACCTGCCGATCGTGCTCGGCGTGACGATGGTCGCGGCCACCTTCATCGTCTTCTGCAACCTTGTGGTGGACCTGCTGTACGCCGCTATCGACCCCCGCGTGAGGTACTCGTGAGCACCACGGACGGCAGCACCGCCCCCGAGAGCGACACCGCGGGTGCCGCTCCGGCGGGGGAGGCGTATCTGTCGGTACGCGACCTGCGGATCCACTTCGACACCGACGACGGCCTGGTGAAGTCGGTCGACGGCCTCAGCTTCGACCTCCAGCGCGGCCGTACCCTCGGCATCGTCGGCGAGTCCGGCTCGGGCAAGTCCGTGACGTCGCTGGGCATCATGGGTCTGCACCGCACCTCGCGGGCCCGGATATCCGGCGAAGTCTGGCTGGACGGCGAGGAGTTGGTCGCCGCGGACCCGGACCACGTACGGCGGCTGCGCGGGCGCAAGATGGCGATGATCTTCCAGGACCCGCTCTCCGCGATGCACCCCTACTACACGGTCGGCGCGCAGATCGTCGAGGCGTACCGGGTGCACCAGAAGGCGTCGCGGAGGGTCGCGGCCGAGCGGGCCGTGGAGATGCTGGACCGGGTCGGCATCCCGGAGCCCAGGAAGCGCTTCTCGGACTACCCGCACCAGTTCTCCGGCGGTATGCGGCAGCGCGCGATGATCGCCATGTCGCTGGTCAACAACCCCGAGCTGCTGATCGCCGACGAGCCGACGACCGCGCTCGACGTGACCGTGCAGGCGCAGATCCTGGACCTGATCCGGGACCTGCAAAAGGAGTTCGGCTCCGCGGTCATCATGATCACCCACGACCTCGGGGTGGTCGCCGAGGTCGCCGACGACCTGCTGGTGATGTACGCGGGCCGGGCCGTGGAGCGCGGCACCGCCGAGACGCTGTTCACGGCGCCCCGGCACCCGTACACCTGGGGCCTGTTGGGCTCCATGCCGCGCCTTGACCGGGAGCGCCTGGAACGGCTCAACCCGGTCAAGGGCACCCCGCCCAGCCTGATCAACGTGCCGTCCGGCTGCGCCTTCCACCCGCGCTGCCCGTACGCGGCACTGACCGGCGGCGCCGCGGAGACGGACGTGCCGGAACTGCGCGAGGTCGGTCCCGGCCACATGGCCGCCTGCCACCTCGGCGAGGCCGACCGCCTCCGGATCTGGACCGAAGAGATCGAACCGAAGCTGTGAAGGGTCAGGAAGAACCCGTGGCCGAGAACCCCTCGCCGGACGAGCCGCCGCAGGACGCGTCCGCGTCCTCGCCGGACGGCACACCGTCGGACAACGCCGTTTCGGACAACGCCGTTTCGGACGACGCCGTTTCGGACGACGCTGTTTCGGACAACGCCGTTTCGGACAACGCCGGGGCGGCCGGCGGTCCTTCGTCGGGCAGAGCCGCGTCGGACGGCAGGCCCTCGCTCGACAAGAGCGTCCCGCTGCCGCGGCAGCGGAGCGGCGAGCCGCTGCTCAAGGTGACCGGTCTGGTCAAGCACTTCCCGATCACCAAGGGGCTGCTGCGCCGCCAGGTCGGCGCCGTACAGGCCGTGGACGGCATCGACTTCGAGGTCGCGGCGGGCGAAACGCTCGGCGTGGTCGGCGAGTCGGGCTGCGGCAAGTCCACGATGGGACGGCTGATCACCCGGCTGCTCGAACCGACCGGCGGCACGATCGAGTTCCAGGGCCGGGACATCACGCACCTGAGCACCGGGGCGATGCGCCCGATGCGGCGCGACGTCCAGATGATCTTCCAGGACCCGTTCTCCTCGCTGAACCCGCGGCACACCATCGGCACGATCGTCGGCGCCCCGTACAAGCTCCAGAAGGTCGCGACCGAGCACGGTGTGAAGCGCGAAGTGCAGAATCTGCTGGAGCTGGTCGGGCTCAGCCCCGAGCACTACAACCGCTACCCGCACGAGTTCTCGGGCGGTCAGCGGCAGCGGATCGGCATCGCGCGGGCGCTCGCCCTCAAGCCGAAGCTGGTCGTCGCCGACGAGCCGGTCTCGGCACTGGACGTGTCCATCCAGGCCCAGGTGGTGAACCTGCTGGACGACCTCCAGTCGGAGCTGGGCCTGACGTATGTGATCATCGCCCACGACCTGTCGGTGATCCGCCATGTCTCGGACCGGATCGCGGTGATGTACCTCGGCAAGGTGGTGGAGATCGCGGACCGGGAGGCGCTGTACAGCGCGCCCTTCCACCCGTACACCACCGCCCTGATGTCGGCGGTACCGGTGCCCGACCCGAGGCGGCGCACGCAGCGCAAGCGCATCCTGCTCACCGGTGACGTGCCGTCGCCGATCTCGCCGCCGAGCGGCTGCCGCTTCCACACCCGGTGCTGGAAGGCGACGGAGGTGTGCAAGACGCAGGAGCCGCCGCTGGCGCCGCTGGCGACCGGCCACCAAGTGGCGTGCCACCACCCGGAGAACCAGCCGGAGAACCAGCCGGAGAGCGTGGCTGCCACGCCGTAGGCAGTCGCGACGGGGGCGGGCGCCGGGCTCGTACGGTGGGTTTCGCGGGTCCGGCGGCGGGCCGTAGTACAACATCGGCATGGCCACGGATCTGTTCACGCCCACCGTCCAGCACACGCTCGACGTCGTCGGGATCTTCGTCTTCGCGATCTCCGGCGCGCTGGCGGCGGTCCGCAGGAACTACGACGTGTTCGGCATGGCGGTGCTCGCCGAGGTCACGGCGCTCGGCGGCGGGGTCTTCCGCGACCTGGTCATCGGCGCGGTGCCGCCCGCCGCCTTCACCGACATCGGCTACTTCTCGACGCCGCTGGTCGCCACCGCGCTGGTCTTCTTCCTGCACCCCGAGGTCGAGCGGATCAACGCCACGATGAACGTCTTCGACGCGGCCGGGCTCGGGCTGTTCTGCGTGACCGGCACGATCAAGGCGCACACGTACGGGCTCGGGCTCACCCCGTCCGTCGCGCTCGGCCTCGCCACGGCGGCCGGCGGCGGCGTCCTGCGCGACCTGCTGGCGAACGAGGTGCCGTCGCTGCTGCGCTGGGACCGCGACCTGTACGCCGTCCCGGCCCTGGTCGGCGCGAGTACGGTCGCGCTGCTGATCCACTTCGACGTGCTGGGCGCTGTGACCGCGGGGCTCGCGGCGCTGGTCGCCTTCGTCCTGCGGCTGCTGGCGCTGCGGTTCCGCTGGCGGGCGCCGCGGGCGTGGCACCGCAGGAGCGCGGCGGCGGAAGGGGAGTAGCGGACTCCGTCCGGGCCGGGCCGTACGGGCCGGGCCGTACGGAGGAACGGCGGGGTCTCGCGGCCGGTCGCGGCGGCGGGAAACCGCCAGCGGTGGACACGAGGTCTCTACCGCTGGGTAACATCGGGGTATGGCACATGCGACAGCCCGCGCGACCCTCGGCGACAGCGAATTCGACCGCGACACGGCGGTGGCGGCCCGGCCGGGCGAGCCCGGCACGTACGACATCGACCTGTCACCGGGCTGGACCATCGCCGCGGCCGTCAACGGCGGCTATCTGCTCGCCGTCGTCGCCCGCGCCCTGCGCGACGCGCTGCCGCACGACGACCCTTTCACCATCACCGCCCACTACCTGACCGCCTCACGCCCCGGCCCCGCCGTGATCAGGACCGAGACGGTACGGGCGGGCCGGACCCTCTCCAGCGGGCAGGCGTCGCTCTGCCAGACCGACGAGCAGGGCCGTGAGGTCGAGCGGATGCGGGTCATCGCCGCGTACGGCGACCTGGGCGCGCTGCCCGACGACGTACGCACCACCGCGCCCGCGCCGTCGATGCCGGAGTACGCGGACTGCGTCGGCCCCGAGGACGCCCCCGAGGGCGGCGCGCCGCTGCCCGGCTCCAGCGCCCTCCTCGACCGCATCGCGCTCCGGCTCGATCCGGCCACCGCGGGCTGGGCCGTCGGCGCGCCCTCGGGACGGGGTGACATGCGCGGCTGGTTCGGCCTGGCCGACGGCCGGGACCACGACGCCCTCTCGCTCCTCCTGGCCGTGGACGCCCTGCCCCCCACCGCCTTCGACCTCGGCCTCCAGGGCTGGGTCCCCACCCTCGAACTCACCGTCCACCTCCGCGCCCGCCCCGCCCCCGGCCCCCTCCGTATCGCCCTCACCACCCGCAATCTCGCCGGCGGCCTCCTCGAAGAAGACGCCGAGGTCTGGGACACCGCCGACCGCCTCGTAGCCCAGTCCCGCCAACTCGCCCGCGCCCCCCGCGCCTCCGCCGCTCCCTGACGCCTCTTCTCCACGAAGCTCGCGGGAGCGTGAATTCACGGCGCCCATGAGACGTGCTTGGGTATCCCTTTACCTATTCCCCGCCATGTGGTGACCGTGTGAAGATCTGCTGGTTGCTTGATTGAGCAACTGTGCGGTCTCTGGGGAGGGTTCGTGAGGTCAGGGTGGGGGGACGCTCGGCGTTCGGGGTCGGGGTGGCGCTCGCCGCGCCTGGGCCCGAGCGGGAGGGGACCGTCGCGTCGCCGCCGTCGTACGGGGTGGCGGAGGCGCGGGATGTGCTGTCGGCGCGGTTGATGGCACGGTTGCGGCGAGGACGCCTCCGGGCCGCAGTCATCGTCGCTGCCGGGGCCGGAGCGGGTCTCTTCTGAGGAGCAACGGGGGGCATCGGCTGCTTGATCGCCGCGGCGGCAGTGGCGTCGGCCCGCCCCCGGTGCGGCAGCAGCGCTCGGGGGCGGGCTTCGCCGCCCATCCATCACACAGAGAACTCTCGAGCCCGAAGGACGGAACCTTATGCCGAAGTTGCGCCCAGGTGCGGTAATTTTTATCACGACAGCATGCGCCTTGAGTATCGTCGCAGTAGCGCTCCTGCTCGCGAGCTCACCGCTTGCCCGATATGCCGTCGCGCTCTCTTGCCTGGCATGGGGAACCGTCCTGGGTCATCAATTGACGGCGCGGGGGCGCGCACTACCTGGCGACTTCGGTGCATCATCGAGACCAATTTATCAAATGGAATTCTCCGCACTTCAAGGCAGTCAACCTGATATGCGCGCGAAGGGATTCAGGAATCTCGTTCCTGAGAGCCTGGTAGTGCAGAGTGTCGACGTGGGTAAGGTAATCTACCTCGTGGCTGGAAAAACGAAGAGCAATGCCGGTGAGACCTATCGAACGTGCGTTGGTCTGCTTCACGCGGCGGGCTCACCGGTATGCATACGTGTCGATGTTTCCGAGGTTCTTCTCTCCAGCGAAGGCTCACTGATCGAGAGAAGTCAATCCGGTGGAATAGTGAGTGAATTCTCAAAAGCCAGGGCTGTCGTCGCATAGAGCAGTTTCCTGCTCGCAGAGGCGCGGGTTCGTGTGAAGTCGTCTGGTCGCTTCGTCCGAAACGGGGTAGACCATGCGCGCGGGGTGACCGATTCGGGGTGGGGGCGAGAGGTGGGGAGGGGGCGGACGCGGGTGGGGGTCGGAAGGTTGCTCCGGCGAACGTAGAATCGGGGCACCATGGCCTACTTCGACCACGCCGCCACCACGCCCATGCTCCCGGAGGCGGTCCAGGCGATGACCGCCCACCTCACGGTGACCGGGAACGCGTCCGCACTGCACGCCGCCGGGCGGCAGGCCCGGCGAACCGTCGAGGAGTCACGGGAAGCGCTCGCCGCGGCACTCGGCGCGCGGCCCAGCGAGATCGTCTTCACCGGCGGCGGCACCGAGTCGGACAACCTGGCGGTGAAGGGCCTGTTCTGGGCGCGCAGGGACGCCGACCCGCGCAGGGTCCGCGTCCTGGCCAGCCCGGTCGAGCACCACGCGGTGCTGGACGCCGTCCACTGGCTCGCGGAGCACGAGGGCGCCGTCGTCGAGTGGCTGGATGTCGACGGCTACGGCCGCGTGCACCCCCGGACGCTGCGCGCCGCGATCGACCGCGACGCCGACGACGTGGCCCTGATCACCGTGATGTGGGCGAACAACGAGGTCGGTACGGTGCTGCCGGTCGCCGAGCTGGCCGAGGTGGCACGGGAGTTCGGCATTCCGATGCACTCCGACGCCGTGCAGGCGTTCGGCCAGGCCGAGGTGGACTTCACCGCGAGCGGCCTCGACGCGATGACGGTGACCGGCCACAAGATCGGCGGCCCGTACGGCGTCGGCGCGCTCGTACTGCGGCGCGAGGACACCCCCGTACCGCTGCTGCACGGCGGCGGCCAGGAGCGCAGCCGCTCCGGCACCCTCGACGTACCGGCCATCGCCGCCTTCGCGACCGCCGGCGCCCTCGCCGCCGAGCGCCGCACCGCCTTCGCCCGCGACATCGGCGCCCTGCGCGACACCCTCGTCCGCGACGTGCTCGCCACCGTGCCCGACGCCATCCTCAACGGCGACCCCGACCCCGCGGGCCGCCTCCCCGGCAACGCCCACTTCACCTTCCCCGGCTGCGAGGGCGACGCCCTCCTCCTGCTCCTCGACGCCCAGGGCATCGCCTGCTCCACCGGCTCCGCCTGCACCGCGGGCGTCGCCCAGCCCAGCCACGTCCTGCTCGCCATGCACCAGCCCCCCACCCACGCCCGCGCCACCCTCCGCTTCTCGCTGGGCCACACCACCACCCCCGCCGAGATCGCCACCCTCACCGCCGCCATCGGCCCCGCCGTCGACCGCGCCAGGGCCGCGGGCCAGACCTGAGGGCCGGGCCGGGAGGCCGTTACTCTGGGGGAGTGAATGACTTCCCTGACGCCGATCGCAAGAAGCTGCGTGTACTGGCCGCGATGAGCGGCGGTGTGGACTCCGCGGTGGCGGCGGCGCGCGCAGCCGAGGCGGGGCACGACGTGACCGGCGTGCACCTGGCGCTGTCGGCGAATCCGCAGAGCTTCAGGACGGGCGCGCGGGGCTGCTGCACGGTGGAGGACTCGCGGGACGCGCGACGGGCGGCCGACGTGATCGGCATCCCGTTCTACGTGTGGGACCTCGCCGAGCGCTTCCGGGAGGACGTGGTCGAGGACTTCGTCGCGGAGTACGCGGCGGGCCGGACGCCGAATCCCTGCCTGCGCTGCAACGAGAAGATCAAATTCGCCGCGCTGCTGGACAAGGCGCTGGCGCTGGGCTTCGACGCGGTCTGCACCGGGCACTACGCGACCGTCCTGGTCAAGGACGACGGCACGCGCGAGCTGCACCGGGCGAGCGACGCGGCCAAGGACCAGTCGTACGTGCTCGGCGTGCTGGACGAGCGGCAGCTCGCGCACGCGATGTTCCCGCTGGGGGACACCCTGACCACCAAGGGCGAGATCCGCGCGGAGGCCGAGCGGCGCGGGCTCGCGGTGGCGCGCAAGCCCGACAGCCACGACATCTGCTTCATCGCGGACGGCGACACCCAGGGCTTCCTGGCCAAGCGCCTCGGCACCGCGCAGGGCGCGATCGTGGACGAGGACGGCGCGCGGGTCGGCACGCACACGGGTGCGTACGGCTTCACCATCGGCCAGCGCAAGGGCCTGCGGATCGGCGTCCCCGCGGACGACGGCAAGCCGCGCTACGTCCTGGACATCTCGCCGGTCGACAACACGGTGACGGTCGGCCCCGTCGACGCTCTCGACGTGACCTCGCTCACCGCGATCAAGCCGCGCTGGTGCGGTACCCCGCCGACCGGCCCCGCCGCGTACACCGCGCAACTGCGGGCGCACGGCGAGGACGTACCGGTGACGGCGGAGCTGGTGGACGGCGAGCTGCGGGTCGGCTTCGGCGCGCCCGTGCGCGGCATCGCGCCAGGCCAGGCCGTGGTGCTGTACGACGGCACGCGCGTCGTCGGCTCGGCGACGATCGCCACGACGGACCGGACCGCGGGGGCGCGGGGGAGCGCCGATACCGTGACCGTATGAACATCTGTGTCTTCCTCTCCGCCGCCGATCTCGACGAGCGGTACACGGCCCCCGCCCGGGAATTCGCCGAGCTGATCGGCCGCGGCGGCCACACCCTGGTCTGGGGCGGCTCGGACGTCGGCCTGATGAAGGTCGTCGCGGACGGCGTCCAGGAGAGCGGCGGCCGGCTGGTCGGGGTGTCGGTGGAATTCCTCCGGTCCAAGGCGCGCGACACCGCGGACGAGATGGTGACCGCGGTGGACCTCGCCGAGCGCAAGGCGGAACTGCTGCGGCGCGCGGACGCGATCGTCATCATGGTCGGCGGCACCGGCACGCTGGACGAGGCCACCGAGATCCTGGAGCTGAAGAAGCACGGGCTGCACGCCAAGCCCGTGGTCCTGCTCAACAGCGCCGGTTTCTACGACGGCCTCAGGGAACAACTGCACCGGATGGACGCGGAGGGCTTCCTGCCGCTCCCGCTGGCCGATCTGGTGGCCTTCGCCGACACCGGCGAAGAGGCCATGACCTACCTGACGGAGAACGTGTGAGCATCCACCTGGTCACCGGAGCCGGCTCCGGCATCGGCGCCGCGGTCGCGCGCAGGCTGCTGGAGCGCGGCGACGAACTGTGGCTGCTGGCCAGGGACGCGGGCCGGGCCAAGGCGCTGGCCGCCGGCTTCCCCGGCGCGCGGACCCTGGTCGGCGACCTCGCCGAGCCGTCCCGGCTGTCCTGGGCGCTCGGCCACCAGGCACCGCCCGACCGGCTGGACTCGCTCCTGCACATCGCGGGCGTGGTCGAACTCGGCGACATCGGCGACCTCACCCCGAAGGTCTGGAACGAGACGCTCGCGGTCAACCTCGTCGGCCCCGCCGAGCTGACCCGGCTGTTCCTGCCCCAACTGCGGCTCTCCCGCGGCCATGTGGTCTTCGTCAACTCCGGCGCCGGTCTCGACGCGCACGCGCAGTGGGGCCCGTACGCGGCCAGCAAGCACGGCCTCAAGGCCCTCGCGGACGCCCTGCGCCGCGAGGAGCACCCGGGCGGCCTGCGCGTCACCTCCGTCTTCCCGGGCCGCACCGCCACGCCCATGCAGGCCAAGGTGCACCAGCAGGAGGGCAAGCGGTACGACGCCGAGCGCTGGATCGCGCCCGAGTCGGTGGCCACCACGGTCCTCACCGCGATCGACCTTCCGCAAGACGCGGAGATCACCGACCTGACGGTACGACCGGGCCGATAACGCCTGCGGCGCGGCTGACGACGAGGTGCCGCCTGCGGCGGGGCTGACGACGACGGCGAGGTGCCGCCTCCGGCGGGGCTGGTGGCAGCGGCGAGGTTGTGCCTGCGGGCGAGGTGCCGCCTGTGGCGGGGCTGGTGGCAGCGGCGAGTAGGGACCGGCGTCGGCCGACGGCCGAGGACTGCCGGCGGTGCCAGCGGGGTGCTGCCTCCGGCGGGGCTGACGACGGCGGGGTGCCGCCTCCGGCGGGGCTGGTGGCGACGGTGAGGTTGTGCCTGCGGGCGAGGTGCCGCCTGCGGCGGGGCTGGTGGCAGCGGCGAGTAGGGACCGGCGTCGGCCGACGGCCGAGGACTGCCGGCGGTGCCAGCGGGGTGCTGCCTCCGGCGGGGCTGACGACGACGAGGTGCCGCCTGCGGCGGGGCTGGTGGCAGCGGCGGGTAGGGACCGGCGGCGGGCGGCCGAGGACGGCTGGCGGTGCGAGCCGGGCTTCGGTGGCGGCGGGGCTGGTGGTGATGCCGAGGTTGCGCCTGCGGCGGGGCTGGCGGTGCCAGCGGGGTGCCGGTGACGGCGGGGCTGACGACGACGGTGGGGTGCCGTCTGCGCCGGGTGAGGACCGGCGGCGGGCGGCCGAGGACTGCTGGCGGTGCCAGCGCCAAGGTGCTGTTCGCCGCGCCGGAGGCGGCACTGCGGCCGGGTCCCGACCCGAGGGGCGGGAGCCCGTCATGACCCGGGCGGCCGGGTCCACCCCGCCGTTTCCGTCGAGCCCCCCGCAGGGGGCCGGTCGTCCAAGCGTGTACATATGCCGGGTGATTGCTCCGGCGCAGCCGATATCCGACTGCTTTCGTCACTTTCGCACCTTAGGGTCATCCGCGCCCCACCCCGATCCGAGGGAGCGGACCGACCATGGCCTCTGCCACCGCAGTACCCCGGCCGAGCAGCGCCGGGCGGGACGTACGGGCCCGCGCCGAGGCCGCCCTGCGGCTCGCCGCCCCCGCGCTGCTCGGCTACGGCGCCGCCCGCGCGCTCGGCATCGGCCTGCTCTGCTACTTCGCCGAGCGGCGCGGCCGTTCGCCCGGCGCGGTGCTGTACGGATCCTGGGACTCGCGCTGGTACCAGGACGTGGTCGAGCACGGCTACGACCGTACGGTCACCGGAGTGCCCAACGCCTGGCACGGCTGGAGCAACCTCGCCTTCTTCCCGCTGTACCCGGCGCTCTGCCGCGTCGCGGACGCGGTCCTGCCGGTCGGCGCCGCCAAGGCGTCCTGGCTGGTCTCGCTGACCGCCTCGATGGCCGCGGCCTGGCTGATCTTCCTGGTCGGCAACCGCCTCCACCGGCGGCGTACCGGCGTCATCCTCGCGGTGCTGTGGGGTTGCCTGCCGCACGCGCTGGTCGAGAGCATGGCGTACACCGAGTCGCTGTTCACCGCGCTCTGCGCCGCCGCCCTCTACGTCACGCTGGCCAGACGCTGGGTGTGGGCCGGGACGTTCGCCGCGCTGGCCGGACTCACCCGGCCCACCGGCGTCGCCATCGCCGCGGCCATCGGTCTCACCGCCGGGCTCGCCGCGGTCCGGGCACTGCGGCAGCCGCGCGCGGGGCCCTGGTGGGGGCCGGTCTGGCGGCCCGCGCTCGGCATGCTGCTCGCGCCCGCCGGATGGCTGGCCTTCGTCGTCTGGGTGGGCCTGCGCGTACACCGCGCCGACGGCTACTTCGCCGTCCAGGAAGCCTGGGGCAACCGTTTCAGCAAGGGCGGCTACCTGCTGCGGCGCTTCCGCTGGGTCTTCCTCGGCCCGCGCGGCAGCGACGTACCCGTCGCCTTCGTCGTCGTCACCCTCGTCGTCGTGGCCTGCTTCGCGCTCTTCGTCTTCTGCCTCGTCCAGCGCCAGCCGCTGCCACTGCTGCTCTTCAGCGGCGCGCTCCTCGCCGTCCTCACCCTCGGCGCGGGCGTCTACATCGCCCGCGCCCGCTTCCTGCTCCCCGCCTTCCCGCTGCTGATCCCCCTGGCCCGGGTGCTCGCCCGCACCCACCCGCGCACCATCGCCTGCACCCTCTCCTTCGCCGCCGTCGCCTCCGCGGTCTACGGAGTCCACCTGTCCCTGGTGTGGAACGGCCCGCCGTAGCGGTGAGCCGCGCCCACCGGGTGGCCTACGCTCAGCGACGTGAGTACCCAGACTGACTTCTCCCTGCCCGCGGGCACCGCGACCGGTGTCGGGTCCATGCCGGGCGGCGACGCCCGGGAGGCGGCGCGGGTGGCCGTGGAGGCCGTGGAGGGCATGGCCTTCCTGCCCGAGCTGCCCGGCCGGGGCCCCGGCGCCGACATGATCGGCCGGACCCTCGGCATGCTCGTGGACCTCTACGCCCGCGTGGAGCCCAGCGGCTGGCGCTTCGGCGACCGGCCGGGACGGGACTCGAAGCGCGCCACGTCCTGGCTCGGCGAAGACCTGGACGCGCTGGAGGAGTTCACCCAGGGCTACGAAGGGCCGCTCAAGATCCAGGCGGTCGGACCGTGGACGCTGTCCGCAGGGGTGGAGACCCGCAACGGCGAGGCCGCGCTGCGCGACCACGGGGCGGTACGCGACCTGGCGGGATCGCTCGCCGAGGGCCTGCGGCTGCACGTCGAGGAAGCGCGGCGCCGGGTCCCCGGCGCCCGGATCGTGCTCCAGCTCGACGAGCCGTCGCTCACCTCCGTACTGCACGGCGGGATCAGGACGGCCAGCGGCTACCAGACCTACCGCGCGGTGGACCGCGCCGTCGTCGAGTCGACGCTGCGCGACCTGATCGCGGCCGTCGGCGCACCGGCCGTCGTCCACTCCTGCGCCCCCGAGGTGCCCTTCGGGCTGCTGCGGCGCGCCGGGGTCGTCGGCATCTCCTTCGACTTCGAGCTGCTCACCGAGCGTGACTGGGACGACTTCGGAGAGGCCGCGGAAGGCGGCACCGCGCTCTTCGCCGGTGTCGTCCCCGGCAAGGATGCCCCATTGTCAGACCCTGGCGGTAGCGTCAGTGGTGTTCGGGCGCTGTGGCGCAGGCTGGGGCTGGCGCCGGGGGCATTGGGCTCCTCGGTCGCGGTCACCCCTTCCTGCGGTCTGGCGGGGGCCTCTCCGGCCTATGCCCGTGCCGCCCTGGCGCACTGCGCGAAGGCGGCGCGATCGCTCGTCGACAACCCTGAGTGAGGGAAGGGACAGTTTCGTGGCAGCCGTGGAGGACGACGCAAGCCGGGGCGAGGCGAGCGCGGCGGAGATCCCCGCCGAGGCACGCGAGGAGCACGCACGCCTCGCCGAGCAGATCGAGGAGCACCGCTTCCGCTACTACGTCAACGACGCGCCCGTCGTCAGCGACGCCGAATTCGACAAGCTGCTGCGCCGGCTCGAAGCGGTCGAGGAGGAGCACCCGGGACTGCGCACCCCCGACTCGCCGACCCAGAAGGTCGCGGGCGCGTACGAGACGGAGTTCACCTCCGTCCGGCACCGCGAGCGGATGCTGTCGCTTGACAACGCCTTCGCGCCGGACGAGCTGGCCACCTGGGCCGAGCGCGTCGCCGCGGAGCTGGGCCCGCCGGACAACACGCACAGCCCGTACCACTTCCTGTGCGAGCTGAAGGTCGACGGCCTCGCGGTCAATCTGACGTACGAACAGGGCCGCCTGACCCGCGCCGCCACGCGCGGCGACGGCAGGACCGGCGAGGACATCACGCCCAACGTACGGACGATCGCCGACATCCCCGACCGGCTAGCGGGCGACCGCGTGCCCGAACTGGTGGAGATCCGCGGCGAGGTGTACTTCCCCGGCGAGAAGTTCGAGGAGCTGAACGAACGGCTGGTCGAGGCGGGCGACAAGCCCTTCGCCAACCCGCGCAACGCGGCGGCCGGTTCACTGCGGCAGAAGGACCCGCGGATCACCGCGAGCCGCCCGCTGCGCATGGTGGTGCACGGCATCGGCGCCCGCCAGGGCTTCGACATCGACTGCCAGTCGCACGCGTACGAACTGCTGCGCGAGTGGGGTCTGCCGACCGCCCGCTACAACAAGGTGGTCGGCTCGCTCGCCGAGGTCTCCGACGTCATCGCCTACTACGGCGAGCACCGGCACGACGTCGAGCACGAGATCGACGGCGTCGTGGTCAAGGTGGACGAGATCCCCCTCCAGGGGCGGCTCGGCTCCACCTCGCGGGCGCCGCGCTGGGCGATCGCCTGGAAGTACCCGCCGGAGGAGGTCAACACCAAGCTGGTGGACATCCGCGTCGGCGTCGGCCGCACCGGGCGCGTGACGCCGTACGCGGTCGTCGAGCCGGTCACGGTGGCGGGCTCCGAGGTCGAGTTCGCGACGCTGCACAACCAGGACGTGGTGAAGAAGAAGGGCGTCCTGATCGGCGACACCGTCGTGCTGCGCAAGGCGGGCGACGTCATCCCGGAGATCCTCGGGCCGGTCGCGGACCTGCGGGACGGCAGCGAGCGGGAGTTCGTGATGCCCGCCGAGTGCCCGGACTGCGGCACCGCCCTCCAGCCGATGAAGGAAGGGGACATCGACCTGCGGTGCCCCAACGCCCGCTACTGCCCGGCCCAGTTGCGCGAGCGGATCTACTACCTCGCGGGCCGCAAGTGTCTCGACATCGAGAACTTCGGATACGTCGCCGCGACCGCCCTGACCCAGCCGCTGGAGCCTTCCGAGCCGCCACTGAAGGACGAGGGCGACCTGTTCGGCCTGGAGATCGAGGAGCTGCTGCCGATCCGCTCCTACGTCCTCGACCAGGACACCGGCCTGCCCAAGCGGGACGCGGACAGCGGCGACGAGAAGATCGTCACCTTCTTCGCCAACCAGAAGGGCGAGCCGAAGAAGAACGCGCTGGCGATGCTGGAACACATCGCCGCGGCCAGGGAGCGCCCGCTGGCCCGTATCCTCACCGGCCTGTCGATCCGTCATGTCGGCCCGGTGGCCGCCGAGGCGCTGGCCCGCGAATTCCGCGACCTGGACCGAATCAAGGACGCCGCCGAGGAGGAACTGGCCGCGGTCGACGGCGTCGGCCCGACCATCGCCGCCTCGGTGAAGCAGTGGTTCGCCGAGGACTGGCACCTGGAGATCATCGAGAAGTGGCGGGCCGCGGGCGTCAAGTTCACCGAGGAGGGCTCGGACGAGGGACCGCGTCCCCTGGAAGGACTCACCGTCGTCGTGACCGGAACACTGGCCGGACACACCCGAGACGGCGCCAAGGAGGCCCTGGTCAGCCGCGGTGCGAAGGTCACCGGCTCGGTCTCCAAGAAGACCGGTTTCGTCGTCGTCGGCGACAACCCCGGTTCCAAGTACGACAAGGCGCTCCAGGTGAAGGTGCCGGTGCTGGACGAGCCGGGCTTCGCCGTCCTGCTCGAACAGGGGGCCGAAGCGGCCAGAGCCGTCGCGGTGAATCCGCCGGAGGCGGCGGAAACGGCGGAAACCGAGGAAACGGAGGAAACCGAGGGAACGGGGGAAGGCGCCGCGGACAAGCCGGTGGCCGAAGACGCGGAAGCGGTGGACACCGACGGCACAGAAACGGCCGCCGAATCCGGCTGAATGGCCCTGGGATGTCACCCGTTCGGCCTATATCAGAATACGGCGACCGCCCAGGTCGCATTCCGGGAACCCCTGCTGATCGGTGCCCGAGGTGGCCCGTCGCGGCCTACTGTTGAGAAGCGCGCCCGCCGGGCATGAACCTTCCAGCGGCCTCAGCGGGTCCCACCGCGGGCACCGGCGCGGTTGGACCTGCTTGCCACACCAGGCTGCGAGAGGGACGGGCATGGAAACGACGGAGGGCGTCGTAGCGGCGCCGCTGCCCAGCAGCCAGGCCGCGACACCGCTCCCGTGCGCAACCCGGCCGTCGATCCGGATAGGGGTGCCGGCGGTCGCCGGTGCCGCGCTCGTCGCGGGCGTCGTCCGCATGGTCGTCAGCGGCCACGCGCTGTTCCCCGGCGGCACCATCGGCTGGGCCCTGGCCGTACTCACCGGCATCGTCGTCGGCCACCTGGTCGCGATGGGCCGCGACCGCTGGTGGGGCGGCACCGGTTCCGGCGCCGCCCTCACCCTCGCCATGCTGCTGCTCTACGGCTGGGTGCCCGCCGTCCTCGTCAGCCTCGCCGTGGTCGTCCTGGTCGGGGCCGCCCGCAGGCACCGCTGGCGGGAGGCCGCGCTGCACGGCGCCATCGACATCCTCGGCATCGGCGCGGGCGCGCTCGCCCTCTACTGCTTCGGCGACCACCCCTCCGTCGAGGGCCCCTGGCGGCCCGCCGCCTGGACGCTGTCCGCCGCCCCGGCCATCCTCGTCACCGCGTTGGCCTATCTGACCGCGACCCGGCTGCTGCTGTGGCTCGCGTTCGCCCCGCGCGGCAGCGGCCTGCCCACCGCCGCGCGCACCGCGCTGATCCGGCAGGGCATGGTCGGCGTCGCCCTGCTCGGCATCTCCCCGCTGATCCTGGTCGTCGCCTGCGACATGCCCGTCCTGCTGCCGCTGTTCTCCGTCCCGCTGATCGCGCTTGACTCCACCTTGTGGATCGCGCACGCCCGCGCCGAGGAACAGCTCCGCGACCCGCTCACCGGCCTGCCGAACCGTCAATGGCTCCTGGAACGCGTCCGGTCGGCGCTCGACATCGCCCAGGACCGCGGCGAGCGCAGCGCCCTGATCCTCATCGACCTCGACAAATTCCGCTCGGTCAACGACACGCTCGGACACCTCGCGGGCGACCGGCTGCTCCTCCAGGTCGCCGACCGGCTGCGGCTCGCGCTGCCGCGCGGCGCCGAGGCCGCCCGGCTCGGCGGCGACGAATTCGCCGTCCTGCTGCCCGTCTGCGACTCACCGACCCGCGCCCAGCGCGTCGCCCGCGCGCTGGCCCTGGCACTCGGCTCCCCGATCAGCCTGGACGGCCTGACCCTGGTGCTGGAGGCCAGCGCCGGGGTCGCCGTCTTCCCCGACCACGCGGTGGACGCCGAAGGGCTGCTGCGCCGCGCCGACGTGGCGATGTACCAGGCCAAGCTGGACCGCAGCGGCGTCGAGGTCTACGAGGCCAAGCGCGACGGCAACACCCCCGACCGGCTGGGCCTGCTCGGCGACCTGCGCCGCGCCCTCGACGCCGGGGACGTCCAGCTCCACTACCAGCCCAAGGTCCGCTTCGACGGCCAGGTCGCCGGACTCGAGGCGCTGGTGCGGTGGGAGCACCCGGAGCGCGGCCGGGTGAACCCCGAAGAGTTCATCACGATGGCCGAGACGTCCGGGCTCATGCCGCAGCTCACCGAGTACGTCCTCGACACCGCCCTCGCGCAGGTCGCCCGCTGGCGCCGGATGGGCCTCGAAGTCCCCGTCGCCGTCAACGTCTCGCCCCGCGACGTCCACAGCCCCGGTTTCGCGGGTGCCGTCGCCGCCCGCCTCGCCCGGCACCAGGTCCCGCCGGGCTCGCTCCAGTTGGAGATCACCGAGCACGTCCTGCTCGAAGACCCGCAGCGCGCCGCCGACACCCTCAACGGGCTCACCGGACACGGAGTCAAGATGTCCCTCGACGACTTCGGCACCGGCTACTCCTCCCTGGTCCACCTGCGACGGCTCCCCGTCAGCGAACTCAAGATCGACCGCTCCTTCGTCGCCCGCCTCGTCATCGACAACGAGGACGCCGAGATCGTGCGCTGCACCATCGACCTCGCCCACTCCCTCGGCCTCCTCGTCGTCGCCGAGGGCGTCGAGGACGACGAGACCTGGGAACGCCTGCGGGATCTGCGGTGCGACGCCGTACAGGGGTGGCTCGTCGCCGCCGCCATGCCTCCTGACGAAGCCACGGCGTGGCTGCGCGCCCGCGGTGAGCGGGGGTGGCAGCGGCCCATCGCTGCGCTGGCAGCGACGCCCGAACCCGAGCCCGAGCACTCGGCTCTCCCGGACATCCGCCGGCCCTGACGCGCGTCCACCGTGCGCAGGTGGGTGCGCCCCGTCAGGGGCGCGGGGAACTGCGCGGGCAACCCACCACCGGCCGGTGGTCCGGGGACAACCGAATTGCCCCGCTGGGGCGGGTGGTGAGGCGCGCCACCGCCGTGGCTGAGCGCGCAGTTCCCCGCGCCCCTAAAAAGATCGGGTTGCCGCCCGCGGCAGGGAAATGGGGTCCGGGGGCGTGCCCCCGGGCCCGTAGGATGAGGGGTCCACCGACATCTCACCCCGCAGAGGATCGCAATCGCATGCCTGGCATCACGCGCGAGGAGGTCGCCCACCTCGGCAAGCTGGCACGGCTGGAACTGTCCGCCGAGGAGCTGGACCACTTCGCCGGACAGCTCGACGACATCATCGGCGCGGTAGCCCGCGTGTCCGAGGTGGCCGGCGAGGACGTACCGCCGACCTCGCACCCGCTGCCCCTGACCAACGTCATGCGCCCGGACGACGTCCGGCCGTCGCTGACCTCGGAGCAGGCCCTGTCGGGCGCCCCTGCGCAGGAGCAGCAGCGCTTCAAGGTGCCGCAGATCCTGGGGGAGGACTAAGACCATGACGGACATCATCAGGCTGACCGCCGCTCAGACGGCGGAGAAGATCGCGTCCGGCGAACTGACCGCGGTCGAGGTCACCGAGGCGCACCTGGCCAGGATCGAGGCCGTCGACGAGAAGGTGCACGCCTTCCTGCACGTCGACCGCGAGGGCGCGCTCAAGCAGGCCCGCGCCGTGGACGCCAAGCGCGCCGCGGGCGAGCCGCTGGGCCCGTTGGCGGGTGTGCCGCTGGCGATGAAGGACATCTTCACCACCGAGGGTGTGCCCACCACCGTGGGCTCGAAGATCCTCGAAGGGTGGATCCCGCCGTACGACGCGACCGTCACCAAGCGGCTCAAGGCCGCCGACGTGGTGATCCTCGGCAAGACGAACATGGACGAGTTCGCGATGGGCTCCTCGACGGAGAACAGCGCGTACGGCCCGACCGGCAACCCGTGGGACCTGACCCGTATCCCCGGCGGCTCTGGCGGCGGCAGCGCCGCGGCGCTGGCCTCGTACCAGGCGCCGCTGGCCATCGGCACCGACACCGGCGGCTCGATCAGGCAGCCCGCCGCGGTGACCGCGACGGTCGGCGTGAAGCCCACCTACGGCGGCGTCTCGCGGTACGGCATGGTCGCCTTCTCGTCCTCGCTCGACCAGGGCGGCCCCTGCGCCCGTACGGTGCTGGACGCCGCGCTGCTGCACGAGGTGATGGCCGGGCACGACCCGCTCGACTCCACGTCCGTCGACGCGCCGGTGCCGCCGGTCGTCGAGGCCGCGCGCAACGGCAGCGTGGCGGGCCTGCGGGTGGGCGTCGTCCAGGAGTTCGGCGGCGAGGGCTACCAGGCCGGTGTCGTCCAGCGGTTCAACGAGTCGGTGGAGCTGCTGCGCGACCTGGGCGCCGAGATCGTGGAGATCTCCTGCCCGTCGTTCACGTACGCGCTCGCCGCGTACTACCTGATCGCGCCGTCGGAGTGCTCCAGCAACCTGGCCCGCTTCGACGCCATGCGCTACGGCCTGCGGGTCGGCGACGACGGCACGAAGTCGGCCGAGGAGGTCACCGCGCTGACCCGTGACGCGGGCTTCGGCCCCGAGGTCAAGCGCCGCATCATGCTCGGCACGTACGCGCTCAGCTCCGGCTACTACGACGCGTACTACGGCTCGGCGCAGAAGGTCCGCACGCTGATCACGCGGGACTTCGAGAAGGCGTTCGAGAGCGTCGACGTGATCGTCTCGCCGACCACCCCGACCACCGCCTTCCCGATCGGCGAGCGCGCCGACGACCCGATGGCGATGTACCTGGCGGACCTGTGCACCATCCCCGCCAACCTCGCGGGCAACGCGGCGATGTCGCTGCCCTGCGGTCTGGCCCCCGAGGACGGGCTGCCGGTGGGACTCCAGATCATCGCACCCGCACTCAAGGACGACCGGCTCTACCGGGTCGGCGCCGCCGTCGAGGCCGCCTTCGTGAAGAAGTGGGGCCACCCCTTGCTAGAGGAGGCACCCCAGCTATGAGCACCGTGAAGAAGAAGGGCCGGGCCGGTACGTACCTGGCCATCGGCAGCACGCTTTTCGCCGCCTTCAGCAACGTCAAGAAGGTGCGCAACGCGCGTGGCGAGCAGGACACCCTCCAGTTGGTCGACGGCCTGATCCGGGTGGCCGCGGTGGCCACCGGCGTGGCCCTGCTCATCCGCGAGCTGCGCGAGGCGCACGACGACGACATCCTGACCGGCTGAGAGCCTGACGGACCGAGAATGCAGAGGGAACTGTGACCGTCACGGAGCTGCTGTCCTACGAGGACGCGCTGGAGTCCTACGACCCGGTGATGGGCCTTGAGGTCCATGTCGAGCTGGGCACCAGGACCAAGATGTTCTGCGGCTGCTCGACCGAACTGGGCGCCGACCCCAACTCGCAGACCTGCCCGACCTGTCTTGGCCTGCCCGGCGCGCTGCCGGTGGTCAACGCGATCGGCGTGGAGTCCGCGATCAAGATCGGCCTCGCGCTCAACTGCGACATCGCGCAGTGGTGCCGCTTCGCCCGGAAGAACTACTTCTACCCGGACATGCCGAAGAACTTCCAGACCTCCCAGTACGACGAGCCGATCGCGTACAACGGCTATCTGGACGTCCAGTTGGAGGACGGCGAGGTCTTCCGGGTGCAGATCGAACGCGCCCACATGGAGGAGGACACCGGCAAGTCGCTGCACGTCGGCGGCGCCACCGGCCGTATCCACGGCGCCTCGCACTCGCTGCTCGACTACAACCGCGCGGGCATCCCGCTGATCGAGATCGTCACCAAGCCGATCGAGGGAGCGGGCGCGCGCGCCCCTGAGGTCGCCAAGGCGTACGTCGCCGAGCTGCGCGAGCTGATCAAGGCGCTGGGCGTGTCCGAGGCCCGGATGGAACAGGGCCAGATGCGCTGCGACGTCAACTTGTCGCTGCGCCCGCACGGGCGGGAGAAGTTCGGCACCCGCAGCGAGACCAAGAACGTCAACTCGCTGCGCAGTGTGGAGCGGGCGGCCCGTTTCGAGATCCAGCGGCACGCGGCGGTGCTGTCCTCCGGCGGCACGATCCTCCAGGAGACCCGGCACTTCCACGAGGAGGACGGGTCGACGACCTCCGGCCGGATCAAGGAGGAGGCCGAGGACTACCGGTACTTCCCCGAGCCCGACCTGGTGCCGGTCGCCCCGGCCCGCGACTGGGTCGAGGAGCTGCGCGCCGGGCTGCCCGAGCTGCCGCGGCTGCGCCGCAAGCGGCTCCAGGAGAGCTGGGGCATCGCCGACCACGAGATGCAGTCGGTGCTCAACGCGGGCGCGCTCGACCTGATCCTCGCCACCATCGACGAGGGCGCGGACGCGGCGGCGGCCCGTAAGTGGTGGATGGGCGAGCTGGCCCGGCACGCCAACGAGTCCGGCGCCGAGCTGGCCGATGTGCCGATCACCCCGGCGCAGGTGGCCAGGGTCGCGGCGCTGGTCTCGGCCGGCGACCTCAACGACAAGCTGGCCCGCCAGGTCATCGAGGGCGTCCTCGCGGGCGAGGGCGACCCCGACCAGGTGGTCGACAAGCGCGGTCTGAAGGTCGTGTCCGACGACGGCGCCCTGGGCGCGGCCGTGGACGAGGCCATCGCGTCCAACGCGGCGATCGCGGACAAGATCCGTGGCGGCAACCTGGCCGCGGCGGGCGCGCTGATCGGCGCCGTCATGAAACTCACGCGCGGGCAGGCGGACGCGAAGCGGGTCCGTGAGCTGGTGCTGGAGAAGCTGGGCGTGCAGGGCTGAGGCCAGGCCGCCCGCGGTGTGCCCGACGGTTCCACGAGGGCGGTTCCCTTTGGCGGGGGCCGCCCTCGGCCGTGGGCGGTTCTCTTCGCCGGGGGCGTCCTCGGCCGTGCCCGGCCGGGATGCGGACAGCGGATCTCACAGGTTGAGGCGGGCACTCTCAGACGACTCTCAGGCCGCTCTCAGAAAGCATCCCTACGGTGCGGACCATGGAGACCACCAAGCCCCCCACAGTGACCGACGCCGAGAACGAGAGCGAGACCGAGAGCGGGACCGAGAGCGGGACCGCACCCGCCGAGGAGAAGCCCGGCACCGCCGCCGCCGAGACCGCGGCCGACCTCGAAGTCGTGGACGAGACCGACTACGAGGTGATCGGCGACGGAGCCGACGCCGATGACGACGTCGATGACGCCGAGGACGACGACGCCCTCGCCGTGGAGCCCGCGCCGCCGTCCGCCGCCTCCGCCATCGTGACCGGCGCCGCCGCCGTCGCGGGCGCCGCGCTCGCGCTGTCCTCCCTCACCGGCACCTGGCTCAGCAACGTGGTCTCCCAGCGGCAGGGCCTGATCGGCCAGATCAAGACGTCCAGCGGCACCGCCAAGCAGCAGATCGCCGCCGGATACGGCACGCCCTGGCACGCGATCGCCCTGGTCAACGGCATCTTCGCGGTCGTCGCGCTGATCGTCTGCGGTGGGGTGCTGCTGCACCCGGCCTCCCGGGCCCGCGCCGCCCGCGGCCACTGGAGCCAGGCGCTGGCCTGGGGCGGTGCCGTCCTGGCCTTCATCGGCCTGCTCATCGCGGGCGCCATGTGGTTCGACGTATTCGCCGACCTCCCTACGGTCCCCGCGTCCTGATCCCCGCGCGGTGAGCGTCTAAGGCATCCGTACCCCGTCCGAGGCGGCCGTCTAAGGCCCCCTGAGGCCGAGAGTTGCGGCAACTGCCCGATGTGGCGGGACCCCCTTGGAGACGAAGCTTGTGGCATCGGAACAAGCACATCATCCAAGGGGAGAGACCGATGTTCGCTTACGAACTCCAGCAGGCCCGCCGTGACGACCTCCAGCACCGTGCCGACGCCTGGCGGCTGGCCCGGGACGCCAAGGCCGCCCGCGACGCCGCCCGCGGGAACCGCAGGACCACCAGGACCGCCGCCCGCACCGCCGCCCGTACCGACAGTGCGGCGGACCCGGCCGCGGAGGCCCCCGCCTCCCCGCGCCCGTCCGTCGCGAATCTGGGCCGGATCACCTTCAGCCACATTGACACGCCCACCGCGACGGACAAGACCGCGCTGCGCAAGGCGGTCGACCGGTACGCGGGACTGTCCGGCGACGCGGCGCGGTAC
>NZ_MECL01000149.1 GCF_014596445.1 Streptomyces sp. CBMA29 | reverse complement strand
TGGCACGAGGGCGCGGTGGAAGCGGTGCTGATGCACTCGGCGTATGTCTTCGACGCCTCCACGTTCGAGATCTGGGCGCCGCTGCTCAGCGGCGGCCGGGTCGTCGTCGCACCCGACGGCGCCCTGCACGCACCGGTCCTGCGCGACATGGTGGAGCGCCACGCGGTGACCGCGCTGTTCCTGACCACCGCCCTGTTCAACCTGGTGGCCGAGGAGGAGCCGGCGGCGTTCGCCGGACTGCGCCTGGTCTGCTCCGGTGGCGAGGCCGCCGCCCCCGACCTGCTGCGACGGGTGGCCGCCGGCGCGCCCGGCGTGAGGGTGCTGCACGTGTACGGGCCCACCGAGACCACCACCTTCGCCACCCGCCACCACGTCACCGCCGACCCGCTGCCGGGACCGCCGCCCATCGGCCGACCCCTGGACGGCACGCGCCTGTACGTGCTGGACGACGCCCTCCGCCTGGTGCCGCCCGGCGTCGTGGGGGAGCTGTACGTCGGCGGCTCCGGCGTGGCGCGCGGGTACATCGGCCGCCCCGACCTGACCGCGACACGTTTCGTGGCGGACCCGTTCGGTACGGCGGGCGGCCGGATGTACCGCACCGGAGACCTCGTGCGCTGGACCGCGGGCGGCCAGGTGGAGTACGTCGGCCGCGCCGACGGCCAGGTCAAACTCCGCGGCTACCGCATCGAGCCCGCCGAGATCGAGTCCGTCCTGCTCACCGCGCCGGGTGTGCGCGCCGCGTGCGTCGTGGTGCGCGAGGACACGCCGGGCGACCGGCGGCTGGCCGCCTACCTCGTGCCGTCGGCCGACGGCCGCCCGGACGACGAGGCCCTGGTCCGCCACGTCACGCGCGCCCTGCCGTCGTACATGGTGCCCTCGGTGTTCGTCCCGCTGGACGCGCTGCCGCTGAACCCCAACGGCAAGGTCGACCGGCGCGCCCTGCCCGTGCCGCCGGCCGCGGTCCCGACCGGCCGCGCCCCGCGCACCCCGCGTGAGGAGGTGCTCGCCGGGCTGTTCGCCGACGTCCTGGGCGTGGCCGCCGTCGGCATCGACGACAACTTCTTCGCGCTGGGCGGCCATTCGCTGCTGGCCACCCGGCTCACCGGCCGGTTACGGTCGGCGCTGGGAGCCGAACTCGACCTGCGCACCCTCTTCGACCACCCGACGGTCGCCTCCCTCGCCGGGGCCCTCGACACCGCGGGCGCCCGCGGACCGGTCCTCGCCGCGCGACAGCGCCCCGACCCGCTGCCGCTGTCCTTCGCGCAGCAGCGGCTGTGGTTCCTCAACCGCGCCGAGGGCCGCCCCGGCAGCACGTACAACGTCCCGCTCGTCCTCGCGCTCGACGGCGACCTGGACGCGCGGACCCTGCGCGACGCGCTGGCCGACGTGGTCGACCGGCACGAGAGCCTGCGCACCGTCTTCGCCGAGGAGGACGGCGTCGCCCGGCAGGTGATCCGCCGCGGCGCCGACGCGGCGGCGCTCGTCCCGCTCACGGTCGCGCACGCGCCGTCCGACGAAGCCGGGGCAGGCGGCGATCGCGCGGGAGGCGCGGCAGCCCACGCTGTCCACGGGCACCGGCAGGGCCAGGAGCGGGCCGCCGCCTGGGCTGAGGAAACGGTACGGCACCTGACCTCGCTCCCCTTCGACCTCGCCGGTGACGCCCCGCTCCGTGCCCACCTGCTCGTGCTCAACCCCGCCCGGCACGTCCTGGTCCTCGTCCTGCACCACGTCGTCGCCGACGGCTGGTCGCTGGCCCCGCTCGTCCGTGACCTCGAAGCCGCCTACCGGGCCAGGACCACGGGCGCGGACACCCCCGACTGGCCCGCGTTGCGCGTGCAGTACGCCGACTACGCGCTCTGGCAGCGCGAACTGCTCGGCGACGACGCCCCGGACGGCCTGGGCGCACGCCAACTCGCCTTCTGGCGGGAGGCGTTGCAGGGCGCGCCCGGCCTTCTCGACCTGCCGCTCGACCGGCCCCGGCGCGCGGTGCCCACCCACCGCGGCGGCGCGCACCCGGTCGAACTGCCCGCCGCCACGCACACCGCGCTGGTCCGGCTCGCCCGCGCGTGCGGCCGTACCCCGTTCATGGTCCTCCAGGCCGCCCTCGCGGTGACGCTGCACGCGTACGGCGCGGGCACCGACATCCCGCTGGGCACGGCGGTGGCCGGACGTACCGACGAAGCACTGGACGACCTGGTCGGCTTCTTCGTCAACACCCTCGTGCTGCGAACCGACCTGTCCGGCGATCCGACCTTCCGTGAACTGCTGGACCGGGTGGGGCGGTTCGACCTGGCGGCCTTCGGCCACGCCGACCTGCCCTTCGAGCGGCTGGTGGAGGAGCTGAACCCCGAGCGCTCGGGCGACCACCACCCGCTCTTCCAGACCATGCTGGTCCTCCAGAGCCAGCGGCGGGCGCGGCTCGACCTGCCGGGTGTCACCGTCCACGACCGGTCCGAGCACACCGGGATCAGCAAATTCGACCTGACCCTCTCGCTGACGGAGGCCGCCCCCGACCCCGACGGAGACCCCGACGCCGACCCGGCCGACGCCGGCGGCATCAGCGGGTATCTGGAGTACGCCGCCGACCTCTTCGACCCGGACACCGCCCGCGACCTGTGCGACGGCTTCGTCCGTGTCCTCACCCAGGCGGTGGCCGAACCCGGCCTCACCGTAAGCGCGTTGGAGCCGATGGCACCCGGCGCGCGGGCCCGGCTCCTCGGCCGCGGACAGGGCGAGCGGCGACCGCTGCCGACCCGGACCGTGCCCGAGGCGGTCCGGGAGTGGGCCCAGCGCACACCCGGCGCCGTCGCCGTACGCGACGCGGGCACCAGCCTGACCTACGCCGCTCTCGACGCCCGCGCCGACACCCTCGCCCGGGTGCTGCGCGAGCGAGGGGTCGGCCGCGAGAGCGTCGTGGCCCTGGCCGTACCGCCGTCCGTGGACACCGTGGTGGCCATGCTGGCGGTCCTGCGGGCCGGCGGGGCCTACCTGCCCGTCGATCCGCGCTACCCGGCGGCGCGCATCCGGCAGATGCTCGACGACGCCGGGCCCGTCCTGCTGCTCACCACCGGGCGGATACGCGAGGGCCTGCCCGTCGGCGGCCCGCCCCGGCTCGCGGTCGACGATCCGGCCGACATGACGGCCGGTCCCATGGTGCGGGACCCGGGTCCGTCCCATCCGGCGGACCCCGCGTACGTCATCTACACCTCCGGTTCCACCGGCCGTCCCAAGGGCGTGGTCGTGCCGCACGGCGCGCTGGCCAACCACATGGCCTGGATGACGCGGTACTTGGGCGTCACCGCCGACGACCGGGTGCTCGCCCGCACCTCCACCAGCTTCGACGCGTCCGTCTGGGAGGTGTGGCTCCCGCTGGTGAACGGCGCCGAGGTCTGCGTGCTGCCGCGCGAGGCCAACGAGGAACCCCGTGAACTCGTCTCCTGGATGAGCGGGTTCGGCGTGACCCTCGCCCAATTCGTGCCCTCCCACCTCGCCCTCGTCCTCGCCGACGCGGGGAGCCACGCCCCGCTGCCCGCCCTGCGCGCCGTGCTGTGCGGCGGCGAACCGCTGCCGCGCGCCGTCGCGGCCGAGGTCGCCGCCCAATGGCGGGTGCCGACGCACAATCTCTACGGGCCGACCGAGGCGACCATCGACGCCACCGCCCACCGCGTGCCGGACGCGACGTCCGCGCCCGCCGGCCCTGACGCTCAGTCCGCCGGGTCCGCCGCGTCCGAGACCGTCCCGATCGGCCGCCCCGTCGACACCATGCGCGGATACGTCCTCGACGAGCGGCTGCGGCCCGTCCCGCCGGGCGTCACAGGGGAGTTGTACCTGGCGGGCCCCAACCTCGCGCGCGGGTACCTCGACCGGCCGGGGCTGACCGCCGCCCGGTTCGTCGCCGACCCGTTCGCAGCAGACCTCGCCGCCGCCACCCCCACCGTCCCCGGCGCCCCCGACGACCCGGCCTCCGCCGCCGGTACCCGGATGTACCGGACGGGCGACCTCGTGCGGTGGAGCCGGGACGGTCTGCTCGAATACCGGGGCCGCGCCGACGACCAGGTCAAACTCCGCGGATTCCGGATCGAGTTGGGCGAGGTCGAGGCCGAACTCGCGGCCCTGCCCGGCGTCACGGCCGCCTGCGCCGTCGTCCGCGAGGACGTCCCCGGCAGGGCCGTCCTGGTCGCGTACGCCGTCACCGGCGACCCGGCACCGCAGGCCGCCGGCCTGCGCGACGCGCTCGCCGGGACGCTCCCGCACCACATGGTCCCCTCGGCGGTCGTCGTGCTCGACGCCCTTCCGCTGCTGCCCAACGGCAAGGTGGACCGCCGCGCCCTGCCCGAGCCCGCCGCGGGCACCGGCGGCCCGGCCGGGCCGGGACGGCGCACCTTCCAGGAGGAACTGCTCGCCGGGATCTTCGCCGACGTCCTCCACGTCCCCCAAGTGCGGCCCGGGGAAAGCTTCTTCGACCTCGGCGGGCACTCACTGCTCGCGATGCGCGTCGTCAGCCGTATCCGCACCCTGCTGCACGCCGACGTCACCCTGCGCACGCTGTTCGAGCACCCGACCGTCGAGGAACTGGCCCGCGTCCTGGACACGCCGGGCCGCCGCCGACCCGCGGTGCTGCCCGTCACGCCGCGGCCCGACCCGCTGCCGCTGTCGTTCGCTCAGCGCCGCCTGTGGTTCCTCAACCGGCTGGAGGGCCCCAGCTCCACGTACAACATCCCGCTCGTCCTGCAACTGCGGGGCGCCCTGGACGCGGACGCCCTGCGCGGCGCGCTGCACGACACCGTCGCCCGGCACGAGGCGCTGCGCACGGTGTTCCCCGAACGGGACGGCGTACCGCACCAGTTGATCCTGCCGGCCGACACGGCCGCGCCCGCGCTGCCCGTCACGAGCACCGCCCCCTCCCGGCTGGAGGCGGCCGTCCTGGACGCCGTACAGGAGCCGTTCGACGTCGGCGCCGACCTGCCGCTGCGCGCGCTGCTGCTGCGCTCCGCACCCGAACACCACGTGCTGGTCCTGGTGCTGCACCACATCGCGGGCGACGGCTGGTCGCTGGCCCCGCTCGCCCGCCACCTCGGCGACGCCTACCGGGCGCGCCTGGCGGGCGAAGGGGACGAGGCGGCGCCCGGCCCGCGGCTCCAGTACGCCGACTACACCCTGTGGCAGCACGCCCTTCTCGCCGACGGCGCGAGTGACGGCGCGAGCGACAGCGCCGTGGAGGACCCCGCCGCCCACGGCGACGGCCTGCTGCGGGAACAGCTCGATCACTGGCGCGCCGCCCTCGACGGGCTGCCCGTCCTGATCGACCTGCCCTCGGACCGGCCGCGCCCGGCCGTCGTCGACCCGCGGGGCGCGGTCCACACCTTCGACGTGCCGCCCGCCGTGCACGACGGCCTGCTGAAGCTCGCCAGGGAGTCGGGGAGCAGCCTGTTCATGGTGCTCCAGGCGGCCGTCGCCACGCTGCTGAGCCGGCACGGCGCCGGAGAGGACATCCCGCTCGGCACCCCGGTGGCGGGCCGGACGGACGAGGCGCTCGAAGACCTGGTCGGGTTCTTCGTCAACACCCTCGTGCTGCGCACCGACCTGTCCGGCGACCCGTCCTTCACCGAACTCCTCACCCGCGTCAGGGAGTTCGACCTGACGGCCTACGCGCACCAGGACATACCGTTCGAGCGGCTGGTGGAGGAGCTCAACCCCGCCAGAGCGCGCGACCACCACCCGCTGTTCCAGACCATGCTCGTCCTTCAGAACCAGGACAGTCCCCGTCCCGACCTGCCCGGCGTCACCGTCGAGGACCGCCTCGTCCACAACGGCCTGAGCAAGTTCGACCTCACCTTCGCCTTCACCGAGGAGCCCGCCGGCGGCCCCGATTCCGCTGATTCCGCCGGCGCCCCCGATTCCAACGGCTCCCTGAGCGCCGGAATCGAGTACGCCACCGCCCTCTTCGACCGTGCCACTGTCGAAACCCTCGCCGCGCGCCTGGTCCGGCTGCTGGAGCGGGTCGTGGCCGATCCGGACCTGCGCCTGGCCGCGTACGACCTGATGACGCCGGACGAACACACCCGCATCACGCGCTGGGGCACCGGCCGCGCCCTGCCGGCCGGCCCGCGGGACGGCACTCTGGCCGCCGCCTTCGCCGCCCAGGCGCGGCGCACGCCGGACGCCGTGGCCGTCGTCGCCGACGACACCACCCTCGACTACGCGGGACTCGACCGGATCTCGGCCGACCTCGCCGGGGTGCTCGCCGGCCTCGGCGCCGGTCCTGAGACGCGGGTCGGTGTGCTGCTCGGCCGGTCCGCGGCGGTGGTGTCGGTGTCCCTCGGCATCGTCCGCGCCGGCGCCGCCTACGTCCCCCTCGACCGGCGCTGGCCCGACGAGCGCCACAGCCAGGTCGCCGACATCGCGGACATCCGCCTGCTCGTCGTGGATGAGGAGGCCGCACGATCGCCCCGGGTCGGCGCCGCCGGGACGCCGGTCGTGGTCGTGGACCGGCTCGGCCGGGTGCTGTCCGGGGCGCGCCGCCCCGCCGTCCCGACACCCGTGCCCGGCCCCGCGGCCCTGGCGTATGTGATGTTCACCTCGGGCTCGACCGGTCTGCCGAAGGGTGTCGGGGTGACGCACGGGGACGTGCTGGCGTTGGCGGCCGACTCGGCGTGGCACGAGGGCGCGGTGGAAGCGGTGCTGATGCACTCGGCGTATGTCTTCGACGCCTCCACGTTCGAGATCTGGGCGCCGCTGCTCAGCGGCGGCCGGGTCGTCGTCGCACCCGACGGCGCCCTGGAGGCGCACGTCCTCGACCACGCCGTCCACGAGCACGGCGTGACCGCCGTCTTCCTGACCACCGCCCTGTTCAACGTGATAGCGGAGACCGATCCCGGCGCCTTCGCGGGACTGCGGCTCGTCTGCGCCGGTGGCGAACTGGCCTCGCCCGACCTGATGCAGCGCGTCGCCCGGGTCGCGCCCGGAGCGCGTCTCCTGCACGTGTACGGGCCCACCGAGACCACCACCTTCGCCACCCGCCACCACGTCACCGAGGATCTGCCGACCGGGCCGCCGCCGGTCGGCCGCCCGCTGGACGGCATGGGCGGTCACGTCCTCGACCGCCACCTGCGACCGGTGCCGCCCGGTGTCACGGGCGAGCTGTACCTGGCGGGACGCGGCGTGGCGCGCGGGTACATCGGCCGCCCCGACCTGACCGCCACGCGCTTCGTGGCCGACCCGTTCGGTACGGCGGGCGGCCGGATGTACCGGACCGGCGACCTCGTGCGCTGGACCGCGGGCGGCCAGGTGGAGTACGTCGGCCGCGCCGACGGCCAGGTCAAACTCCGCGGCTACCGCATCGAACTCGGCGAGATAGAAGGGGCGCTGGCGGGCTGCGAGGGGGTCGCCGACGCCTTCGCCATGGTCAGGGAGGACGCCCCCGGTGACCGCCGGCTCGTGGCCTACGTGGTGCCCGCGGCCGACGGCCGCCCGGACGCCGGTGCGCTCGCGAGCGCCCTCGGGCACTCGCTGCCCGCCTACATGGTGCCGTCGGCGTTCGTCCTCGTCGGCACGCTGCCGCTGACTCCCAACGGCAAGGTCGACCGGCACGCGCTCCCCGAACCCGCCCGCCGCGCACCGGTCCGCACGCGGGCCGCCCGCACCGCCCGCGAGGAGATCGTCCGCGGCCTGTTCGCCGACGTCCTCGGGCTGCCGGCCGCGGCGGCCGACGACGACTTCTTCGCGCTGGGCGGCCACTCGCTGCTCGCCACCCGCCTCGCGGCCCGAGTCCGTACCGCGCTCGGTGTGGAGATCCAGGTCAGAGCCCTGTTCGAACATCCCACCCCGGCCCGGCTCGCCGACGCGCTCGACGACGCGCAGCGGGCCAGGACGCCGCTGCTGCGGGCCCCTTCCCGTCCCGACCCGCTGCCGCTGTCCTTCGCGCAGCAGCGGCTGTGGTTCCTCAACCGGTTCGAGGGGCCGAGCGCCACGTACAACGTGCCGATGGTGCTGCGGCTGGACGGTCCGCTCGACGCGGACGCCCTCGCGAGCGCCGTGGCCGACGTCGTCGAGCGGCACGAGAGCCTGCGCACGGTCTTCCCCGACACACGGGGTGTGGCGCGCCAGGTGGTGCGCGCCGCCGACGGCGCGGACATCGACCTCGCGCCGCGCGACACCGACCCCGGGCGGCTGGACGAGGCGCTGAGCGCGGAGGTGTCGCACACCTTCGACGTGAGCACCGGCCTCCCGCTGCGGGCGAGGCTGCTGCGGCTGGCCGACGACGCCCACGTCCTGGTCCTGCTGGTCCACCACATCGCGGGCGACGGCTGGTCGCTGGCCCCGCTCGCCCGTGACCTGGGCCTGGCCTACCGGGCCCGCGCCGCGGGCGAGGAGCCCGGCTGGACCGAACTCGCCGTCCAGTACGCCGACTACACGCTGTGGCAGCGGGAGCTGCTCGGCGCCGAGGACGACCCGTCCAGCCAGGCCGCGCGCCAACTGGACTTCTGGCGCGGCGCGCTCGACGGCGTCCCCGACCTGCTCGACCTGCCGTACGACCGGCCGCGCCCCGACGTCACCTCGCATCGCGGCGACGCGTTCTCCTTCGCCGTGGACGCCGGTACCCACCAGGCGCTGGCGGACCTCGCCCGCGCCCGCGGGTGCAGCCTGTTCATGGTGCTCCAGGCCGGTGTGGCGGTGCTGCTCTCCCGGCACGGCGCGGGCGAGGACATCCCGCTCGGCACCCCCGTGGCCGGGCGCACCGACGAGGCGCTCGACGACCTGGTGGGCTTCTTCGTCAACACCCTCGTACTGCGCACCGACCTGTCGGGGAACCCCACCTTCGGCGACGTGCTCGACCGGGTACGGGAGTTCGACCTGGCCGCCTACGCCCACCAGGACATTCCGTTCGAACGCCTGGTGGACAGCCTCGACCCGGTCCGCGCCCAGAACCGGCACCCGCTCTTCCAGACCATGGTCGCGCTCCAGAACCAGGCCGACGCCACCGTGGACCTGCCCGGCCTCACCGTGACCGGGCAGCAGGTCGGCACCGGCATCAGCAAGTTCGACCTGACGTTCACCTTCGCCGAGAAGCGGGACGACGTGAACGCGCCCGCCGGTCTCGACGCGGTCCTGGAGTTCTCCACCGAACTGTTCGCCCACTCCACCGCGCACGACCTGGCCGGCCGGCTCACCCGGCTCCTCGGCTCGCTCGCCGCCGAGCCGGAGCGGCCGGTGCACACCGCCGCCGTCCTGGCCGCCGACTGGCGGGCGGCGCTGCTGGCGGCCGGGCACGGCCCGCTGCGGCCCCCGGCGGGCACGATCCCCTCGGCGTTCGAGGCGCAGCGCGCCCGGACCCCGGCGGCCGTCGCGGTGTGCGCGGGCGCGCGCACCCTGACCTTCACCGAACTCGACGTGCTCTCCGAGGAGTTGGCGGACCGCCTGCGCGGTCGCGGGGTCGGCCGCGGCGACCTGGTCGCCCTCGCGATGCCCGGGACCGCGGACCAGACGGTCGCCATGCTGGCGGTGGCCAAGGCCGGGGCGGCGTATCTGGCGGTCGACCCCGAGTACCCGAGGGCCCGTATCGCCTTCATGATCGACGACGCCCGTCCCGTACTGCTGCTCACCCGCGGGGCCACCGCGCCGCCGGACCTGCCCGTACCCGTCCTGGACGTGGACGTGGACGTTGACGTGGACGCAGACTTAGACCCGGACGTGAATGCGGACGTGAATCCGGACGTGGACCCGGGGGTCGCCAACACCGGTGCGGCCGAACCGCGCGACGCGGCCTACGTCATCTACACCTCGGGCTCCACCGGGCGCCCCAAGGGCGTGGTCGTCACCCACGGCTCCGTCACCAACCACATGGCGTGGATGGCCGGCCACCTCGGACTCACCGACGACGACCGGGTCCTCGCCCGCACCTCACCGAGCTTCGACGCCTCCGTCTGGGAGACCTGGCTGCCGCTGCTCCACGGCGGTGCCACCTGCCCCGTCCCGCCCGCGGCCAACCACGACCCGGCGGGACTGCTCGCCCTGATGCGCGAGGCGCAGGTGACCATCGCGCAGTTCGTGCCCTCCCACCTCTCGCTCCTGCTGGCCGAGACCGACCCCGGCGACGCGCCCGAGAGCCTGCGCGCGGTGCTGTGCGGCGGCGAGCCGCTGACCCGGACACTGGCGGAGCGCGTCAGCCGCGACTGGCGGGCGCGGGTGCACAATCTCTACGGCCCGACCGAGGCCACCATCGACGCCACCGCCCACCTGTGGGGCGGGCGGCAGGACACCGACGGGTACGGGGAGAGCGTCCCGCTGGGCCGCGCCGTCGACAACACCCGCGCCTACGTCCTCGACAGCGGCCTCCAGCCCGTGCCGCCCGGAGTCACCGGGGAGCTGTACCTCGCGGGCGACGGTCTCGCCCGCGGCTACCTCGGCCGCCCGGCGCTGACCGCGGCGCGGTTCGTCGCGGACCCGCACGGGCCCGGCGGCGCCCGGATGTACCGCACGGGCGACCTGGTCAGATACGGCGCCGACGGCGAGCTCACCTTCGTCTCCCGCGCCGACGAACAGGTCAAGCTCCACGGCCTGCGCATCGAACCCGGCGAGATCGAGGCCGCCCTCACCGGCCTGGACGGGATCGCCGCCGCGTGCGTACTGGTGCGTGAGGACATACCGGGGGAGCGGCGCCTGGTCGCCTACACCGTCCCCGACCGGCCCGGCGCCCCGACCGACCGCGAACTGCGCGACCGCCTGGCCTCGGAACTGCCCGCCTACATGACGCCCGCCGTCTTCGTCCCGCTCGACGCGCTCCCGCTGCTGCCCAACGGAAAGACCGACCGCAAGGCGCTCCCCGCACCGGCCCGGCCCGCCGCCGCCCGGCCCGGAGGACAGCCGCGCACCGCGTCCGAGCGCGTGCTCTGCGAGATCTTCGCCGCGCTGCTGCACACCGGCACCGTCCGTACCGACGACGACTTCTTCGGTCTCGGCGGCGACAGCATCCTGTCGATCCAGCTCGTCAGCCGGGCGCGGGAGGCCGGGCTGAGCGTCACACCGCGCGACGTGTTCGCGCACCGCACGCCCGCGGCGATCGCGGCCGTCGCCGGAACACCCGGCCGGGACGTACCGGCCCCGGCCGTATCCGGCTCCGGCGAGCTGCCGCCCACCCCCATCGCCGCGTGGCTGCTGCGACGGCCGGGCAACGTCGGCGGGTACAACCAGTCGGGGGTGCTGCGCACCCCCGCGGGAGCGGACGAGGACAGCGTGGCCGCCACGCTCCAGCGCCTCATCGACCACCACGACACGCTCCGGCTGCGGGCCGTCAGGACCGGCGAGGACGGCCCCGTACTCGACGTGCTGCCGCCCGGCGCCGTGAGCAGCCGTCAGCACCTCACCCGCGTCGACGTCGCGGGACTCGGCGCCGACGCCGTCCGCGCCGTCCTCGCCGAGGCCGGGGAGCGGGCCCGGCGGCGGCTGCGGCCCGCGAACGGCGACGTGTTCGAGGCGGTCTGGTGCGACGCGGGACCGCACGCGCGCGGACGGCTGCTGCTCGTCGTGCACCACCTCGCCGTCGATGCCGTCTCCTGGCGCATCCTCGCCGAAGACCTCGCCACCGCCTGGCACGCCGTCACCTCGGCCCCGCCCGCGGACGGCCTGCCCGCCGTGGGCACGACCTACCGCGGCTGGGCGCGGCTGCTCGCCGCCCAGGCGCTGGAACCGGCGCGCGAAGCGGAACTCCCGCTGTGGGAAAGGGCGTTGAGCACCCCCGCGCCGCGCCTGGGAAACCGGCCGCTCGACCCCGGCCTGGACACCGCCGACCGGACCCGCACGGTGACCACCCGGCTGGCCGCCGCCTGGACCGGGCCGCTGCTCACCGATGTGCCCGCCGCCTTCCACGCGGGAGTCGGCGACGTCCTGCTCACCGGCCTCGCCCTCGCCCTGAACTCCTGGCACGCCCAACGGGCGTCCGACGGCGGCCCGTTGGCCGGCGGCACCGGCGTCCTGCTCGACGTCGAGGGCCACGGACGCGAGCAGATCGCCGACCACGTCGACCTGTCCCGTACCGTCGGCTGGTTCACCAGCCTCTACCCGGTCAGCATCGATCCGGGACCCGTCGATCCCCGCGACCCCGCGCGCTTCGGCTCCGCTCTCGTGGACCGCGCGCTCAAACGCGTCAAGGAACAGTTGCGGGCCGTGCCCGACCACGGCCTCGGATTCGGGATGCTGCGCCACCTCAACCCGGCCACCCGCACCCGGCTGGCCGCCCTGCCGGAACCGCAGATCGGCTTCAACTACCTCGGCCGGTACACCACCTCGCATCAGGACACCGCAGGGGCCGCGCGGCGGGACGCGGGCGCCGACTGGGAGGTACTGCTCGACGGCGGCGGCCCGCGCGCCCAGGACCCGGACATGCCCGTCCACCACGTCCTCGACATCAACGCGCACACCGAGGACCTGCCCGACGGCCCGTGCCTGGTGACCCGGTGGACGTGGCCCGCGGACCTGATCGGAGAAGAGGAGATCGACGCCCTGTCCGACGCCTTCGGCCGCGCCCTGCGCGCCATCGCCGAGCACACCGGACAACCCGACGCGGGCGGCTACACGCCCTCCGACCTACCGCTGGTCTCGCTCGACCAGGCCCAGATCGACCGGCTTCAGAACAAGTGGGGTGGACACAAGTGACCGGGTTCCAGTTGGAGGACGTACTTCCGCTGACACCGCTTCAGTCGGGGATGCTCTTCCACGCGCTGTACGACTCCGCCGCCGTGGACGTCTACACCGCGCAGTTCGTCTTCGACCTCGAAGGCACCGTGGACGTTCCCGCGCTGCGCGCCGCCATCGGCGCCCTGCTGCGGCGGCACGCCAACCTGCGGGTCGGCTTCCTGCACGAGGACCTGGACGAGCCCGTACAGGCGGTCGCCGCCCACGTCCCCGTACCGCTCGAAGAACTCGACCTGACCGGGCGGGACGGCTCGGCGGCGGCGCGGGAACGGCTCGGCGCTTTCCTCGCCGCCGACCGGACCCGGCGCTTCGACCTCACCTCACCGCCGCTGATGAGGTTCACCCTGGTACGCACCGCCCCCCGTCAGTCGCGGCTGGTCATGACGAGCCATCACATCCTGCTCGACGGCTGGTCGACACCGCTGCTGGTACGGGAGCTGTTCGAGCTGTACGCGAGCCGCGGCGACGACACCGCCCTGCCGCGCCCCACCCCCTACCGGACCTACCTCGCCTGGCTGGCCCGGCAGGACCGCGCCGCCGCCCTGGACACCTGGCGCACCGCCCTGGAGGGCTTGGAGGCCCCGACCCTGCTCGCCGGGCCCGGCCGGACCCGGACGGCCGCCGCCGACGACCTGCCAGGAACGCTCGTCCTCGACCTGGACGCGGCCACCACGACCCGACTGCGCGAGACCGCCCGCGCCCACCGGCTCACCGTCAATACCCTGGTCCAGGGTGCCTGGGGACTGCTGCTGACGCACCTCACCGGGCGCGACGACATCGTCTTCGGCACCACCGTCTCCGGCCGCCCGCCCGAGATACCCGGCGTCGAGTCGATGATCGGCCTGTTCATCAACACCGTGCCGGTACGGCTGCGCCTGGAGCCGGGCGAGACCCTGGCCGCGCTCCTGACCAGGCTCCAGGCCGAGCAGGGCCGCCTCCTGGACAGCCAGTACCTGGGCCTGACCGACATCCGCGGCGTCACCGGCCTGGACGAACTCTTCGACACCCTCGCGGTCTTCGAGAACTACCCGGTGGACGCCGCCGCGCTGAGCACCGCCCGGCGCGGCCTGCCCGGCCTCGACCTCACCGGCTTCACCGGCACGGACGCCGCCCACTACCCGCTCACCCTCACCATCGCGCCGGGCGACCGGCTGAGGATCACCTTCGGCTACCGGGCCGCCGTGCTCGACCACGACGACGTGGCCCGCACCGTCGCCCGCATGCGGCGCGTGCTGACCGCGATGGCCGACGGCCTCGACCGCCGCGCCGACACCGTCGACGTCCTCCTGGACGGCGAGCGGGACCGGCTGCTCGCCCTCGGGCGCGGCGCCCCGCTCCCCGTCGGCACCGCGGACACCAGCGTCTGGGACACCGTGCTGCGCCACGCCGCCGGCCATCCCGACCGGCCCGCCGTGACCGGCGCGGGCGAGCCGTTGTCGTACCGCGAACTGGCCGCCGTCGCGGGGGAGACGGCCCGCGCCCTGACCGGGCTCACCAGCGCGTCCGGCAGCC
>NZ_MECL01000148.1 GCF_014596445.1 Streptomyces sp. CBMA29 | reverse complement strand
GTCCACGCCCGAGCGCACCGCCTCCAGCACGGCGGCCAGATGACCGGCCAGGTAGGCGATCCGCTCGGGGTCGTGGACGGCGCCCGACGGGTCGGCGTAGTCGTGGTACGCGGCGCCGTTCTCGGTGATCATCAGCGGCACGCGGGGCAGCTCCCTGTGCAGGCGGCGCAGCAGGCCGGTCAGACCCTCGGCGTCGACCGGCCAGCCCATGGCGGTGCGCGGGCCCTCCGCGGGCAGGAAGCGGACGACGCCGTCGGTGCCCGGCCACGGCGAGGGCTCCGCCGGGGAGGGGCGGCCGGGCACCGCGGAGGGCGAGGCCGCCGCGGCGGCGACCACGGTGGGGCTGTAGTAGTTGAGGCCGAGTACGTCGATCGGCCGGGAGATCGCGGCGAGGTCGCCGTCCCGTACGAACGACCAGTCGGTGAGCGCCGCCGTGTCCTCCATCAGGTCGCGCGGGTAGCGCGCGTGGAAGACCGGGTCGAGGAAGATCCGGTTCGCCAGCGCCTCGATCCTGCGCACCGCGTCCCGGTCGGCCGCGGAGTCGGAACGGCCGCGCACCGCCGCCAGGTTGAGCACCAGCGAGACCGCGGCCGTGTCAGGGAGCACTGCGCGGAGCGCGCCGACGGCCATGCCGTGCCCGAGGTTGAGGTGGTGCGCGGCGCGCAGCGCGGCGGCCGGATCGGTCCTGCCGGGCGCGTGCGTGCCGGAGCCGTAGCCCAGAAAGGCGCTGCACCAGGGCTCGTTGAGGGTCGTCCACAGCCGGATGCGGTCCCCCAGCGCCTCACCGACGAGCTCCGCGTAGTCCGCGAACCGCGCCGCCGTGTCGCGCTCGGGCCAGCCGCCCGCGTCCTCCAGCTCCTGCGGCAGATCCCAGTGGTAGAGCGTGACCACCGGCCGGATTCCCGCCTCGAGCAGCCTGTCGGTGAGCTGCCGGTAGAAGTCGAGGCCGCGCTGCACCGCGGGGCCCCGTCCGGTCGGCTGGACGCGGGGCCAGGACACCGAGAACCGGTAGTCCGTGACGCCGAGTTCGCGCATCAGCTCGACGTCCTCGGGCATCCGGTGCCGGTGGTCGGCGGCGATGTCGCCGGTGTCCCCGTTGCGCACCCGCCCCGGCGTGCTGCTGAAGGTGTCCCAGATCGACGGTGTCCGCCCGTCCTCCGTCGCCCCTCCCTCGATCTGATACGCGGCCGTGGCCGTCCCCCACCGGAATCCGGCCGGGAACCGCAGCGCCTCGGCAGTGGCGTGGTCGTCGACAGCGGTCATGTGGAAGCGCTCCCATGGGTGGTCGGTCACGGATACGCGACGGTCGGGCGGAACGGGCGGGTTCGGTGCGCCGAGAGCCGGGACCGCTCCGTCTGAGAGCGCTCTCAGGCCACCAGAAGGAGCGTGCCCGCTCCGGCGACCCCTCGTCAAGAGCCGTCACACGACGAATACGGGAGGAGTGCCGCAATTCGGCGCGCGCGGCGGAGCGGTGACGGTCCGTCTGATCAGGGTCGGCGGACCCGGCGCGGCGGCCTCAGGCGGAGGCGCGGACGATCAGCCGGGTCGGGGTGACGATGGACGACAGTGCCGGGACGGCCTCAGTGGCCAGCGCGGGCTCCAGGGCGCGCAGGAGGAGGCGGGCCATGAGGCGGCCCATTTCTTCGATGTCCTGGCGGACGGTGGTCAGGGGCGGGTCGGTCCATTCGGCGACGGAGACCATGTCGTCGAAGCCGACGACGGCGATGTCGTCGGGGACGCGGTGTCCTGTGGTGCGCAGGACGCGCAGGGCGCCGGAGGCCATGACGTCGGAGGCGGCGA
>NZ_MECL01000147.1 GCF_014596445.1 Streptomyces sp. CBMA29 | reverse complement strand
AAGGGCCACAGCGTGCGGGACGAGGTGCGCGGACGGCCGTGGGCCGCGGAGCGGGCCCGGCTGCACGCGGCGCTCGGTCCCACGGGCTGGAGCGAGCGGTGGAACGCGACCGGGGCGCGGCTGTGGGAGGGTACGCAGGCGCTGGCGGGCCGGATCAGGGCCGGTGTGGTCGAGGAGTTGGCGCGGGGGCGGAAGGAGGAGCCGGAGATCCGGCTGCTGCTGCTCGACGCGGTCCTCGGCCAGCACGAGGCGGCCTGGCTGTGCGCGTTCGACACGCAGGAGGGCTCCCCGCTGGACGGGCTGGCGGCGGTCGCGCGCTCGGCGGGCTGGTGGTGGCCCTACGAGCGCGTCGCGATCGTCTGCGAGCGCCCCGCCGAACTGCACCGCGACGAGGCGGGCCGCCTCGACCGGGCCGACGGTCCCGCGCTCGCCTTCCCCGACGGCTTCGCGCTGCACGCCTGGCGCGGTATGCCGGTCCCCGCCGAGTTCCTGCGTGAGTTGGGCACCCTCACGCCGGAGCGGATACGCGGCGAGGAGAACGCGGAACTGCGCCGCGTCATGCTGGAGCACTACGGCTACGACCGCTATCTGACCGAGTCGGGCGCGGTCCCCGTGCACCGGGACGAGACCGGGATCCTCTGGCGGATCGCGCTGACCGGCGACGAGGACGTGACGATGGTCGAGGTCGTCAACTCCACGCCGGAGCCGGACGGCACGAGCCGTACGTACTGGCTGCGGGTGCCGCCCGGCACGAAGTCCGCGAAGGAGGGTGTGGCCTGGACCTTCGGCCTGACCGCCGACACCTACGTGCCACTGCGCCAGACCTGACGGGACGCCACGTTCTAGGCTCGCTCGACGATGCGGGAGAGTTCGGCGTCCAGGGCGGGCCGGACGGTCCGGGTGTCGAGCGGGGCACGCTCCTGGGCGAAGGAGACGAAGCGGCGCACGGGAGCGGTGTCCAGTTCGACGCGGGCGTCCTCGCCGGGGCGGCCGAGGCGGATCAGCAGCCGGGAGCCGGTTCCGGCCGAGGGCGTGACCCGGACGTCGCCGAGGCCGACGGCTCCGGTCAGGCCCCTGGCCAGCAGATCCCAGGCGAAGATCCAGACGGCGGTCTCGGGGCCGCCGAGGCCGAAGGTCATCCGCACGGCGAGGCAGTCCTGCGGGTCGTAGGCCATCCATGCCGGAATCCGCAGCCGGTGGCCGCTGGGCAGCGGCATCGACGCCGTCACCGCGTGGCAGCAGGAGTCGGGCATCGAGTCTCTTTTCGCCGAACGACGGGACCCGGCCGGTGGCGGTACCGGACAGGTCCTCGACCTTTGAGGCTCCGTGTGCCCCCGCTCGCGGATCACATGCCGCTCACGTATCGGCCGCCCGTACGCCGCCCGGCGGATGTCCCGGCGGGGCATGGCCACCACGGGCGCGGGCACCCGCATTCCATGGAGGATGCGGAGATGGCTGATCATCACGATGTGCGCCGGATCGCGCTGACCCTGCCGGAGGCGGTGGCGGCGGATGACGGGATGTCCGTGTCGGTGCCGAACGGCGGCAGGCACAAGAAATTCGCCTGGGTGTGGCTGGAGCGGACCGACCCGAAGCAGGCCCGCGTACCGCGGACCGACGTGGTGGCCGTCCGGGTCGCGGGCCAGGAGGAGAAGGAGGCGCTCCTCGCCTCCGACCCGGCGAAGTTCTTCACCGAGCCGCATTACAACGGATTCCCCGCCGTGCTCGTACGGCTCAAGGCCGTCGCCGAGGACGAGCTGCGGGAGTTGCTCGTCGGCGCCTGGCGTTGCCAGGCACCGCGAGCCCTCGTGCGGGATTCCGGTCTCTGATACGGGCGGGGCGATCACCCGCGCGGGTCACTTGCGGCGGTCGGTGTGCCGGTAGCCGAAGGGGCCCGGCAGGTCCGCGGAGGTCGTCCGCCGTCCCGTGGTCGACCAGGTGCGGTGCGCGCCGCCCCTGCGTCCGAGCGTGAGGGACAGCGACTTCCGGTTCACGTTGATACGTACGCCGGGAAATATGTGGAACGACTTACGGAACGTCAGCGGCATGATGTCCTCCGGTGGTTGGCCTGTCGGCTCGTCTGCCCAGCTGACACCGCCTCACCCAGCCGACTCCTGAACCGTCGCCGTCCCGGCCGCCGTCGCCCGCATTCCGGCCGCTCGATTCGGCAGAGGCACCGGCCCGCGGCGCCGGGCCGAGGCACCGGGCCGAGAGGTTCGGCAGAGCCATCCGGCGGAGCCGCGCCGTGGGCTCACCCGGGGAGCGGTGTTCGCTGCCGTCCGGACGAGTGACTTGCGGGCGCGGCAGCGACCGGCCCGACGACGGGTGGCGAACTCTGAGTGCGGACACCGGCAAGGCGGATGATCACACTCCGCATGCCGGTGGGCTCAGTGCAGACCACCAGCACCAAAGGAGTACCCATGAAGCTCATGCGCAACGGCGCCGTCCTGGCCGCGCTCGTCGGCGGGATCATGCTGGCCGGCGGTGGCGTCGCCGCCGCTGACGCCGACGCCACCGGCGCGGCCATCGGCTCGCCCGGCGTCCTGTCCGGCAACCTGATCCAGGTCCCGATCGACGTGCCGATCAACGCCTGCGGCAACTCGATCAACCTGATCGGCGCGCTGAACCCCGCCTTCGGCAACACCTGCTACAACGGCGGCGGTCACCACGAGAACGCCGGCTGGGACGGCGCGAACCACGACGGGATGGGCCACTGGGGCCACGAGGGTCACGTCTGGCACCCCGAGGCCAAGGACGACTGCAAGTAGTCGGACCGATTCCCGAGCACCCCGTCCCGGTCGCCGCCCGCAAGGGCCGGCGGCCGGGACGCTCCATGCCGGGACACCACACGCCACAACGCTCCGTCCCGGGACGCTTCACCGGGAGGCCGCAGGCCGGAACCCGTCGGACCCGGCCGCGCGAAGCGCTCCTTTCGGCCCAACTCCCCCTCCCCCGGGGCCGAGTGCGTGTTCGTGTTCTTCAGGGGCAGACGACCGCCGAGGACGCACGTGGGTGGCCACGTACGACAAGAAGGGACGTCATGGAGATCTCCAGCATCATCAGTGCCATCATCATCGGCATTATCATCGGCGTGCTCGGTCGGCTCGTGGTCCCCGGCCGTCAGCACATCGGTGTTATCTGGACCATCCTGATCGGCATCGTGGCGGCCTTCATCGGAGCCGCCATCGCTCACGGTCTCAACGTGGACGACACCAGCGGAGTCGACTGGATCGAGTGGCTCATCCAGATCGGTCTGGCCGCCGTCGGTATCGCCGCCCTCGACCGGTCGAGGCCGCGCCGTCGTTGATCCATGGGTCCTGGTCCCGGCCACGCCCGGCATCCGGATGATATGAACGCAGGCGCCTTTCCTTGAGGAGTTCCGCATGGAACCCGACCCCGGGAAGGGCGCCTTCCGTCTGCCCGATCACGCCGCCGACGGTGACTCGACCACCGACACCGCGCCCCGGCGCCCGCCCTTCATCGACCGGCCTTCATCGGCCGACCGCCTCAAGCCCCACGACCGCAGGGAGCAGCATGTTCGGATCGACCGCCCGTCGGCTACGGCGTTGCGCACGTGACGTGTTCGGCTGGCCGAGCCTGCGTCCGCCGCAACTGGAGGCGATGAAGGCGGTGATGCGGCACAAGGACGTCATCGTCGTGATGCCGACGGGTGCGGGGAAGTCGGCGGTCTACCAGGTGCCGGGCGTCCTGCTGAAGGGGCCGACCGTCGTGGTCTCCCCGCTGATCGCCCTCCAGCGCGACCAGGTCGAGGGGCTACTCAAGCGCGAAGGACCGGGCGCGGCATCGGTCAACTCCACGCACCGCGACGCGGAGAACGCGCAGACCTGGGACCGGGTGGAGAGCGGCGACCTGGACTTCATCTTCCTCGCGCCCGAACAACTGGCCAGGGAGGACGTCATCCTGCGGCTGAAGCAGGCCCGTCCCGCGCTGTTCGTGGTGGACGAGGCGCACTGCGTCTCCTCCTGGGGCCACGACTTCCGCCCTGACTACCTGCGGTTGGGCGCCGTGCGCGAACGGATCGGCCGCCCGCCGGTCCTGGCCCTCACCGCGAGCGCGGCGGCGCCGGTCCGCGCGGAGATCCTTCAACTGCTGGGCATGCGCGGCGCCCAGGAGGTGATCGCCGGATTCGACCGGCCCAACATCCACCTGGCGGTCGGCTACTTCCAGGAGGAGAAGGCCAAGCGGCGCGCGGTCCTCGACCGCGTCGGCGCCGAGACCGGCTCCGGCATCGTCTATACCGCGACCCGCCGCGAATCCGAGTCGTACGCCGAGGAGTTGCGGGACGCGGGGGTGTCCGCCGCCGCGTACCACGCGGGGTTGCGCGCCACGGAGCGGTCCTCCGTCCAGGACCGCTTCCAGAGCGGGGAGTTGGCGGTCGTCGTGGCCACCTCGGCGTTCGGCATGGGCATAGACAAGGCCGACGTGCGGTTCGTGGTGCACGCCTCGGTACCGGGATCGCTCGACGCGTACTACCAGGAGATCGGCCGCGCGGGCCGTGACGGGGAACCGGCGCGGGCGTACGTGGCGTACCGACCGCAGGACTTGGGGCTGCGGCGGTTCTTCTCTTCCGGCCGCCCGGACGCCGACGCCCTCACCCTGGTCGCGGAACAGCTCGCCGAGCGGTCGGCTGAGCGGTCCGCCGAGCACACGACGGGCAAGGCGGCCGGGAAGAGGCCGGCCAAGGAGCCCGCCGCGGTCTCCGTGACGGCGTTGCGCGGCGACACCGGTCTGACGGCGAGCCGGTTGACCGCGGTCCTCAATCTGCTGGGTCAGGCGGGCGCGGTCCGTACGGCGGCGGACGGGAAGGTGTCGCTGACGCCGGAGTGCGCGACGGCCGCGGCGCGCAAGGCGGCGGTGGAGCGGGCGCTGGAAACCGCCGACAGCCACCGGCAATTGGAGCAGTCCCGCGTGGACATGATGCGCGGCTTCGCGGAGACCGACGGCTGCCGGCGGGCGTTCCTGCTCGGTTACTTCGGCGAAGCGCTCCCCGGTGGCTGCGGCAACTGCGACACGTGCGGTTCGGCGTCCGGATCCGGCGGCCTGGCCTCCGGCACGGACGGTCACGCGGGTGTCCTGCGCGGTACGGGCTCGCGGGGCGACTCCCGCCACGACGCGGAGTCCGGTTCCGGTGCCCAGGAGTCAGCCGCGGCAGCCGCGCCGGGCGGGAGCCGGGCGCGTACCTGGCGCCGTAGCCGCAAGCGGCCGGACGCCGGGGCCACGGCCGCTTCGCACGGCCGGTACGCGCCCGGCGTCCGGGTCCTGCACGACAAGTGGGGTCAGGGCGAGGTGATGGGCGTCGCTGACGACACGGTCACCGTGCTGTTCGAATCCGCCGGATACCGGACGCTGTCGCTGTCCGTCGTCCTGGAGCGGGATCTGCTGACGCCGGTCAAGGGCCGCGGTGCGTGACCTGCGGCTGCGCGGTGCCCGCCGACGCGCGGGCCACCGCGGCCTGCTGCCGAGACCTCCGACGTTTCAGGGTGCGGCGTTCCTCCTCGCTGGTGCCGCCCCACACGCCGAGGCTTTCGCCCATGTCGAGGGCGTAGCTCAGGCAGGTCTCCCTGACCGGGCAGTCCGCGCAGACCCGTTGGGCCTTGTGCACTTGGAGTTTGGCCGGTCCGGCGTTGCCCACGGGGAAGAAGAGCTCGGGGTCCTCGGTGCGGCATGCGGCCTGGTGTTGCCAGCTCACGGAGACACCGCCTTTCGTCGGGTGCGGAGTGTCGGGCCCACGTACCGGGCCCGTGGGTACTCGCCTGCCCAGGCGGTCGGCGCTCAACGTGAGGAGTTTGTGAGGGCGATGGCGCCCGAAGCCGTACGGACATCAGACAACCGGATCACCCGATTCGCCCTCGGAGGCCGCCGGTCGGGCGTGGCGACGTCACGCACGGCCGGATCGGGGGTAGGCGGAGGGGGTAGGCGGAGACAGTGGGGCCGTCAGGTCTCCGCCCGGCCTAAAACGTCAGATCTCCGCCCGTCCTGATCTCCGCCCGTCCTCCCCTCGTATCCCCTTGTCCGTCCGTACGCCGAAGGAGCCGCCGCCATGGCCAGAAGCGACCGCAAGCCGAGCAGGGCGCCTGTGCCACTGCGCACCGGCCGCTCCGCGTGGGGCCTGTACCGCGAGACGCGCCGGCCGGGCGAACCGGGCCTGTTCCGGCGGCTGGTGGCGACACCGCGCCTGGTCAGCGCGGTGCTGCACCGCCGGTATCCGGGCCTGTCGCGCGCCAAGCTGCTGGCCTTCACGGTCCTGGCGGCGGTCTACGTGGTCTCGCCGCTGGACGCGATCCCGGACGTCATCCCGGTTCTCGGGTGGACGGACGACTCGGCGGTGGTGCTGTGGTTCATGACCGGCCTGGTCCGCGAGTCGGGGCGCTTCGTGAGCTGGGAGTCCGACCGTCCGCGAGGCGGCGCGCTGCCCCCGAAGGGTTCGGCGGTGTGACCACCGGCCGGGCCGAGGGATACGGCGTACGCGGTACGCGCCCCTGACCCGGCCGGTCGAAACCGCCGACGGACGTCTCTCGCCGGACGCGTCACCCACTGGAGGCGCGTCCCGCTCGAGGCGTCTCCTACTGAATTCCGGCGTCCTTGCACGCCTGGGCGAATTCGGCGGTGCAGATCTGGGCGGTGGTGTAGAGACCGTCCTTGATGACCGTGTCCTTGATGTTGTCCTTGGTCACCGATATGGCGTCCAGCAGTTTCGCCGGGACGTCCTGGCCGGAACCGCTCTTGGCGGTGCCGTCTGCCACGGACTTGACGTCCTTGCCGTTCAGCAGGTCGATCGCGATCTGCGCGGTGGCGTCCGCCTCCGGCTTGTACGCCTTGTAGACGGTGCTGGTCTGAGTGCCCGCCAGAATCCGCTGGATCGCGGTGAGTTCGGCGTCCTGACCGGTGAGCGGCGGGTTGATGCCCGCGCCCTTGAGGGCGGTGGCGATACCGCCCGCCATGGCGTCGTTGGCCGAGTAGACACCGGCGATGGCGGATTTGCCGAGTTGGGTGATCGCCGCGGTGACCTTCTGGTTGGCGACGGTGTCCTTCCAAAGACCCGACTGCTCGTAGGCGATGTCCACCTTGCCGTCGAGGATCTTGTGCGCGCCCTCCTTGAAGGAGGCGGCGTTCGGGTCGGCCGGGTCGCCGTCGATCATCACGATCTTCGAGGAGGGAACGGCCTTGGGACCCATGGCGTCCAGCAGCGCCTGCCCCTGCAACTCGCCGACCTTCTCGTTGTCGTAGGAGACGTAGGCCGATACCGGACCCTGCGCGAGGCGGTCGTACGCGACGACCTTGATGCCCTTGTCGACCGCGGCCTGCACCGAGGACTGGATGCCGACCGAGTCCTGCGCGTCCAGGATGAGCACCTTGACGCCCTTGGCGATCATGCTGCTGACCTGCTGCGTCTGCTTCGTCGGGTCGGCCGAGGCGTTGTCGTAGCTGACCTTGCAGTCAGAGCACAGTTCCCTGATCTTGGCCTCGATCAGGGGGCGGTCGAATTTGGCGTACCGGGTGGTCGTGGTGTCCGGGAGCAGCAGACCGATCATCTTGTCCTTGCCGCCGCCTGACGAGTTGTCATGGGCTTTGCCGCAGGCGGCCAAGGTGGTGAGCGCGAGTGAAACGGCGGCGGTTCCGACGATGAGCCGTCGCGTCATTGCCTTCATGCGCGGTTGCCCCTCCCTGACTGGGCCGCAACACCGCGACCCGGGTGCAGGCGAGTCAACTCTCGTGACGCTCCGTACGTCAAGAAGTAAACATCGGATCGATTCGTTGAATCGATATTGGGGTCTCCGGCGGTCGCCTCTGAGGCAACGCCTACAACATGTGAATCCGAAGTCGGGCGTTCTGGGCAATGCGCTTTCACGGGCCGGATACGTCTCATACCGCTCACGGCAGGACCGGGCGCACGGCCGGAGGGCGGCACCCCCGCGGTGGGGGTGCCGCCCTCCGGCCGTGCGCCCGGGTGACCCGCGGTCAGCGCCTCGCGTCCCGCGAGTCGCCGAAGAAGATGCGGTAGAGGATGAGCAGTACGAGCGCCCCGCCGATCGCCGCGCCCCAGGTGGCGGCGTCGAAGAAGTGGTGCTGTACCGGCTTGTCGAGGATTTTGGCGGACAGCCAGCCGCCGACGAACGCCCCTGCGACGCCGATCACGGTGGTTCCGACCAGGCCGCCCGGATCGCGACCGGGCAGCAGAATCTTCGCGACGGCCCCGGCGAGCAGACCGAGGATGACCCAACTGATGATTCCCATAAGGGCCTTCTGCCCCGGGACACGCGGGTCACACACACGAGCGCCCACCACGCGCGAGGGGCCAACACCGGGCGGGGGCAACTGAGTCGGGAGCGGAGTCGGGGCACGCCGCCCGGTCCGGCCGCGTGGAATACGGCACGGTTATCGCCCGGCCGCCGGGCACCCTTCGGTGTGCATATTTCCATATCCGCACCGCGCGTTACAGAAAGCGTCACTCCGTGAAATCTGGAATTCACACGCGCGCAAGTTTTAGGTGGTCCCATCGCGGCTAATCCGCTGGTCAACCAGGTTTGTCAATTTCCCGCAGAGCGGGACCTGCGATGGGTGCGCGTCATGAACGAACTGCGTGTGCTGTCGATCTACGAGGGCTTCTTTTCCGGCGGTGCGAGGATTCTGCACAGCGACGTCGTGCGCGGTCTCAGCGGCGGCGCGCAACGGCACGCGGTGCTGAGCATCGAGGGTGAGATGCACCGCGAGGCGACCAGGCAGCCGATGACCGAGGACGCCTGCTACCGGGCGCTCACGGCGGCGGGTGTGCCGGTGTCCGCCCTGCGCGACCGTTTCGGCGGCGAAGGCCGTGAGGACGCCCGGGAGGTCGGCCGTAAGGCCGGTCGTAAGGGCGGCCACGGGAGCGGCGCCGACGTGTTCAGCCGGGCGGAGCTCGCGGCCACCGCCAGGGCGACGGCGGCGGCCGACGTACTCCTCTCGCTCAAGGAACAGCCGCTCGCGCTCCTCAACCAGGCCGGGTTGCCGTACCGGCCGGTGGTGGTGTGCCTGCACAGGTCCGATCCGGAGAATCAGGGCCCCGCGCTGGACGCGCTGCGCGCCGCGGTGGCGGCGGGCCGGGTGCGGGCGTGCGTCTGCTGCGCGGAGTCGACCAGGGCCGCGTACGTCGCCGCGGGCATCCCTGCCGAGCTGATGCACATCATCCCCAACGGCGTCGATCTGCTGCGGTTCCGGCCCGACGCGGTCCGCAGGGCCGCGATGCGGTCCTCGCTCGGCATCGCGGCGGACGCGCCCGTCACGGTCTTCGCGGCCCGCTACGCGGCGATGAAGAACGTGCCGCTGTTCCTGCGGGCGGCCAGGATCCACCTCGGGCGGGACCCCGGCGCGCACGTCCTGATGTGCGGCGCCGGGATGACCGCGGACAACGCGGAGCTGACGGCGGACATCACGGCCGCCTTCGGCGACGCTCCCGGTCTGCTGCGGCGGCTGTCGCTGCTGGGCGTGCGGCACGACATGGAGACGGTGTACGCCGCCGCGGACGTGGTCTCACTGACGTCGTCGTCGGGTGAGGCGGCGCCGCTGTGCCTGATCGAGGGCATGATGTGCGGCGCGGTGCCGGTGGCCACCGATGTCGGGGACTGCGCGGATCTGGTCGCCGGGCACGGCTTCCTCACCCCGGCGCAGGCCGAGCCGATCGCCGCGGCCTGGTCGCGGGCGGCGGCGCTGGCCGCCGACTTCGCCCCGGCGCTGGCCCGCAGCCGCGAGCGCTTCAGCCAGACCCGCATGGTGACCGCCTACGGCGCGCTCATCGAGCGGGTGCACCAGGACGCGGTACGCGCGGTACGCCCGGCCCGCCGCAGGACCCGGACCCGCGCGGGGGTCCCGTACGGCGCCTGACCGCGCCAGGACTCCAGAACGGCAGGACACCAGGACGCCAGGACCGAGCACGGCGCGGCGGGAGCCCCATCGCTCCCCCGCGCCGTACCGAAGCCGTGCCGAAGCCGTCAGGCGCCGTAGTACGCGTCCCGGTACGAGAGGAAGAGTCCGCCCGGTCCGTCCACCGTCTCCGCGGCGAGGACGGCGTGCAGGAGGGCTCGGGTGAGCGTGTCGGCGCCCGCTTCGAGGACGGCGTTCACCGCGCCCGCCTCGATGTGCACACCGAAGGCGGGGTCGGCGGCGTCGGCCGTCCCCGGCGGGACGAGGGGGCGGCGGCCGGTCGCCATGGCGAAGACGGTGTCGCCGTCGGACAGGGAGTGGGCGGGGCGGACGGCGCGGGCGAGCCCGTCGTGCGCGGTGCCCGCCAGCTTCTGCGCCTGGGCGCGGGTGAGGGCGGCGTCCGTCGCGACCACCGCCAGCGTGGTGTTGAGCGGGTGGGTGTTGAGCGGGTGGGTCCGCCGCTCGGCGTTCTCCGCGGCACCGACTGCCAGGTGACCACGCGGTGACACCGGAAGACCTGTCCGCGGCGGAGGAGTTGGCGGGCACCGCGGTACGGGCCGGGGACGTGGTCCTGGTGCGGACCGGCCAGATACG
>NZ_MECL01000146.1 GCF_014596445.1 Streptomyces sp. CBMA29 | reverse complement strand
CCGGGGAGCGGGCGGCGCCCGCCGCCGCCGAGCGCCCCGCGCGCCGGGCACCGCGGCTGAACCACGCCCGCGTGATCCGTTCCGAGCGCGTCACCCCGCACATGATCCGGGTGGTGCTCGGCGGCGACGGGCTCGCCGGGCTCCCCGTGGGCGACTACACCGACCACTACGTCAAGCTGGTCTTCGCGCCGCCCGGGGTCACGTACCCCGAGCCGCTGGACATGGAGGCCGTCCGCCGCGACCTGCCGCGCGAGCAGTGGCCGACCACTCGTACGTACACCGTGCGCGCCTGGGACCCGGTCGCGCCCGAGATGACGATCGACTTCGTCCACCACGGCGACGAAGGGCTGGCGGGGCCCTGGGCGGCCGGTGTCCGGCCGGGCGACGGCATCTACTTCATGGGCCCTGGCGGTGCCTACGCGCCCGACCCCGCCGCCGACTGGCACCTGCTCGCGGGCGACGAGAGCGCGCTGCCCGCCATCGCCGCGGCGGTCGAGCAACTGCCGCCGGGCGCGCGGGCGAAGGTCTTCGTGGAGGTCGAGGGTCCTTCGGAGGAGCAGAAGCTGGCCACCTCGGGCGACGCCGAGATCGTCTGGCTGCACCGCGGCGCCCGGCCGGTCGGCGAGGCGCTGGTCGAGGCCGTCACCGGTCTGGAGTTCCCGCCGGGTGACGTCCAGGTCTTCGTCCACGGCGAGGCCGGTTTCGTCAAGGAACTCCGCCGCCACCTCCGCCTCGGCCACTCGATCCCCCGCGAGCGCCTGTCGGTCTCCGGCTACTGGCGCCGCGGCGCCGACGAGGACGGCTGGCAGGCGTCCAAGCGGGAGTGGAACGAGCAGGTGGAGCGTGAGCAGGAAAGCGGCGCCGGGCGCTGAGCGCGCGGTGGGGAGCGGCGCCGGGCGCTGAGCGCGCGGCGGGGAGCGGTGGCGGGGAGCGGTGGCGGACGGGAAGCGGAACCGACCCGCCGCCGTATCGGGGGTCGGGGGCGCGCGGCCTGAGCGGCGGCTGCCAGGCCGTCGAACACCCGCGGGAGGGCGCCGCGGCGAGTGACGCCGATGCGCCGGGGAGCGAACGCCCGTCAGACCGCTGAGGCCGGACCGTGCCCGGCCAGGGGTCAGTGAACGGAGAATCCGCCGTCGACGAAGACCGCCTGGCCGGTGACGTAGGCGGAGGCGCGGCTCGCGAGGAAGACGGCCGCGCCCGCGAAGTCCTCGGGCAGGCCGTTGCGACCGGCCATCGTGCGGGCGGCCAGGGCCGCCACCTTCTCGGGGTCGGACGACAGGCGTGCGTTGAGGGGGGTCATGACGAATCCGGGCACCAGGGTGTTGCAGGTGACGCCATACGGCGACCACGCCTCGGCCTGCGAGCGGGCCAGGGACTCCAGCGCCCCCTTGGAGACGCCGTAGGCGCCGCTCTGGACGAAGGCCCGGTGCGCCTGCTGGGAGGTGATGTGGATGATCCGCCCGAAGCCGCGTTCCGCCATGCCGGGACCGAAGCGCTGTCCGAGCAGGTAGGGCGCCTCCAGGTTGACCGCCATCGTGGTGTCCCACACGTCCTCGCCCAACTCGCCCATCGGGGGACGCAGGTTGATCCCGGCGGAGTTGACGAGGATGTCGGGTTCGCCGAACGCCTCGGCCGCCTCCTCGGCGGCCGTGCGCATGCCGTCGCGCGTGCTCAGGTCGGCGCTCACCCAGGCCGCCCGGCAGTCGTCGGCCGCCAGTTCGCCGACCGTCGCGGCCAGTTCCGCCTCCCGGCGCGCCACGACCACGACGCTCGCCCCCGCGCGTGCGAGGGCCCCGGCGACAGCGCGGCCGATGCCGGAACTGCCGCCGGTCACCACGGCGACCCGTCCCTCCAGCGAGAACAGTTCGGAGAGGTAGGTCTGTGACGTCATGTCCGGATCCTAGACGGCGAGCCCGCGGCGGCAGCGGCCAGGGCACCGCGGGTCACATGACCGGCTACGCGGCGTCGCCCGGCGGTGGCCGGGCGGCGGCGCGCCCGCTGCCCGAAGATGTCGGGGACGAGCGATGTCGAGAACGAGCCACCGGCTCCGTCCCGGGGACATCGGCGGCCACCACCGGCCGCGCGAGGAAGAAGGAGAGACCAGCATGGCCATTCAACGGATGGACAACGTCGGCATCGTCGTCGGGGACATGGACGCCGCCGTCGCGTTCTTCGTGGAACTCGGTATGGAGGTGGAGGGCAGGACGGAGGTGGAGGGCGGCTTCGCCGACCAGTGCACCGGACTCGACGGCGTCCACTGCGACATCGCGACGCTCAGGACCCCTGACGGTCACAGTCGGCTCGAACTGGCCACGTACCGCAGCCCCGTGGCGGTCAGCGGCGGACCGCGCGACCGGCCCCACAACATCCTGGGCACCCACCGGGTCATGTTCGCCGTCGACGACATCGAGGACACCGTCGCCCGCCTGCGCCCGCACGGCGCCGAAGTCCTCGGCGAGATCGCCCGGTTCGAGGACAGCTTCCTGCTCTGCTACGTCCGGGGCCCGGAGGGCATCATCGTCGGGCTGGCCGAGCAACTGAGCTGAGGGGCCGGCCCACTGCGGCGGCCAGCGCTCGTGCCTCGTCGACCGGTTCGGGGGGGTGAACCACGGCGACGACCGAAAGTCGATCACCGTCAACGGCTCCCTGACCTGCACCAGGCTCACCGGCCAGTGAGCCGGTGAGCCATTGCGCGGACAGCCGGTGCGGCCCGTCATCGTCCGCGCCGGGCCGCACAGATTCACGTGGCCGGGACGGCTCACCCCACCGAGGAGTACGCGACGACCCCGCGTCGCAGCCCGTCGACCGCCCGGCGGGCGTTGCGGCGGACCGGGCTGCCCTCAGGAGCGGCGTCGCTGATCTGGCCCAGCACGTCGATGAGCTGCTTGCACCAGCGGACGAAGTCACCGGCGGGCATGTCGGCGTCGGAGAGGACCGCGTCGAGACCGTGGCCCGAGGCCCAGCGGTAGGCGGGCCAGGCGAAGCCGAGGTCGGGCTCGCGCTGGCCGACGCCCTCGGCCTGGCTGATGTGGTGGGACTCCTCCAGCGCGTCGAGACGGCCCCAGATACGGACCATCTCGCCGAGGGCTTCCTTCGCGTTGCCGGTCGGCAGCTTGGGCGCGACCGCGTCGTCGGCCTGCCGGGTCTCGTAGACCAACGCCGAGGCGCAGGCGGCCAGTTCGGCCGGGCCGAGGCCGTCCCAGACGCCCTCGCGCAGGCACTCGCTGGCGAGCAGGTCCAACTCGCCGTAGAGCCGGGCGAGCCGCCGCCCCTCGGGGGTGACTTTCTCGGCCTGGAGATAGCCCAGTTCGGTGAGCAGCGCGCAGATCCGGTCGAAGGTGCGGGCGATGGTGTTGGTGCGGCCTTCGATGCGCCGCTCCAACTGCTGGGTGTCGCGGCGCAGTCGGTGGTAGCGCTCGGCCCAGCGTGCGTGGTCCTCGCGCTCCTCGCAGCCGTGGCAGGGGTGCGCGCGGATCGCGGTACGCAGCCGGGAGATCTCGGTGTCGTCGGCCGCGGCGGCCCGCTGCTTGCGGTGCCGTGCGGGTGCGGCCCAGCCCGCGGTGCCCGCCTTGGAGCGCATCGCGGAGGCGAGGTCGCGCCGGGACTGCGGGCTGCGCGGGTTGAAGGACTTGGGGATCCGCATCCGGTCCAGCGCCTCGACGGGAACGGGGAAGTCCATCTGTCCGAGCCGCTTGACCTGCCGTTCCGCGGTGAGCACCAACGGGCGCGGGCCGTCGGCGAATTCCTCGTTGCGATGCGGGTGGCCGTTGGAACGGCCCGCGGGGACACCGGGTTCGAGGACCAGCGCGAGCCCGGCGTACTTGCCCGCGGGTACGTGGATGATGTCGCCCGGCTTCAGCTTCTCCAGCGCGTCGGAGGCCGCGGCGCGGCGCTGCGTCGCGCCCTGCCTCGACAGTTCCGACTCGCGTTCCTTCAGCTCCCGCCGCAGCCGCATGTAGGCGTCGAAGTCGCCGAGGTGGCAGGTCATCGACTGCTTGTAGCCGTCGAGCCCCTCCTCGTTGCGCTGCACCTGCTTGGAGATGCCGACCACCGAACGGTCGGCCTGGAACTGCGCGAAGGACGTCTCCAGCAGCTCGCGCGAGCGGTGCCGCCCGAACTGCCCGACGAGGTTGACCGCCATGTTGTACGACGGCTTGAAGGACGACCGCAGCGGGTACGTACGGGTGCCCGCGAGTCCGGCGACCGCGCCCGGGTCGAAAGCGCGCTGCCAGAGCACCACGGCGTGGCCCTCGACGTCGATGCCCCGGCGGCCCGCGCGGCCGGTGAGCTGGGTGTACTCGCCGGGGGTGATGTCGGCGTGGGTCTCGCCGTTCCACTTGACGAGCTTTTCCAGCACCACGGAGCGGGCGGGCATGTTGATGCCGAGCGCCAGCGTCTCGGTGGCGAAGACCGCCTTGACCAGGCCCTTGACGAAGAGCTCCTCGACGACTTCCTTGAAGGTCGGGAGCATGCCCGCGTGGTGGGCGGCGATGCCGCGCTCCAGGCCCTCCAGCCATTCGAAGTAGCCCAGGACGTGCAGATCCTCGTCGGGGATGGCGCGGGTGCGCTCTTCGACGATGGCGCGCACCTGGGCGCGCTTGTCCTCGGTGTTCAGCCGCAGGCCCGCGTAGAGGCACTGCTGGACGGCGGCCTCACAGCCCGCGCGGCTGAAGATGAAGGTGATGGCGGGCAGCAGTCCTTCGTTGTCCAGCCGGTCGATGACCTCGGCGCGGCTGGGCGTCCACACCCGGCTGCGGGCGCGCCGCTCCCGCTCGCGGTCGGCCTCGCGTCCGCGCTTGGCCCGCGGGTGGTAGCCGCGCTGGTTCTCCATCCGCGCGAGCCGTTCCAGATCGGCGTTGACCTCGCGGCGGCCCTTGCCGTCGGTGGCGCCGGCCTTCTCCTCGAAGAGGTCGTACATCCGGCGGCCGGCCAGCACGTGCTGCCACAGCGGGACCGGGCGGTGCTCGGAGACGATGACCTCGGTGTCGCCGCGGACGGTGTCGAGCCAGTCGCCGAACTCCTCGGCGTTGGAGACGGTCGCGGAGAGCGACACGAGAGTGACGGACTGCGGGAGGTGGATGATCACCTCTTCCCAGACGGCGCCGCGGAAGCGGTCGGAGAGGTAGTGCACCTCGTCCATCACCACATAGCCGAGGCCGTCGAGTGCGGCGGAGCCGGCGTACAGCATGTTCCGCAGGACCTCGGTGGTCATGACGATCACCGGCGCGTCGCCGTTGACGCTGTTGTCACCGGTCAGCAGGCCGACCTTCTCGGCGCCGTAGCGCTTGGCGAGGTCGCTGTACTTCTGGTTGGACAGGGCCTTGATGGGCGTGGTGTAGAAGCACTTGCGGCCCTCGCCGAGGGCGAGGTGGACGGCGAACTCGCCGACGATGGTCTTGCCCGAGCCGGTCGGGGCGGCGACGAGGACGCCGCTGCCCGCCTCCAGCGCCTGGCACGCCTCGACCTGGAAGGGGTCGAGGCCGAACTCGTACATCTCACGGAACTGGGCGAGGGCCGTTGCGTTCTCCGCTGCGCGGCGACGGCTGGCGGCGAAGCGCTCGGCGGGCGACATCTGATCGTGCGCCATCTCATCTGCGGACATCTCATCGGTCATCTTGGCTCCGAGCCTACCCGCCACCACTGACACGGCACGTGATCTTTATTGCCGCTATACCCGTCGAGCGGCCGGATCAGGCCCGCCGCGCCGACCGGATCGGATCCGCCGCGCCAGCCGCGTCAGACCCGCCCCGGCGCACCGCGCACCCGTGTGGGAACCGGCTCAGACCAGCAGCCGTACGGCCTTCGGCACCGTCTCCGCGACCAGCGGCAGCGGGCCGATCCGCTCGCCGTCCGCGTAGCCGGTCACGCCCTGGGCGGGATCGACGTCCAGCCGGACGCGGGCCGCGCGGTGCACGGTGACGACCGGGTGGCTCGGGTGGGTGCCGCGGTAGACGCGGGGGAAGACCCGCAGCAAGGTGGTGCGGCTGCACGGGCCGACCACGCACACGTCGAAAAGCCCGTCGTCCATCACCGCGTCCGCGCAGATCCGCATGCCTCCGCCGTACGACGAGCCGTTGCCGACGGCTATCAGCGTGGCCTCGATCTGCCGCTCCGGCGCGTCGTCGAAGGTCACCCGGTACGGGATCGGCCGCAGCGCCGCCAGCTCCGCGAGCATCGCCAGGTCGTAGCGGAAGCGGCCGACCGGCCATCGCATGCGGTTGCCGCGGTCGTTGACCCGCGAGTCGAAGCCGGAGGCGAGGACGGTGCCGAACCAGCGGTCACCGGTCCTGCCCAGGTCCAGTGCCCGGCTGCGGCCGTCCCGCAGCGCCTCGGCGATGCCCGTACCGGCGGCGGCGGGGTCCCGGACAGGCAGGCCGTTGACCCGCGCGAAGTCGTTGCCGGTGCCGACGGCGACCACACCGAGCGGCGTGTCGGTCCCGGCGACCGCCTGGAGGGCCAGCGAGACCATGCCGTCACCGCCGACCGCGACCAGCGCCCCCGTACCGCTGTCGACGGCCTGCCGGGCGCGGGCCAGCGCGTCGGCCGCGTCCTCGCCCACGACGGTGCGGACGCCGTAGCCGGCTTCGCGGAGCGCGTGGGCGGCGGGCTGGGCGGCGCGGGCGCCCCGGCCGCGTCCGGCGACGGGATTGACGAAGAGGGTGATCTCGCTGGTCACGCGCGGACCCTACCGGACAGCCGCCCCCGACCAGTAGCGGTGGGGGGCGGCGTCAGGGGTCGGTCGGGCGGTCGCGCGCTCAGGTCGCGTCGTCGTAGCCGTCGTCGACGCGCTCGCCGGTCCGGTCCTCGTACGGCTCGGCGGCGATCTGCTCCGGGACGTGGTCCAGGGTGGACGCCTCGTCCGGGTCGAGCGCGTAGTCCGGGTTCGCTTCGAGACGGCGCTTGCGGCGGCTGTCGTTGAAGAAGCAGATGCCCATGGCGACGAAGTACAGGAAGACGATCGGCGCGGCCAGCAGGCACATGGTGAGCGGGTCGCCGGTGGGCGTGGCGACCGCGGCGAAGACGGTGATGCCGATCACCATGCCGCGCCACCAGCCGAGCATGCGACGGCCGCTGACCATGCCCGTGAAGTTGAGCAGCACGAGCACCAGGGGCAGTTCGAAGGCGAGGCCGAAGACGATCACCATGCGGACGACGAGGTCGAGGAAGTCGTCCAGCGCCAGCAGGTTGGTGGTGTCGTCCGGCACGAAGCCGATCATGATCCTGGCGGTCTGCGGCAGGATCGCGTAGGCCAGCCAGGCACCGGAGAAGAAGAGCGGGACGCCCGCGCCGACGAAGCCGAGGGTGTACCGCTTCTCACTGCGGTGCAGACCGGGCGCGAGGAATGCCCAGAGCTGGTAGAGCCAGACCGGCGAGGCGCAGACGATGCCCGCCATCAGCGAGACCTTCAGCGCGATGGAGAAACCGCCGAGCAGACCGTTGACGGTCATCTGGGCGCAGGGCTGGCCGTTCTTCTGATGCGTCGCGCCGTCCACGCAGCCGACCGACTTGAGGATCGGGTGCTGGAAGAAGTGAATGATGTCCTTGTAGACGAACGCCGCCACGATCGTGACGGCCAGGATCGCCAGGACGGACTTGGCCAGCCTGTTGCGCAGCTCACGCAGGTGGTCCGCGAGGGGCATCCGCCCCTCGGGGTCCTTGTCCTGCTTGCGGGCAGTCTTGAGCACCCACGTCCTCGTCTCGTGCGGCAGCCGCCCGACTCGCGGTCGGCTTCGTCGTTCAGCAGAGGGTCAGGTCAGGCCCGGGGCGTGCGGTCCGCCGGCTCGGAGACCGGACGGGCGCTCGTGGTGTCGCCGGGCGCGGCCTGGATGGTGCGGGGAGCGGCCTGCTCCTGGGGAGCCGGGGCGGCGGTGGACTCCGCGGTGCCGGAGTCGTCGTTCTTCATCGCCTTGGCCTCGCTCTTGAGGATGCGCGCCGACTTTCCGAGCGACCGGGCCATGTCGGGCAGCTTCTTCGCGCCGAAGAGCAGGACGACGACGAGAAGGATCAGGACGATCTCTAGGGGCTTGAGATTGCCGAGCATAAAATGTCTACCTTCTCACCGGTGGGCGGCGTGTTCCGTGACTGCGAGGACGTCCGCTCGCGCGTCCGCTTCCGCAGGTGCACGACGATTCGGGCAGGTGCCCGGCCGCCGCGCTGGCTGTGATCGTATCGTGCACCGGTGAACGCCGGAAAATGCCCCGGAATCCGCCGGATTGCGACCCTCGCCGCGCTCGTGAGTACGGGCCGCCCGGTCAGCGTACCCCGCGTTCGCGGCCTCGCGGCAGGCTCAGCTTCTGGAGATCTGCCCGGCACGCTCGCTCAACGGGCGTGCGGCGCGCTGGAGACGGTCGCTCGCGGCGGCCAGCGCGTCGGTGGCCGCCGCCACCTGCCGGGCCAGTTCCTGGACGGCGGCGAAGACCCGGACCGCCAGCACCCCGAGCACCAGGAGTCCCGCGGTCGCCAGGCCGACGCAGAGATAGAGCCACCACATGGGCCGCGAGCCTACCGGTTCCGTTTCCGCGTCGGCGCCACCCGTGGCAGCCGCGCTCGCGCCCGTGTCAGTGGACGTGGAGCCGCATCGTGCGGACCCCGCCGACCGTGAGCAGTTCGACGATCCGCTCCCCCGCCGGTTTGCGGACGGCGGTGTCGCACTCGGGGCAGGTGAAGGAGTAGAAGGTCGTACGCGCCGAGCCGCCGATCGCCAGCAGCAGCGCTCCCGCGGACAGTTCGAAGCTGGTGCGGCAGTGCGGGCAGCCCGCGCGGAAGAGCACGGGCATGGTCATGGGCGCGCAGCCGGACGCCGTGGCCGTCATCGTGATGTCCTCTCACTCCCCGTAGGCGGCGAGCGCCAGCACGGCGGCGTCGCGCGCGTCCCCCGCCAGTTCGGGGGGCGACACGATCCGGCCGTCCTTGCCGAGCCGCAGCGCGAGCCGCCGCAGCGACCCGGGGTCGGGGGTGCGCAGGGTGATGCGCAGGCCGCCGTCGGGCTGCTCCTCGGCACTGTCGTGCGGATAGTATTCCGCGACCCAGCGCCCGCCGGGGCCCACTTCGATCACTACCTCGGGGTCGTCGCCCGCGGGCTGGACCAGGCCCTGCGAGAGGTCGCGCGGCTGGAGCCGCGGCGGGTCGGACGGCTCGTCCAGCAGCCGGATCTCCTCGACCCGGTCCAGCCGGAAGGTGCGCCGGTCCTCCGAGAGGCGGCACCAGCCCTCGAAGTACGTGTGGCCGACGGCGAACAGCCGGATCGGGTCGACCTCGCGCTCGGTCAGCGCGTCCCTGGCGGGCGAGTAGTAGCGCATCCACAGCCGCCGCCGCTCGGTGATCGCCCGGTCCACGGTGGCGAACACGCTGCCCTCGGACTCGAAGGTCACCGAGAGCTGCGCGCTGGCCCCGGCCGCCTCGCCCGCGGCGGCCTCCAGCTTCGCCCCGGCGCGCAGCAGCGCCTGCCGGTCGCTGTCCCGCAGGCCCGGCAGATTGGCCACCGCGCGGGTGGCCACCAGCAGCGCGGTGGCCTCGTCGGCGGCCAGCCGCAGCGGCTGCGCCACGTCGTCCGCGGTGCCGGGGTTGTGCCACCAGATCCGTTCGCCGTCGGTGTCGATGTCCAGCAGGTCGCCGCCGCGGAAACTGGTGCCGCACAGCGGCAGCACATTGAGGTCGCCGATCAGCTCGGCCTCGGTCACCCCGAAGGCCCGTGCCACCTCGCTGACCCGCGCTCCGGGCCGCTCCCGCAGATACGTCACCAGGGACAGCATCCTGCGCGTCTGGTCGATCGCGTTGCTCACGCCGCCGTCCCCCGCCTGTTCTTCGCTTCCGTGCCCGCCCTGCGCGAGGCCGCGGCCGTCGTCCCGGTCCGCCGCCCGGCGGCCCCGCGTGCGTCGCTCTCGTCGGCCACGTCAGCCCTTCGCCACGGCGCGCAGCCGGTCCAGTACGTCCGTGCGCAGTTCCTCGGGCGCCAGGACGAGTACGTCGGGGCCGAACTCGGCCAGCCAGGCGTCGAGTCCGTGCCCGTACGGGACCTCCAGCTCGTCCCAGTCGGCGTCCACCGGGGTGGACGTCACGGCGCGGGAGCGCAGCGGGTAGCCGCTGTCGCGGCGCAGCCGGATCCGGGCGGTCGCGGTGGCGCCCTCGCCCGCCCAGCGGGCCACCGCCTCGCGCACGTCGACGTGCGCGGGCACCTCGGCGGTGAAGGCGCCGCGGGCGCGGACCTTGCCGCTGATCCGGGAGAGCCGGAAGACGCGGACGGCGCCGCGGTCGCGGTCCCAGCCCGCCACGTACCAGTGGCCGCGCCAGCACTCCAGTGCCCACGGCTCGATCTGCCGGGGCTCCGGCCGTGCGGCGTTGGCCTTGCGGTACTCGAAGGAGACGGCGCGCCGCTCGCGAGTGGCGAGCATCAGGGCCTCGAAGGCCGGTTCCGGCGTGGGGATGCGCGGTTCGAGGGCGCTGTGGGTGTCCTCGTACGGGACGCCCGCCGCGCGCAGCTTCTGGAGCGCGCCGCTGGCGGCCTCGGCGAATCTGGCCTGCTGCCAGACCTTCGCGGCCAGCGCGAGGGCCGCGGCCTCCTCGGGGTCGAGGGCGATGTCGGGCAGCCGGTTGCGGTCGCGCCGCGCCAGGTAGCCGAACTCGCCGTCGATGCTCTCCACCGTGTCGATGACCAGGCCCAGCTCGCGCAGGTCGTCCTTGTCCCGTTCGAACATCCGGTTGAAGGAGTCGTCGGAGGTGACCTCGTGGTACGCCTCGATGGAGCCGCGCAGCTCGCGTTTGCTGACCGGCCGCCGGGTGTTCATCAGGCACAGTGCGAGATTCATCAACCGCTCAGCCTTGGCAATCGCCATCCCGCACCCTTCGTTCGGCTCTCGTCGCCGACCGTACCGCTCCGAGGACCCGCGACAAAAGCCGAGGAGCCCCGGCCTGGCGGCCGGGGCTCCTGTGACGGCTGTGCGGGCGGACCCGATCAGACGGCGACGAGGTCGCAGACGAAGATCAGCGTCTCGCCGGGCTTGATCGCGGCACCTGCGCCGCGGTCGCCGTAGGCGAGGTGCGCGGGGATGATGAGCTGGCGGCGACCGCCGACCTTCATACCCTGCACGCCCTGGTCCCAGCCGGCGATGACCTGTCCGACGCCGAGCTTGAACTGGAGCGCGGAGCCGCGGTTCCAGCTCGCGTCGAACTCCTCGCCGGAGGAGAAGGCCACGCCGACGTAGTGGACGGAGACGGTGTCCCCGGCCTTGGCGACCGGACCGTCGCCTTCCCAGATGTCCTTGATCTCCAGGTCGGCCGGCGGCTCGCCGCCCGGGAAGTCGATCTCGGGCTTCTCGATGCTCACTTCAATGCTCCTTGTGCGTTGCGGGCAACCTGGACAGTCTTACAGAATCGCCAGGATGTCCAAGGAGAAGACCAGGGTGGCGTTGGCCGGGATGTTGCTGCCGCTGGGCGGCGTGGCGCCGTACGCCAGGTCTCCGGGGGTCACCAGCATGACGCGGCTGCCCGCCTTCTTGCCGACCAGGCCCTCCTGCCAGCCCTTGATGAGCTGGGCGAGCGGGAAGGCGGCGAGCTGACCCGCGGTGTAGCTGGCGTCGAATTCCTTGCCGCCGTCCCACAGCACGCCCTTGTACTGGAGCAGCAGCGTGTCGGTGGCCTTCACCGCGGCGCCGTCGCCCTCCAGGATGTACTCGGAGACCAGCTTGGTCGGCGCCTTGACCTTGGGCACCGTGATGCTGGGCGCCTTGCCGTCGGTGTTGGTGCCGATCTTCGGCAGATTCGCGTCGTTCTGCGGGACGGCCTTGCCCTTGGCCGAGCTCTTGGCGTTGTAGGTCGCCAGCACGTCGATCACGAAGACCAGCGTGTCGGTGCCCTTGATGCCCGCCTGGGAGTTGCCCGACGTGCCGTAGCCCAGGGCCGGCGGGATCGCCATCTCGACGCGGCTGTTGACCTTCTGGCCGACCAGGCCCTTGTCCCAGCCGGGGATGACCTTCCCCTGGCCGATGACGTTGGTGTACGGCGCGCGGCCGTAGGAGGTGTCGAAGACCTTGGCGGTGGCCCAGATCTGGCCGAGGTAGTTGGTCGTGACGTAGTCGCCCGCGACGATGGCGGCGCCGTCGCCCTGGATGACGGTCTTGACGGCCAGGTCGGTGGACGGGGTGCCGGTGCCCTTGGCGACGGTGGGCTTCTCGCCGAACTTGGCGCCGCCGGTGATGTCCGGTACGGGGCCCGCCACGATCTTCGTGCTGGGCGTGGCGGACGCGGACGGCGAGCCCGAGGTCGAGGGGGATTCGGATGCCGCCGGGTCGCTCTTGCTCTTGCTGTCGTCGCTGCCACAACCGGCGGCGGTGAGCATGAGCGCGGGCACGGCGAGCAGTACGGAGCGTCGGCGCACGGATGTCCTCGGTTCGGATCGGGTTCGGGAACGGCGGCTGGATGCCGTCCCACACCCTACGGCGTGCCACAGGCCCCGTACGAGTTTCGCACGGGGCCTGTGAGCCGTCTGTGACGCCGGGTCATGGCGCGTACCGGTACGACATTCCGGCGGTCCTACATACCGGCGATGAGCTTTTCCACCCGGTCGTCGACCGACCGGAAGGGGTCCTTGCACAGCACGGTGCGCTGCGCCTGGTCGTTGAGCTTCAGGTGCACCCAGTCGACGGTGAAGTCGCGGCGCTGTTCCTGCGCGCGGCGGATGAAGTCGCCGCGCAGCCGCGCCCTGGTGGTCTGCGGGGGCACCGACTTGGCCTCGAAGATCTTCAGGTCGTTGCAGATCCGCTTGGCCTGGCCCTTGCGTTCCAGCAGGTAGTACAGGCCGCGGCGGCGGTGGATGTCGTGGTAGGCGAGGTCGATCTGGGCGACCCGGGGGTGGGACATCGTGATGTTGTCCCGGTTCCGGTAGCGCTCGATGAGCTGGTACTTCATCACCCAGTCGATCTCGGTGCCGATCCGGGCGAGGTCGCCGCTGCCGATGGAGTCCAGGGTGCGGCCCCACAGCTCCAGGACCTGCTCGATGACACCGCTGCGGATGCCGCGGCGCTCGCAGAACTCGACGGCCTTGGAGTAGTACTCCTGCTGGATGTCCAGGGCGGACGCCTCGCGTCCCGAGGCGAGCCGGACCTTGCGGCGGCCGGTGATGTCGTGGCTGACCTCGCGGATGGCCCGGATCGGGTTCTCCAGGGTCAGGTCGCGCATCACGGTGCCCGCCTCGATCATCCGCAGGACGAGGTCGGTGGCGCCGACCTTGAGCAGCATCGTGGTCTCGGACATGTTGGAGTCGCCGACGATGACGTGCAGGCGCCGGTAGCGCTCGGCGTCGGCGTGCGGCTCGTCGCGGGTGTTGATGATCGGACGGGAGCGGGTGGTGGCGGAGCTGACACCCTCCCAGATGTGCTCGGCCCGCTGGCTCACGCAGAAAACGGCGCCGCGCGGGGTCTGGAGTACCTTCCCCGCGCCGCACAGAAGCTGCCGGGTGACGAGGAACGGAATGAGGATGTCGGCGAGCCGGGAGAATTCCCCGTGCCTGGCGACCAGGTAATTCTCGTGACATCCGTAGGAGTTGCCGGCCGAGTCGGTGTTGTTCTTGAAGAGGTACACATCGCCTGCGATGCCCTCTTCGTGAAGGCGCCGTTCGGCGTCCACGAGAAGGCCCTCAAGGATGCGTTCGCCGGCCTTGTCGTGCGTGACGAGTTCGGTGACGTTGTCGCACTCGGGAGTGGCGTACTCCGGGTGCGAACCGACGTCGAGATAGAGGCGGGCACCGTTGCGGAGGAAAACATTGCTGCTCCGGCCCCATGACACGACACGGCGGAAGAGGTACCGCGCCACCTCGTCAGGGGACAGACGCCGCTGTCCCCTGAACGTGCATGTGACGCCGTACTCGTTCTCCAGCCCGAAAATGCGGCGGTCCATGTCTGAACATTACGCCTGATGCGTGGTGCTGAAACGAGGTTCGACCGCTCCGTTTCGATCTTTTTCGGAGGGGCTCCGGAGGTTTGACGGCGTCAGGATTCGGCCGGTGCACAGCAGGACGAGCATCGCGACCGCGCCGCCCGCGCCCGCGACCGTGAATCCGGCGGCCGTGCCGCCGTGTTGGGCGGCGACTCCGGCGGCGGCCGTGCCGAGCGCCGCGCCGACGCCGATCGAGGTCACCACCCAGGAAAACGCCTCGGTGACGGTGCCGGCCGGGGCGTGTCGGTCGACCACGAGGAAACCGCAGGCCAGGGCGGGCGCGAGGAAGAGTCCGGCGAGCGCGGCCAGCGGCAGCATCCAGGGCAGGCCCGGCACCAGCGCCAGCGGCGGGAAGCAGAGGGCGAGGCCGACCGAGAGCAGCCGCAGGCGGCGCTCGGGCGCGCCGGACCAGACGCGGGCGCCGTAGGTGAGGCCGCCGACGAGGGCGCCCGCGCCGTTGGCGGCCAGGACGTACGCGGCGACCGGGCCGCCGCCGTGCGCGTCGCCGTAGGCCACGGCGGCCAGCGAGACGGCGCCCAGGGCGATGCCGACGAAGAAGAAGGCGCCGAGCAGGACGGCGAGGCCGGGTGAGCGCAGCGCGCCGAGCCAGTGGGCCTCGTGCGGGGCGGCCCGCCACTGCCGGGAGGGCCGGGAGGTCACCACGACGAGGGTTCCCGCGACGCCGAGCGCGCCGGTGACGATCAGGGCGAAGGACTGCGAGGCGGCCGAGACGATGACGGTCACCAGCAGCGGGCCCAGGGTGAACAGCACCTCCTGCGCGGCGGCGTCCAGCGCGTACGCCTTCTGCACCCGCTCCTCGTCGCCCAGCACGGAGGCCCACAGCGCCCGCAGGCCGCCCTCCAGCGGCGGTGTGGCGACTCCGGCCAGGACGACGGCCGCGAGCAGCGCGAAGCCCGCCGCGGCCAGCAGCGCGGCGGCGGTCATCACCCGCGGCTGACCGCGCCGGTCGACGGCCCGGCCGAGCAGCGGCTGCCCGATGGCGACGGCGGCGCCGTAGATCGCGGACAGGGCGCCCGCGAGGCCGTATCCGGCGCCCTCGGAGCGCGCGAAGAGCACGATGGCGAGCGCCGCCATGGCGTTGGGCAGCCGTCCGAGGAGGGTCCCGCCGAGCAGCCGTGCGGCGTGCCGTGTACGCAGCAGGTCCCCGTATCCCGCGGTCTGCCCAGCCATCCCGGCTCCTCTCCCCCGGCGGTCCCCGGTGCTTCGCCGCCGCGACCCGCAAGCTGCGACCCGCAACCGGCGACCCGCAAGCTGCGACCGCTCACGTGTTACGTATAACGTCTACGGTCATACGTACCATGTCGGCAGTCGGCGGGTCCACCCGCAGGAGCGAACGGAAAGGGTGCGGAAGGTTGACGGGGAGTACGCGGCCGACCTCTCGTGACGTCGCACGGGCGGCCGGAGTGTCGCAGGCGACGGTCTCGCTCGTGCTCGGCGGGAAGTGGCACGGCCGGGTGTCGGAGCGGACGGCGCACGCCGTACGGGACGCGGCGGGGCGGCTCGGCTACCGGCCGAATCTCGCCGCCCGCAATCTGCGGCTCGGCCGCACCCGGACGGCCCTGATGGTGGTGCCCGCGCTCACCAACGAGTATTTCGCGCGTGTCTACACGGGGGCGGCGTTGGTCGCCGCCGAGCACGGCTTCGGCGTGGTGCTCTACCCGTCACCCGACGGCGTCGGGCCGGCCCGCGACCCCTTCGGCTCCGCCCAGGCCGCCATCGACGGGGTCATCGCCTCCTCGATGGCCGCGGACGCCCTGGCCGGCATCGGCGGCGGCGAACTGCCGCTGGTGATGCTCGACAGCGGTCCGGCGGCGCCGGGCGGTCCCCCCACGGTCGACCTGGCGGTCGGCGACGGATTCCGGCAGGTGGTGCGCCATCTCGTCGCGCTCGGGCACCGGCGGATCGCCCATGTCGCGGCCGACATCGACAGCTGGACGTTCCACGAACGCACGCGGACGGTCGCGGCCGAGCTGGCCGCGGTTCCCGGAGTGGAAATCACCTCCGAGCGCTGCTCCCTGGACGTGGACGCCGGCCGGTCCGCCGCCCTGCGCGCTCTGCGCGGGCCGGGTCCTCGGCCCACCGCCCTGCTGTGCGACGACGACATCCTGGCCGCCGGGGCGTGCAAGGCCGCCAGGAGCCTCGGGCTCCGGGTGCCCACGGACCTGTCCGTCACCGGCTTCGACGATTTGGCGTTGGCCACTGCGCTCGACCCGGAACTGACCAGTGTTCGGCTGCCCGCCGAAGCGGTCGGGGACCGCGGGATGACCGCTCTGCTCACCCTTCTCGACGGGGGCTCCGTCGGGCCGGTGGAACTCCCCGTGGAGCTCGTCGTCCGCGGCTCCTCGGCCCCGCCGCCGCGCTGATCCCCCGACCGCGGCGCGGTAATGGCTGAGCGCGCGGTTCCCCGCGCGCTCAGCCCATCGCCCGGCGGCAGGTCTCGCGGCGGGCCGCACGTGGCCGGGCCGGGAGGTCCGCTGAACCGGGCCGGAGGCTACTCCTCCTCGTCGGAGGGGTCGTCGGTGGTGGCCGTCGAGGCGGACTCGGTCTCCAGCAGGCGGGAGAGCTGGCGGCCGAGGATGCGCTTGAACTTGCGCTGCTGGGGGCGGGTGCGGTCGAGGACGGCGACCTCCAACTGCTCGGCGGTGAGCTGGCGGTCGCTGCCGTTGTTGTCGCGGCCGAGGGATTCGACGGCCAGTGCCAGCGCCTCGGCGAGCGTCATGCCGTCGCGGTGCCGCTGGTCGAGGTAGCTGCCGATCTGGTCGGAGTTGCCGCCGACCGCGACCGCGCCGTGCTCGTCGACGATCGACCCGTCGTGCGGCAGCCGGTAGATCTGGTCGTCCTCGGGGGCCGAGCCGACCTCCGCGACGATCAGTTCGACCTCGTAGGGCTTCTCCCCCACGCTGGAGAAGATGGTGCCCAGGGTCTGCGCGTAGACGTTGGCCAGCCCACGGGCCGTCACGTCCTCGCGGTCGTAGGTGTATCCGCGCAGATCGGCGTAGCGCACGCCGCCGATCCGCAGATTCTCGAACTCGTTGTACTTGCCGACCGCCGCGAAGGCGATCCGGTCGTAGATCTCGCTGACCTTGTGGAGTGCCCGTGACGGGTTCTCGGCGACGAAGACGATGCCGTCGGTGTACTGGAGCACGACGACGCTGCGGCCACGCGCGATGCCCTTGCGGGCGTACTCGGCGCGGTCGGCCATGGCCTGCTGAGGTGAAACGTAAAAGGGCGTGGACACCGGCTAACCGTGCCTTTCTGCTGTCGGCTCTGAGGGATGCGTCGCTTGACCGGTTCTCAACTGACCGGCTCTCAGAGCACTTCGGCCTGCGGGCCGTCGGGGTGCTCCAGACGTCCGTCCAGTACGGCGCGGGCGATCTCGGAGACCTCGGCCTCGCTGAGCCTGCGGAAGCCCTCTTCGGTGATCACCGCGACGATCGGGAAGATCCGCCGGGTGATGTCGGGGCCGCCGGTGGCCGAGTCGTCGTCCGCGGCGTCGTAGAGCGCCTGGATGACGGCGGTGGCCAACTGACGCTCCGTGAGGTCGCCGCGGTAGAGCTTCTTCAGCGAGCTGCGGGCGTACACCGAGCCGGAGCCGGTCGCGGTGAAGCCCACGTCCTCGCTGCGACCGCCGGTCACGTCGTACGAGAAGATGCGGCCCTTCTCGCGCTCGGTGTCGTATCCGGCGAAGAGCGGGACGACGGCCAGCCCTTGGAGCGCCATGCCGAGGTTGCCGCGGATCATGGTGGACAGCCGGTTGGCCTTGCCCTCCAGGGACAGGGTCGCCCCTTCGATCTTCTCGTAGTGCTCCAGCTCCAGTTGGAAGAGCTTGACCATCTCCACCGCGAGACCCGCGGTGCCCGCGATGCCGACCGCCGAGAACTCGTCGGCGGGGAAGACCTTCTCGATGTCGCGCTGGGCGATGACATTGCCCATCGTGGCCCGCCGGTCACCGGCGAGGATGACCCCGCCGCCGAAGGTGGCGGCCACGATCGTGGTGCCGTGCGGGAGTTCGACGGCGCCCTTGACCGGCGGGAGCGACCGGTTGCCAGGCAGCAGCTCCGGCGAGTGGTCGCCCAGGAAGTCCAGGAAGGAGGAGGACCCCGGCGTCAGGAACGCCGCCGGGAGCCGTCCGGTGCCATACGTGCCGGCTGCCACCTACTCGCCGCCCTTCTGCACGAAGGAACGCACGAAGTCCTCGGCGTTCTCCTCGAGTACGTCGTCGATCTCATCCAGCACCGAGTCCACGTCGTCGGAGAGCTTCTCCTGGCGCTCCTTGAGGTCGTCGGCCGCCTGGGCGTCCTGCTGGACCTCCTCGACCTCCTCCGTGGAACGCGTCGCCTTCTGCTGTCCGCCGTCGGTGTCCTTGGTAGCCATGTCCCTCACCCCGCTATTCCGTGCGCTCGGTTGACTGCCTACAAGATCAGACCCTACAAGCAGGGCCCGACATCAGCGCTCGATTACGTCAACGTACGAGTGCCACTGGGTTGTTTCCCGGTTCTGGACCGTTTCAGCCCCGGATCGGGCCGCCGATCAGCCGCCCGAAAGGATCCGTACCAGGTCTTCCGCCGTACGACAGCGGTCCAGCAGCTCCTTCACGTGCTTGCGGGTGCCCCGCAGCGGCTCCAGCGTGGGAACCCGCTGGAGCGAGTCCCGGCCGGGCAGATCGAAGATCACCGAGTCCCAGGAGGCGGCGGCGACGTCGTCCGCGTACTGTTCGAGACAGCGCCCGCGGAAGTACGCCCTGGTGTCCTCGGGCGGCTTGGTGGCGGCCCTGACGACATCGGGCTCGTCCAGCAGCCGCCGCATGCGGCCACGCTCCACCAGCCGGTTGTAGAGGCCCTTGTCGGGGCGTACGTCGGCGTACTGGAGGTCGACCAGGTGCAGCCTGGCGGCGTCCCAGCCCAGGTCGTCGCGGCGCCGGTAGCCCTCCAGCAGCTCGCGCTTGGCGATCCAGTCCAGCTCGCCCGACAGGCTCATCGGGTCGTTCTCCAGCCGGTTGAGCACGTCTTCCCAGCGGGCCAGCACATCGCGGGTCTGCGGGTCCGCGTCGGCGCCGTAGCGCTCCTCGACGTATTTGCGGGCCAGCTCGAAATACTCCATCTGGAGCTGTACGGCGGTCAGCGTGCGACCGTTACGCAGCGTGACGAGCTGGCGCAGCGTGGGGTCGTGGGAGACCTCGTGCAGGGTGCGGACCGGCTGGTCGACGGCCAGATCGACCTTGATGAAGGAGTCCTCGATCATGGAGAGCACCAGCGCGGTGGTGCCCAGCTTGAGGTAGGTCGAGATCTCGGAGAGATTGGCGTCGCCGATGATCACATGGAGCCTGCGGTACTTCTCGGCGTCGGAGTGCGGTTCGTCGCGGGTGTTGATGATCGGGCGCTTGAGGGTGGTCTCCAGGCCCACCTCGACCTCGAAGTAGTCGGCGCGCTGACTGATCTGGAAGCCGTCCTCACGGCCGTCCTGGCCGATGCCGACCCGGCCCGCGCCGGTCACGACCTGGCGGGAGACGAAGAAGGGCGTCAGGTGCCGCACGATGTCCGAGAACGGGGTCTCCCGCTTCATCAGGTAGTTCTCGTGCGTGCCGTAGGAGGCGCCCTTGTTGTCGGTGTTGTTCTTGTAGAGGTGGATCGGCTGCGCGCCGGGGAGCTGCGCCGCCCGCAGCGCCGCCTCGGCCATGATGCGCTCGCCCGCCTTGTCCCACAGCACCGCGTCCCGCGGATTGGTGATCTCGGGCGAGGAGTACTCGGGGTGGGCGTGGTCGACGTACAACCGCGCGCCGTTGGTGAGGATCACATTGGCCAGGCCGATGTCCTCGTCGGTGAGCTGCGTGGAGTCGGCCGAGTCCCGGGCGAGGTCGAAGCCCCGGGCGTCCCGCAGCGGGTTCTCCTCCTCGAAATCCCAGCGGGCCCGCCTGGCCCGGTGCATCGCCGCCGCGTAGGCGTTGACGATCTGGGACGAGGTGAGCATGGCATTGGCGTTGGGGTGGCCGGGGACCGAGATGCCGTACTCCGTCTCGATGCCCATTACTCGCCGTACGGTCATGCGGCCCTCCTTGCCCGGCTCCGGCCCGTGCTGAGCCGGAAACACACCGGCTGCGGGTACCCGCTGTGGGGACCCGCAGCCGGAGGGTAGTGCTTACAGATACTGTCCCGTGTTCGCCACGGTGTCGATGGAGCGTCCGGTGTCCGCGCCCTGCTTTCCGGTCACCAGGGTGCGGATGAAGACGATCCGCTCGCCCTTCTTGCCGGAGATACGGGCCCAGTCGTCGGGGTTGGTGGTATTGGGCAGGTCCTCGTTCTCCTTGAACTCGTCCACACAGGCGGCGAGCAGGTGGGAGACGCGCAGGCCGCGCTGGTCGTGGTCGAGGAAGTCCTTGATCGCCATCTTCTTGGCCCGGTCGACGATGTTCTGGATCATCGCTCCGGAGTTGAAGTCCTTGAAGTAGAGGACTTCCTTGTCCCCGTTGGCGTAGGTGACCTCCAGGAAGCGGTTCTCCTCCGTCTCGGAGTACATCCGCTCGACCACCGACTGGATCATGGCGTCCACGGTGCCCGCCTTGGATCCGCCGTGCTCCGAGAGGTCCTCGGCGTGCAGCGGCAGGGTGTCGACCAGGTACTTCGAGAAGATGTCCTTGGCCGCTTCCGCGTCGGGACGCTCGATCTTGATCTTCACGTCCAGGCGGCCGGGCCGCAGGATCGCGGGGTCGATCATGTCCTCGCGGTTGGACGCGCCGATGACGATGACGTTCTCCAGGCCCTCCACACCGTCGATCTCGGCGAGGAGCTGCGGGACGATGGTGTTCTCCACGTCCGAGCTGACACCGGATCCGCGGGTGCGGAAGAGGGATTCCATCTCGTCGAAGAAGACGATGACGGGGGTGCCCTCGCTCGCCTTCTCCCGCGCACGCTGGAAGACCAGGCGGATCTGCCGCTCGGTCTCGCCGACGTACTTGTTCAGCAGCTCGGGACCCTTGATGTTGAGGAAGTAGCTCTTGCCCTGCGGCTGCCCGGTGACCTCGGCGACCTTCTTCGCCAGCGAGTTGGCGACCGCTTTCGCAATGAGGGTCTTTCCGCAGCCGGGAGGCCCGTAGAGCAGCACGCCCTTGGGCGGGCGCAGTTCGTACTCCTTGAAGAGTTCGGCGTGCAGGTAGGGCAGCTCCACCGCGTCGCGGATCTGCTCGATCTGGCCGCCGAGTCCGCCGATCTGGCGGTAGTCGATGTCGGGCACCTCTTCGAGGACGAGCTCTTCGACCTCGCTCTTGGGGACCCGTTCGTAGACATAGCCGGAGCGCGGTTCCAGCAGCAGGGCGTCGCCGGTCCGCAGGGCGCCGTCGAGGAGAGGTTCGGCGAGCCGTACCACCCGCTCCTCGTCGGTGTGTCCGATCACCAGGGCGCGCTCGCCGTCCTCCAGGACCTCCTTGAGGGTGACGATGTCGCCGACGCGCTCGAACTCCATCGCCTCGACGACGTTGAGCGCTTCGTTGAGCATCAGCTCCTGTCCGCGCCTGAGGTCTTCGAGGTCGACGGCCGGGCTGACGTTCACCCGGAGCTTGCGCCCGCCGGTGAAGATGTCGGCCGTGCCGTCGTCATTGGCCTGAAGGAATACGCCGAAGCCGGCAGGTGGCTGCGCGAGCCGGTCGACTTCCTCCTTGAGGGCCACGATCTGGTCGCGGGCCTCCCGGAGGGTGTTCGCCAGCCGTTCGTTCTGCGCGGACACACCTGCCAGGTTGGTCTGCAGCTCGACGATCCGCTCCTCGAGAATCCTCGTGTGCCGCGGAGAATCGGCGAGCTTGCGTCGCAGGACGGCGATCTCCTGCTCAAGAAAGGCGACCTGGCTCATGGGGTCTTCCGAACCACGAGCGGGTCGGCCGCCACGGTTGTAGTCGTCGTCGTGGGCCGCCACGGTCCTCACCTCCTCCAAGGGGAGCTGGACGTTTCCAGACCCTACCTGGGCCGGTAGGGGTGTAAACCCCTAGATCAAAAAGACGATCGCGGTGTGTCCGATCTTCACCCTTGCGTACGTCCCTCCGCCAGTGAGATACCCACCGGGACCCGCCGATCACCATCGGAAAGCCGCCGGTTGTATCGTCGATCCGGTCAACACCCTGCGAGGGCTGTTGCTTCCTGATGGTGTTGCTGATGAGTTTCTGATGCTTCCTGAACGACGAACGGCAGGCGAGGGTTTCCGTGGGCAACGAGACGGCCGAAGCACTCGAGGTCTGGATCGACCAGGACCTCTGCACCGGTGACGGGATCTGCGTGCAGTACGCGCCCGAGATTTTCGAGCTGGACATCGACGGGCTGGCCTATGTGAAGGGTCCGGCTCCGGAGGGTGAGGAAGCCGAGCTGCTCCAGGCACCTGGTGCCACCGTACCCGTACCGCTGCCGCTGCTGCGGGATGTGGTGGACTCGGCCAAGGAGTGTCCGGGCGACTGCATTCACGTGCGGCGCGCGGCGGACCGGGTCGAGGTGTACGGGCCGGACGCCGACTGAGCCCCCGGCCCGCGGTCAGATGCTGTTGTTCGCCGGGCCGGGCAGCGCCACGTAGCGGCCGTCGCGCCACTCCCAGGAGTAGTCGCGCTTCAGGTCGGGGCAGCAGCGCGGCGTGGTGTCGCTCGAATAGCCGAGCACGGTGGCCCGCACCATACGGCCCTGGAGCCGGAAGCCGGTGACCGACCGCTCGTCGGCGGGCCTGACCAGGGTCTCGACGATCGTCGCAGGCCCGCCCGCGGTGGCGGGCGCGGCGAGGACGAAGACGCCGCTGGGCGGGGTGCCGGTGTCGGCCCGGCAGCGCACCACGACGACCGTCTCGGGCCGCCCGTCGCCGTCCAGGTCGCCGGACACATGGTTCAGGACATCCACCGGGGCGCCCGCGCAGTCCAGCGGGTACGAGACCGCCCGGGGGTCCGGCGCGGCCACCGGGGCGGCGGGCGCCTTGGCGCCGCCTGAGGAGGCGTCCGCGGGCTGTACCAGGGCCCCCGCGGCCACGATGGCGCCGAGCGCGGCGGCCGTGGTGATCCAGTGCACCGAGCGGGTGCGGGTGTGCGGGAGGGCCGGGCCTGCGGACGGCTGCACTCGCCTGTCTCCTGGGGTCGAACGGCGGGGGTGGCCAGCATGGTGCCATACGTCACACCAGGGGGGAACGGCGGGGCGGCAGTTGCCCGTGGTACCGCGCGTGCGGCGCGCGGAAAGGCGCACGGCCCCGGAGAAACGGGCCACGGAAAAGCCGCCGCCGGTGCCCATCGGAGGGCAAACCGGCGGCGGCCGGGAGAAGTTGGCCGAAACGCCGCTGTTGACCGGGTGACGACACGCCCTAGGAGGCGGCGTCGGCCGTGGCGGAGCCGCCGCTCGCGCTGCCGGGTCCGGTGTAGTCCTCGCCGTAGGCGCCCTTGGCGGGCCTGCGGCGGCGCAGCGGGGGCTCGACGCCGTCCGCGAGGCGGCGGGCGGTGAGCAGGAAGCCGGTGTGCCCGATCATCCGGTGGTCGGGGCGGACGGCCAGTCCCTCGACGTGCCAGGTGCGGACCATGGTCTCCCAGGCCGCGGGCTCGTTGAAGGTGCCGTGCTCGCGGATGGCCTCCACGGTACGGGCGAGCTGCGTGGTGGTGGCCACGTACGCGCACAGGATGCCGCCGGGGACCAGGGCCTTGGCGACCGGCTCCAGGCACTCCCAGGGCGCCAGCATGTCCAGGATGACCCGGTCCACGTCGGTGTCCGAGAGGTGGTCCTGGAGGTCGCCGACGGTGAGCTGCCAGGCGGGGTGCGGGCCGCCGAAGTAGCGCTCCACGTTCTGGGTGGCGATCTCGGCGAAGTCGGCGCGGCGCTCGTAGCTGTGCAGCATGCCGTGGTCGCCGATCGCCCGCAGCAGGAAGCTGCTCAGCGAGCCGGAGCCCACGCCCGCCTCGACGACCCGGGCGCCGGCGAAGATGTCGGCCATCGCCAGGATCTGCCCCGCGTCCTTGGGGTAGACCACGGCGGCGCCGCGGGGCATGGACAGGACGTAGTCGGGGAGCAGGGGGCGCAGCGCGAGGTAGGCGACGTTTCCCGTGGTTCGGACAACACTGCCCTCGGGAGCACCGATCAGCTCGTCGTGCGGGAAAGCGCCCTTGTGGGTGTGGAACTGCTTTCCGGCTTCGAGCGTGAAGGTGTAGTGGCGTCCCTTGGGGTCGGTGAGCTGGACCTGGTCCCCGACTCTGAAGGGCCCGCGTCGGCGGGCGGCACCGGTCGGTTCGGACATAAGACCACCCTACCGGCTGTTTTACGGCCGCCTGTTCACGCGGCTTCCGACCGCCCGCCCACCGGGGCCATCAACGTGGCCCGTTCACGCGTCGGGCAGTTCACGCGTCGGGCCGGGACATCGCCGAGAGGAAGGCGCGTTCGACGTCCACGGTGGACAGGACGCCGTAGATCTCGCCGGTGGGCTCGACCACCAGGTACTCCGTGGAGGGGGCGGCCCGCAGGGCGTCGAGCAGCTCCTCGCCCGACAGGTCGGCCGAGACGCGCATGCCGGGGGTGAGGTCCTGGGCGAGGCCGCTGACGGCGACCCAGGGGCGGCGGTGCTCGGGGATGTTGACGATCGCGGACTCGCGGACCAGCGCGGTCGCGGCTCCCGCGCCGTCCACCACGACCAGGGCGCGCGCCCCCGCCTCGTTGGCCCGGCGCAGCGCCTCGGACAGCGGGGTGTCGGAGGCGACGGGCACGGCCCTGCGGGTGAGGGTGCGGGCGCGCAGTCCCGGCAGCCGCTCGCGCAGCCTGGCCATGCGCAGGCTGTTGCCCGCGCCGGTCCAGATGATGGCGGCCAGGATCGCGGCGAGCAGGGCGTCGGTGAGCGAGTCCGCGCCGCTGCCGTCGCCGTTGTCGCGCAGGCCGCCCGCGTACGACAGCAGCGGCAGGCCGATCAGTACGGCGATGGCCAGGCCCCGGCCGACCCAGGCGGCGGCGACGGTGCCGGTCATCGGCTTGCCGCTGATCTTCCAGACCACGGCGCGCAGCATCCGGCCGCCGTCCAGCGGCAGGCCGGGCAGGAAGTTGAAGATGGCCACGATCAGATTGCTGACCATGAGTCCGGCGAGCAGCACTCCGGGGACGGTGCCGGACTCCACGAGCTGCATGCCGCCGAAGAAGACCCCGGCCAGGACCAGCGAGAGCAGCGGGCCGACGAAGGCGAGCACGAATTCGCGGCCCGGTGTCTCCGACTCCTTCTCGATCTCGGAGACGCCGCCGAAGAACTGGAGCTGGATCCGCCGTACGGGGAGCCGGAAGCGGAGCGCGGCGACGGTGTGGGCCAGTTCGTGGATGAGCACGGAGGCGTAGAAGGCGACCGCGAAGAAGAGCGAGACCAGGTAGCGGATACGGCCCAGCTCGGGCAGCACGGTCTCCAGCTGACCGCCGAAGACCCAGGTGATCAGGGCGGCGACCAGGAACCAGCTCGGGGCGACATAGATCGGGACACCGTAGAAGCGGCCCATGAGGATGCCGCCTCCGGGCTCGCGCGGCGGCTTGTCGCTGCCGCCGTCCCGGCCCGGGATATCGGTGTTCTTGGACGGCGGCCGGCCGCTCTCGCTCACTGGTTCCCCTCGTTCAGATACGGACCCTGAGTCGATCATGCGGGACGACGGGCTCCGCAACCATGCTATTGCCCCGCTGTTCCGGGCGGGACACCCGCACTGTCGGTGGCAGGCCGTAGGGTCGTCTGCCATGGGCACCAGCACCGAGAGCATCCCGCCGCGACCGCCGTCGTCGCTGTCCCCGTCGCGCGCGGCGGACTTCATGCGCTGCCCGCTGCTGTACCGGCTGCGGGTGATCGACCGGCTGCCCGAGCAGCCGAGCGAGGCGGCCACCAGAGGCACGGTGGTGCACGCCGTGCTCGAACGGCTCTTCGACGCCCCTGCCGCCGAGCGTACGGCCGAGCGGGCCCGTGCGATGGTGCCGGGCGAGTGGCAGAAGCTGCTGGCGGCCCGCCCCGAGCTGGCGGCGCTGTTCCGGGCGGCGGACGACGCGGCGGACGCGGGGGCGCTGGCGCGGTGGCTGGAGAGCGCCGAGCGGCTGGTGGACCGCTGGTTCACCCTGGAGGACCCGACGCGTCTGGAGCCCGCCGAGCGCGAGCTGTACGTGGAGACGGTGCTGGAGTCCGGGCTGACGCTGCGCGGTTACGTGGACCGGCTTGACGTGGCACCGGCCAGCGGCGACCTGCGGGTGGTGGACTACAAGACCGGCAAGGCGCCGCGCCCGGAGTACGCGGACGAGCCGCTGTTCCAGATGAAGTTCTACGCGCTGGTGCTGTGGCGGCTGCGCGGTGTGGTGCCGCGCCGCCTCCAGCTCGTCTACCTGGGCAGCGGGGACGTGCTGACGTACGACCCGACCGAGGGCGATCTGCGGGCCACCGAGCGCAAGTTGCAGGCCCTGTGGGAGGCGATCAGGGAGGCGACGGCCAGCGGGGAATGGCGCCCGCGCCGTACGCCGCTGTGCGGCTGGTGCGACCACCAGGCGTTCTGTCCCGAGTTCGGGGGGACTCCCCCGCCCTATCCCCTGGCGGAAATAGCGGGTGCGCTGCCCCTCGTGGGCGAGAATGGTCCGACCTAGCGAAGGCGTCCGGTCTGGCGAAGGCGAAGGAGAACCCGTGGCTATTCGCGTCCTGCTGGTGGACGATCAGCCCCTGTTGCGTACCGGTTTCCGGATGATCCTGGAGGCCGAGGGCGATCTCGTCGTGGTCGGCGAGGCCGGGGACGGCCAGCAGGCCCTTGACCAGGTGCGGGCGTTGCAGCCCGATGTGGTCCTGATGGACATCCGGATGCCCCGGATGGACGGGGTGGAGGCGACCCGGCAGATCACCGGGCCCGACCGGTCGGGCCCGGCCAAGGTGCTGGTGCTGACCACCTTCGACCTCGACGAGTACGTGGTGGAGGCGCTGCGGGCGGGAGCCAGCGGCTTTCTGCTCAAGGACGCGCCCGCCGCCGAGCTGGTGCAGGCGATCCGGGTGGTCGCGGCCGGTGAGGCGATGCTCGCGCCGAGCATCACACGGCGGCTGCTGGACAAGTACGCGGGCCGGCTGCCGTCCGGTGAGGACGCGGTGCCGCAGCCGCTGCACTCGCTGACCGAGCGCGAGGTCGAGGTGCTGAAGCTGGTGGCCCGCGGTCTGTCGAACGCGGAGATCGCCGCCGAACTCTTCGTCAGCGAGACGACCGTCAAGACCCATGTCGGCCATGTGCTGACCAAGCTGGCGCTGCGCGACCGCGTCCAGGCGGCGGTCTACGCGTACGAGAGCGGGCTGGTGCGCCCCGGCGCGGGCTGACACCGTCCGCGGGCGCACGACACGCGCGAAGCGGCCGGCCGCGGTCCCAGAGGTTCGGGACCGCGGCCGGCCGCTTTCGTCGTCGCGCCGTCACCGGACGGCGGTCAGTCAGCGGTCAGCGGTCAGCCGGAGACGCCGCGGCCCAGCTCCCAGAACTGCGTGGTGGTCGAGGAGTTGAGCGCCCACTCGACACCGGTGATGTCGTTGCGCGACGCGATGTACTGCTTGCCCTGCCACAGCGGCAGCATCGGCACGTCCTGCGCGATGAGGTTCTGCGCGGTCGCGAAGTCGGCGCTGGCGGTGCTGCGTTCGGCCTGCTTGCGGGTGGCGGGCAGGATCTGGTCCTGGATCTGCTTGTTCTGGTACGGCAGGTTCAGGAAGTTGTCCCTGTCGAAGAACGGCGCGATGTAGTTGTCGGGGTCCGGGAAGTCCGGGAGCCAACTGATCGCGAAGATCTGGTAGGCGCGGGAGGACGCCTTGGACAGGAAGGCGTTCCACTGCTCGCTCTTGGCCGTCACGGTGAACAGGCCGCTGGCGTTGAGCTGGCGGGCGATCTCCTCGGCCTCGGGCTGGTTCATCGTGCCGCCGGTGTCACGGCGGTAGTTGATGGTCAGCTCGACCTTGTCCTCGATGCCCGCTTGGTGCAGCAGCGTCTTGGCCTTGCTGACGCTCGGCACCTGGTACTTGTTGAAGAACGAGTTGATGTGACCGGTGATGCCCTGCGGCACGACCGAGTACAGCGGCTCGGCGGTGCGCTTGTAGACGTCACGCGTGATCGCCTGGCGGTCCAGGACCCACGCCATGGCCTGCCGGACCGCGACGTCCTTGAGGTTCGGCGAGTCGGTGTTGAGGAACAGGTAGCGCGCCTCGCCGCCGGGGGCCTCGGTCAGCTTCACGTTCTGGTCGGTGCTCTGGAGCAGGTTGTTGATCTGGTCCGGATTCAGCGTGCGCGACATCACGTCGATGCTGCCGGACTTGAGCGCCGCCTCCATCTTCTTGGAGTCGGCGAACAGCTTCAGGTCGACCTTGCTGTTGTTGAGCTTGAGGATGCCGCCGTAGTGCGAGTTCTTGGAGAACACGCCCTGCTTGCCCTGGACGAAGGAGTCCAGCGTGTACGGTCCCGAGCCGACCAGCTTGAAGCCGTTGTACGGCTTGTCCATCTCGTAGACCCGGCTGTCGACGATCGCGGCGGCCGGGGTGGCGAGCTTGGCCGGGAAGGTGGCGTCGGCGGCCTTCAGGTGGAAGATCACGGTCTTGGAGTCGGGCGCCTCGACGGACTTCACGTCCGATATGAGGGACGCAGGACCGACCTTGTAGTTGATCTTCTGCATGCGCTCGACGGAGAACTTGACGTCCTCCGCCGTGAGGTCGTGGCCGTTGGAGAACTTCTGGCCGTCGCGCATCGTGCAGGTGTATGTCAGCCCGGACGTGTCGTTGTAGTGGCACTCCTTCGCCGCGTCCGGGGTCGGGGTGGTGCTGCCGCGCGGGTAGGTGAGCAGCATCTGGAACGTGTTGTAGAAGATGTTCCAGGTCGCGCTGTCGTAGGAGGTCGCCGGGTCGAGGGGGGCCGGGTTGTCCTCGGTCAGCTCGATACTGTCCGTGGTGCCGACGACGATGGCTTTGCCGCTGTCGCCGCTCCCCCCGCCGGTACCGCCGCACCCAGCGATCAGGGGTGTCATGACGCCCAGCAGGGCGGGCAGCACCAGAAGCTTGCGGTTCATCGTCGTCGTTCTCCTCTTGTTCCCGCTCATGTTCCCTGGGCGCTCGCGGCGTGCTGGCGCAGATGGCAGGCGACGTGCACGCCGGTCTTCGGAATCAGGTTGAGGCGCGGATCGCGTGGCGGGGCGAACTCCACCACGACCCGGCCGCTTTCGGCATGCATCGTGACCACTCCGCGCCAGAAGGGCTCACGCGGTTCGGCTGCCGATGCTTCCTCGCGCAGACGCCGGAGGTATTCCAGCACATCCTCGGCCGTGTGGCTTCTTCCGGGGGCGATCGATACGCGGCCGAGCCCTGGAGCGGACAGTGAATCGAGGTCCGCGAACAGCGCCTTCTCCGCGGCGCAGTCCTGCTGGGGCAGCTCCAGCCAGCGGCGTTCCAGCAGGGCGCGCAGGTCACGGGCCTCCCAGCCGCACTCGGCGACCGCGACCGGGCAGCGCGGATGAAAGGCGCAGCCCAGGGGCGGTGCGGCGGCGTCCGGGATCTCGCCGCGCGGCAGTTCGCGCTCCACGGCCAGCCGCGGGTCGGGCTCCGGGATGGCCGCGAGCAGCGCCTTGGTGTAGGGGTGCTGCGGGTCGGCGAAGACCTGTGCGGTCGGGCCGTACTCGACTATCCGGCCGAGATACATGATGGCGATGGTGTCACAGAAGAACTTCGCGCTCGCCAGGTCGTGGGTGACGTAGACGTACGTGAGGTCCAGATCACGCTTGAGGTCCAGCATGAGCTGGAGGATCTTGGCGCGGACGCTCATGTCGAGCATCGAGATGGGCTCGTCGGCGACCAGCAGTTCCGGCTCGGCGATGATCGCGCGGGCCAGTACGGCGCGCTGCTTCTGGCCGCCGGACAGGTCGGCGGGGAACTTGGAGAGGTAGCGCTCGGGCGGGGTGAGGCCGACGCGCTCCAGCGCGTCGGTGACCCTGGCGTCGTACTCCTGCTCGCTGTCGACGAGTCGGTGGATGCGCAGCGGGTGGCCGACGGCGGTGCGGATGTCCATCGCCGGGTTGAGGGAGGCGTGCGGGTCCTGGAAGACCATCTGGAGCTTGCGGCGCAGGGGGCGCAGCGCGCGTTCGCCGAGGCCGCCGATCTCCTGGCCGCGGTAGCGGACGGAGCCGCCGGTGGCCTTGTTCAGGCCGATCAGGGTGCGGCCCAGGGTGGTCTTGCCCGAGCCGGACTCGCCGACCAGGCCGAGCACCTCGCCCTTGCGCAGGGTGAGGCTCACGCCGTCCACGGCCTTGACCGCGCCGGCCGCCCGGCCGCCGAAGCGTCCCAGCAGGCTGCCGCGCAGGCCGAAGTGGACTTCGAGGTCGTCGACCTCGACGAGCGCCTCCGCGCCGTCCCCGGCGGCGCCGCCGGAGGGCATCACATCAGGCTTCGTCAGCAACGCTGATCTCCTTCACCGCGGCGAGCGGCTCGCGCCCGCCCGTTCCCAACTCGTCGGCCAGCGAGGGATCGGCCTCGATGGCCTGGTGCCAGCAGGCGCTGTGCACGCCGGAGGGCAGCGTCACCTCGGGCGGCTCCGCCGTCGCGCACCCCACCATCGCCACCGGGCAGCGCGGGTGGAACCGGCAGCCCTCCGGCGGTCGCACCAGATCCGGCGGACTGCCGGGGATGTAGTGCAGTCCCGTGGTGGACAGGGAGATGGTCGAGCGGAGCAGTTCCTTGGTGTACGGGTGCTGCGGGTCGGCGAACACCGCGCGGGCATCGCCCTGTTCGACGATGTGGCCGGCGTACATCACCGCGACCCGGTCGCACGCTTCGGCGACGATACCGAGATTGTGCGTGATCAGCACCAGTGCGGTGTCGAAGTTCTTCCTGAGGTCGGCGAGGATCTTGATGATCTGCGCCTCGACCAGGACGTCGAGGGCCGTGGTGGGCTCGTCGGCGACGATGAACGCGGGCCGCAGCACCAGCGCGAGCGCGATCATGATGCGCTGCCGCATGCCGCCGGAGAACTCGTGCGGGTAGCTCTCGTAGCGGCTCTCGGGAATGCCCATGCCGCGCAGCGCCTCCAGGGCGCGCGCCTTCACCTCGCGCTTGGCGAGGTCCTTGTGGTGGGTGCGCAGGGCCTCCTCGAAGTGCTGGGAGATCCGCATGAGGGGGTTGAGCCGGGTCATCGGCTCCTGGAAGATCAGGCCGAGTTCCGGGCCGCGCAGCTTCTGGATCTCGCGGTCGGAGAGTTCGGTGAGGTTGCGGCCCGCGCCGCCCTCGCTGTTCAGCACGACCTCGCCGTCGACCGCGGCGGCGGCCGGGGTGAGGCCGAGGACACCGCGGCCGAGGGTGGACTTGCCGCAGCCGGACTCGCCGACCAGGCCGAGGGTCTCGCCGGGGCGTACGTCGAAGCTGACGCCGTCCACGGCGCGGACCGGGCCGCGGTCGGTGCCGTACCAGACGCGCAGGTCGCGTACGGACAGGACGGGTCCCGCGGGTACGGGAGCGGCGGGGACGGGTTCGGTCACGGTGGTCACTTGGCGGCCGTCCCTTCGGGGGTGATGACGGTGCGGCGGCGGGTGTGCGGCGGGAGCAGCACCTTGGAGATCCGGCGGCGGCGCATGGTCGGGTTGAGGACGTCGTTGAGTCCTTCGCCGAGCAGGGTGAAGCCGAGAATCGCGATGACCATGGCCAGGCCCGGGTAGAGGCAGGTCCACCACATGCCCGCGTTGACGTCGTCGATGGCGCGGGAGAGGTCGTAGCCCCACTCGGCGGCGTCGGTGGGCTGGATGCCCAGGCCCAGGAAGCCGAGGCCGGCCAGGGTGGCGATGGCGTCGGCGGCGTTCATCGTGGTGATGACGGGCACCGACTGGATGACGTTGCCGAAGAGGTATTTGCGGATCACCACGGACGGTTTGGCGCCCATCGCGCGGGCGGCCTCGACGAAGGTCGCCTCGCGGGCGGAGAGCGCGGAGGCGCGGACCACCCGGAAGTACTGCGGGATGTAGACCACGGTGATCGACAGGGCGGCGGTGATGATGCTGCCGCCCGCGATCCCGGCGAAGACGAATCCGGCGACGATCGCCAGCAGCAGGTAGGGGAACGCGAAGAGCGCGTCCATCACGAGCACCAGGATGCGGTCGAGCCAGCCGCCGAAGTAGCCGGAGAGCAGGCCCAGCAGGACGCCGATGACCAGCGAGAACACCACGGCGAGCAGCATCACCTCCAGCGCGGTGCGGGCGCCGTAGATGGTGCGGGAGAGCACGTCGAGGCTCTGCACGGTGGTGCCGAACCAGTGGTCGCCGTCGGGCGCGCCCTGCTTGGGGAAGCGGGCGCCGCCGGACTGGTACGTGTCGAAGTCGTACGGCGCGATCAGCGGGCCGAAGACGGCCATGATCACGAAGAGCCCGGAGATCAGGGCGCCGGTCCAGAGCATGAACCGCGGTACGCCTCGGGCCTCGCGGATCGCCGCCCAGATCCGCCGCAGGCCGCCGAAGCGGGTCGACCCGGGGGCGGGCGGCTGTGCCTGCGGGGCATCGGCGGCCGGGCCGGGGGGTATGGGGGTTGTCTGGGCCATCAGTACCGCACCCTCGGGTCGATCAGCGCGTTCACGAAGTCGATCAGCATGCTGATCACGACGACGACCAGGGCGAAGACGGTGACGATGCCCTGGACGGCGACGTAGTCGCGTTGGTTGATGTAGTCGATCAGCTGGCGGCCGATGCCCGGCCAGTTGAAGATCTGTTCGGTGAGCACCGCGCCGCCGAGCAGCATGGCGACCTGGAGGCCGAGGACCGTGATCACCGGGACCAGGGCGTTGCGGAAGCCGTGCCGTGCCACGACGTGGCGCTCCTTGACGCCGCGGGCGCGGGCGGCCTCGATGTAGTCGCCCTGGAGCGACTGGATGAGGTTGATCCTGATCATCCGGATGAAGACGCCGACCACGAGCAGGCCGAGGCAGACCGACGGCAGGATCAGGTGCTGGGTGATGTCGCCGACCGCGTCCCAGTCGCCGGCCAGCACCGCGTCCACGATGAGGATGTGCGTCTGGGTGGGCACGTTGAGCTGCACCAGCGGGGAGGCCTGGCCGGAGGTGGAGCCGAAGGCGAGCATCAGCAGCGGCGCGGTGACGAAGACGGGCGCGGCGTAGCTGACGGTGCTGAAGAGCCGGCTGGTGACGTCGACGGCGCGGTCCCGGTAGCGGCCGGCGAGCAGGCCGACGGGGATGCCGATGACGGCGGCGAAGACCAGGGCGCCCGCGGTGAGGGTGAGGGTGGCGCCGCCGTTCTCGACGATGATGTCCCGCACGCTGCGGCGGTCGGAGAACGTGGTGCCGAAGTTCAGGGTGCCGACGGACTTCAGGTAGTCCCAGAACTGCTGGTAGACGGGGGCGTCGAAGCCCGCCGCGTGGCGTCTGGCGGCGAGTTCGGCCGCGCTCAGCTTGCCGCCCTGCGAGGCCGAGATGGGGTCGCCCGGCGCCACCCGCATCATGACGAAGACCAGGACCAGCAGGATGAGGACCATGGGCACGGCGAGCGCGATCCTGGTGAGGACGTAGCGGCGCAGCGACCCGGACTGCTTGCTCGTGTTGCTCAACTGAGTGTGTCTTTCTTCAGGAACAGAACAGGCGGCCGGTCCGCGGGGGCGTCACCCCCGCGGACCGGCCGTCCGTCACTTGGAGCCGAGCTCGTAGAACCGGAACATCGTCGGGTCGAGCGCCTTGTCGGCGCCGGTCACGCCGTCACGGATGACCACGGTCTGCTTGCCCTGCCAGAGCGGGATGATCGGGACGTCGTCGGCGACGATCTTCTGGATGTCGGCGAACGCCTGGTCGCGCACCTTCGGGTCGTCGGTGCCCTGCTCCTTGACCAGGAGCTGCTGGATCTCCGGGTTGTCGTAGCCGGTGCCGAGGAAGGGCTGCTTGCCGAGGAACGGCGAGACGTCGTTGTCGGCGTCCGGCAGGTCGGGGAACCAGCCGATCATGTACGAGGCGTACGCGTCGGACTTCTCGTCCTTCTGGTACTGCTGCCACTCGGTGGAGCTGAGCTTCACCTTGAACAGGCCGGTGGCCTCCAGTTGCCGCTTGATCGCGGTGGCCTCGTCGGCGGACGCGGCGCCGTAGTGGCTGGGGGTCCAGGCGTACGCGATGTCGACGGGGGCGGTGATGCCCGCGTCCTTGAGTATCGCGGCGGCCTTGGCCTTGTCCGGGGCGCCGTACTTGTCCTTGAAGGCTTCGGTGTGGCCCTGGATGCCGTTGCCGACCATGGAGTAGAGCGGGGCCACGGTGCCGTCGTAGGCGTCCTTGGCGATGCCCTCGCGGTCGATGACCTGGGCGACGGCCTGACGGACCGCCTTCTGGTCGGACGGCTTCACCTTGGCGTCGAAGACCAGGTAGCGCTTCTCGGTGCCGGTGCCGTCGAGCACCTGGATGCCGGAGGTCTTCTTCAGGTCCGCGGTGTCGGTGGGCGACAGGGTGCGGAAGGCCGCGTTGACCGTGCCGTCCTTGACCGCCTGCTTGAGCGCGGACGCCTCGGAGAAGTACTGGAGCACGAACTGGCCGTTGTTGAGCTTGGCAGGACCCTTGTAGGTCTTGCTGGCCAGGAACGACGCCTGCTGCTTGGGCGTGTACTTGTCCAGCGTGTACGGGCCCGAGCCGATGATCTTCGAGCCGTCGAGGAGCTTGTCCTTCGGGAAGGTCTTCTCGTCGACGATCGCGCCCGCGTCGGTGGCGAGCACCGAGGGGAAGGTCGAGTCGGCGTTCTTCAGGTGGAAGACCACCTGGTCGTCGCCCTTGGCCTCGGTGCTGTCCAGGCTGGCGAGCAGGCTGGACGGGCCGTTGGGCGCCGCGATGCCGACCATGCGGTCGAACGAGAACTTCACCGACGCGGCGGTGAGCTTGTCGCCGTTGGAGAACACCAGCCCCGGCTGGAGCGTGCAGGCGTACGTCTTCGGGTCGGTGAAGGCGCACGACGTGGCCGCGTCCGGTTCCGGCGTGGTGCCGCCGGTCGGGAAGTGCATGACCTTCTGGTAGACGCTGTCGATGACCTCCCAGGAGCCGTAGTCGTACGCTCCCGCGGGGTCGAGTGACGACACCGAGTCGATGGTTCCGACGATCACGGCGCCTTTTCCGCCACCGGCCGACGAGTTGTCCTTCTTGCCACCACACGCGGACGCACCGACGGCCAGGAAGGCCACGGCGGCTGCGGCGACGACACGCTTGTTACGTGACATCCAGTGAATCCCCTTGCTCAAATGCCGGTCGTTCGATTCGGCATTGACCAGCAGGGACACTAGCCGGAGGGACCTAGTCCGCTAGAGCACGGCGAAGTTGAGGCGGAATTACATACCGATAACGGGGCTCGGAACACCGATAAACGGACGGCGGTACGATCCCTCCCCGGTCGGAACATTACGGACATACGACCGCGCCGCACGTCCCGATCTGCGGATCTCATCCAGGCAGGACAGCGCGGTGTCGACCTCCCCGCGCGTGACATAGATCACCAGGGGCCGGATTCCGACCCGTGAGACACCTCTGGACGGTTCCTATTCAGCAAATACGCTCAGTGAACGCGCGCATTCAAAGCGCGCAGGAAAGGCACGCTCAGCTCTTCGAGCGAACCGACGACCGTACGTCCCGGAGCGGCCTCGACGGGCACCAGAGAGGGCACCGCGACCACCCGGCAGCCCGCCGCCTCGGCGGACACCACACCGGTCAGGGTGTCCTCGACGACCACACAGGCGGCCGGGTCCGCGCCGAGGCGGGCGGCGGCGGTCAGATACGGCTCGGGGTGCGGCTTGGTGCGGCTCACCTCGTCCCCCGCGACGGTGAAGGCGAAGTTCTCCGCGCCCAGCGTGCGCAGCATCACATCGATGGTCCGCCGGTGCGAGGCCGACACCAGCGCGGTCGGGACGCCGTACGCGGCCAGCTCGGTGAGCAGCCTGCGGGCGCCGGGCATCAGCGGCGCGCCCCGGGCGATCAGCTTCTCGAAGCGGATGTTGACGGCCAGCATCAGCTCGGCCAGCGTCGCGTCCGCGCCGGTGGCGGCGATCAGGTGCCCCACGCTGCGGGCCATCGGGCCGCCGATCACCACCTCGCGGTGCGCCTCGTCCAGCACGTGCCCGAGATCCGCGAAGACCTCACTCTCCGCCGCCCACCAGATGCCCTCGGTGTCCACCAAGGTGCCGTCCATGTCGAGGAGCACCGCCTGGAGGGCGGGGCCTTGCGCCATACGGGTGTCGGCGACGGTGATGCTGCTGGTCATACGCCCCACTCCTCGGCTCGTACGCGGTCCCGGTGCCGGTCGCGCCGACCCGTCCCGTTTCCGGGGGACACAAAGGCCGGTCGCCGCGTCCCGCGGACGGGAAGGCGACCGGCCTGCGCCGGACCGTCAAGTGTACGACTCGCTGGTGAGCCGCGCTCAACGCGCGTTGAAGTACTTGGCTTCCGGGTGGTGAATGATGATCGCGTCGGTGGACTGCTCGGGGTGCAGCTGGAACTCCTCCGACAGCTCCACGCCGATCCTGCCCGGCTCCAGCAGGTCCGCGATCTTCGCCCGGTCCTCCAGGTCGGGGCAGGCCCCGTAGCCCAGCGAGAAGCGCGCGCCGCGGTACTTCAGCGCGAACATGTCCTCGACCTCGTCCGGGTCCTCACCGGCGAAGCCCAGCTCCGAGCGGACCCGCGCGTGCCAGTACTCCGCGAGTGCCTCCGCGAGCTGCACGGACAGGCCGTGCAGCTCCAGGTAGTCCCGGTAGGAGTCGGCCGCGAACAGCTCGTTGGCCGCCTCGGAGACCCGGTTGCCGACGGTGACGACCTGGAAGCCCACCACGTCGGTCTCACCGGACTCCTCGGGCCGGAAGAAGTCCGCGAGGCAGAGCTGCCGTCCCCTGCGCTGGCGCGGGAAGGTGAAGCGGGTCCGCTCGGTGCCGTCCTCGCGCAGCACGATCAGGTCGTCGCCCTTGGACACGCACGGGAAGTAACCGTAGGTCACGGCGGCCTCCAGCAGGCCCTCGGACTGCATCCTGGTCAGCAGCCCGCGCAGCCGCGGCCGGCCCTCGGACTCCACCAGCTCCTCGTACGTCGGACCGGTCGAGCGGGCCTGCTTCAGGCCCCACTGGCCCTTGAACAGGGCGCCCTCGTCCAGCCAGGACGCGTAGTCGGCGAGCTGGATGCCCTTGACGACCCGGCTGCCCCAGAACGGCGGGGCGGGGACGGGGTTGTCGACCGCGACGTCGGAGCGGATCTGGCCGAGGTTGACCGCCTTGTCCGGTCCGTCCGGCTGCGGCTGCTCGCGCTTGGGCACCCGGCGCTGCTTCAGCTCCGGCAGCGCCGCGCCGGGCACGCCGCGTTTGACGCCGATCAGCGCGTCCATCAGCCGCAGGCCCTCGAACGCGTCGCGGGCGTAGCGGACCTCGCCCTCGTAGATCTCGTGCAGGTCCTGCTCCACATAGGCGCGGGTCAGGGCGGCGCCGCCGAGGATCACCGGGAAGTCGGCGGACAGGCCGCGCTGGTTCAGCTCCTCCAGGTTCTCCTTCATGATGACCGTGGACTTCACCAGCAGGCCCGACATGCCGATCACATCGGCGCGGTGCTCCTGCGCGGCGTCCAGGATCGCCGAGACCGGCTGCTTGATGCCCAGGTTGACGACGTTGTAGCCGTTGTTGGACAAGATGATGTCGACCAGGTTCTTGCCGATGTCGTGGACGTCGCCGCGCACGGTGGCCAGCACGATGGTGCCCTTGCCGTCGTCGTCGGACTTCTCCATGTGCGGCTCCAGATACGCCACCGCGGTCTTCATCACCTCGGCGGACTGGAGCACGAACGGAAGCTGCATCTGGCCTGAGCCGAACAGCTCGCCGACCACCTTCATGCCCGCGAGCAGCGTCTCGTTGACGATGTCCAGGGCGGGCCGCTCGGCCAGCGCCTCGTCCAGGTCGGCGGACAGGCCGTTCTTCTCGCCGTCGATGATCCGGCGCTGGAGCCGCTCGTCCAGCGGCAGCGCCAGCAGTTCCTCGGCGCGGCTGGCCTTCAGCGACTTGTTGTCGACGCCGTCGAACAGCTCCATCAGGCGTTGCAGCGGGTCGTAGCCCTCGCGGCGCCGGTCGTGGATCAGGTCGAGCGCGACCTCGCGCTGCTCCTCGGGGATGCGGGCGATCGGCAGGATCTTGGAGGCGTGCACGATCGCCGAGTCCAGGCCCGCCCTGACGCACTCGTCGAGGAAGACCGAGTTGAGCGCCACGCGCGCGGCCGGGTTGAGGCCGAAGGAGATGTTCGACAGGCCGAGGGTGGTCTGCACATCGGGGTGGCGGCGCTTCAGCTCGCGGATCGCCTCGATGGTGGCGACGCCGTCCTTGCGGGACTCCTCCTGGCCGGTGCAGATGGTGAAGGTCAGACAGTCGATCAGGATGTCCGACTCGTTGATGCCGTGGTTGCCGGTCAGGTCGTCGATCAGCCGCTCGGCGATCCCGACCTTCTTCTCGACGGTACGGGCCTGGCCCTCCTCGTCGATGGTGAGCGCGATCAGCGCGGCGCCGTGCTCCTGGGCGAGCGCGGTCACCTTGGCGAACCGGGACTCGGGGCCGTCGCCGTCCTCGTAGTTGACGGAGTTGAGCACCGCACGGCCGCCCAGCTTCTCCAGGCCCGCCCGCAGGACGTCCACCTCGGTGGAGTCCAGCACGATCGGCAGGGTGGAGGCGGTGGCGAAGCGCCCGGCGACCTCGGCCATGTCGGCGACGCCGTCCCGGCCCACGTAGTCCACGCACAGGTCGAGCAGGTGGGCGCCCTCGCGGATCTGGTCGCGGGCCATCTCCACGCAGTCCTCCCAGCGGCCTTCCAGCATCGCGTCGCGGAACTTGCGGGAGCCGTTGGCGTTGGTGCGCTCGCCGATCGCCAGATACGAGCTGTCCTGGCGGAAGGGGACCGTCTGGTAGAGGGAGGCGGCGCCCGCCTCGGGGCGCGGCCTGCGCGGGTGCAGATCCTGGCCGCCGACCCGCTCCACGAGCTGCCGCAGGTGCTCGGGCGTGGTGCCGCAGCAGCCGCCGACCAGGGACAGGCCGTACTCGCGGGCGAACGTCTCGTGCGCGTCGGCCAGTTCTGAGGCCGTGAGCGGGTAGTGCGCGCCGTCCTTGGTGAGCACCGGCAGGCCCGCGTTGGGCATGGCGGACAGCGGGATACGGGAGTGCCGGGCGAGATAGCGCAGGTGCTCGCTCATCTCGGCGGGTCCGGTCGCGCAGTTGAGGCCGATCATGTCGATGCCGAGGGGTTCGAGCGCGGTGAGCGCCGCGCCGATCTCCGAGCCGAGCAGCATGGTGCCGGTGGTCTCCACGGTCACCGAACAGATCAGCGGCAGGCTCACCCCGGCCGACGCCATCGCGCGGTGGGCCGCGATCACGGCCGCCTTGGTCTGGAGCAGGTCCTGGGTGGTCTCGATGATCAGCGCGTCGGCGCCGCCCGCGATCAGTCCCGCGGCGTTCGCCTCGTAGCCGTCGCGCAGTACGCCGTACGGGGCATGGCCGAGCGTCGGCAGCTTGGTGCCGGGGCCCATCGAGCCGAGCACCCAGCGCGGGCGGCCGTCGGCGGCGAAGCCGTCGGCGACCTCGCGGGCCAGGCGGGCGCCGGCCTGCGACAGTTCGTGGATCCGCTCGGGGATGTCGTACTCGCCGAGCGCGGAGTGGTTGGCGCCGAAGGTGTTGGTCTCGACGCAGTCCACGCCGACCGAGAAGTACGCCTCGTGGACCGAGCGCACGATGTCGGGGCGGGTGATGTTCAGGATCTCGTTGCAGCCTTCGAGCTGCTGGAAGTCGTCGAGCGTCGGGTCCTGCGCCTGGAGCATGGTGCCCATGGCGCCGTCGGCGACGACCACGCGGGAGGCGAGCGCCTCGCGGAGGGCGGCGGCGCGGGGGGCGTCCATCGGCGACGCGGTCGGGGACGTACGCGTCGGTGCCGTGTTCGTCCCCGACGGGGAGGAACCGGACGTACCAGACGTAGGGGACGACGGAGAAAGCGAGGCCATGGAACGTGCTCCCTGGGATGCGACGGCTGTCGGCTATGCGTTCCCCGCCGGCGCCGACGGATCGGAGGGCGGCGGGACGCGCACCCGGCCAGCCTAGCGGGCCGCACCGTCCGGGCTCGAAGGCATTCCGATGGGCGGACCGTGGTGCCAGAATCGTCTCTGAGATGATGATGGTCGACATTGTCGACCGTCGATCATGACACCCCCTCTGCTTGGAGTGCCTCCGATGCCAGGTCCCATCCAGTCGCTGGAACGCGCGGCGGCGATTCTGCGGCTGCTGGCCGGCGGTGAGCGCCGGCTGGGGCTCACCGACGTGGCCTCGTCGCTCGGCCTGGCCAAGGGCACCGCGCACGGCATCCTGCGCACCCTCCAGCAGGAGGGCTTCGTCGAACAGGAGCCGGTCTCCGGCAAGTACCAGCTCGGCGCGGAGCTGCTGCGTCTTGGCAACAGCTATCTGGACGTGCACGAATTGCGGGCCCGCGCGCTGGTGTGGACCGACGACCTGGCCAGGTCCAGCGGCGAGGCCGCGTACCTCGGGGTGCTGCACCAGGACGGTGTGCTGATCGTGCACCACGTCTTCCGGCCCGACGACAGCCGCCAGGCGCTGGAGGTGGGCGCGATGCACCCGCTGCACAGCACCGCGCTCGGCAAGGTGCTGTCCGCCTTCGACCCGGTGGCGCACAACGCGGTGACCGAGCACGAGCGGGCCTCGCTCACCGCGCGCACCGTCACCGGCATCACCGACTTCGAGGCGCTGCTGGACCTCACCAGGGCGCGCGGCTGGGCCGCCGACCTGGAGGAGACGTGGGAGGGCGTGGCCTCGGTCGCGGCGCCCGTCTACGACCGGCGGCGGATGCCGGTGGGCGCGGTGGGCATCACCGGCGCCGTGGAACGGGTCTGCGACGAGGGCGGCATCCAGGCCCGGCTGGTGGCGGCGGTACGGGACTGCGCCCGCGCCGTCTCCCGCGATCTGGGCGCCGCCCGCTTCTGATCCGCCCCGTCCGCGCCGCCCCCGGCGCCCGGCCCTCGACACCCCTTCTTCCGCTTCTTCCGCGTTTCACAGTCCACGCCTCTTGACCTGCCGCTCCCGGGGAGAAAACATTCGCTGTACGGTCGACATTGTCGAACGCCGGACGCGATCCGGGTCGCCCGTGCCCTGACGTAAAGACACTGGACAAAGGAGTCGCTGTGTCCAACGGCCACATCTTCATCGGCGAGACCTTCGGCACCGCCGTGCTCATCCTGCTCGGCGGCGGCGTCTGCGCCGCCGTCACGCTCAAGAAGTCGAAGGCCCGGGGAGCGGGCTGGGTCGCCATCTCCTTCGGCTGGGGATTCGCGGTGCTCGGCGGCGCCTACATCGCCAACGGCTACTCGGGCGGCCAGCTCAATCCGGCGGTCACCCTCGGCGTCGCGATCAAGACCGGTGTGTGGCACACCGTGCCCTTCTACCTGATGGGACAGTTGCTCGGCGCGATGATCGGCGCCTTCCTGGTGTGGGTGGCCTACATGGGCCAGTTCCAGGCGCACTTGACCGACCCCGAGATCGTCGGCGGGGGCACGACCTCCCCCGAGGGCCCGGAGACCGACCGCAAGGGGCAGCCCGCGGGACCGGTGCTCGGCATCTTCTCCACCGGACCCGAGATACGGAACCCGGTGCAGAACCTCCTCACCGAGGTCATCGGCACCGCTGTCCTGGTGCTCTTCATCCTCACCCAGGGCATGACGACAGGACTCGCGCTCAACGGCACCGGCATCCTGCTCACCGCGCTCCTCGTCGTCGGTATCGGCCTGTCGCTCGGCGGCCCCACCGGGTACGCGATCAACCCGTTCCGCGACCTCGGCCCGCGTATCGTGCACAGCCTTCTGCCGCTGCCCAACAAGGGCGGCTCGGACTGGAGCTACGCGTGGATCCCGGTGCTGGGCCCGCTGGCCGGCGCCGCGATAGCCGGCGGCCTGTACAAGCTCGCCTTCACGTAGGGCCCCGCGAGACCGCCACGCCCACTCCCCCGCAGCCACTTCCCCCGCGCAGATCCCGAGGAGCACCACGTGACCGACACCACCGCCGCCGGCACCCACTCGCACGGCACCGGCCCGTTCATCGCCGCGATCGACCAGGGCACGACGTCGAGCCGCTGCATCGTCTTCGACCGGGACGGCCGGATCGTCGCCGTCGACCAGAAGGAACACGAGCAGATCTTCCCCAAGCCGGGCTGGGTGGAGCACGACGCCGCCGAGATCTGGACCAATGTCCAGGAGGTGGTCGAGGGCGCCATCGCCAAGGCCGCCCAGGACAACGAGGGCTTCAGCGCCGCCGACGTCAAGGCGATCGGCATCACCAACCAGCGCGAGACCACCCTGCTGTGGGACAAGAACACCGGTGAGCCGGTGCACAACGCGCTGGTCTGGCAGGACACCCGCACCGACGTGCTCTGCCGTGAACTGGGCCGCAACGTCGGCCAGGACCGCTTCCGCCGCGAGACCGGCCTGCCGCTCGCCTCGTACTTCGCCGGACCCAAGATCCGCTGGCTGCTGGACAACGTCGAGGGCCTGCGCGAGCGCGCCGAGCGCGGCGAGATCCTCTTCGGCACCATGGACTCCTGGGTGATCTGGAACCTCACCGGCGGTGTCAACGGCGGCCGGCACGTCACCGACGTGACCAACGCCTCCCGCACCCTGCTGATGAACCTGCGCACCCTGGACTGGGACAGCAAGATCCTGGAGTCGATCGGCGTACCCGCCGCCGTACTGCCGGAGATCCGGTCCTCCGCCGAGGTGTACGGCAGCACGGTCGGCGGCGTGCTGGACGGCGTGCCGGTGGCCTCCGCGCTCGGCGACCAGCAGGCGGCGCTGTTCGGGCAGACCTGCTTCGCCGAGGGCGAGGCCAAGTCCACCTACGGCACCGGCACCTTCATGCTGATGAACACCGGTGAGACCCCGGTCAACTCCTACAACGGCCTGATCACCACCGTCGGCTACCGGATCGGCGACGACGCGCCGGTCTACGCGCTGGAGGGCTCGATCGCCGTCACCGGCGCGCTGGTGCAGTGGATGCGCGACCAGATGGGGCTGATCAGCACCGCCGCCGAGATCGAGACGCTGGCCTCGTCCGTCGAGGACAACGGCGGCGCCTACTTCGTACCGGCCTTCTCCGGCCTGTTCGCCCCCTACTGGCGCGACGACGCGCGCGGGGTGATCGCCGGGCTGACCCGTTACGTCACCAAGGCGCACATCGCGCGCGCCGTGCTGGAGGCGACGGCCTGGCAGACGCGGGAGATCGCCGACGCCATGACCAAGGACTCCGGCGTCGAACTGGCCGCCCTCAAGGTCGACGGCGGTATGACCTCCAACAACCTGCTCATGCAGACCCTGGCGGACTTCCTGGACGCACCCGTGGTGCGGCCCATGGTCGCCGAGACCACCTGTCTGGGCGCGGCCTACGCGGCCGGTCTCGCGATCGGCTTCTGGCCGGACACCGAGGCGTTGCGGGCCAACTGGCGGCGCGCCGCCGAGTGGACCCCGCGCATGGACGCGGCCCAGCGGGACCGCGAGTACAAGAGCTGGCTCAAGGCCGTGCAGGCCACGATGGGCTGGCTCGAAGAGAGCACCGCAGAGGAGCACTGATTCACCCCATGACCACCTCGCAGCGCGTTCCCGCCCTGGGTTCGCATCCGACCGCAGGCGCCAACCCCGGCAGGGCCGAGACCCGGGATCTGCTCGGCCGTGCCACGTACGACCTGCTGGTGATCGGCGGTGGCATCCTCGGCATCACCACCGCCTGGCACGCCGCGCAGTCGGGGCTGCGGGTGGCCATGGTGGACGCCGGTGACTTTGCCGGCGCCACCTCCTCCGCCTCCTCCAAGCTGCTCCACGGCGGCCTGCGCTACCTCCAGACCGGCGCGGTGAAGCTGGTCGCGGAGAACCACCTGGAGCGGCGCGCGGTCTCCCGTGACATCGCGCCGCACCTGGCCAACCCCCTCACCTTCTATCTGCCGGTCTACAAGGGCGGCCCGCACGGCGCGGCCAAGCTCGGCGCGGGCGTCTTCGCGTACTCGGCGCTGTCCGCCTTCCGCGACGGCGTCGGTCATGTGATCAGCCCGGCCAAGGCCGCGCGGGACGTGCCCGAGCTGCGGACCGACAATCTGCGCGCGGTCGCCGTCTACGAGGACGGGCAGATGAACGACGCCCGGATGGCGCTGATGACGGTACGGGCCGCGGTCGACGCGGGCGCGACCGTCCTCAACCACGCCGAGGTCACCGGGCTGCGCTTCACCCGGGGCCGGGTCACGGGCGCCGATCTGCGCGACCGCGTGGACGGCGCCGAATTCGGCGTCGACGCGCGGCTGGTGCTCAACGCCACCGGGCCGTGGGTGGACCACCTGCGGCGGATGGAGGACCCGGCCGCGGCGCCGTCGATCCGGCTGTCCAAGGGCGCGCATCTGGTGCTCAAGCGGCACTCGCCGTGGCGGGCGGCGCTGGCCACCCCGATCGACAAGTACCGCATCACCTTCGCCCTGCCCTGGGAGGACATGCTGCTGCTCGGCACCACGGACGAGGTGTACGAGGGCGATCCGGCCGATGTGCGGGTCACCGAGGCCGACATCGCGCAGATCCTGGACGAGGCGGCCTTCTCCGTCCGCGACCAGCAGCTCACCCGCGACCTGATCACGTACTCCTTCGCGGGTCTGCGGGTGCTGCCCGGCGGTCCCGGCGACACCTCGAAGGCCAAGCGGGAGACGGTCGTCACCGAGGGGAGCGGCGGCATGCTGTCGGTGGCGGGCGGAAAGTGGACCACATTCCGGCACATCGGCCGCACGGTGATGACCAAGCTGGCCGAGCTGCCGGGGCATCCGCTGTCCGACGACATGGAGCCGATGTCGTCGCTGCCGCGCCGGGCCCCGCTGCCCGGTTTCGCCAGCCCGGACGCGGTCGCCCACCGGCTGCTGATCGACGGCGACGCGCCGGGACGGCGTATGGCGGCCGACACCGCCAGGCACCTGGCCACCCACTACGGCTCGCTGGCCTTCGACATCGCGCGGCTGGCCAACGAGGACCCGGAACTGGCCCGGCGCGTCCACCCGGACGCCCCGGAGATCTGGGCCCAGGTCGTCTACGCCCGCGACCACGAGTGGGCGCAGGACTCGGACGACGTGCTGCGGCGGCGCACGACGCTGACGATCCGCGGTCTCGACACACCGGAGGTGCGAGAAGGGGTCGAGCGGGTGCTGCGCCGGGGCTAGGACGTGTCCGGCGCGGCGGTCTGGGCGGTCGCGGCCTGGACCGTCTCGGCGGTCAGGCGGTCGAGTTCGGCGAACAGGGCGGTCGGGGCGGGGCGGCCGGTCCTGGGCAGCAGGGTCAGCCAGCGGTCGCGGCCCTCGTGCCAGAGGCTCACGGGGTTGGCCTCTGCCACGGCCGCGATCGTACGGGCGGGCAGCTCGGTCTCCGCGGCGCGCGACGGCGTCAGCCAGTGCGCGGTGCTGTCCTCGGCGAGCCGGGCCATCCACAGCACATGGCGGGCCGCGTGCCAGAGCGCGTCCTGCGCGCGCAGGTGCTCGCCGCGCGCGGTGACGTGCAGCGCGAGCACCAGCCAGTTGGCGAACCGGCCGCACAGGTCGGCGATCTCGTCGGGCGCCGCGGGGAGCACGGGGTGCTCGGGCACCGTTTCGAGCACGGGCGTCAGCTGCCCTTCGCGGTCGACGACCACCATCCGCTCGACGGCGGCGCCGCGCGCGGGCCAGCTGGCGACCGTCGGGATGTCGTCGGTGGTCGCGAAGTGGAACTCGCCGCGCACCGGTCCCGGGAAGAGCACGACATGGCTGCCGAATTCGTTGAGCAGCACCAGATTGGCCGGGGCGATCTCCCGGCACCACTGCTCGGGGTCCACCTCCGCGCGCCGCTCCGGGTCGAGGAAGAGCCAGAATTCGACGTCGCTGTGGGCGTCGCCCTCTCCCGCGGCGAAGGAGCCGTACATCAGCGCCGCGCGGACGCGTTCGTCAGCGCGGCACATGTCCCGTACCCGGGCGATGAGGCCGTGCTGGATCATGCCGCCCAGTATGGGTCGCGGCCGGACAGGGCGACAGCGATTTCGAAGTCGGCGGCCCCGGCGGGCGGTTCGACCGGTTCCGCGAAGCCCTTGTACTGCCGGAACATCTCGGCCTGCTCGCGCACGACGGTCAGCAGCAGGGCGCCGGACCTCTCGTCGGCCCTGAACTCCTGCCCGGTGGCCTTGGCGACGTCCCAGCCGTGCAGCAGCAGCTCCATGAAGAGCATTCCGGCGATGTCCTTCGCGGGCATCGCCATGCCGCCCATGTCCAGCTCGCCCTCCCAGGCGGCCGGGTCGGCCCAGGCGTCCGCGGCCCGTTCGAGCTGCCGCGCGTAGGCGGCGGCCCAGCCGGGCTCCGCGGTGAAGTCGCGCTCGCCGAGGTCGGCGGGGTGCGGCTCCTTGCGGGCGCGCAGCTCCATGCCGAGGCCGGTGTACGCGACCCAGTGGTTGATCAGGGTGCGGGTGTCGTAGTCAGGACAGGGCGTGGGGCCGGTGAGCTGGTCGTCGGTGATCCCGGCGGCGACCCGGGCGGCCTCCGCGGCACTGTCGGCGATCTGTGCGTGGAAGTTCATGTCCTCAACGCTAGGCGGGGCGGATGCCGGGGTCTTGAAGAAACGCGACAGCGGGCCCGGATCGGGTGGCCGCGCCGTTGTCGGTGGCCGCGTCTAAAGTGACGGCATGAGCAGGGGCGGTACGGGCCGGGGCGACGACGGGGGCGGTACGGGCGGGCACGGGCTGGGGCGCGGGGTGCTGCGGCCGGACCTGGCGGCCGGGCGGCTGGAACTGCGGCAGCGGCAGCCGCGGCCCGAGCTGGCGCCGCTGGTCGAGTTCTACTGGAATCCGCGCTGGGACCTGCGCGGGCAGCCGGACCACGAGCAGAAGGTGCTCGCCCACCCCAATGTGCATCTGGTCTTCGAGGCGCCGATTCCGCTGGTGTACGGGGTGCAGCGCGGGGTGTTCCGCCGGGTGCTGCACGGGCGCGGCCAGGTCCTCGGCGTGAAATTCCGGCCGGGCGCCTTCCGGCCGTTCGTCGGGGGTCCTGTGGTGGAGCTGGCGGACCGCGCGGTGCCCGCCGCGGCGCTGCTGGGCGGCGGGGTCGGCGAGCTGAGCCGGAGGATTCTGGCGCTGGACGACCTGGCGGAGATGACGGCTCTCGCCGAGGAGTATCTGCTCGGCCTGCTCGCCGACACCGAGCAGGACCCGGTCGTGGCCGCGGTGGCGGACCTGGTCGAGCGCATTACGGCCGGTCCGCAGCTCTTCCGGGTGGACGAGCTGGCCCGCGAGCTGGACCTGCCCGTACGGCGGCTCCAGCGGCTCTTCGCGGAGTACGTGGGGGCGAGCCCCAAGTGGGTGCTGCGCCGGGCCCGGCTGCACGAGGCCGCGGCCCGCGCCGACGGCGGCGCCGACATCGACTGGGCCGCCCTCGCCGCCGACCTGGGCTATGCCGACCAGGCGCACCTGACCCGTGACTTCACCGCGGCGGTCGGTGCGCCGCCGAGCCGGTACGCGAGCCGCTGACCGTTGTTAGGTGTTCCGGCGCGCCGGGCCCATAATGGGGCCTCATACATCGGAGGTCTGGCGGCGGCGGGACCTGAGCAGGGGAGGCGCGCTGATGGCGGTCACCGACGAGGCCATCGAGAGGATCAAGGAGATGATCGTCTCCGGGGCGCTGCGTCCCGGGGACCGGCTCCCCAAGGAGAGCGAACTCGCGGCCGAGCTGGGGCTGTCCCGTAACTCCCTGCGGGAGGCCGTCCGCGCGCTCTCCCTGATCCGCATCCTCGACGTCCGTCAGGGCGACGGCACCTACGTCACCAGCCTCGACCCGCAGCTCCTGCTCGAAGCCCTCAGTTTCGTCGTGGACTTCCACCGCGACGACACCGTGCTCGAATTCCTCGCGGTCCGCCGCATTCTGGAACCCGCCGCCACCGCGATGGCCGCCGTACGCATCCCCGTCGAGGAGCTCGACGCCCTCGAAGGCAAGCTCGACGCGCTCGGCCCGCAGCCGTCCGTCGAGGAACTGGTCGCCTCCGACCTGGAATTCCACCGCGGCATCGTCCAGGGCTCGGGCAACTCCGTGCTCTGCTCCCTGCTCGACGGCCTGTCCGGGCCGACCACCCGCGCCCGTGTCTGGCGCGGCATCACCCAGGTCGACGCCGTCAGCCGCACGCTGCATGAGCACCGGGCCATCCTCACGGCGCTCCGGGACCGCGACGCCGAGGCCGCCCGATCCTGGGCGACGGTCCACGTCGCCAGTGTCGAGCAATGGCTCCGCTCAACCCTCTAACCCTCCGGGCGGGAGGTGCCCCCAGCGCCCCTACGGGGCGACGTCGAGCCCATAGAGCCGCGCCGCGTTGCGGCCGAAGAGGGCGTCGCGGTCGGCGGGGGTGAGCGGGGCGGCGGCGGACTCGGCGAGGGCGACGACGGAGGAGTAGTCGGCGGCGAGGGTGCAGACGGGCCAGTCGGAGCCGAAGAGGAGGCGGTCGGGACCGAAGGCGGCCAGGAGATGGCGGGCGTAGGGCAGCACGTCAGCGACGCGCCACCGGCCCCAATCGGCCTCCGTGACAAGCCCGGAGAGCTTGCACCAGACGTTCGGCAGGGCCGCGAGCGAGGTCACCAAGGCACCCCACGGCTCCCGTTCGCCGGAGGCGACCGGCGGCTTGGCGCCGTGGTCGAGAACGAACCGCGCCTCGGGCAGCGCCCGCACCGTGTCGATGGCGACGGGGAGCTGGTCGACGGTGACGAGCAGGTCGTAGACGAGCCCCGCGGCGCCGACGGCGGCGAGGCCGGACCTGACGTCGGCGCGCGCCAGCCAGCCGGGGTCGGCCTCGTCCTGGACCTGGTGCCGTATGCCGACCAGGGGTCCGAGCGCGGCCAACGCGGCCAGGGTGCCGGGGAGTTCGGGCGAGGTGAGGTCGGCCCAGCCGACGACCCCGGCGACCCGGCCGCCGGAGTCGCGGGCGAGGGCGAGGAGTTCGCGGGTCTCGTCGAGCGAGGAGCTGGACTGGACGAGCACGGTGGCGTCGATCCCGTGCGCGTCCAGCAGCGGAAGGAGGTCCGCGAGGCGGAACGTCCGGGCGATGGGGTCGAGTTCGGCCCCGGTCAGCCACGGCTGGGGGCGCCGTTCGAGATCCCACAGATGGTGGTGGGCGTCGATCCGCATCGGGTCAGGCCCCCTCGGCGGGAGCCCTGAGCGGCAGCGGCACGTCCTTGTCCAGCAGCCCGCGGGCGACCAGCGCGTGCCAGAGCGCGTCCGGGATGTCGTACGAGAACAGCTCCGCGTTGTCGCGCACCTCGGCGGCGTTCGCGGCGCCCACCACGGCCGAGATCACCGAGGGGTGCGCGAAGGGGTAGCGCAGCGCGGCGGCCCGCAGCGGGACGTCGAACTCGGCGCAGACCGCGGCCATCCGCTGGGCGCGGGCCAGGATCTCCGGTGGCGCTTCGACGTAGTCGTAGTGCGTGCCGGGCCGCGGGTCGGCCAGCAGGCCCGAGTTGTAGACGCCGCCCACGACGACCTTCGTACCGCGCCGTTCGCAGACCGGCAGCAGGTCGTCCAGCGCGGTGCGTTCCAGCAGCGTCCACCGGCCCGCGCACAGCACGACGTCGACGTCGAGGTCCGCGACGAGGCGGGCGAGGATGCCGCTGTAGTTCATGCCGAAGCCGATGGCCTTGACCACGCCCTGGTCGCGCAGGTCGGCCAGGGCGGCGAAGCCGGTGTCGTAGATCTCGGGCAGGTGGTCCTCGGGGTCGTGCAGGTAGACGATGTCGACGGCGTCCACACCGAGCCGTTCCAGGGAACCCTCCAGCGTGGCGCGGATGCCGTCGGCGGTGTAGTCCCACTCCCGCGCGCGGGCCGGGGAGTCGGTGTAGCCCTGGTCGTCCGGGGCCTCGCCCAGCCGCAGGTCGCGCAGCCTGCGGCCGACCTTGGTGGAGAGCACGTACGAGGAGCGGTGCCGTCCGGCCAGCGCCCGGCCGAGCCGCTCCTCGGACCGGCCGAGGCCGTAGTGCGGCGCCGTGTCGAGGTACACGGGCCCCGCGGCCCCCGTCTCGAAGGCGGCGGCCACGGTGGCCTCGGCCTCCTCCTCGGTGACGGCGCGGTAGAGGTTGCCCAGCGGCGCGCAGCCGAGGCCGAGCCGGGGCAGTACCGGTACGGGCATGGTGACGTTCTCTCCCTCGGGTTCCATCATTGCGAACAGGGTCAGTCCTGCTTCTCGCCGCTCGCGAAGCGGGAGATGATCAGCGCGACGATGATGATCGCACCGTAGAGGAACTTGTCCCACAGCGGCGGCACACCTCCCAGCGTCGTGACGTTGACGACGAGTTGGAGCGCGACGACACCGGTCAGGGCGCCGAAGAGGGTGCCCTTGCCGCCGTTGAGGCTGACGCCGCCGATCACGGTGGCGGCGAAGACCTGGAAGATCCAGCCGTTGCCCTGGGTCGAGGAGATCGCGCCGTAGTGGCCGACGTAGAGCACACCGGCGAAGGCGGCGAGCAGCCCCGCGACGGCGAGGACGACCCAGGTGATGAGGTCCACCCGGATACCGGCCGCGCGGGCCGCCTCCTTGTTGCCGCCGATCGCGTAGAGCGCCCGGCCGTGCCGCAGATAGCCGAGCGCCAGGCCGCCGAGGACGAAGAGCACCAGGCAGATCCAGACCGCGGCCGGGGCGCCGAGCCAGGACGCGCCGCCGAGGTAGGAGAAGGACGCGGGCACCTCGACGATGGACTTGCCCTGGGATATGCCGTCCTGGAGGCCGCGGAGCATGGTCAGCATGCCGAGGGTGGCGATGAAGCCGTTGACCCGCAGTTTCAGGATCAGGAATCCGTTGAAGCCGCCGATGAGCACGCCCACCAGCAGGCAGAGCGGGATCGAGGACCAGCCGGGCAGCAGCCCGATGCCGTGGTAGGTGGCGGAGCCGGTGCTCGGCATCACCAGCCACATGGCGATCACCGGGGCCACGCCGATGGTGGACTCCAGCGACAGGTCCATCCGGCCGGAGATCAGGATCATCGCCTCGCCGAGCACCAACAGGCTCAGCTCGCTGCACTGCTGGAGGACGCCGAGGAGATTGTCCGAGGTCAGGAAGGTGGGCGACACGATGAAGCCGATGACGCCCAGCAGCAGGATCACCGGCAGCAGGGACAGGTCCCGGTAGCGGGTGAGCTGGATACGCGGCGCCGGCCGCCGGGTCTTGTCCGGTACCGCCACATCGGCGGTCAACTGACTGGTGTCACTCATTCCTCGGCTCCCTCGTCGCCGCCCGGGGGCGGCATGTCGCCGCCGGATGGCAGCCCGTCGCCGCCCGAGGGCAGCCCTTCCATGGCCGAGACCAGGTCCCGGTCGCTCCATCCGCTGCCGAACTCGGCGATCACCCGTCCGTGGAAGAGCGCGATCACCCGGTCGCAGACCCGCAGGTCGTCCAGTTCGTCGGAGACGATGACGGCGGCGTCGCCGCGGTCCGCGACGCCTCTGACCACGCCGAGCAGCGCGTCCTTGGACTTCACGTCCACGCCCGCGGTGGGGCGGACGGCCACCAGCACGCGCGGCTCGCGGGCCAGGGCGCGGGCGATGACGACCTTCTGCTGGTTGCCGCCGGACAGGTCGGCCACCGGCTGGGCCGGTCCCGAGGTCTTGATGTCCAGCGAGCTGATCATGCGCTGTGCGAATTCCCTGGTCCTGGACGGCAGGACCGTGCCGTACGGGCCGAGTTGGTCGGTCACGGTGAGAGTGGCGTTCTCCGCGACGCTGCGGCCGAGCACCAGGCCCTGCCGGTGCCGGTCCTCGGGTACGTAGCCGATCCCGGCGCCGAGCGCGTGCGGGACGCTGCCGGGGCGTACGGCCTTGCCCGCGACCAGGGTCCGGCCGCCGGTGGCCTTGCGCAGCCCGACCAGGGTCTCACCGAGCGCGGTGTTGCCGCTGGCGGTGGCCCCGGCCAGGCCCAGCACCTCGCCGGGGCGTACGGCGAAGTCGATGCTGTCGAAGGCGCCGTCGAGCACGAGCCCTTCGGCGCGCAGGACGGCGTCACCGGTGTCCGTGGCGCCCTTGGAGACCGAGACCGACGCCGAGGGGGACAGCGCCTTGGACGCCGACTCGTCGGCCGACCCCCGTGCGTGCCAGCCCAGTTCGGCCCGCGCCGCCTCACCGGTCATCGCCTCGACCAGTTCCGCCTTGCTCAACTCGGCGACGGGCGCGGTCACGACGTGGCGGGCGTCACGGTAGACCGTGACGGTGCTGCACAGGTCGTAGACCTCCTGGAGGTGGTGCGAGATGAACAGGAAGGCCACGCCCTGCTGTTGGAGGCCGCGCAGCTTGGTGAAGAGCCGCTCGATGCCCGCCGCGTCGAGCTGCGCGGTGGGCTCGTCCAGGATGATGAAGCGCGCGCCGAAGGACAGCGCCCGCGCGATCTCCACGAACTGCCCCTGCTCGACGGTGAGATCACCGGCCCGCGCGGTCGGATCGACGTCGACCCCGTACTCGGCGAGCAGGTCGCGGGCCCGGCCGCGCAGGGCGGACCAGCGGATCCGGCCGCGGCCGAATCTGTTCAGGAACAGATTCTCCGCGACCGTCAGATCGGGGACGACCATCGACTTCTGGTAGACACAGGCCACTTTGGACTGCCAGGCGGCGGTGTCGCCGGGCGCGGGGGCGGGCTTCCCGAGGAAGGAGACCCGCCCGGCGTCCGGGGCGTGCAGCCCGGTCAGCACGGAGACCAGGGTGGACTTGCCCGCCCCGTTGCGGCCGACGAGCGCGTGCGAGTCGCCGGCCGCGACGGTGATGCCCACCCGGTCCAGGGCCACGGTGGCCCCGAACCGTTTGACGATGCCCTCCGCGTGGACCGCGGGGGGCGGTACGGCCTCGGCCATGGCTCAGCTCTTCCCGAGCTGGTTGGCCCACAGGCTCGCGTCGTCCACGTTGTCCTTGGTGACCAGCGGCGCGGGGAGCTGGTCCTCGAGTCCGTTGGGGATCGTGATGATCGTGGAGTCGTGGTCGGTCGGGCCCGGCTGGAAGGTCTTCCCGGCCAGTGCCTCCTTGGCGTAGTACAGCGCGTACTTCGCGTAGAGGTCGGCGGGCTGGGAGATGGTGGCGTCGATCTGCCCGGCCTTGATGGCCTTGAACTCCTCGGGGATGCCGTCGTTGGAGATGATCGTGATGTGTCCTGGCGTGCCCGGCGGCTTGAGCAGGTTCTTCTGCTGGAGCAGCGCGAGGGTCGGCTGGAGGAAGACCCCGCCTGCCTGCATGTAGATGCCGTTCAGGTCCGGGTCGGCGGCCAGCGTGGTCTGGAGCTTGGCCGAGGCGGTGGCGCCGTCCCAGTTGGTGACCAGCGGGATCACCTTGATGTTCGGGAATTTGCTCTTCATGCAGGCGGCGAACGCCTCCGAGCGGTCCCGGCCGTTGATCGAGGACAGGTCGCCCTCGAACTCCGCGACCTTGCCCTTGCCCTTGAGCTGTTCACCCAGGTATTCGCACGCCTTCGTGCCGTACGCCTTGTTGTCCGCGCGGACGACCATGTACACCGGGCCCTTGTCGGGGCGGGTGTCGACGCTGACCACCGGGATCTTCTTCTTGGCCATCTGTTCCAGGGTGGAGGCGATGGCGCCGGTGTCCTGCGGGGCCATCACGATCGCCTTGGCGCCCTCGTTGGCGAAGCTCTGCACGTTCGCGACGAGCTTGCCGATGTCGTTCTGCGAGTTGGTGCGGGGCAGGGCCGAGACGTCACCGGCCTTGACGCCCTTTTCTATGTAGCTGTTGTACGAGTTCCAGAAGTCGCTGTCGGAGCGCGGCAGGTCGATGCCGACCTTGCCGGAGCTGCCCGCCTTGCTGTCGCTTCCCCGGTTGCAACCGGCGAGCGCGGTGACCGCGAGCAGTGCGGCACAGGCGGCCACGGTCGTTCTGCGCAGTCTCATCGTCGAGCCCTGCCCTTCGGATTGTGTGTCGGCTCTGCGGGGGATGTGATGCGGAGGAAGTGGTGCGGCGGATGTGGTGCGGCGGATGTGGTGCGGGGCGATCTCTGTGAAGGTCAGCTTCCGGCGGGTCGCAGACGCAGTCCCTGCATTCCGCCGTCGACGGCGAGCGCGGTTCCGGTCACGCTCGCCGCGGCGGGACTCGCCAGGTAGACGATGGCCGCGGCGACCTCCTCGGCGGACACCAGCCGTCCCAGCGGCTGGCGTGCGTCGAGTGCCGCGCGCTCGGCGGCCGGGTCCTCGGCCTGGCCGAGGAGGCGGCCGATCCAGGGGGTGTCGGCGGTTCCGGGGTTCACGCAGTTGACCCGTACGCCCTCGCGTACGTGGTCGGCGGCCATCGCCAGGGTGAGGGCGAGCACCGCGCCCTTGCTCGCGCTGTACAGCGCCCGCTGCGGCAGTCCCGCGGTCGCGACGATCGAGCAGGTGTGGGTGATGGAGGCGCTGCCCGGCCGGGCGGCGGCGGCCTTGCGCAGGTGCGGCAGGGCGGCGCGGGCGGTCCGCATCATGCCCAGGACGTTGATGTCCAGCACCCGCCGCCACTCGTCGTCCGGGTTGTCCTCGACGGTGCCGACGGCGCCGATCCCGGCGTTGCTCACCACGATGTGCAGGCTGCCGAGTTCGGCGACGGCCGCGCCGACCGCGGCCCGTACGTCCGCGTCCGAGGTGACGTCGGCGGTGACGGGGACGGTGCCGCCCGGCGCGCCCGCGGTGTCGCGGTCGAGTACGGCGACGCGCGCGCCGCGGGCGGTCAGCAGCGCCGCGGTGGCGGCGCCGATCCCGGAGGCGCCGCCGGTGACGAGGGCGGTGAGGCCCGCGAGGTCCTGCGCGGCGGAGGCGGCGTGCGTCGGATCGGCGCTGGTGCTCATCGGGTCAGCTCCTGTCGGGCCTGTCGCGCCTGCCACACCGGGCCGTCCGGGTAGCGGTAGTCGGCGAGCGACTCCGGGACCATACGGGCGGAGAAGCCGGGCGCGGCGGGGGCGCGGTAGCGGCCGTGGTCCATCACCACGGGATCGGTGAAGTGTTCGTGCAGGTGCGGGACGTACTCGATCACCCGGTTGTCCCAGGTGCCGGAGACGGCGACGTAGTCGAACATCGACAGGTGCTGGACGAGTTCGCACAGGCCCACGCCGCCGGCGTGCGGGCAGACCGGGACGCCGAATTTGGCGGCGAGCAGCAGGATCGCGATGTTCTCGTTGACCCCGGCGACGCGGGCCGCGTCGATCTGGACGAAGTCCACCGCGCCGGCCTGGAGGAGCTGCTTGAACACCACGCGGTTGGCGACGTGTTCGCCGGTCGCGACCGGCACCGGCTGGCCCGCGCGGATCGCGGCGTGCGCGAGGACGTCGTCGGGGCTGGTCGGCTCCTCGATCCAGTACGGGTCGAAGGGCGCCAGCGCCCGCATCCAGCCCACGGCCTCTGACACGTCCCAGCGCTGGTTGGCGTCGACCGCGATCCTGATGTCGGGGCCGACCGCGTCGCGGGCCAGTCGCATCCGGCGCAGGTCGTCGTCGAGGTCGCCGCCCACCTTGAGCTTGATCTGCTGGAAGCCCGCGGCGACGGCCTCCTTCGACAGCCGGGTCAGCTTGTCGTCGGAGTAGCCGATCCAGCCGGGTTCCGTGGTGTAGGCGGGGTAGCCGCGGCGGCGCAGTTCGGCGGCGCGCTCGGCGCGGCCCGGCTCGGCGCGGCGCAGGATCTCCAGGGCCTCGTCGCGGGTCATGGCGTCGCTGAGGTAGCGGAAGTCGACCATGTCCACGAGCTGTTCCGGGCTCATCCCGGCCAGCAGTTCCCAGACCGGCAGTCCGGCCCGGCGGGCGGCCAGGTCCCAGGCGGCGTTGACCACCGCCCCGGCGGCCATGTGCATCACTCCCTTCTCCGGGCCGAGCCAGCGCAGTTGGGAGTCGTGGGTGAGCAGCCGGTAGAAGGCGCCAAGATCACCCGTGACGCTGTCCACCGAGCGGCCGACCACGTAAGGTCGCAGTGTCCTGATCGCCGCGGCGACGACGTCGTTGCCGCGCCCGATCGTGAAGCAGAGACCGTGACCCGCCAGGCCGCCGGGCGAGTCCGTACGGAGCATGACGTAGGCGGCGGAGTAGTCGGGGTCGGGGTTCATGGCGTCCGAGCCGTCGAGCTGCTCCGAGGTCGGAAAGCGGATGTCGTACACGTCGACCTCGGTAATGGTCGGACTCATGCACACCCCCGTCGTGAGACATCGGATCTTTTCTTGATGATCCGATGTATAGCGGCGCGCGGGGCCGGAAGTCCAGGGGTGGGGCCAAATTTCGTGGGGCAACAGATCGGATGTCTCACCTGGTGGCGCTGCCGGTGACTCATCGGGGGCCGCGCTGGGGATCATCCAGCTACGAGAACCACGGCACCGGCCTCCGTACGCCGTAGGCTGGTGCCGCACGTGCAGGAACAGCAGCCGGTACGGGGACGGCACCGCCCCCTCCGGTCGGAAGGAGGCGCTGGGTGATCGAGCTCGAGGGGGTACCCGAGCTGATCGACCCGGTCATGGTGGCCGCGTTCGAGGGCTGGAACGACGCCGGGGACGCCGCCTCGACCGCGGTCGGGCACATGGACCGGGAGTTCAAGGGCGAGGTCTTCGCGGCGCTCGACGCCGAGGACTACTACGACTTCCAGGTGAACCGCCCCACGGTCTGGATGGACGCCGGGGTACGGCGGGTCGTATGGCCCACCACCCGGCTCTCGGTCGTCAGGATCACGACGCCCAAGCCCCGCGACCTGGTGCTGGTCCGCGGTATCGAGCCCAGCATGCGCTGGCGCTCGTTCTGCAACGAGATCCTGGGCTTCGCCCACGAGCTGGGCGTCGAGATGGTCGTGGTGCTGGGCGCGCTGCTCGGCGACACCCCGCACACCCGGCCGGTCCCGGTCACCGGGGTGACCTCGGACCCCGACCTGGCGACGACGCTCAATCTGGAGGAGTCGCGCTACGAGGGGCCGACCGGCATCGTCGGCATCCTCCAGGAGGCGTGCACGCACGCGGGCATCCCCGCGGTGAGCCTGTGGGCGGCGGTGCCGCACTATGTGTCGCAGCCGCCCAATCCCAAGGCCACCCTGGCGCTGCTCAACCGCCTTGAGGACCTGCTCGACCTGCGCATCCCGCAGGGCGAGCTGCCCGAGGACGCGCGCGCGTGGCAGGTCGGCGTGGACCAGCTCGCGGCCGAGGACAGCGAGGTCGCGGAGTACGTCCAGACGCTGGAGGAGGCGCGGGACACCGCGGAGCTGCCCGAGGCGTCGGGTGAGGCCATCGCCAAGGAGTTCGAGCGCTATCTGCGCCGCCGCGACCCGCAGGCCGGGGAGTACGCGAGCGAGGGCGACGGCGGGGTGCCGCAGTTCCGGGACCGTGCGCAGTCGCCGCGGCTGGACCCGGACAGCGGCGCGGGCGCGGGCACGGATACCGATACGGACGACGGCGTCGGCAAGGACGCCGTGGCCGAGGCCGACACCGAGGCCGACGCCGAACGGGAGGCCGACGCCGCCAAGGACGGGGACAGGGACAGCGACCCGGACGGCGACGCGGACGGCCGCAAGGAGTAGACGGCGCGACGGACAGGGGTGAGGGGATGCGTCGCGCGCACCCCCTCTCCCGGAGGCGACCCCCGCCTCGGTCTCCTGGCCCGCGGGCGCCGAGACCACCGCGGCCGAGCCCGGCACGCGTGCGCCGAGCGCGCTGGAGCCCGCCGGCCTCGGACCACTCCAGTGCGCACTCTTGTTTGCATGAAGCGCGTTGCGGGCTACAGCGCGACTCCGAGCAGCGCGTCCACCGTTCGCGACACCAGACCGGGCGCGCCGGTCTCCGTGCCGCCGTCGGACTCCTGCGCCGCGGCCCAGCGGTCCACGGTGGCCAGGGCGCGCGGCGCGTCGAGGTCGTCGGCCAGCGCGTCGCGGATCTCTTCGAGCAGCGCGTCGGCGGACGGGCCGTCCGGCCGGGACACGGCGGCCCGCCAGCGGGCGAGCCGGTCGACGGCCTCGGCGAGCACGGCGTCAGTCCACTCCCAGTCGGAGCGGTAGTGGTGGGCGAGCAGCCCGAGCCGGATCGCCGCCGGGTCGACGCCGTCGCGCCGCAGCGTGGAGACGAAGACCAGGTTTCCCTTGGACTTCGACATCTTCTCGCCGTGCAGCGCGACCATCCCGGCGTGCACGTACGCCTTCGCGTACGGGTACTCGCCGGTGAGCGCCTGGGCGTGCGAGGCGCCCATCTCGTGGTGCGGGAAGGCCAGGTCGGAGCCGCCGCCCTGGACGTCGAAGCCCATGCCGAGGTGGTCCAGCGCGATGGCCACGCACTCGATGTGCCAGCCGGGGCGGCCGGGGCCGAGCGAGCCGCCGTCCCAGCTCGGCTCGCCCTCGCGGGCGCCCATCCACAGCATCGGGTCCAGCGGGTTCTTCTTGCCCGGCCGGTCCGGGTCGCCGCCGCGCTCGGCGGAGAGCACGCGCATCGTGGCGGCGTCGAGCCCGGAGACCTTGCCGAAGTCGGGGTCGGCGGCGATCGAGAAGTACGTGTCGACGCCGAGTTCGTACGCCGCGCCCGCGTCCCGCAGCCGCTCGATCAGCGGGACGATGCCCGGGATGGCCTCGACCGCGCCGATGTAGTGGGCGGGCGGCAGCATCCGCAGCGCGGTCATGTCCTCACGGAACAGCGCGGTCTCCCGCTCGGCCAGTTCGACCCAGTCGACGTCGGTCGCGTTGGCCCGCTCCAGCAGCGGATCGTCGATGTCCGTGACGTTCTGGACGTATTCCACCTGGCGCTTCGTGTCGAGCCACACGCGCTGCACGAGGTCGAACGCGTTGTACGTGGCCGCGTGCCCCAGGTGAGTGGCGTCGTAGGGGGTGATCCCGCAGACGTAGATCCGGGCCACCGGGCCCGGATCGATCGTCAGCGGCCCACCGGTCGCGGTGTCGTGGAGACGGAGTGCGCGTCCAGTGCCGGGAAGGGCGGGGACGTCGGAAGCGGGCCAGGCATGCATGTCATGAGATTAACCGTGGAGACGACTGGCAAACGAACCGGAGCTGGGGCAATGCCGGACGAGGCAGTTCGGGCGCGCTGCCGCGACGGTCTCTCGGACGGCCCGGAGCGCCCCGTGTCAGACCGGCGGCCAGGGGATCGACGGCCACTCGCCGCCGGGCTCGGGATGCACTCCCGACCGCAGCAGCCGCTCGGTCCTGGCCCGTACGGCGGCCGTCTCCGCGGGGGTGATCAGCTCGGCGAGCCGGTCGCCGAGCGCCCCCGACAGCTCCGACTGGAGCTTGCGCAGGACGTCCACGGCCTCGTCCGGCAGCGGCTCGCCCGCCCAGCCCCACAGCAGGGTGCGCAGCTTGTCCTCGGTGTGGAACGTCACTCCGTGGTCGATGCCGTAGAGCCGCCCGTCGGCGGTCTGGAGCAGGTGGCCGCCCTTGCGGTCGGCGTTGTTGATGACGGCGTCCAGCACGGCCAGGCGGCGCAGGCGTATGTCGTCGGCGTGCACCAGCAGGGCGGTGCGGCCGTTCTCCAGTCGGGCCTCGACGACGGGCTTCCAGCCGGGGGCGGGCTCGGTGTCCTCGGTCAGCCCGAAGAGTTCCGGCTGCGCGGGGTCGGCGTCGGCGTCCGGGGCCTCGCCACCGTCGTGGCCGGCTTCCGTGTCCGTGTCCGTGTCCGTGTCCGGGCCCGTGTCCGCGGTCAGGTCCGGCGGGTCGATCCAGAGCTGGACCATGCCCTCGCCGTACGGTCCGTCGCGCAGCACGGTGGGCGGCACCAGGCCCCAGCCGGTCGCCTCGGAGACCAGGTACGCGGCCACCTCGCGCTGGGCCAGGGTGCCGTCGGGGAAGTCCCACAGCGGGCGTTCACCGGCCACCGGCTTGTACACGCAGGCGAGGGTGCGGCCCTCGTACTCGGTCTCGCAGAACAGCACCGCGTTGGAGGCGTCGCGCACCTGGCCGCGCACGGTCAGCTCGCCGTGGACGAGGGCCTCCGTGCCGGGGCTCAGGCCGACCTCCGGTACCCGTTCTGACGCGGGCATACGTGTCCTTCCGGGTCCAGGGGGAGGCTGCACAGCGGGCACGGCGGGCGCCCCGCGGAGACGACGTCGAGCGCGCGCTTGGCGAAGGAGCGGGCCTGGGCGCCGGTCAGCAGGACGCGCAGCAGCGGTGGGCCGTTCTCGTCGTCCTGGAGCAGCTCTTCCTCGGCCGCCTCCAGGTCGTCCTCGTCCTCACCGGACAGCTCGACCAGCGCCTGCGCCTCGATGACCATCCGCTCGTGGGCGCCGTCCCAGGCCAGGGCCATGGTGCCGACCCGGAACTCCTCCTCGACGGGGGCGTCCAGCGGGGCGGAGTCGGCCAGTTCCGCGGGGGCGACGGCGGGCACCGAGGCGTTGCCGCCCGACCTGCGCACCACCTCGTCCAGCAGCTCGTCCACCCGCTCGGCGAGCGCCGCGACCTGCGTCTTCTCCAGCGCCACGCTGGTGGTCCTGCCCGACGCGGTGGCCTGGAGGAAGAAGGTCCGCTGACCCGGCTGGCCGACTGTCCCGGCCACGAAACGGTCCGGCTGCTCGTAGAAGAAGACCTGACGGGGCACGTCCCGCTCCGTTATCTCGACTGAATCGCTGCTTTGGTGCGATGCGTTCTGGTGGCATTCACTGGTTCCGCTGCCGGTCCCCCACCCTACTGCGGAAGCTGATCACAGGGCGCCGGTGGAGCCTCCGACGACCGCGTCGTCCTCGTTGTCCTGCGGCTTGTCCCGCGGCGGGGGCGGGACCAGCGGGGTGAGGTCGCCGGTGTCGCCGAGGCGGAGCAGGAAGGGGCGGTACGGGGTGTAGCGGATGACGGTCACCGAGCAGGGGTCGGTGCTGATCCGCTGGAAGAGGTCCAGGTGCATGCCGAGCGCGTCGGCGGCCAGCGACTTGATGATGTCGCCGTGCGAGCACACCAGATACAGCGCGTCGGGCCCGTGCTCGGCCTCGATCCTGGCGTTCCAGTCGCGCACGGCGTCCACCGCGCGGGCCTGCATCGCGCGCAGCGACTCGCCGTTCTCCCCGGGGAAGACGGCCGCCGACGGGTGCCGCTGGACGGTCGCCCACATCGGCTCCTCCGCCAGTTCGGCCAGCTTGCGGCCCGTCCAGTCGCCGTAGTGGCACTCGCCGACCCGCTCGTCGGTGTGCAGCGGCAACTCGGGGCGCGTGTCGAGCAGCGGTCCTACGGTCTCCTGACAGCGTTGCAGCGGACTGCACACGACGGCGGCGAGCGGCAGTGCGGCGAGCCGGGCGGCGAGCACGGTGGCCTGGGCCCGGCCGGTGTCGTCCAGGGCGACGCCCGGACTCCATCCGGCCAGCACTCCGTCGGCGTTGGCGGTCGACCGGCCGTGCCGGACAAGGATCACGGTGGGCATGCCCGCCACCGTAACCCTTCCGGCGCCGACCCGTTGTGCTGGGTGACGGCCGTGGCGGGGAAGATCCCCCCGAGCCCCCACCACGGCCGCTGAACTCCCTGCGATCCACTGCCCCCGACTCAGGTTCTGTCCGGCGGATGAAGAACGGCCCCTTCGGCCCCAGGCACGCGCCCCGGACTTCTCCGGGGGCCGCCCCCACCGCCGCGTTGCCGAAATGGCCTCATAGCTCCGCTACGAGGACATCCCGGCGCCTTGCGCTCGCACACACAGGCACCGCCTGAACCGCCCGTGATCCGCCGGACAGAACCTCGCCCTCGCCGACTTGCCTCATAGGTAAGGTCTAGGGGTCGGGGGGCCCTTCAGTTTTCGGGCAGCAGTCGGGATGGCGAAGCAGGTGGAGATGTTCAGCAAGGCGACGAGGAGCCGTCCGAGCGCGCGCCGGAGTGGTCCGGCCGGCTCTGACTGGTCTCCGTACGGCCGCCTGGAGGACGCCGCCGACGCGTATTTCCTGCACGCGGACGTCGCGCTCGACGCCATCGAGGGTGTGCTGGGCCGCCGCCGGGTGCGCGGCTTCACCCTGGAGCGGGTGGTCGACCTGACCGAGGCGGGCACCTCGGTGTGGCAGGAGGCCGCGGTGTGCGACGGGCGGCGGCTGATCCTGTGGCACAGCGAGGAGTTGGCGGACGACAAGGCGCCGGGCGGCACCGTACTGGACTCGTCGGTGCAGGTGCTGCCGCTGGACTCGATCGGGCACGTCGGGATGCGCACGCTGGTCGGCCGCGACGAGGACGGCCAGCGGATCGACCGCGGGGTCTATCTGGTGCTGGCCACCGCGATGCCGCACGAGATGAGCGCGGTGCAGGCCGACCCGGACTCGCCGCTGCCGGTCGCCTCCGCCAAATTCCGCCCCGAGGCGTTCCGTTTCAGCAAGTCCCTGGACGACGGCGGCGCCGGGCAGATAGCACGACTGATCGCCTTCGGGCGCCTGTTGGGGCGGCTGGTACCGAGCTGAGCGCTGGGCTGGGCTGGGCTGTGCTGTGGGCTGTGCTCCAGGGAGGGCGGGCGGCGAGCACGGCCCCGCGCGTGTCGAGCGGCACGGGGCCATGGCCGGCCCGTCGGCCCGGCCCGTCGTCACGTCCTCGCCCTACGCCCCCGTGAGCCCGGCCCGCTCCAGCGCTTCGACGCCCGCCCGTACGCCCGCGATCCGCTCGTCCCGGGTGAATCCGGCGGGCGTGATGTTGAGCGTGGTGACCCCGGCGTCGGCGTACTCGCGCAGCCGGTCCGCGATCCGGTCGACCGTGCCGAGCAGGCAGGTGGAGTCGATGAGGTCCTGCGGTACGGCCGCCCCCGCGCCGTTCTTGTCGCCCGCCAGGTACTTGTCCTGGATCTCGGCGGCCTCCTTCTCGTACCCCATGCGCCGCGCGAGCTGGTTGTAGAAGTTCTGCTTGCGGCTGCCCATGCCGCCGACGTACAGAGCGGTGTACGGGCGGAAGATGTCGGCCAGCGCCGGGACGTCCTCGCCGAGGGCGAGCGGCAGGGTCGGGCTGACGTCGAAGCCGTCCAGCGGCAGACCGGCCTTCTCGCGCCCGGCCCTGATGTGCCGCAGCGCGGTGTCCTCCAGGTGCGCGGCGGACGGGAAGATCAGCAGGGCACCGTCGGCGATCTCGCCGGTCTGCTCCAGGTTCTTCGGGCCGATTGCGGCGATGTAGAGCGGGATGTGCTCGCGCTCGGGGTGCACGGTGAGCTTGATCGGCTTGCCGGGGCCGCCGGGCAGCGGCAGCGTCCAGTGCTCGCCCTCGTAGCTCAGCCGCTCGCGGGACATCGCCTTGCGGACGATCTCCACGTACTCGCGGGTGCGGGAGAGCGGCTTGTCGAACTTGACGCCGTACCAGCCCTCGGAGACCTGCGGTCCCGACACGCCGAGGCCGAGACGGAACCGGCCGCCGGACAGCGAGTCCAGGGTCGCGGCCGTCATCGCCGTCATCGCGGGGGCACGCGCCGGGATCTGGAAGATCGCCGAGCCGACGTCGATCCGCTCGGTCTGCGCCGCGACCCAGGAGAGCACGGTGGGGCCGTCGGATCCGTACGCCTCCGCGGCCCAGCACACGTCGTAGCCGAGCCGGTCCGCCTCCTGGGCGACGGCGAGGTTGTCCGCGTCCATCCCGGCGCCCCAGTAGCCGAGGTTGATCCCGAGCCGCATACCGCTCCTCTTTCCGCCGCCGTGTCGTCGCTGTCGCGTCGCCGCTGTCATGCGCCCGCCGTCATGCCGTCGCCGTCATGCGTTCGCCGTCATGCGTTCGCCGTCATGCGTTCGCCGCCGTTCCCGCCCGAGATACTGGCGAGTAACGTCGTTGTATCTCCGGACTGTAGCGCCCCGCCGCGGCACGGGGCCCTGTCAGGTACGTCACTGCTGCCCATTCGGCCGGTGCGGGCAGTAATCTCAGCGCCCATGGAGCATAGGCACCTCGGCCGCACCGGGTTGCGCGTGTCCCGACTCGGGCTCGGCACGCTCACCTGGGGACGCAACACCGGCGAACGCGACGCCGCCGACCAGCTCAAGGCGTTCTGGGACGCCGGGGGCAGCCTGGTCGACACGGCGGACGTGTACTCCGACGGCGGCGCCGAGTATCTGCTCGGGCGGCTGATCGAGGATCTCGTGCCGCGGGCCGATCTGGTGATCTCCACCAAGGCGGGCAGCGTGCCGGACCCCGACCGGCGGTTCGACGCCTCGCGCGGACACCTGCTGTCCGCGCTCGACGCGTCCTTGCAGCGGCTCGGCACGGACTATGTCGACCTCTGGCAGGTGCACGCCTTCGACCCCGGTACGCCCATGGAGGAGACGCTCCAGGCGCTGGACATCGCGGTCAGTTCGGGCCGCGCGCGCTACGTAGGCGTCTCCAACTTCTGCGGCTGGCAGCTCGCCAAGGCCGCCGCGTGGCAGCTCGCCGCGCCCGGACGGACACCGCTGGCCAGTACGCAGATGGAGTACTCGCTCCTCCAGCGGGGCGTGGAGCGCGAGGTGCTGCCCGCCGCGATCGACCTCGGGGTCGGCCTGCTGCCCTCCTCGCCGCTCGGCCGCGGTGTGCTCACCGGCAAGTACCGCAACGGCACGCCGCCCGAGTCGCGCGGCGGCTCCGACGACATGGCCGCCTTCGTCGCCCCCTACCTCGACGAGACCGCCCGGCTCATCGTGGACGCCCTCGCGATAGCCGCCGACGGCCTGGCGGTCTCCCCGCTGCACGTCGCCCTCGCCTGGGTACGCGACCGGCCCGGTGTCGCCGCCCCCATCCTCGGCGCGCGCAACGCGCAGCAGCTCATCGCCTCGTTGTCAGTGGAGGCGCTTACGCTTCCGGAAGAGATCTGCCTGGCGCTCGACGACGTGTCAGCACCCCTGCACCGCTATCCGGACCACGACTGGAGCACGCTCTGAACGGCACGCAAGCCTCCCGCCGGTCCACCACCCCACGGAGGCCGCAGTGACCGAATCCCCGACCCCCTCGGGCTCTGACACCCCCCCGCCCCGCGCGGACG
>NZ_MECL01000145.1 GCF_014596445.1 Streptomyces sp. CBMA29 | reverse complement strand
CCGACCCGGCGGAACCCGGCTGCGCCGCGCATCTGCACTGCCCGCCCCTGGCCGTGGCCGCGGCGGCGGACCTCGCCGCGTCCGTACTGAACCCGTCCATGGACTCCTGGGACCAGGCCCCCGCCGCCACGGCGTTGGAGGCGAGCGTCACGGCGGCACTCGCGGCCGTGGTGTACCCGGAGCACGACGCGCCCGACGCGCTGGTCACGACCGGCGGCACGGAGTCGAACCAGCTCGCGCTGCTGCTGGCCAGGGAGCGGGCGGCGCGTGCGGGCCGCCGCCCGGTGCAGGTGGTGTGCGGGTCGAACGCGCACCACAGCGTGGCCCGCGCGACCTGGCTGCTCGGCCTGCCGCGCCCGGTGGTGCTCGCCACACCCGGCGGCGTACTGGACCCGGCGGCCGTGGAGTCCGTACTGCGCGGACTGTCGCCGCACGCGCTGCTGGTCGCGACCGCGGGCACCACGGACACCGGTGCGATCGACGCGCTGCCCGCCCTGGCCGCGGCCGCCGCCCGGCACGACGCCGAGGTGCACGTGGACGCCGCGTACGGCGGCCCGCTGCTGTTCAGCGACCGCGAAGCGGCCAAGCTCGCGGGCCTGGACCGGGCCGTCTCGGTCACCGTCGACCTGCACAAGCTCGGCTGGCAGCCGGTCGCCGCGGGCCTGCTGGTCGTACCCGACGCCGCCGCGCTGCGCCCGCTCGACCACCGCGCCGACTATCTGAACGCGGCCGACGACACCGAGGCCGGGCTGCCCGACCTGCTGGGCCGTTCGCTGCGCACCAGCCGCCGCCCCGACGTCCTGAAGATCGCCGTCACCCTGCGGGCGCTCGGCCGCGAGGGGATGGGGCGCCTGGTCGACGCCGTCTGCGCGTCGGCCCGTGAGCTGGCGGAGCGGATCGAACGCCACCCGGACCTGACGCTGTACGCGCACCCCGCCATCAGCACCGTGCTGTTCCGGCCGCGCGGTGCCACCGACGAGGCGATCGCCGCGCTGCGCCGCCGCCTGCTGTACGACGGCCGGGCCGTGCTGGGCCGCGCCCACGTCGGCGGGCGGCTGTGGCTCAAGGCGACGCTGCTCAACCCCTACCTCACCGCGGCCGACCTCGACGCGCTCGTCACCCTGGCCGCCGAGCCCGCCGAGCCCGCGGCCCGCTTGCCGCACCCGACTCCTCCCCTGACCACGGAAGGCACCACCCCCCGATGACGCCCTCGCACGACGACGCCTCGCACGAGGCCCGGGGAACGGCGCGACCAGCCGACGCCCCGGCCCCCGCGCCGGACCACAACCCGACGACGGTTCCCGCACAGGCGCAAGGACCCGACCGCGCCCCGGCCCCCGCCGCGCCCCCCGCCGAATCGCCGCCGCCCCCCTTCGACCTGCTCGGCATCGGCATCGGCCCGTTCAACCTCTCGCTCGCCGCCCTCGCCGACGGCGTGCCCGACCTCACCGCCGCCTTCTACGACCAGCGGTCCTCCTTCCAGTGGCACCCCGGTCTGCTGATCGACGGCGCCACCCTCCAAGTCCCCTTCCTGGCCGACCTGGTGACCATCGCGGACCCCGCGAGCCGCTGGTCCTTCCTGAGCTGGCTCAAGACCCGCGAGCGGCTGTTCCCCTTCTACTTCGCCGAGCGCTTCCATGTGCACCGCGCCGAATACGACGCCTACTGCCGGTGGGCCGCCGAGGGGCTGCCCAGTACGCACTTCGGGCAGCAGGTCGACGCCGTGCGCTGGAACGCGGAACGCGGCCACTTCGAGGTCGACCACACGCACCTGGACGAGCACGGCGAGGCCGAGGCACTGGGTCGCACCTACGCCCGGCACCTGGTGGTGGGGATCGGCACGGCTCCCTACGTACCGGAGCCGCTGCGCCCGCTCGCGCAGGCGCCGACCGTACCCGTCGTGCACTCCGCCGACTACGTCAGGCAGCGCGAACGGCTGCTGGGCGCCGAGCACATCACCGTCGTCGGCTCCGGGCAGTCCGGCGCCGAGATCTTCCTCGACCTGCTGCGGGCGCGTCCCGCGGGCCGGGAGCGGCTGACGTGGCTGGCGCGTACGCCCGCCTTCGCGCCGATGGAGTACAGCAGGCTGGGGCTCGAACACTTCACCCCGGACTACACGCGGTACTTCCACGGTCTGCCGGAGCCGGTGCGCGACCGGCTGGTGCCGCGGCAGTGGCAGTTGCACAAGGGCATCGACGACGCCACGATCACCGCGATCCACGACGAGCTGTACCGCCGTACGCTCGACGGCGGCTGGCCGGACGCGGTGCTGACGCCCGGCGTCACCGTGCGGACCGCGGGCCGGATCGGCACCCAGAGCATCGAACTGCACCTGGAACACGCCGACCAGGGCACCCGTACCCGGCTGATGACCGACGCGGTGGTGCTGGCGACCGGCTACCGGGAGCGCCCGCTCGACCAGTTGCTCGCGCCGCTCGACCCGTATCTGAAGCGGGACTCCGCCAACCGGCCGCGGATCGACGCGCGGCACCGGCTGGAACTGGACCGGGCGGTCACCGGCCGGATCTACGTGCAGAACGCGGAGCGGCACAGCCACGGGATCGGCGCGCCCGACCTGGGCCTGGCGGCCTGGCGCTCCGCGGTCATCCTCAACGACCTGACCGGCCTCCTGACCGGCGCGGAGCACTACCCGCTGCCGGCCAGGACGGCCTTCACCACCTTCGGTCTCGACGGCGCCGCCGCCAGTGACGTCCCTACGCGAACAGCGGCACTCCGGCGCGGGTGAGGCGCCACTCGTCGCCGCCGAACGTCGTCGGGTCGATCGTGCCGTGCGCCTGCACCCAGGCGATGATCGTGTTGCGGATCTCGTCCGAGTTGGACCACACCGACTGGGCGGTGGCCACGTGCGGGTAGTTGCTGCCGCCGCCGGAGCGGTAGTTGTTGACCGCGAGCACGAACCGCGCGGCCGGGTCGATCGGCGCGCCGCCGTGCGTGAGGTTGACGATCCGCGAGCCGGCCGGCTGCGCGATGTCGATGTCGTACGACACGCCGCTGAGGATGTCGTAGCTGTAGTCGGGGGTGTTGTTGGCGTTGGTGATCTTGGTGACGTCGACCGGGGCGTCCGGCGCGGTCTGCACGTAGTAGCCCGCCGACCACTCCAGGTAGTCCTTGACCTGGGCGCCGGTGAGCAGCTTGGCGTCCAGGGTGTTCTCGTAGACGTACAGGCCCGCCACGTCGCGCAGCGAGACCTGGCCCGCCGGGATCGCCGCGGTGCGGGAGAACGGCGACGCCTCGGAGAGCACCGGCAGGTCGGCGTACGCGGTACCGGCGAGCGCCGCCTTCACCGTGTCGGCCTGCACCAGGTTGAGGAAGTCGATGATCGGCGTGTCCTTGTACGTGGACTCGGCCGCGGACATCGTCGCGGTGCAGGTGCCGATGATCTGGTTGACGTACGCGACGACCTTGTTGTGCTCGTCGCGCACCAGCTTGGCGACGACCGGGTCCTCGGCGACGGTGTTGGCGTTGCGCACCTCGGCCTTGACGGAGGTGACCTCCCACCGGCCGCGGCAGAACTCCAGGTCGATGTCGAAGACGCTCAGCCGCATGCCCCACATCAGGGGCTCGGACAGCACGACGGTCTTACCGGTCTTCTCGTTGACGACCAGTGTCTGCGGGCGCTCGACGTGCGTGTGGCCGACCAGGATCGCGTCGATGCCGGGCACCTGCTGGGCCACCAGCGAGGAGGCGTTCTCCGGGTACGGGATCGCGTCGCCGTACGAGGTGCTGCCGTCCAGACCGGAGTGGTCGGTGCAGATCACCACGTCACAGCCGAGGGCGCGGAGCCTGGGCACGTAGATCTTCGCCTGCTCGACCAGGCCGGGGAAGGCCATCTTGCCCTGCACGTTGGCCTTGTCCCAGATGGCGATACCGGGGTTGGTCAGGCCGAGGATGCCGACCTTGACCGGCCGGCCGCCCGGGACGCGGATCTCCTTGACCAGGTAGGGCGGGAAGGCGGGCTTGAGGGTCTTGGCGTCCACCGCGTTGGCGGCGAGCAGCGGGAAGTCGCACTGGTCCTGGAAGGCGCGCAGCAGCGGGATGCCGTAGTTGAACTCGTGGTTGCCGAGCGCCGCCGCGTCGTACTTCATGTGGTTCATGGCCAGCGCCATCGGGTGCTTGGGGCCGCGCCGCGCGCCGGTGATCGGCTCGACCCGCGCGTAGTAGTACGAGAGCTGCGTGCCCTGGATGATGTCGCCCGCGTCGATCAGCAGCGTACGGTCGTGGCCCTTCTCGGCGCGGGCGTGCGCGACGAGGGTGGAGACCTTGGCGAGGCCGATGTCGTTGTGGGTCGCGTCGTCGTACTCGGCGTTCGTGAAGTAGTCCCAGTTCAGGGCGTGTCCGTGCAGGTCGGTGGTGCCCAGCACCCGCAGGCTGAACGTCTTGGGCTTCCCGTGGCCGTGCCCGTGGTGCCGGTCGGCGGCCTCCGCGGGGCTCGCCCCCACGACCGCCCCGGCGGTGCCCGCGAGCGCCACGCCCGCACCCGTGGCGGCCGAGCGGTTGATGAAGTCCCTGCGGTTGAGCGCCATCTGTCGTCTCCTCGTTGCCGTCTGCTCCCGGTGCGGGAACAACGCGCGTAGATTCTGCACCGCCCGCCCCGCCCGGCGACACCCCCCACACGTAACCGGAAGATGTCCCGCGGGTGACACGTACGGTGTGCCCGACGCGCGATCGAGGGCACGTAAGACGTGCTCAGCGGGTGCGGGGGTGACAGGAGTGCTCATCGGAGCGGGCGGCTGCACACTTCGACACTTGTCAACAAGCGTTAATCCAGACGTCGTTGGGCAGTTGCCGTGAGCGTGTTCCCTACCAACGAGTAGGTCATACTCTCGACACATGCGCCGAGCCAAAATTGTCTGCACACTGGGCCCCGCCACCGACTCCTACGACCAGATCAAAGCACTGGTCGAGGCCGGAATGGACGTGGCACGACTGAATCTGAGCCATGGAGCGTACGCGGAGCACGAGGACCGCTACCGACGAGTCCGCAAAGCCGCGGACGAGACCGGTCGCAGCGTGGGCATCATGGTTGACCTTCAGGGCCCGAAGATCAGGCTCGGACGTTTCGCCGAAGGACCTGTACTACTCGAACGCGGCGACGAGTTCACGATCACCGTGGACGACATCGAGGGCGACCAGCAGATCTGCGGGACGACGTACAAGGGACTGTCCGCGGACGTCGCCCGCGGCGAGCGCATCCTGGTGGACGACGGGCGCGTCACCCTGGAGGTCACCGACGTCGAGGGACCGCGGGTGCACACCATGGTCATCGAGGGCGGGATGGTCTCCGACAACAAGGGGCTGAATCTCCCCGGTGTCGCCGTGTCGGTGCCCGCGCTGTCCGACAAGGACATCAGGGACCTGCGCTGGGGCCTGCGGATCGGCGCGGACGTCATCGCGCTGTCCTTCGTCCGCAGCGGCCGGGACGTCGAGGACGTGCTGCGGATCATGGCCGAGGAGGGCCGCCGGGTCCCGGTGATCGCCAAGGTCGAGAAGCCGCAGGCGGTCGACGCCCTCGAAGGGATCGTCGACGCGTTCGACGGGATCATGGTCGCGCGCGGCGACCTCGGCGTCGAGATGCCGCTGGAAGCCGTCCCGATGGTGCAGAAGCGCGCGATCAAGCTCGCCAAGCGCAACGCGAAGCCGGTCATCGTCGCCACCCAGATGCTCGACTCGATGATCGACAACTCCCGCCCCACCCGCGCCGAGGCCAGCGACGTCGCCAACGCCGTGATGGACGGCACCGACGCGGTGATGCTCTCCGGCGAGACCAGCGTCGGCAAGTATCCGATCGAGACCGTCAAGACGATGTCGCGGATCGTGTCCGCGGCCGAGGACGCGGTGCTCGCCACCGGCCTGCCGCCGCTCACCGACCGGAACAAGCCCCGTACCCAGGGCGGGGCCGTGGCCCGCGCCGCCGCCGAGATGGGCGACTTCCTCGGCGCCCGCTTCCTGGTCGCCTTCACCCAGTCCGGCGACACCGTCCGCCGGCTGTCCCGCTACCGCTCGCCGATCCCCCTGCTCGCCTTCACCCCGGAGCCCGCGACCCGCTCGCAGCTCAATCTGACCTGGGGAGTGGAGACCTTCCTCGGCCCGATGGTGCAGACCACCGACGAGATGGTCCAACAGGTGGACGAGCAACTGCTGCGGATCGGCCGCTGCAAGAAGGGCGACATCGTGGTGATCACGGCCGGTTCGCCCCCCGGCATGCCGGGCACCACCAACATGGTCCGGGTCCACCGCATCGGCGAGGACGATTCGCCGAAATCCTGACCCGTACGGCGCGGATTCACCCGCCGCGCACATCACGCCCCGTTCGGCATTCGCCGGGCGGGGCGTCCTCGTCGGCCGTCTTCGCCGCCGATTTCGGCAGCGGCAATCGCGGAGCCTTTGGCCGGCGAATCGAAAAACTTAACGCTATGTAACGCGAACGCAATACGGAATCAGGGCAGCGCTCCGACAGGTGTCTACCCCCTGAATCTCCTGACATTCCCGCCGCGACCGCATCGCCTTCCGGCCGTCCCCAAGTCCCCTACCCTTGGGCGGAAGTGCGCGTTCTCATCATGCGGACGCCGGAGCAAAGCACCCAAATCCCTCCGCCAACCTCAGCAGAACCTCAAGAGTTTCCTTCCGGCATAACAAGACAGTCACACTCTTCCCTTCACCTCTGCCTGACTCAGCTCCACGCGCCTAGAGTCACGGCCAGTCACCGCGCCTCCGGATTTGTCAGTTCGGGTTCCAGCGCGCGACTCGGCGTCTCATCAGAGACGGCCGCGCCAGGGGAAAGGACTGATCGTGCGACACCGTTCCTTGCTTGTACTGACCGCCGTACTCACCACTGGAGCCCTCACTCTCACCGCCTGCGGATCGCGGAGCGACGACAAGAAGGGCAGCGGGGACAGCAGCGGCGCCGCCAAGACGACCGTCGTCATCGGTGTCGACGCTCCGCTTACCGGGCAGAACTCGGCCACCGGCCTCGGCATCCAGTACGGCGTGCAGATCGCTGTCGACGACGCCAACAAGAACAACCTCGTCCCCGGGGTGACCTTCAAGATCAAGGCCCTGGACGACAAGGCGCTGCCCGCCACCGGCCAGCAGAACGCCACGGCCCTGGTCGCGGACAACAGCGTGATCGCCGCCGTCGGCCCGCTGAACTCCGGCGTCGCCCAGTCCATGCAGCAGGTGTTCACCACCGCGAACATGGTCGAGATCTCGCCGTCCAACACCAACCCCACCCTGACCCAGGGCAAGGACTGGAACACCGGCACCAAGGTCCGGCCGTTCAAGACCTACTTCCGTACCGCCACCACCGACGCCCTCCAGGGCGGCTTCGCGGCGGACTACGCCTACAACACCCTGAAGAAGACCAACGCCTTCGTGGTGGACGACAAGCAGACCTACGGCGCGGGTCTCGCGGGCATCTTCAAGGACAAGTTCGGGTCCCTCGGCGGCAAGATCGCCGGCACCGACCACGTCAACACCGGTGACAACGACTTCTCCACCCTCGTCACCAAGATCAAGAACGCCCATGCCGACATGGTCTACTACGGCGGCCAGTACGACGAGTCGGAGCAGCTCACCAAGCAGCTCAAGGCAGCCGGCGTGAAGATCCCGCTCATGGGCGGCGACGGCATGTTCTCCGACACCTACATCAAGACCGCGGGCCCGGCCTCGGAAGGCGACCTCGCCACCTCCGTCGGCGTCCCGGTCACCACGCTCCCGGCGGCCAAGGACTTCATCGCCACGTACAAGGCGAAGAACTACCCCGGTGACTACGGCACCTACGGCGGCTACTCCTACGACGCCGCCACCGCGATCATCAAGGGCGTCAAGGCCGTCATGGACGCCAACGGCGGCAAGCTCCCCGCCATGTCCGACGCCCGCTCCAAGCTCGTCGACGCCGTCCAGAAGAGCGACTTCGACGGCATCGCCGGTCACGTCTCCTTCGACCAGTACGGCGACACCACCAACAAGCAGCTCACCGTCTACCAGGTCAAGGGTGCCAAGTGGGAGGCCGTGAAGAGCGGCACCTACTCCGGCTGACCGACTCCGAAGCACCCAGGGCCGCGCGGCTGGTCACCACCGACCGCGCGGCCCCCCGCTTACCCCCCGGCGTACCCACCCCCCCTGCTCCCTCAGTGACATGGAGGCCATGCGGTGCACACCCTGCCGCAACAGCTGGCCAACGGGCTGTTCATCGGCTCGATGTACGGGCTCATCGCCATCGGCTACACGATGGTGTACGGCATCGTCCAGCTCATCAACTTCGCCCACGGCGAGATCTACATGACCGGCGCCTTCGGCGCGCTCGCGGTCTGGACGAATCTCCCCGACAGCACGTCCATCTGGCTCGCACTGCCCCTGATGCTGCTCGGCGGCGCCATCGTGTCCGTGCTCATCGCCGTGGCCGCGGAGAGATTCGCGTACCGGCCACTGCGCGGCGCACCACGGCTGGCACCACTGATCACCGCCATCGGCCTCTCCCTCGCACTACAGCAGGCGATCTTCCTCTGGTACCCGGGCGCCGACAACGCCAAGAGCTTCCCGCAACTGCCCGGCGGCCCCTTCCACGTGGGATCGATCAACATCCAGAGCGGTGACATCTTCCTGGTCTCCGCCGCTGTGATCTGCATGATCGGCCTCGCCGCCTTCGTCCGCACCAGCCGCACCGGCCGCGCCATGCAGGCCACCGCGCAGGACTCGGACACCGCCCAGCTCATGGGCATCGACACCAACCGCATCATCGTCATCGCCTTCGCCATCGGCGGCTTCTTCGCCGCCGTCGCCGGACTCGCCTCCGGCCTCAAGTACGGCCAGGTCAAGTACGACATCGGCTTCCAGGCCGGACTCAAGGCGTTCACCGCGGCCGTCCTCGGCGGCATCGGCAACATCTACGGCGCCATGCTCGGCGGCCTCGTCCTCGGCATCGCCGAGTCCTGCGCCTCCGCCTACATCTCCAACATCCCCGGCATGCAGCAGCTCGGCGGCGGAAGCTGGGCGAACGTCTGGGCCTTCGTGCTCCTCATCGTCGTCCTCCTCGTCCGGCCGCAAGGTCTGCTCGGCGAGCGCGTCGCGGACAGGGCGTGACACCGATGACCGACATCCCCGTAACCGCCGCGGAGTCCCTCGCCGCCGACACCGCGAAACCGGCCGGACGCAGGGTCGCCCCCTTCGTACCGCTGCCCCGGACCGCCGCCCAGGCGGTCACCCTCGTCGGCGCCGTGGCGACCATCGCCTCCACCTTCATGTCCTGGACGTACACCACCGAGTTCCCCGGCGACCTCACCGTCTCCGGCTACCCCGGCGGCCTCCAGGTCCTCACCCTGGTCGGCGCCATCGTCACCGGCCTGTTCGCGCTCGGCGCCTTCGGCCTCAAGGGCCTGCGCTGGCTCACCCCCAACCGCTCCAACAACCCGGTGCTGCTGCTCGCCCTCGGCACCCTGGGCACCACCTGGTACACGGTGATCGCCATCGCCGAGAAGCTCGGCGGCCTGGCCAACCTCGACCCCGGCGGCTTCGTCGCCGCGATCGGCAGCCTGGTCCTGGTGATCGGCGCCCTCGCACTGCCGATCCACCGGCACCCGCGGGAGACCCACGACACCGAGTACTTCGAACTCGGCCGCCTCTCCACCGTCGGCCCCGCCGTCGGCACGTACAGGTGGCTGCGCGAACTGCGCCCCAACCACACCGATCTCCCGGTCGCCGACCCCACGAAACTGCCCGGCTGGGTCCAGCGGCTGATCATCACCGTGGCCGCCGCGATCGGCCTCGAGGTCTTCACCTACGGCCTCGCCACCGGCTACACCGAGATCTTCCTCGGCTTCCTGATCGTCGTGGTCTTCACCATCTGGGCGCTGAGCGCGGCCGGTCTGCTCCGGCAGTTCTCCGGACTCACCGCCGCCCACCGCTCGTTCGCCAACACGATGGGCTTCCTGGCCGCACTGGCCTACCCCTTCGCACAGAACGACGAGCACTACGCCAACCTCGGTGTCAACATCCTGATCTTCGGCACCGTCGCCCTCGGCCTCAACATCGTCGTCGGCCTCACCGGCCTGCTCGACCTCGGATACGTCGCCTTCCTCGGCGTCGGCGCCTACGCCGCCGCCCTGGTCTCCGGCTCGCCGTTCTCGATCTGGTCCGGCGTCCAGTTCCCGTTCTGGGCCGCCGCCCTCACCGGCATGGCCGCCTCACTCGTCTTCGGCGTCCTCATCGGCGCCCCCACCCTGCGGCTGCGCGGCGACTACCTGGCCATCGTCACGCTCGGCTTCGGTGAGATCTTCCGCATCGTCGTCAACAGCCTCGACGGCGTATCGGGCCCGAAGGTCACCAACGGCCCCAACGGCATCTCGCAGATCCCCGACCTGTCGATCTTCGGGTACAACCTCGGCGCCTCGCACGACATCGGCTCCGTCACCCTCGGCCGGTTCGCCAACTACTACCTGCTGATGCTGCTGATCACGGTCATCGTCGTGCTCATCTTCACCCGCGCCGCCGACTCCCGGATCGGCCGCGCCTGGGTCGCCATCCGCGAGGACGAGACCGCCGCCACCGCCATGGGCATCAACGGCTTCCGGGTCAAGCTGATCGCCTTCGCCCTCGGCGCCTCGCTCGCCGGACTCGCCGGCACCGTCAGCGCCCACGTCACGTACAACGTGGTACCCAACCCGTACCAGTTCGCGGGCGCCGCCCCGCCCAACTCGGCCTTCCTGCTCGCCGCCGTCGTCCTCGGCGGCATGGGCACGGTCAGCGGCCCGATCCTCGGCGCGGCACTGCTCTACCTGCTCCCCGAGAAGCTCGGCTTCCTGGAGCGGTACGAACTCTTCGCGTTCGGCCTCGCCCTGATCCTGATCATGCGCTTCCGGCCCGAGGGCATCATCCCCAACCGGCGCCGCCAGCTCGAATTCCACCAGGACGAAGTGCTCATCCCCGAGCAACGCCCGCTCGGCGACGACACCGTCCCGGCCAGCCCGGCAGGGGCGTGAGAGACACATGACCATCATCAGCCAAGAGCAGCCGACCCCGGCAGCGGCCCCCGACGGCGGCCCGCTGCTCCAGGCCAGCGGCGTCGTCATGCGGTTCGGCGGCCTCACCGCCGTCCGCGAGGTCGATCTCACCGTCAACAGCGGTGAGATCGTCGGACTGATCGGCCCCAACGGCGCCGGGAAGACCACCTTCTTCAACTGCCTCACCGGCCTGTACGTCCCCACCGAGGGCAAGGTCACCTACCGCGGCCAGGTGCTGCCGCCCAAACCGCACCTGGTCACCCAGGCCGGACTCGCCCGCACCTTCCAGAACATCCGGCTCTTCTCCAACATGACCGTGCTGGAGAACGTCCTGGTCGGCAGGCACACCAGGACCCGCGAGGGACTGCTGTCCGCCCTCATCCGCGGCCCCGGCTACCACAAGGCCGAAAACCGGTCACGGGCGCGGGCCATGGAGATCCTGGAGTTCATCGGCCTGGCCGACAAGGCCGACCACCTCTCGCGCAACCTCCCCTACGGCGAGCAGCGCAAACTGGAGATCGCCCGCGCCCTGGCCAGCGAACCCGGCCTGCTCCTGCTGGACGAACCCACGGCCGGCATGAACCCGCAGGAGACCAGGGCCACCGAGGAGTTGGTCTTCGCCATCCGCGACCAGGGCATCGCCGTCCTGGTCATCGAGCACGACATGCGGTTCATCTTCAACCTGTGCGACCGCGTCGCCGTCCTCGTCCAGGGCGAGAAACTGGTCGAGGGCACCTCCGACGTGGTCCAGCAGGACGAACGGGTCATCGCGGCCTACCTCGGTGAACCCTTCGAAGGCGCGCCCACCGGTGAGGGCGACGCCGCAGTGGAAGCGGCCGCGGCCGAAGCCGGGGCCGAGGAGCAGGAGAACGACCGATGACCGCACTGCTCGAAGTCGAGGACCTCCGGGTCGCCTACGGCAAGATCGAGGCCGTCAAGGGCATCTCGTTCACCGTCGAAGCGGGCCAGATCGTCACCCTGATCGGCACCAACGGCGCGGGCAAGACCACCACGCTGCGCACCCTCAGCGGTCTGCTCAAGCCGATTGGCGGCCGGGTCAGCTTCGACGGCAAGGTGCTCACCCGCGTCCCGGCGCACCGGATCGTCGCCCTGGGCCTCGCGCACTCCCCGGAAGGCCGGCACATCTTCCCCCGGCTCACCATCGAGCAGAATCTCCAGCTCGGCGCCTTCCTCCGCAAGGACACGGCGGCCATCGCCAAGGACATCCAGCGCGCCTACGACCTCTTCCCGATCCTCGGGGAGCGCCGCAGGCAGGCCGCGGGCACGCTGTCCGGCGGCGAGCAGCAGATGCTCGCCATGGGCCGCGCGCTGATGTCGCAGCCCAAGCTGCTCATGCTCGACGAGCCCTCCATGGGCTTGTCGCCGATCATGATGCAGAAGATCATGACGACCATCGTGGAGCTGAAGGCCCAGGGCACCACGATCCTGCTGGTCGAGCAGAACGCGCAGGCCGCGCTCTCGCTCGCCGACCAGGCCCATGTGATGGAGATCGGCACGATCAAGCTCTCCGGCACCGGCCAGGACCTGCTGCACGACGACGGCGTCCGCAAGACGTACCTCGGCGAGGACTGAGTCCATACACGTCGGAGGGCCCGCACCCCACTGGGGTGCGGGCCCTCCGACGTGTCCGCGTGGCTACTTCTCGGAGACCTCTTCGATCACGGCCTGCGCCACCGCCTGCATCGACATCCGGCGGTCCATCGAGGTCTTCTGGATCCAGCGGAAGGCGGCGGGCTCGGTCAGCCCGTACTTGGTCTGGAGGACGCTCTTGGCCCGGTCGACCAGCTTGCGGGTCTCCAGCCGCAGCGACAGGTCGGCGATCTCCGCCTCCAGCGCCTTCAGCTCCTGGAACCGGCTCACCGCCATCTCGATCGCGGGCACCAGATCGCTCTTGCTGAACGGCTTCACCAGATACGCCATCGCGCCCGCGTCCCTGGCCCGCTCCACCAGCTCGCGCTGCGAGAACGCGGTCAGCATCAGCACCGGCGCGATCTTCTCCGCGGCGATCCGCTCGGCCGCCGAGATCCCGTCGAGCACCGGCATCTTCACGTCCAGGATCACCAGATCGGGACGCTGCTCCTCGGCGAGCTTCACCGCGGTCTCGCCGTCCCCGGCCTCCCCGACGACGGAGTAGCCCTCCTCCTCCAGCATCTCCTTGAGGTCGAGGCGGATCAGCGCCTCGTCCTCGGCGATGACGACCCGGGTCGTCAGGGGAGGGACGTGGGACTTCGACTGCTCGTCGTCGAGCGGGGCGGCGGACTCGTCGGGCGCGCTCACGGTGCTCCTCGTATCAGGCGGGGTACTGCACACCTGAGCCTACCTAGCTGCGACGGCGCGCACCTACACGGTACGCTGTGCACGCGACCTGGCCGGGTTGGCGGAATGGCATACGCGGATGTCTCAAACACATCTGTCCGAAAGGGCATGCGGGTTCGAATCCCGCACCCGGCACCTGTAGATCTGTTTAGCGAGATCACTGATCATGGTGAACATCCGGCCGAATCGGTCATTTGTTCCTGTTGCGGCGCGAAGCTTGCGGCATGCACGACATCGAGATCCGCCTGAAGGCCGTGACCCTCGTCCGCTCAGGAGTTTCCAACGCCGAGGTGGGACGGCGCCTCAGAGTTCCGGTCGGCACGATCGGCTACTGGGTCCACCGGGACCGGGCGCGGCGCGGTGAGTGTCCGGGACGCCCTGAGCGGCCGTGCCCACGCTGCGACGGACGCCCGCTCGACGAGGCCGCGTACAGCTACCTCCTCGGCCTCTACCTCGGCGACGGCCACATCATCCGCTACTCCGCTCACCGTTCGCCGAGTCTGATGATCACCTGCGACGACCACTGGCCCGGAATCATGGACATGGCCGAGGCCGCGATGAATGCCGTGTTCCCGGACAACAAGACCTGCCGCGTGCGCAAGAAGGGATCTCACAACGTCAAGGTCTACTCGAACCACCTCTGGTGCATGTTCCCGCAGCACGGCGCCGGCAAGAAGCACGAGCGGAAGATCGCCCTGGCCACCTGGCAGCAGGAGATCGTGGACGCGCACCCGTGGGAGTTCATCCGAGGGCTGGTGCACTCCGACGGTTGCCGGATCACCAACTGGACGACACGTGCCGTGGCGGGGGAGCGCAAACGGTACGAGTATCCCCGGTACTTCTTCGCGAACATGTCGGACGACATCCGGGGGTTGTACTGCGCCGCTCTCGACGCGGTCGGCGTCGAGTGGCGGGTGACCCGGCGCGGCGACGTGCCGTTCAACATATCCGTCGCCCGCCGGGCGGCGGTCGCGTTGATGGACCTGCACGTCGGCGCGAAATTCTGAGGGTCAGTTCGCCGGGGGAGCGGTCGTGCCCGTCGGGGTGGCCGGGCGCAGCATGCAGGTGAGGCGGGCGGTGCAGACGCGCTTGTCGGCCTCGTCGGTGATGACGATCTCGTACGTCGCCGAGGAGCGGCCCCGGTGGACGGGGGTCGCGGTGCCGGTGACGAGGCCGGAGCGCAGGCCGCGGTGGTGGGTGGCGTTGAGGTCCACGCCGACGGCCATCTTGCTGGGGCCGCCGTGCAGCATCGCGCCGACCGAGCCGAGGGTCTCGGCGAGCACGGCGGACGCGCCGCCGTGCAGCAGCCCCATCGGCTGGGTGTTGCCCTCGACGGGCATCGTGCCGACCACCTTCTCCGGCGCCGCCTCCAGGATCCGGATGCCCATCCGCTCACCCAGGTGACCGCCGGAGAACAGACCCCTCAGATCGACGCCGAGCCCGGCGTACTGCTCCAGGATCTCCGGCGGGAAGTAGGTGGTGGTCCGCTCGCCCATGGGGTGGTGCTCCGATCGTCCTCGTCCGGCCTGATCCGGTGTGCCCGTACGCGTTTTCCGTGTACTGATCAGTTTTCTACCGGACGGCTCGCGTCGGCCGTACGTCGGGGGGCGTCCGCCGCGGTCCGCTCCAGCCGGATGACCACCGACTTCGAGGCGGGGGTGTTGCTGGTGTCCGCGGTGTGGTCGAGGGGGACGAGCACATTGGTCTCCGGGTAGTACGCCGCCGCGCACCCGCGCGGGGTCGGGTAGTGCACAACCCGGAAGCCCGCCGCGCGCCGCTCCGTGCCGTCCGTCCACTCGCCGACCAGGTCGGCATAGTCGCCGTCGGCCAGACCGTTGGCCGCGGCGTCCTCGGGGTGCAGCAGGACGACGCGGCGGCCGTTCTTGATGCCGCGGTAGCGGTCGTCCAGACCGTAGATGGTGGTGTTGTACTGGTCGTGCGAGCGCAGCGTCTGGAGCAGCAGCCGCCCCTCGGGCACCGCCGGGTACTCGACCGCCGCCGCGGTGAAGTTGGCCTTGCCCGTCGCGGTGGGGAAGGTGCGGCTGTCGCGCGGGGCGTGAGGCAGTGTGAAGCCGCCCGGGTGCCGCACCTTGGCGTTGAAGTCGGCGAAGCCGGGGACGACCCGCGAGATGCGGTCGCGGATCGCGTCGTAGTCCCGCTCGAAGTCCGCCCACGGCACCACGCTGCGGTCGCCGAAGACGGCGCGGGCCAGCCGGGTCACGATCGCGGGTTCCGACAGCAGGTGCGGCGAGGCCGGGTCCAGGCCGCCGCGCGAGGCGTGCACCATGCCCATCGAGTCCTCGACGGTGACGAATTGCGGGCCGCCCGCCTGCCGGTCCTTCTCGGTACGGCCCAGTGTCGGCAGGATCAGCGCGCGGGCGCCGGTGACGGCGTGCGAACGGTTCAGCTTGGTCGACACGTGGACGGTCAGCCGCGCTTTGCGCATCGCGGCCTCGGTGACGTCGGTGTCGGGGGACGCGGCGACGAAGTTGCCGCCCATCGCGAAGAACACCTTCGCCGTGCCGTCGCGCAGCGCCCGGATCGCACGGACGACGTCGTAGCCGTGCTCGCGCGGCGGCGCGAAGCCGAACTCCTTCTCCAGCGCGTCCAGGAACGCCGCCGGGGGCCGCTCGAAGATGCCCATCGTCCGGTCGCCCTGCACATTGCTGTGCCCGCGCACCGGGCAGACGCCGGCGCCGGGGCGGCCGATGTTGCCGCCCAGCAGCAGGAAGTTGACCACCTCGCGGATGGTCGGCACCGCGTGCTTGTGCTGGGTCAGGCCCATCGCCCAGCACACCACGACGCTCTCGGCGTCCAGCACCAGGGCGAGCAGCTTGTCGATCTCGGCCCGTGCCAGACCGGTGGCGCGCTCCACCTCGTCCCAGTCGGTGGCGAGGGCCGCGGCCTCGTACTCCGCGAAGCCGTGGGTGTGCTCCGCGATGAAGTCGCGGTCCAGCGCGCCGGCCTCGATCAGCAGCCGGCCCAGCGCGCGGAACAGCGCCTGGTCGCCGCCGAGCCTGATCTGGAGGAACAGATCGGTCAGTACGGTGCCGGAACCGGCGAGACCCGAGGCGTTCTGCGGATTCCTGAACCGCTCAAGGCCCGCCTCCGGCAGCGGGTTGACCGACACGATCGTCGCCCCGCCCTGCTTGGCCTTCTCCAGCGCGGACAGCATCCGCGGGTGGTTGGTGCCCGGATTCTGTCCGGCGACGATGATCAGGTCCGAGCGGTACAGGTCCTCCAGCAGCACACTGCCCTTGCCGACGCCCAGCGTCTCGGTCAGCGCGGAACCCGACGACTCGTGGCACATGTTGGAGCAGTCCGGCAGATTGTTGGTGCCCAGTTCGCGGGCGAAGAGCTGGAAGAGGAACGCCGCCTCGTTGCTGGTGCGGCCCGAGGTGTAGAAGACGGCCTCGTCCGGGGTGTCCAGGGCGGTCAGTTCGTCCGCGACGATCGAGAAGGCCCGTTCCCACGGCACCGCCTCGTAGTGGTCGGCGCCCTCCGCCAGATACATCGGCTGGGTGATCCGGCCCTGCTGGCCGAGCCAGTAGCCGCTGCGCCGCGCGAGGTCGGAGACCGGGTGCGCGGCGAAGAAGTCCGGGGTCACCCGGCGCAGTGTCGCCTCCTCGGCGACCGCCTTCGCGCCGTTCTCGCAGAATTCGGCGACATGCCGGTGGTCCGGCTCGGGCCAGGCGCAGCCGGGACAGTCGAAGCCGTCCTTCTGGTTGACCTTCAGCAGCGTCAACGTGGCCCGCCGGACCCCCATCTGCTGTCCGGCCATCTTGACCGTGTGCCCGATGGCGGGCAGCCCCGCCGCGCTGTGCTTGGGCGCGGAGACCTGCGGAGCGTCCTGGACGGGGTCACCTGAAGGGGGCTTCTTTGCCATGTCACCTTTGTACGCCAAGTGGGGGTGGGGGGCGAGGTCGGCGCCTTGCGTGAGCGGGCCGTGGGGTGGGAGCCGTCTCGCGCAGCGGTGCCGTTCCCTTCCTTCTTATTTTGCCGCCGTTCCGCCTCCGGGCGCTTAGACCCGGTGCGCGCCCTTCGGCTCCACGGCTACCGGCGAACCCCACGGCGCAGCCGTACCCAAGGGGCGCAGCCCCGCGCGCAAGGGCACCCACGCGGCAAACCCCATCGCGCAGCGGTGGTCCGGCGGCGTGCCCTCAGCGGGAGGCGTCCTTCGTTGTCGTACCCGCGTGGGAGGATCGCAGACGTGGCAGACAACGCATCCGCATCGAAGACGACGACCGACCGCCCCCGCCTGCTGCTGCTGGACGGGCACTCGCTGGCGTACCGGGCGTTCTACGCGCTGCCCGTGGAGAATTTCAACACCGCCACGGGCCAGCCGACGAACGCGATCTACGGCTTCACGTCCATGCTGGCCAACACGCTGCGTGACGAGCGGCCGACGCACCTCGCCGTCGCCTTCGACGTCTCCCGCAAGACCTGGCGGTTCGACGAGTTCCCCGAGTACAAGGCGAACCGCTCGAAGACGCCGGACGAGTTCCGCAGCCAGGTCGAGCTGATCGGCGAGCTGCTGGACGCGATGGGTGTCAGCCGCTTCGCGGTCGAGGGCTTCGAGGCGGACGACGTGATCGCCACGCTCGCCACCCAGGCGGAGGCGCTCGGTTACGAGGTGCTGATCGTCACGGGCGACCGGGACTCGTTCCAGTTGGTCACGGAGAACGTGACGGTGCTCTACCCCACCAAGGGCGTTTCCGAGCTGACCCGCTACACCCCGGAGAAGGTCGAGGAGAAGTACGGTCTGACGCCCCGGCAGTATCCGGACTTCGCGGCGCTGCGCGGCGACCCGTCGGACAATCTGCCCGGTATCCCCGGCGTCGGCGAGAAGACGGCGGCCAAGTGGATCACGCAGTTCGGGTCCTTCGCCGACCTGGTCGAGCGGGCCGACGAGGTCAAGGGCAAGGCCGGTGAGAATCTGCGGGCGCATCTGGACGCGGTGAAGCTCAACCGGCGGCTGACCGAGATGGTGCGCGACGTGAGTCTGCCGTCGGGCCCCGAGGGCCTGGCCAGGGAGCCGTACGACAGGACGGCCCTGGTCGGCGTGCTGGACGTGCTGGAGTTCCGCAACTCCAACTTCCGGGAGCGGCTGTTCGCCGTCGATCCCGGCGCCGAGCAGGAAGAGGCGGAGATCGCCGAGGGCGTCGCAGTGGAGGGCACCGTGCTCGCCGCGGGCGACCTGCCCGGCTGGCTCGACGAGCACGGCGGCGCGCCGCTCGGCCTGGCCAGTGTCGACACCTGGGCGCTGGGCAGCGGCAGCGTCACCCAGATCGCGCTCGCCTCACCGGAGGTGGCCGCCTGGTTCGACCCCGCGGAGCTGGACGAGGGGGACGAGGGGGCCTTCGCCGCCTGGATCGCCGACCCCGCACGTCCCAAGGTGCTGCACAACGCGAAGAACGTCGAGCGGGTCTTCGCCGAGCACGGCTGGAGTGTCGCCGGGGTGACGATGTGCACGGCCCTGGCCGCGTATCTCATCAAGCCCGGCCGCCGGTCCTTCGCGCTCGACGTGCTGTCGGTGGAGTACCTGGGCCGCGAGCTGGCCCCGGCCGACGCCGCGGGCGGACAGCTCGCCTTCGGTGAGGAGGGCGAGGACGAGGGCGCCGCCGCGGCCGACGCGCTGATGGTGCAGGCCCGTACGGTCCTCGACCTCGCCGAGGTCTTCGGTGAGCGGCTGCCCGAGGTCGGCGCCACCGAGCTGCTGCACGAGGTCGAACTGCCCACCTCGGCACTGCTGGCCCGCATGGAGCGCTCCGGGATCGCCGCCGACCGGGCCCATCTCGAAGGTCTGGAACAGCAGTTCGCGGCGGCCGTGCAGCACGCGGTCGGCGAGGCGCACGCCTCGGTCGGCCACGAGTTCAACCTCGGCTCGCCCAAGCAGCTCCAGGAAGTCCTCTTCGGCGAGCTGGGGCTGCCCAAGACGAAGAAGACCAAGACCGGTTACACCACGGACGCCGACGCGCTGGCGTGGCTGGCGGGGCAGACCGAGCACGAACTGCCGGTCATCATGCTGCGCCACCGCGAGCAGGCCAAGCTCCGGGTCACCGTCGAGGGCCTGGTCAAGACGATCGCTCCGGACGGACGTATCCACACCACCTTCAGCCAGACCGTCGCGGCCACCGGACGCCTGTCGTCCACCGACCCCAACTTGCAGAATGTGCCGGTCCGTACGGACGAGGGCCGGGCCATCCGCCGCGGATTCGTCGTCGGCGAGGGCTACGAATCCCTGCTGACCGCCGACTACAGCCAGATCGAACTGCGCGTGATGGCCCACTTGTCGCAGGACGAGGGACTGATCGCCGCCTTCGCCTCGGGCGAGGATCTGCACACCACTGTCGGCTCCCAGGTCTTCGGCGTCGCACGGGACGCGGTGGACGCCGAGATGCGCCGCAAGATCAAGGCGATGTCGTACGGGCTGGCGTACGGGCTGTCCGCCTTCGGCCTGTCGCAGCAGCTCAACATCGAGGCCGCGGAGGCGCGCGGGCTGATGGAGACGTACTTCGAGCGGTTCGGCGGCGTGCGGGACTATCTGCACCGCGTGGTCGACGAGGCCAGGAACACCGGCTACACCGAGACGCTGCTCGGCCGCCGCCGCTACCTGCCCGACCTCAACAGCGACAACCGGCAGCGCCGTGAGATGGCCGAGCGGATGGCGCTCAACGCGCCGATCCAGGGCTCGGCCGCCGACATCGTGAAGATCGCGATGCTCAAGGTCGACCAGGCGCTCACCGACGAGAAGCTGGAGTCGCGGATACTGCTCCAGGTGCACGACGAAATCGTGCTGGAGGTCGCGCCCGGCGAGCGGAAGAAGGTCGAGACGCTGGTGCGCCGCGAGATGGCGGGGGCGTATCCGCTGCGCGCCGCGCTGGACGTGTCGGTCGGCGACGGCACCGACTGGGAGTCGGCCGCGCACTGACCCCCCCCGCCTCGCTGCCCGGGTGCCCGGGTGCCCGCGCGAGTCTGTGACCGGGCTGTGTGAACGAGTCGCGACCCCTTGGTGAAGGGTCCGCCGAGGGGCCGGAAACCTCGGCGAATTGCCGGGATTTGCCCCGGATCGCGTTCCCCCTGGCTGTGGTCGGGGGACTGAAGTTGCCGTAGGGTCAATCGAGTTGTGGCGCGGCCACGCGCCCATCTCGCACCTGGGGAGGACCGCGGATATGTCAGCGCGGAGGTACGGCCGGAGGCTACGCAGGGGAGCGGCGAGTACGGCGGTCGCCGCCGCCGCGATGGCGGCGCTGGGCGCCTCGCAGGCGCCGGGACTCATCCCGGTGGCGCATGCCGCCGCCCGGCAGGCGACCACCGTGGCCCCGCCGTCCGGCCCCGCGATCGACGGCGGTTCGCCGTACATCACCGATGTGCCGCCGCTGAACACTCCGGCTGACCTCACGCATCCGACCGCCACGCCCTCCGGCGGCCCGGTCGTCACCCCGCTGCCGACCGGCGGCTCGCTGCCCGCGACCGTCCTGGACGCCTACCGGCGGGCCGAGGCGAGCGTCGCCGCGAGCAACCCCGGCTGCCACCTGCCGTGGCAACTGCTCGCGGCCATCGGCCAGGTGGAGTCCGGCCAGGCCCGCGGCGGCGCCGTGGACGCCAAGGGGACGACGTACACCCCGATCCTCGGCCCGGTGCTCGACGGCAACGGCTTCGCGAACATCAGCGACACCGACGGCGGACGCTACGACGGCGACCCGGTCCACGACCGAGCGGTCGGCCCGATGCAGTTCATCCCCTCGACGTGGGCGAACTGGGGCGCGGACGGCAACGGCGACGGCGTCGCCGACCCCAACAACGTGTACGACGCCGCGCTGGCCGCCGCCCACTACCTGTGCGCGGACGGCCGCGACCTGGCCGTGCCGCGGGACATGGACCGCGCGATCCTCGGCTACAACCATTCGCAGGCTTACCTCGACCTGGTGAAGTCCTGGTACGAGCACTTCCGGCAGGGCGACGCGGTCTCCGTGCCCGACCGCCCGCGCACACCGGGCGCGGGCGCGCCGCCGTTCGCCAACACCCCGCAGCCGTCGACCAGTCCGTCCGCGCCGGCCCCCGGTGGCACGCCGTCGCCCTCGCCGTCCGGTACCCACCCGACCGGCGGAATCGTCCCGCCGACCGCGGGCACCCCGTCGACCGGCCCCAGCAAGAACCCGCCGTCGTCGTCGCCGTCCGGCACCCCCACGGGAACACCGACCGGCACGCCGACGGACACCCCGACGACGCCCGGCTGCCCGACGCAGTCCCCGTCGCCCTCGCCGACCGACAGCGCGAGCCCCAGCCCGACCGCGACGCCGACTCCCACGGGCACCCCTCCGCCTGCCTCCGGCGGGGGGACCCCCGGCACGCCCGACCCCTGCGCCACCGACACCCCGACGCCGACGGACACCCCCACCCCCAGCGGTGAGGCGACCGCCAGCGCGGCCACCGGCGCCGCCGTCACCGCGAAGCCGTAACCCGCGGCGCGGTCATCCCCGACGCGGTACCCCTGACGCGGTACCCCCAGCGCCGCGCGCGTCGGCAACACCTCCACGCACCGAAGACGTTCAGGCGAAAGCCTCACGAACGTCCCCGGTGAAACGTGTTCTCATCTCACCTCCCGGTTGCTACGGTGCCCCGGCCCCGCCGACATCCGCGTCGGTCGGGGGTCCCCCCGCCGGAGGCAGGGGGCACCCGAGGGAGGTCCGGCCATGCGCGCACTCGCCGCGGCGGCGATCGGACTCGCCGCCGCCCTCGCCCTGGTCTTCACCGTCACCGCGATCGGCGCGCCCGCGGGTCACACCTCGCCGAAACCCCTGCTGACCACGGTCCCCAGCCACCCCTGAGCCGTCTGGAGCCGCGATGCGCCGCAAGTCCAGCCTGGTGCTGCTCGCCCTCGCCGTCTTCTTCGCGACCCTGGCGCCCATGCTGCGCTGGTACGCCTACCCGCGGCTGGCCAAAGTGCCGCCGAGCGAGTACCAGGTCGCCGTCCTGGAGGCGAAGAACGCCACCCTCGTCGACTACTCCAGCCTCACCGCCAAGAAGGTCTCCAAGGTCAGCATCGTGCAGACCCTCAAGGGCAATGTGACGGCGGCCCGGCAGGTCAAGGCCGAGACCGGCAAGGACGTCGTGGTCTGGGACGCGCTCTCCTACGTCGCCGGCCCCGACGGCAAGATGGTCTCGGAGATCCCCGAGCGGTACGTCTTCGACGCGCACACCCAGGAACCGGTGCACACCGCGAGCGAGTCGGTCGACGGAGACCCGGTCACCCGGCAGGGCATCGAGTTCAAGTTCCCCTTCCTGACCCAGAAGCGCGACTACTACTACTTCGACGCGCAGAGCCGCACCTCCGCGCCGATCCACTACGCGGGCACCCAGCGCTTCCACGGCCTGAAGGTCTACTACTTCGAGCAGACCGTGCCCTGGCAGCGGGTCCCGCTGCCCAAGAAACTGCCCGAGATCGCACCCGGCGCTCCCGCGCTCACCCCCGAGACGGTCAAGGCCACCGGCATCCAGCGCTGGTACACCACCAAGCGGATGTTCTGGGTCGACCCGACGACCGGCGCGCCCGTCAACGGCGAGGAGATCCACACTGAGGAACTGCGCTTCCCCGCCTCGACCGGCAAAGCACCGGTCACCGCCTTCGCGGGCGACGTGAAGATGCGGCCCGACTACATCGACTCCATCGTCCATCTGGTCAAGACGCAAAGGCAGTTGGTGCTGCTCCTCACCAGCTACCTGCCGTGGGGCTTCGGCGCTCTCGCCGCCGCCCTGCTGGCGCTGTCCCTGCTGCTCGAAGCACGCGGACGGCGGCCCGCCGACCCGGTCGGCGACCGGGAGGCCGACCCGGACCGCGAGCCCGACCACCCGGACCCCGTACCGGTCTGAGCCCTCGGCCTACTTCCGGCGGCTGTTGTTCGTCCGCTTGGTCGGCTCGGCCGTCGCCGGGTCCTCGGGCCACGGGTGGCGCGGATAGCGGCCCCGCAGCTCGGCGCGCACCGCGCGGTAGCCGTCACGCCAGAACGAGGCCAGGTCCGCGGTCACCGCCGCGGGCCGCCCGGCGGGCGAGAGCAGATGCACCAGCAGCGGCACCCCGGCGATCTCGGGCGTCGCCCGCAGCCCGAACAACTCCTGGAGCTTCACGGCCAGTACGGGCTGGTCGCCGCCGTAGTCGATCCGGATGCGCGAACCGCTCGGCACCGCGAACCGCTCCGGGGCCAGCTCACCGAACCGGGCCGCCTCGCCCGTGGCCCACGGCAGCAGCCGGGGCAGCGCGCCGCCCGCCGAGATCCGCTCCAGATCCGCCCGCCGCCCGGCCCGCGCCAGCTCGGGCCCCAGCCACTCCTCGGCCCGCTCCACCAGCGCCCGCTCCGAGACGTCCGGCCAGTTCCCGCCCAACTCCCGGTGCAGGAAGGCCAACTGCTGCCGTACCTCACGGGCCTCCCGCGACCAGTGCAGCAGCGCAGTGCCCTCGCGCCGCAGCCCGTCGAGCAGCGCGGCCCGCACCGCGTCCCGGTCCGGCCCGCGCAGCGGCGCCGCCGACAGCTCCAGCGC
>NZ_MECL01000144.1 GCF_014596445.1 Streptomyces sp. CBMA29 | reverse complement strand
CGTGTCCGGCGGCGAGATTCTTGGCGACGAGAGTGGCACTCATAAGAGGGCGGAGTTTATCGGGTGCGGCGGGAGGCGGGGCCGTGCGGGGCACGGGGTCGGGTGCGGGGTCGGGTGGAGGGCCGGGGGGAGGGCCGGGAGGTCGGCCGGGCACGGCGCCCGGGGTACCGCCGGGCGGCGTACCGCCACTGGGCATACCGCTACGGGAACCGGCGGGGGGGCCGCCGGCCGCGCTTCGGCCGCCTGACGCAGGGGGCGTCGGCTGCTGTCCCCCGCGCCTGGCGGCAGCACGGCCGCCGGAGGGCGACTGCGGCGGCTTGCGACGGTGCTCGCTCATGAACAGCTACTCCTCGACAGGCGGGATCGCCTGCAGGCATCGATGACATTCCGGTCTGTCCCCCTGAGTGCGGCTGTGTCAGGCCGCACTGCACCCAGGACCAAGACGCACGCCGACGTCCCAGGGTTCCCGGTGCTCTGCATGGCGAACAGAGTACGCACGGTCAAAAGACGCACGGTGCGAGCGTTCATCACATAACGGACGGTTGACGCCTCACAGGTTTCATGTTGTGACACCCGCTGTGACGCCGGTCACCGCGGCCCGCCTTGCATGATGTGTCGAACCGTTCTATCGTCCCGATGTATCGACTCGATACATCGCACCGACACATCGCTCCGATGCATCGTGCGGAGGCATCGGGTCGGCACACAGTACGGGACAGCGGCGACCGGCCGGAACGAGGGGACGAGGGATTGAGCAAGCGCTCCGGAATCCTCGAATTCGCGGTTCTCGGTCTGCTGCGCGAGTCCCCTATGCACGGCTACGAGCTGCGCAAGCGGCTCAACACCTCGCTCGGGGTGTTCCGCGCCTTCAGCTACGGCAGTCTTTATCCGTGCCTGAAGACGCTGGTCATCCAGGGGTGGCTGATCGAGGAGTCGGTGGTGGACAGCGATCCGCCCGCGACACCCCTCGCAGGCCGCCGGGCGAAGATCGTCTACCGGCTGACGGCCGCGGGCAAGGAGCACTTCGAGGAGCTGCTCGCCCACTCCGGCCCTGACGCCTGGGAGGACGAGCACTTCGCCGCTCGCTTCGCCTTCTTCGGGCAGACGTCGAAGGACGTCAGGATGCGGGTCCTCGAGGGGCGGCGCAGCCGCCTCGAGGAACGGCTGGAGAAGATGCGCGCCTCACTCGTGCGCACCCGCGAACGGCTCGACGACTACACGCTCGAGCTCCAGCGGCACGGCATGGAATCGGTGGAGCGCGAGGTCCGCTGGCTCAATGAGCTGATCGAGACCGAGCGGGCCGGACGCAGCACCACGCGCCCGGAATCCGAGCACGCCGAGCAGGACACACACGACAACAACCAAGAGAACGGCGGCCGACCCGAAAACCGGGGAACCGCGTGACGATTACACAGGGAGCAACCGGTATGGGTTCGGTTCGCGTAGCCATCGTTGGCGTAGGCAACTGCGCCGCGTCGCTGGTGCAGGGTGTCGAGTACTACAAGGACGCCGACCCGGACAGCAGGGTGCCTGGTCTCATGCACGTGCAGTTCGGCGACTACCACGTACGTGACGTCGAGTTCGTGGCCGCCTTCGATGTCGACGCGAAGAAGGTCGGCCTCGACCTCGCGGACGCCATCGGCGCCAGCGAGAACAACACCATCAAGATCTGCGACGTCCCGCAGAGCGGCGTGACCGTCCAGCGCGGCCACACCAACGACGGTCTCGGCAAGTACTACCGAGAGACGATCGAGGAGTCCACCGAGGCCCCGGTCGACATCGTCCAGATCCTCAAGGACCGCCAGGTCGACGTCCTCGTCTGCTACCTGCCCGTCGGCTCCGAGGTCGCGGCCAAGTACTACGCGCAGTGCGCCATCGACGCGAAGGTCGCCTTCGTCAACGCCCTCCCGGTCTTCATCGCCGGCACCAAGGAGTGGGCGGACAAGTTCACCGAGGCCGGTGTGCCGATCGTCGGTGACGACATCAAGTCCCAGGTGGGCGCCACCATCACGCACCGCGTGATGGCGAAGCTCTTCGAGGACCGCGGTGTCCTGCTGGAGCGCACCATGCAGCTCAACGTGGGCGGCAACATGGACTTCAAGAACATGCTCGAGCGCGAGCGCCTGGAGTCCAAGAAGATCTCCAAGACGCAGGCCGTCACCTCGCAGATCGTGGACCGTGACCTGGGCGCCAAGAACGTCCACATCGGCCCGTCGGACTACGTGCAGTGGCTGGACGACCGCAAGTGGGCGTTCGTGCGCCTCGAGGGCCGCGCCTTCGGTGACGTCCCGCTGAGCCTGGAGTACAAGCTGGAGGTCTGGGACTCCCCGAACTCCGCCGGTGTCATCATCGACGCGCTGCGCGCGGCGAAGATCGCCAAGGACCGCGGTATCGGCGGCCCGATCCTGTCGGCGTCCTCGTACTTCATGAAGTCCCCGCCGGTGCAGTACTTCGACGACGAGGCCCGCGACAGCGTGGAGAAGTTCATCCGCGGCGAGGTCGAGCGCTGACCGGCTGAGCCGGACAACGCCGCGGCACGCGGCACGCGGCACGGCGCCATGGCGTCACCGCGTCACCGCGGGACCGCACCATCGCAGGACGGCATCACCGCAGTACCAAGGAAAGGCCCCGGGTCGCGTGCCCGGGGCCTTCCGCGTCATGTGAGGCTGTGACCATGGCTGTTGTGCGCGATCTTCGCGTGCTGCTGCGGCTGTCGGGCTTCCGGCGGCTGCTCGCGGTGCGTCTGCTGTCCCAATTCTCCGACGGCGTCTTCCAGGTCGCGCTGGCCGCCTATGTCGTCTTCTCACCCGAGAAACAGACCTCGCCCGGCGCCATCGCCTCCGCCATGGCCGTACTGCTGCTGCCGTACTCGCTGCTCGGCCCGTTCACCGGGGTACTGCTCGACCGCTGGCGGCGCAGGCAGGTGCTGCTCTCCTGCAATCTGCTGCGTGCGGTGCTGTCCTGCGGGACGGCCGCGCTGATCCTGCTGCACGTGCCGGACTGGCTGTTCTATCTCTCCGCCCTGTCGGTCACCGCCGTCAACCGCTTCGTACTCGCGGGGCTGTCCGCCGCGCTGCCGCGGGTCGTGGACGAGGAGCGGCTGGTGATCGCCAACTCGCTGTCCCCGACCGCCGGGACGCTCGCGGCGACCGCCGGCGGCGGTGTCGCCTTCGTCGTGCACCTCTTCCTGCCCGAGGGCGCCGGGGCCAACGCGGCGACCGTGCTGCTCGGCGCGGGCGTCTATCTCGTGGCGGGGCTGTCCGCGCTGACGCTGGGCCGCGACCGGCTCGGTCCCGATCCCTCCGAGGTGCCGCCGCGGCTGCGCACGGCGCTCGCGGGCACCGCGCAGGGCCTGGCCGCCGGGTGGCGGCATCTGCGCCAACGGCCCGCGGCGCGGCGGGCGATGGGCGCGGTGACGGCGATGCGGTTCTGCTACGGCGCCCTGACCGTCACCTTGCTGATGCTCAGCCGCTACACCTGGTCCGACCCCTCGGACACCGACGCGGGCCTCGCCCTGCTCGGCCTGGCGGTCGGCCTGTCCGCGGCCGGATTCTTCATCGCGGCGGTCTTCACCCCGTGGGCCACCGGCCGCTTCGGCACCGGCGGCTGGATCACCGTGTGCGCCGCCGCGTCCGCCGTGCTGCTGCTCCCGCTGGCGCTCCCGTTCGCCGTCGGACCGATGATGGTCGCGGCCTTCGTGCTGGGCTTCACCATGCAGGGCGCGAAGATCGCCACCGACACCGTGGTGCAGACCGACGTCCAGGACTCCTACCGCGGGCGCGTCTTCTCCCTCTACGATGTCGCCTTCAACGTCGCCTTCGTAGGCGCCGCCGCGGTCTCCGCCCTGATGCTGCCGCCCGACGGTCGTTCCCCAGCGCTGATCACCGCCCTAGCCCTGCTCTACGCCGGGGTGGCCGCCACGATGACCCGACTTCGCACCTGACCCCGGCGTCGCGCCGGGACGCACACCACACATGGGGGAAATCGTGGCTACTCCGCCACCTCCTGGCCGCAATCCCTACGGCCAGCCGTACGCACAGCAGACAGCACCGCCTCCGCCCGCGCCTCCGCAGCAGGGCCAGAATCCGTACGGACAGAACCCGTACGGCCAGAACCCCTATGGGCAGAATCCGTACGGCCAGGGCCAGCCGAGCCAGAACCCGTACGGGCCGCCGCAGGGTCAGGGGCAGCAGCCGTTCGGCTACCCGCAGACCGGGCCGCAGACGGCGCCGGACGGCAGCCCCGCGTGCACCTTCTGCGGGGGCTTCCCCGCCGTGCAGGCCACCGTCCGCGGCCACCAGGGCTTCCTGATCATCATGCGCTTCCTGAAGCGGCGGGCGAACTACTGCCGCACCTGCGGGATAGCCACGCACCGCGAGATGACCACCAAGACGCTGTGGCAGGGCTGGTGGGGCCTCGGCTCGTTCGTCATCACGCCGATCACGGTGCTGATCAACCTCGGGCCGCGCGGCAGGTTCAACAAGCTGCCCGCGCCGAGCGGCGGCTTCGGACCGCCCATGAACCCGGGCAAGCCGATCTTCCTACGGGGCGGCGCGTACGTCATGCTGGCGCCGCTGCTGGTGCTCGCCATCATCATCGCGGGAGTCGCCGTGGGCGGAAGCGGCGCGAATTCGGCGTCCGCCGGTGACTGCGTCAGCAAGAACGGCTCCGACTCCAAGCCGAATCTGAAGGTCGTCGACTGCACGTCGGACTCGGCCGCGTACCGCGTCGTGGAGCGGCACGGTGGCAACCACTACGGGGACGCCTGCTCCGAGAGCTACGCCGAGTACGACCACTCGGGGCCCGGCGGCGACTACGCGCTCTGCCTGACGCGCGTGAACTGACGCCGATGTTCCACGTGGAACATCGCGTTCGGTGAGACGACGGAGGGGCGATGTTCCACGTGGAACATCGCCCCTCCGTCGTTTCACGCCGCCGTTCTCACCGCTGCTCGGACCACCACGTCCTGAGGGCGGCGATCGCCTCGTCCTCGGTCATCGGGCCGTTCTCCAGCCGGAGTTCCAGCATGTGCTGGTACGCCTTGCCGACCAGGGGGCCGGGGGGGACACCCAGGATCGACATGATCTGGTTGCCGTCGAGGTCGGGCCGGATCGCGTCCAGCTCCTCGCGCTCCTGGAGTTCGGCGATGCGCGCTTCGAGAGCGTCGTAGGTACGGGACAGGGCGGCTGCCTTGCGCTTGTTGCGGGTCGTGCAGTCCGAGCGGGTCAGCTTGTGCAGCCGGGAGAGCTGCGGGCCCGCGTCGCGGACGTAGCGGCGTACGGCCGAGTCGGTCCACTCGCCGCTGCCGTATCCGTGGAAGCGCAGGTGCAGTTCGACCAGCCGGGAGACGTCCTTCACCAGATCGTTGGGGTACTTGAGCTGGGTCAGCCGGGCCTTGGTCAGCTTCGCGCCCACCATCTCGTGGTGGTGGAAGGAGACCCGGCCGTCGGTCTCGAAGCGGCGGGTCTTCGGCTTGCCGATGTCGTGCAGCAGCGCGGCCAGCCGCAGCACGAGGTCGGGCCCGTCGGTCTCCAGGTCGATCGCCTGCTCCAGCACGGTCAGCGAGTGCTCGTAGACGTCCTTGTGCCGGAAGTGCTCATCCCGCTCAAGGCGCAGCGCGGACAGCTCGGGCAGCACCAGATCGGCGAGCCCGGTGTCGACCAGCAGCCGCAGCCCCTTGCGCGGGTGGTCGGACAGGACCAGCTTGTTCAGCTCGTCCCTGATCCGCTCGGCGGAGACGATCCCGATCCGGTCGGCCATCGCCGACATCGCGGCGACCACCTCGGGCGCGACCTCGAAGTCGAGCTGCGCGGCGAAGCGGGCGGCCCGCAGCATCCGCAACGGGTCGTCGGAGAACGACGACTCCGGGGTGCCGGGCGTACGCAGCAACCGGGCCGCCAGATCGTCCAGACCCCCGTACGGATCGACGAAGTCGCCCTCGGGGACCGCGACCGCCATCGCGTTCACCGTGAAGTCCCGGCGGACCAGGTCGTCCTCGATGGTGTCGCCGTAGGACACCTCCGGCTTGCGCGAGGTCCGGTCGTACGCCTCGGAGCGGTACGTCGTCACCTCGATCTGGAAGCTGTCCTTCATCGCGCCGACCGTGCCGAAGGCGATGCCGACCTCCCACACCGAGTCCGCCCACGACCGCAGGATCTTCAGTACCTGCTCGGGGCGGGCGTCGGTGGTGAAGTCGAGGTCGTTGCCGAGCCTGCCCAGCAGGGTGTCCCGGACAGAGCCACCGACGAGGGCGAGCCGGAATCCGGCGTCGCGGAATCGGTGGCCGAGTTCCTCGGCGACGGGCGCGACCCGGTGGCGGGCCTGCGGGGTCTGAGCGGCGTTGTTGGCATTCGGCACAACGCAAAAGGGTACGGGTCCGCGGAGCCCACGGCTGCCGGGTTTCCCCGCAGGACCGCATCCCGGGCGCACAGGGCGCGCGTCCCGAGGGCATACCGCCCGGTTCCGGACCTCGGCGGACATCGGCCGGACCCCGGCCGGACCCCGACTGGACCCCGGCTGGGCATCAGCCAGGCATCGGCTGGACCCCTGCCAGATCTCGACTGGGCCGCATCGGGCCTCTTCCCCGGACTCCGCAGCACTTTGGCACAGCGCCGATCGTTAACATGCCAGCACGCACATCAGATGGGCGGACCGACGACCACCGTCGCCCGCCCGTCGACATCCGACACGAGGGACGGGCGAACGCGTGGGCGAGGCGGCACAGGCACCCGGAGGACCCCCGTCGGCGCGCTCGCCGCGTCTGCTGCGGGCGGTCGCCCTGATCGCCACGGGCACGCTGCTCACCGGGCTGCTCCAGGTCGTCCAGACGCTCCAGGCGCCGGGCGCGCAGGCCGCCGTCGGCAGCGGATCGCGCACCGCCGCGGTGACGCTGAACAAGGTCGACCCCCGCGTCCCCGCCAAGGACGGCTCCGTCACCGTGTCCGGCACGGTGACCAACAACGGCAAGACGACGATCACCGGCGCCCGGATGGGCGTCAGGATCGCCCCGGACGGCCCCCTGACGTCCCTCAGCGCGATGAAGAGCGCCCAGGACCGTACCGGTTACACCAGCTACCTGGACGGCTCGGAGATCGACGGACACACGGTCGACCTCCCGAAGATCTCGGCCGGGCAGAGCCTGCCCTTCTCCCTCAAGGTCCCGGTGAAGTCCCTGGGCTTCGACGCCTCGGGCGTCTACCAGCTCGGCGTGGCGCTGGACGGCGAGACGTCCGCGGAGCCCGGCGAGCACGTCCTGGGCATCAAGCGCACCTTCCTGCCCTGGTACGACACCAACACCACCACCGCGAAGGCGACGCAGATCACGTACCTGTGGCCGCTCACCGACCGGCCGCACGTGGCCGCCCGCGGTGACACCGACTCCCAGCAGAGCCCGATCTTCCTCGACGACGACCTCGCCAAGGAGCTGGCCCCCGGCGGGCGGCTCCAGGTGATGGTGGACCTGGCCAAGTCGCTGCCGGTGACCTGGATCATCGATCCCGACCTGCTCGCCTCGATCGACTTCATGACCAAGCCGTACCGGGTCGCCGGTCCCGGCGGCGACGTCACCAACACCACAGAGGGCACCGGTGGCGCGGTCGCCAAGGCGTGGCTGAACTCGCTCAAGAGCGCTGTCGCGGGCGACCAGGTGATCGCGCTGCCGTTCGCCGACACCGACCTGGCCTCCGTCGCGCACAACGGCCTGCGCGTGCCCGGCACCCTCAACCACCTCAAGACCGCGTCAGAACTGGGCGTGAGCACCCTCGACACCGTCCTCGGCGTTCAGGCCACCTCCGACGTGGCCTGGCCGGTGGACGGGGCCGTCGACCCCGACATCGTCTCGGTCGCCCGTACCGGCGGCGCGAAGCGGATCGTCGCCCGCAGCGACAGCGTCAGCGAGAGCGATTCGCTCAGCTACACGCCCAACGCTGCCCGCCCGATCGGCCACGGGGTGACCGCGGTGGTCGCCGACGCCCCGCTGTCCACCGCCTTCGAGGGCGACATGCTGCGCGCGGAGACCGCCGATCTCGCCGTGCAGGACTTCATCGCGCAGACCCTGATGATCACCATGCAGGCGCCGGAGAAGCAGCGCACCATTCTGGTCGCCCCGCAGCGGATGCCCACGGTCTCGCAGGCGCAGGCGATGGCCGAGGCGATCGGCACCGTCGGCACGAGCCCGTGGGCCGCCAGCGTCGGCTTCGACACCGCCGCCAAGGCCAAGGCCGACCCGGACGCCAACCGCAAGGTGCCGTCGACGAAGAAGTACCCGAAGGCGCTGCGCAGGCACGAGCTGTCCGTGGGCGCCTTCCAGCAGCTCAGCGAGACGCAGACCCATCTCAACGACTTCGTCACCATCCTCACCCGCAAGGACAAGGTGACGGTGCCCTTCGGCAACTCGGTGCTGCGCGCCATGTCGGCCGGCTGGCGCGGCGACCCCGCGGACGCGACCGAATTCCGCGGTTCGATCGGCGGCTACCTCCAGGACCTGATCAACGCGGTCCGCATCCTGCCCAAGACCACCCTCACCCTCTCCGGCCGCAGCGGGACCATTCCGGTGACGGTGAAGAACGAGCTGAACCAGCCGATCACCAACCTTGTGCTGCGTCTCACGTCGAACACCGACATCCGGCTGGAGATCAAGGACCCGCAGCAGCCGATCGCGATCGACGGCGGCCACACCCGTACCCTGAAGTTCCAGACGTCGGCGAGCGCGAACGGCAAGGTCAGGGTCACCGCGGCGCTCTTCACCGCGCAGGGCGTCCTCTACCGCAACAGCAACGCCGTCGAGTTCGACGTCAAGATCACCAAGGTCACCGATCTGGTGATGCTGATCATCGCCGCCGGTCTGCTGCTTCTGGTGCTCGCGGGCGTTCGCATCTACCGTCAGCGGAAGCGGCAGGCAGCCGCGGACAGCGGTGGAGACGGCGGGGACGGTGAGGACGGGGACAACGGCGGCGGACAGGAGGACGGTGATCCGGGGCAGCCGGGTGACCCTGGCACTGACACCGAGGACACCGGTCGGGAAAGCGTTGAGCTGTCCCCGACGGGTGAGAAGGTGGAGGGATAGCCGGCGGACAATAAGGTGGGGCACTGATGAACGCGCCGTATGACGGTGATCGCGACTCTGCGGGCCAGATGCCTCCATCGCCCGAGCAGCGTCCCTCACCCCCTGACCCGTATCTGCAGAACACCTACGCCTACGACCCGTACCAGCAGCAGGACCCCACCGCGCAGGACCCGGTGGGCGAGGCGCTGTACGACCGCGCCGCGCACCCGCCGCCGCCGTACGGGCAGGAGTATCCGCAGCAGCAGCCTTCGGCGTACCCCCAGATGCCGTACGGCGACAACTCCGCGACCCAGTACGTCGGCGTGGACGACCTGGTCGGCGGGTCGCCCCAGGGGCAGCAGGGCGGTCAGGGCCAGCAGGGCCAGCAGGAGCCGGGGTACGACGCGTTCGAGCACCTCTTCCGCGACCAGCGCTCCGGCGCCGCGCCCCCGCAACAGCCCCAAGCCCCGCAGGCACCTCAGGCCCAGCAGCCGCAACAGGGGTACGCGCCGCCGCAGGACCCCAGGCAACAGCAGCAGCCGGGACCCGCCCAGTACCAGCAGCCGCAGCACCCCCAGCAGGGGTACGCGTACCCGCAGCAGCAGCCACAGCAGGGCTACGGCTATCCGCCGCAGCACCAGCAGCAGCAGGCGCCCGGCTACCCGGACCCGGCGGCGTACGGGCACTCGCCCGCGCCCGCGGACAACGCCGAGACGGGGTACGCCGAGCCCGCGTACGAGAATCCGGCGTACGGGCAGGCCGCTTACCAGGACCAGCGGTACGCCGACCCGCGGTACGGCTACGCGAATCTGCCGTACCCGAACCAGCAACAGCAGCCCGTGCAGTACGCGTACACGCCCTCGTACATCGGCGAGCCGGTGTCCGCGCTGGACGCCACCGGGCAGATCCCGATCATCCCGGCCGCGCCGCCGATGGCCGCCAGGCCGCCGCGCGCGGCGGAGGCCACCTCCAGCACGCGCGCGGGCAACATCCTCAAGTCCAGCGCGCTGATGGCCGCGGGCACCCTGGTGTCCCGCCTCACCGGCTTCGTCCGCACCCTGGTGATCGCCGCCGCGATCGGCGTGGCGACCCTCGGCGACTCGTACGCCGTCGCCAACACGCTGCCGACGATGATCTACATCCTCACCATCGGCGGCGGCCTGAACTCCGTCTTCGTCCCGCAGCTCGTCCGCGCGATGAAGGACGACGACGACGGCGGTACGGCGTACGCGAACCGGCTGCTGACGGTCGTGATGGTGGTGCTCGGCGGCATCGTGGCCGTCACCGTGATCGCGGCGCCGCTGCTGATCCGGCTGATGTCCGCGAAGATCGCCGACAACCCCGACACGTACGACATCGCCATCACCTTCGCCCGCTACTGCCTGCCGACCATCTTCTTCATGGGCGTGCACGTGGTGATGGGCCAGGTGCTCAACGCGCGCGGCAAATTCGGCGCGATGATGTGGACTCCGGTCCTCAACAACATCGTGGTGATCTTCAGCTTCGGCATGTTCATCTGGGTGTACGGCGCCTACAGCACCACCCGGATGGACGCGACGACCATCACTCCCGAGGGCGCGCGGCTGCTCGGCATCGGCACGCTGCTCGGTCTGACCGTGCAGTCGCTGGCGATGCTGCCGTATCTGCGGGACGCGGGCTTCAAGTTCCGGCCGCGCTTCGACTGGCGCGGCCACGGTCTCGGCAAGGCCGCCAAGCTCGCCAAGTGGACGTTCTTCTTCGTGCTGGCGAACCAGGCGGGCCTGATCGTCGTCACCCAGCTCGCCACCTGGGCGGGCGCCAACGCCGACAAGAGCGGCAACCAGGGCACCGGCATCACGGCGTACAACAACGCGCTGCTGATCTGGCAGATGCCCCAGGCGATCATCACCGTCTCGGTGATGGCCGCGGTGCTGCCGCGGATCTCGCGGGCCGCGGCGGACAACGACATCTCCGCGGTGCGCGACGACATCTCCTACGGTCTGCGCACCTCGGCGGTGGCCATCGTGCCCGCCGCCTTCGCCTTCCTGGCCCTGGGCGTCCCGATGTGCAGCCTGCTCTACGCGAGCACCGGCGCCGGTTCCGCGCGCAACATCGGATTCATCCTGATGGCCTTCGGCGCCGGACTGATCCCCTTCTCGGTGCAGTACGTGATCCTGCGCGGGTTCTACGCCTTCGAGGACACGCGCACGCCCTTCTACAACACGGTCATCGTGGCCGCGGTCAACGCGGCGGCGGCGGCCATCTGCTTCGTGGTGCTGCCCTCCCGCTGGGCCGTGGTCGGCATGGCCGCCGCGTACGGTCTCGCGTACGCCGTGGGCGTCGGGGTGGCCGCCAAGCGGCTGCGCTCGCGGCTCGACGGCGACCTGGACGGCAAGCGGGTGGTACGCACCTACGCCCGTCTGACCGGCGCCTGCGTGCCCGCCGCGCTGATCGCGGGGCTGGCCGTCTACGCCGTGCTCGGGGCGCTGGGCAGCGGCGCCGTGGGCTCGCTCGCCGCGCTCGTGGTGGGCGGCGGCCTGCTGCTCGGAATCTTCCTCTTCGCGGCCAAGCGGATGAGGATCGAGGAGATGACCGCCATGATCGGCATGGTGCGAGGACGGCTCGGGCGCTGAACGAACCACCGTCGCGAAGCGGCGGGCAACCATCCCGGTTCCCTGTGTGTCGTGCATAGAGCCGGACTGTGGGCACAATTGTCATCGGCTCGATGTGGGATCGCGCAATGGATGGGGAGGCAGGAACGACGGTGGCGGATCGGAGCACGGCCGCCGTCGGAGTGGCCAATGAGGGTGGCGAGCCCCCGCTCGCCGCCCAGCAGGACGGCGCCACATCCGACGGGACGACGACGGACGACCAGACCAGCAACAGCGCCGACTCCGGCACACGATCCCAGGACGGGTCGGACGGCACGCGGACCACCGCCGAAACCTCGATGTCGGCCGCGGACGACGGCGACAGCGCGACCAGCGAGACCGTGGTGGTCGACACCGCGGTGGCCGCGACCGCCGAACTGACGGCGCCCGTGCCCGCGACGGCCCCCGCGTCCTCGCCGACGGCGACGACGAAGCTGACGACCGCCGTGCTGCCAGCGGTGCCCTCGTCATCGGAGGAGACCCCCGCCGCCGCCCAGAACTCCACCACGACCTCCACCAGGTCCTCTGCCATGACCTCCGCCACTACCTCGGGCGCGTCCTCCGCCACGGCCGCCGCGGAGACCGCGGCCAAGCCCGCGACGAAGTCGGCGGCCAAGGCCCCGGCGAAGAGGGCCGCCAAGCAGACCGTCAAGGACGGCAGGAGCCCCAAGGCGTCCGCTTCGACGAACGGCGCCAAGGCGGCTTCCGCGACGGCGCCCGTCGCGACGGGCACTCCCGCCAAGGGCACCTCCGCCAAGGGCACCCCGGCCAAGGGGACGCCGGTCGCCTCCGCGAAGGCCCCGTCCGCACCGGCCCCCGCGCCCTCGTCGTCCGGTTCCGGGGGCACCGCCACGCTCGCCCCCGGCGAGAAGACCGGGGACGGAGACCGCCCGGCGGCCGAGGACGCCCCAGGAAGCCCCACAGCTGCCTCCACAGCGACCGCCGACGGCCGGCGGCCCGCCGGCACCGCCAAGGGCGGCGGCAGCGCCACCACGGCACCCAGGCCCGTCCGCAGCGCGCAGCCCGAGCTGCACAGCGGTCACAAGCTCGCCCGGCGCTACCAGCTCGCGGAGTGCGTCACCCGGATCGACGGCTTCAGCAGTTGGCGCGCGGTCGACGAGAAGCTGCGCAGGGCGGTGGGCATCCACATCCTGCCCGCCGACCACCGGCGAGCCCGCCAAGTGCTGGCCGCCGCCCGGTCGGCCGCGCTCCTCGGCGACCCGCGCTTCGTCCAGGTCCTCGACGCCGTCGAGGAGAACGACCTGGTGTACGTCATCCACGAGTGGCTGCCCGACGCCTCCTCGCTGGCCGACCTGCTCGCCGCGGGCGCGATGGAGCCGCACGAGGCGTACCAGATGGTCAGCCAGGTCTCCCAGGGCATGGCCGCCGCCCACCGCGAGGGCCTGGCGCACCTGCGTCTCGACCCCGGCGCCGTGCTGCGTACGGTCTCCGGGCAGTACCGGATCCGCGGCCTCGCGGTCGCCGCCGCACTGCGCGGGCTCAACTCCGAACGTCCGCAGCGGCAGGACACCGAGGCGATCGGCGCGCTGCTCTACGCGTCGCTCACGCAGCGCTGGCCGTACGAGGAGGACGCGCACGGTCTGGCGGGGCTGCCCAAGGGCGTCGGCCTGGTCGCACCCGACCAGGTCCGCGCGGGGGTCCACCGCAGGCTGTCCGAGCTGGCCATGCGCGCGCTCGTCAACGACGGCGCGACCGCCTCCCGGCAGGACCCGCCCTGCACCACTCCCGAGGAGCTGGCCAAGGCCGTCGCGGGCATCCCGCGCATCCGGCCGCCGGAGCAGGCACCGCCGGTCTACCCGGTCGCGGCCTTCCGCCAGCCGCCCGCGCCACCGGGGACGCCGCAGCCGCCCGCGGTCGCCGCCCCCACTCCGCCGCCCACTCTGCCCGGCCGTACCGGCCGGGCACTGAAATGGGCCGTCTCGGCGCTGGTGATCGTGGCGATCGGCCTGGGGAGCTGGCAGCTCGCGGACACCCTCAAGTCGCGTGAGGACCAGCCGACCAGTCACCCGACGACCGGCCAGAAGGCGAGCCAGGACCCGACCCGCAAGGCCCCGGTCCCGATCAAGATCGCCGGGCTGAAGGACTTCGACCCGCTCGGCGACGGCAGCGAGAATCCGAAGGATCTCCCCAAGGCGTTCGACGGCGACCCCTCCACGTACTGGGAGACGAACTACTACCTGGGCGCCGATCTGGGCAATCTCAAGGCCGGCGTGGGCGTCATCGTCGACCTGGGCAGCGCCAAGCACGTGAGCACGGTGAAGGTCGACTTCGTGGGCGACGTCACCGCGCAGCTCCTGGCCGCGCCCAAGGGCGCCTCCGCGATGCCGACCACGTTCGACGCCTTCACCAAGGTGGCCGAAGGCTCGGGCAGTTCGGTGACGTTCAAGCCGAGCGCCGATCTCACCTCGCGCTATGTGCTGGTGTGGTTGACGCGTCTGGCGCCTGCCGAGACCAGTCACTTCCGTGGCAGGATCTCCGAGATCAGCGTGACGGGCTGATCCCGGAGACGGGCTGACCCCGCGGCGACGGCCGCGGGGACACCCACGGCGACACCCACAGGGGACGGGGGAGAACGGCCTTGGAGGCAAACCCGCTCGGCGATGTCGCCGACGCCGATCTCCTGGCCCGTCATGTCGCGGGCGATCCCGACACCTTCGGCGAGCTGGTGCGCCGCCACCGCGACCGGCTGTGGGCCGTGGCGCTGCGCACCCTGGGGGACCGCGAGGAAGCCGCTGACGCCGTCCAGGACGCGCTGGTGTCCGCCTTCCGGGCCGCCCATACCTTCCGCGGCCAGTCGGCCGTCACCACCTGGCTGCACCGCATCACGGTCAACGCCTGCCTCGACCGGGCCCGTAAGGCCGCCTCCCGCAGGACGGCCCCGGTAGCCGACGAGGGGAGCTTCGAGGCGTTGCTCGAACCCCACGAGTCGGCCGAGGTCCCGGCCGAGCGCGGGGAACTCCACCGCGAGCTGATAGCCGCCCTCACCACGCTGCCGCCCGACCAGCGCGCCGCACTGGTCCTGGTCGACATGCAGGGCTACTCGGTCGCCGAGGCCGCCGCGGTGCTCGATGTGCCCACCGGTACGGTCAAGAGCCGGTGCGCCAGAGGCCGGGCGAAACTGCTTCCCCTCGTCACCCATCTGCGCACACAGGGCGTGGATAGCGCCGATCGCGGCGGGGGAAGGAACCGGGCGGAGGGGACATCCGTCCCAGAGACGGGACCGGAACAGGGCGGAGGTGAACAGCGGTGACATCGACAGCGGACCACGACGCGCATCCCGAGGTCGCCGAGATCTCCGACCTGGCCGAGGGGCTGCTCCGCCCCGAGCGTGCCACGGAGGTCGCCGAGCACATCGCGGACTGTTCGCTGTGCGCCGATGTCCGGGACTCCCTGGAGGAGATCAGGGGGCTGCTCGGCACCCTGCCGGGACCGCAGCGGATGCCCGCCGACATCGCCGGACGGATCGACGCGGCGCTCGCCGCCGAAGCGCTCCTCGACGCCACCAAGCCCGATGTTCCACGTGGAACATCGCAGCCGTCACCGACACCGACGCATGTTCCACGTGGAACATCGACCGGCCCCGACGGACGCGCCTCCGGGTCCACCGGTCCCGGCCGCGCGGGTCGGCGTTGGCGGCGCGGACTGCTCGTCGCCGCCTCCGCCGTGGTCGTGGTCGGCCTGGGCGTCACGATCTATCACCTCGGCGACGACGCCACCTCGCACAGCGACGCGACCGCCGGCAACAAGAAGGCGGACGCCGCCGCCGACCCGATCGCGGTCCAGGTGCGGGAGCTGCTCAACGAGGCGGCGCCGAACCACGTCGCCGGGGCGTCCGACTCCCCGATGCTCAGCGGTCCCGGCGTCAGCAGCGAGGGCGCCACCATGAGCCCGGACAAGGCGGTGACCACCGTCCCCCCGTGTGTGCTGAAGGCCACCCAGCGCACCGGCCCGGCGCTGGCCGCCGAGCGTGAGTCCTTTCACGGGACGGACTCCTATCTCGTGGTGCTGCCGCACCCGAGTGACGCCTCGGCGGTCGACGCGTTCGTGGTCAGCGCCGCCTGTACGGCGACCAGTCCCGGCGCGGTTCTCTTCCGGAGCACCTACCCGCGTTGAGCCGTTCGTCCGGGGACGTGGCGTACGGCGTGCGCCGTGCCGTCCGGGGAATGCTGGACCCGTAGGATCCGTTAGGCAGGACGAGAGTCCAGCCAGGGCCCCCGCAGTTGTCCGCAGAGACGAGGAAGACACCCGTGAGCGACGTCCGTAACGTGATCATCATCGGCTCGGGGCCCGCGGGGTACACCGCGGCGCTCTACACGGCGCGCGCATCCCTCAACCCGCTGGTCTTCGAGGGGTCGGTCACCGCCGGCGGCGCGTTGATGAACACCACCGAGGTGGAGAACTTCCCCGGCTTCCGCGACGGCATCGTGGGCCCGGACCTCATGGACAACATGCGCGCCCAGGCCGAGCGCTTCGGCGCCGAACTGGTCCCGGACGACGTGGTCGCGGTCGACCTCGGCGGCGACATCAAGACCGTCACGGACTCGGCGGGCACCGTCCACCGCGCCAAGACGGTCATCGTCACCACCGGCTCGCAGCACCGCAAGCTGAACCTCCCCAACGAGGACCAGCTCTCCGGCCGTGGTGTCTCCTGGTGTGCCACCTGTGACGGCTTCTTCTTCCGCGAGCAGGACATCGCCGTGATCGGCGGCGGCGACACCGCGATGGAGGAGGCGACCTTCCTCTCCCGCTTCGCCAAGTCCGTGAAGATCGTGCACCGCCGGGACAGCCTGCGGGCGTCCAAGGCGATGCAGGACCGCGCCTTCGCCGACCCGAAGATCTCCTTCGTCTGGGACAGCGAGGTCGCCGAGATCCACGGCGACGGCAAGCTCTCCGGTCTGACCCTGCGCAACACGAAGACCGGCGAGACCTCGGAGCTGCCCGTCACCGGGCTGTTCATCGCGATCGGCCACGACCCGCGCAGTGAGCTGTTCAAGGGCGTCCTCGACGTCGACGGCGAGGGCTACCTCACCGTCCAAGCGCCGAGCACGCGGACCAACGTCCCCGGTGTCTTCGCCGCGGGAGACGTCGTGGACCACACCTACCGTCAGGCGATCACCGCGGCCGGCACCGGCTGTTCCGCCGCGCTGGACGCCGAGCGCTACCTGGCCGCCCTCGCCGACGCCGAGAAGGCCGAGACGGCCGACACGTCAGCCGACAAGGCCGCCGTCTGACCCCCTTCCACCCTCACCCCCGACACGCACACATCACGACCTGAGGAGACCGCCGTGGCCGGCAAGACCAAGCAAGTGACCGACGAGACGTTCGCCGAGGAGGTGCTCGCCAGCGACAAGCCCGTGCTGGTGGACTTCTGGGCGGAGTGGTGCGGCCCGTGCCGCCAGATCGCTCCCTCGCTGGAGGCCATCGCGGAGGAGCACGCGGAGAACATCACCATCGTCAAGCTGAACATCGACGAGAACCCGGTCACCGCGGCGAAGTACGGCGTGATGTCCATCCCGACGCTCAACGTCTACAAGGGCGGCGAGGTCGTGAAGACCATCGTCGGCGCCAAGCCGAAGGCCGCCATCGTGCGCGACCTGTCCGACTTCATCGGCTGACGTCTTCACCGGCGGACGCTGTTCCACGTGGAACAGCGTCCGCGTGTTCCACGTGGAACACGAGAGGGCCGACCCCCGATCCGGGGGTCGGCCCTCTCGCTGTCCGGGTTCACGGCGACGCCGTTCGGAGCGACAGCGGCTCACAGGGGCCGGAGGGCCGGTTCCTTCTGGACGGCGCCCAGGAGGCGGTCGATGGCCATCTCGACGTCCTCCTTCCAGGAGATCGTGGAGCGCAGCTCCAGCCGCAGCCGGGGATAGCGCGGGTGGTGGCGGACCGTCTTGAAGCCCACCGCGAGCAGATGGTCCGCGGGCAGCACACACGAGGGGGCGGTCCACTTGGCGTCGCCGAACGCCTCGATCGCCTTGAAGCCGCGCCGGATGACGTCCTTGGCGACGGTCTGCACCAGCACCCGGCCGAGGCCCTGCCCCTGGAACCCGGGCAGGATGCGCGCGGTCATGAGCTGGACGGCGTCCGCCGACACCGGGCTGGTCGGGAAGGCCAGGGAGCGCGGCACATACGCGGCGGGCGCGTAGAGCACGAAGCCCGCGGGCACCTCGTCGACGTAGACGACCCGGCCGCAGGAACCCCACTCCAGCAGAACGGCGGAGATCCACGCCTCCTTCTCCAGTTCGGGCTTGCCCGCCTGGACGGCCGCCTCGCCGCTGACCGGGTCCAGTTCCCAGAAGACGCAGTCGCGGCAGGGCTTGGGGAGGTCCGGGAGGTTGTCGAGCGTCAGTGGTGCCAGCCGACGTCCCATGTGGCCTGAACCCCATCTCTGCCGTGAACCGAACTGCCCACGTACACCCCGGCGCGAACGCCGGGGCGCGCCCGCGTCACTCGCCGTCTTCGTCCTCGGTTTCCTCTTCGAGCCGGTTCTCCAGCACATTGCCCTCGCCCGGGGCCATCGCCCCGAGGATGCGCTCCAGATCCTCTATCGACGCGAATTCCACGACGATCTTTCCGCGCTTCTGCCCCAGGTCGACCTTCACCCGGGTGTCGAAGCGGTCGGAGAGCCGGGAGGCGAGGTGGGTGAGGGCCGGGGAGACCCGACGCCCGGCCCGGGGCGCCGCGCTCTTCCTGGTGGGCTTCGGGTTGCTGTTCATCAGCGTCACGATCTCTTCGATCGCGCGCACCGACAGCCCTTCGGCGACGATCCGGTGGGCCAGCTTGTCCTGCTCCTCCGGGTCGTCCAGCGAGAGCAGCGCCCGCGCGTGCCCGAAGGAGATCACCCCGGCCGCGACCCGGCGCTGCACCGGGGCGGACAGCTTCAGCAGCCGCAGCGTGTTGGAGACCTGCGAGCGGGAGCGCCCGATCCGGTCCGCCAACTGCTCGTGGGTGCAGGAGAAGTCACGGAGCAACTGGTCGTACGCCGCCGCCTCCTCCAGCGGGTTGAGCTGGGCCCGGTGCAGGTTCTCCAGGAGGGCGTCCAGGAGCAGCTTCTCGTCGTCGGTCGCCCGGACGATCGCCGGAATCCGCTCCAGGCCGGCCTCGCGGCAGGCCCGCCAGCGGCGCTCGCCCATGATCAGCTCGAAACGGTCCTTGCCGATCTCACGCACGACGACCGGCTGGAGCAGACCGACCTCCTTGATGGAGGTGATCAGTTCGTTGAGGGCGTCCTCGTCGAAGACCTCACGCGGCTGGCGCGGGTTCGGGGTGATGAAATCCAGGTCCAGCTCCGCGAAGTAGGCACCCGGTACGGGGTTCTTCGCGTCGGAGAGGTCCGGCTCTGTTTCACGTGAAACAGGGATGTCCACCACGGGCGGCGCGACCTCGGGAACTCTGCGGTCCACCAGTCCGGCCACCTTGGCCGCGGCGACGCCGCGTTCCTGCGTCAGTACCGGTGCCGCGCCCTGGGCGCCGCCCGTCGACTGCGGCGCGGCCGGGATCAGCGCGCCGAGACCACGGCCGAGCCCTCTGCGTCGATCACTCACTGGATCCCCTCCGACATGCTGTGCGGGTTCTGCTCATCGTGCTGGGTGTACTCGCCCTGCGGGTCGTACTCGACGGCGACCGACGCCTCGACTCCGCGCAGGGCCATCTCCCGGGCGGCTTCCAGATACGACAGCGCGCCGCTGGAGCCCGGGTCATAGGTCAGTACGGTCTGGCCGTAGCTGGGTGCCTCGGAGATCCGCACGGACCGCGGGATGCTGGTCCGCAGCACCTCCTTGCCGAAGTGCGTGCGCACCTCCTCCGCGACCTGCGAGGCGAGGCGGGTCCGTCCGTCGTACATGGTCAGCAGGATCGTCGACACATGCAGCTTCGGGTTGAGGTGCGCGCGGACCAGTTCCACGTTCTTCAGGAGCTGGCCCAGGCCCTCCAGCGCGTAGTACTCGCACTGGATCGGGATGACGACCTCGGCCCCGGCCACCAACGCGTTGACGGTCAGCAGACCGAGCGAGGGTGGGCAGTCGATCAGGACATAGTCCAGCGGCTGCTCGTACGCCTCGATCGCCCGCTGGAGCCGGCTCTCGCGGGCGACCAGGGAGACCAGTTCGATCTCGGCGCCCGCCAGGTCGATGGTGGCGGGCGCGCAGAACAGGCCCTCCACATCGGGGACCGGCATCACGACGTCGGACAGGGGCTTGCTCTCCACCAGGACGTCGTAGATCGAGGGGACCTCGGCGTGGTGGTCGATACCCAGGGCCGTGGAGGCGTTGCCCTGCGGGTCCAGGTCGACCACGAGTACCCGGGCTCCGTGCAGCGCCAGGGACGCCGCCAGATTCACCGTGGTCGTGGTCTTGCCGACCCCGCCCTTCTGGTTGGCGACCACCATCACCCGGGTCTGGGCCGGTCGGGGAAGTCCTTCCCCGGCGCGTCCCAGTGCCTCGACGGCCAACTGCGCGGCGCGGCCGATCGGGGTGTCATCCATGGGAGGCAATGTTTCACGTGAAACACCGTCTCCGAACCCCGGGGGCACGGCAATCGGGCCCCCGGCAAACTCTGCTGTGCGGGGACCGGGGACCGGATCGGCCATCGGTCCCGCGATGTTGGCGTCGGACCGCAAGGACTCACACTCCTCGACTTCAGGCTCGCTATGAGAAGAGCCTGCCATGCCGGAGGGGTGATGAACCAGCGAGACTTGGCTGCCTGTGGATGAAGCCGTAGATCTATCCACCGACTGGGGCGTTTTGGAGGACTTGTTGGCGTGTGCCTCGGCCGCGGCTCGGCCGCGGCTGAGGACTCCTGGTAGCAGCGAGCGACGTTTCACGTGGAACACGATGCACAGCGCCGGACCGCTAACTCCGCAGACACTCCGGATTATGTCTGTTTGGCCGTTTGTATGGCGTAGAGGGAGGGTTCAGCGCGGGACTGTTCGAGGAAGGCGGCTCAGCGGCGACGGCGGGGAGCGCCGCCCCGCGGGTTACGGCTCGCCCGCGCGGCCTTCGCCCGCCGGGTCGCGGCGCGTACGCCGCCGGGGCTCTCGCCGACCAGGACGCGTACGACAGTGGAGAGCGGGTCCACGACGCCCTCGCCGACCTGGACCACGGAGGTGTCGACCGCACCCAGCCGGTCGAGCGCGGCCCTGGCCGCCTTCAGCTCGTCCAGCGCGGTGTCGCCCTTGAGGACGGCCATCTCACCGTGCGGGCGCAGCAGCGGCAGGCCCCAGCCCGCGAGCCGTTCCAGCGGCGCCACGGCGCGCGCGGTCACCACGTCCACCGGGGGCAGCTTGCCCATCATCTCCTCGGCCCGGCCGCGCACCACGGTGACATTGGTCAGCCCCAGCACCTTGACGACCTCTTCGAGGAAGGTGGTCCTGCGCAGCAGCGGCTCCAGCAGCGTGATCCGCAGATCGGGCCGGGTCAGCGCCAGCGGGATACCCGGCAGGCCGGCGCCTGAGCCGACGTCGCACACGGACACGTCCTCGTCGATGACCTCGGAGAGCACCGCGCAGTTCAGCAGGTGCCGCTCCCACAGGCGGGGCACCTCGCGCGGGCCGATCAGGCCGCGGCGCACCCCGGCGTCCGCGAGCAGCTCGGCATAGCGCAGGGCGTCGGCGAACCGGTCGCCGAAGACCGTCCTGGCCTGCTCGGGCGGCGCGGGAAGCTCCGCTGCTGCCTCCGTCACGGGGGCTGTCCTTTCCTAGGTCACTCACAAGGTTCGGCCCCGCCTGCGAACAGACGGGGCCGACAGAGCAGTACCACACAGCGTCCGGTCAGACCGGGAGTACGACCACCCGGCGCTGGGGCTCCTCGCCCTCGGACTCGCTGCGCAGGCCCGCGGCGGCCACGGCGTCGTGCACGACCTTGCGCTCGAACGGCGTCATCGGGTCCAGCTTCACCGGCTCACCGCTGGCCTTGGCCTCCGCCGCCGCCTTCGCGCCGAGCTGCGCCAGCTCGGCCCGCTTGCGCGCCCGGAACCCTGCGATGTCCAGCATCAGCCTGCTGCGCTCACCGGTCTCCCGGTGCACCGCGAGCCGGGTCAGCTCCTGGAGGGCTTCCAGCACCTCGCCGTCCCGGCCGACCAGCTTGTTCAGATCACGGGTGCCGTCGTCACCGATGATCGACACCGACGCGCGCTCGCCCTCGACATCCATGTCGATGTCACCGTCGAGGTCCGCGATGTCCAGCAGACCTTCCAGGTAGTCGGCGGCGATATCACCCTCCTGCTCCAGCCGGTTCAGGGTCGCGGCCGAGCCGTTGTCGGGTGCGGTGGTGGTGTTGACGTCGCTCACGCCTGGGCTCCTCTTACTTCTTCTTCGACAGGTTGGTCGGCTTGGCCTTGCCACCGGACTGCTTGCCGGGCGAACCGCCCTGCTTGCCCGGAGCGCCGCCCTGCTTCGTACCGCCGCCTGTCCTGCCTGTGCCTGCCGAGCCGCCGCTCGCCTTCGGGGCACCGGCCTTGGGAGCGCCCGCCCGCGGGGCTCCACCGCCCGCCCTGGGGGCGCCGCCGCCACCGGTGCCGCCCGCCGTGCCGCCGCCGGTGGCACTGCCCGTGGGGGTCGTCTGGCGCTTGGACTTCGGCTGCCGCTTGGGCTGGGTGCGGTTGGCGCGCGCGACCTCCACGGCCTCCTTGGCGGCCACTTCCTCCGGGGCCTCGACGATCTTGCCCTTGGCGCGCAGCCGCTCCTGGCGCTGCTGGAACGCGAGGCTGCCGGGGGTGGGGTTACGCCGGATCACGAACATCTGCTGGCCCATGGTCCACACGTTGGTGGTCAGCCAGTAGACGAGGACACCGACGGGGAAGTTGATACCCATCACGGCGAAGATGACCGGGAAGACGTACATCAGCATCTTCTGCTGCTGCATGAACGGGGTCTTCACCGTCATGTCGACGTTCTTCGTCATGAGCTGGCGCTGCGTGTAGAACTGCGACGCCGACATCATGAGGATCATGATCACCGTGACGATGCGCACATTGGTCTGCGTGGCGCCCAGCGACTCGACCTTGGCCGCACCGTCCAGGAACTTCGCCGCCAGCGGGGCACCGAAGATGTGCGCGTTCTTGGCGCTGTCGACCAGGTTGGCGTGGATCACGCCGACCTCGTGGCCCTTGGCGATGTTGCTCAGCACGTGGTAGAGCGCGAAGAAGAACGGGGACTGCGCCAGGATCGGCAGGCACGAGGAGAGCGGGTTGGTACCCGTCTCCTTGTACAGCTTCATCATCTCTTCGGACTGGCGCTGCTTGTCGTTCTTGTAGCGCTCCTGGATCGCCTTCATCTTGGGCTGGAGCGCCTGCATGTTCCGGGTCGACTTGATCTGCTTGACGAACAGCGGGATCAGGCAGATCCGGATGAGGACCACCAGCGAGACGATGGACAGACCCCACGCCCAGCCGCTGTCCTTGTCGAAGATCAGGCTGTAGAACGAGTGGAACTGGACGATGATCCACGAGACGGCGTCGTAGAGGGGGTTCAGAATCCCCACGATCAGGCTCCTTGGGCGTGAGAGGGTCCGGTGGGCTCGGGCGTGACGGGCCCGTCGGAGCCGCCCCGCAGTGCGCGGCGCAGCCGATCGTGCCATGGTGGCCGCTTGCGCGGCGGGACATGGTCCACGCCGCCCGGCGACCAGGGATTGCAGCGCAGGATGCGCCACGCGGTCAGGGCGGTGCCCTTGATCGCGCCGTGCCGGTCGATGGCCGTGAACCCGTAGTGGGAGCACGAGGGGTAGTACCGGCAGACCGGGCCGAGCAGCGGACTGATCGTCCACTGGTACAGCTTGATCAGTGCCAGCAGCGGGTACTTCATCGGGACACCCTCCCCTCGGCTTCGCCTCGGGTGTCGCGACCCAGCAGCCGCTTGAGGGCGGCGTCCAGGTCGCGGGCCAGCTCCGCATGGTCAGCGCCACCGGCTCCGGGTAGCGCTCGTACGACTACCAGGCTACCGGGGGGCAGCTGCGACAGGCGTTCGCGGACCAGATGACGCAGTCGGCGCTTGACCAGATTGCGCTGCACCGAGCCACCCACCGCCTTGCTCACGACGAAACCCGCACGCACCGGGGGAGTGCTCCCCCCCGGCACATGCGGGTCCGTGATGTCGCTGCGCAGATGGACCACCAGCAGCGGTCGACCCGCTCGGCGTCCTCGGCGAACCGCTTCTCCGAAGTCCTGGCGCCGCCTCAGCCGATTCTCGGTGGGCAGCACGGCATGAGACCTGTGACGATCAGGCGGACAGGCGGGCGCGGCCCTTGCCACGGCGGGTCGCGAGAATCGCGCGGCCGGCGCGGGTGCGCATACGCAGACGGAAGCCGTGGGTCTTCGCACGACGGCGGTTGTTCGGCTGGAAGGTGCGCTTGCTCACTCGGGGGCTCCAGGGAAAATCGTGTCCGGCGGGGCGTCGCCTGGCTGTCACCGTGCGCCCACGAAGAAACTCGCGGAACAGATCAGGTGCACCGCTTGACGATCATCCGGAGACTTCCGGAAGACCCTCGCCCATCGGTAGGCAGGCGGCAGCAGCCATCGACAACTCGACCTCGATACGGTACGCGCGGCTAGGCCATCCGGTCAAACCCGGCGGTCGCGGGCCCGGCATTTGTACACACCCTGTGGACAACGACTTGAACCGTGCCTACCCCCTGACTACCGTGGCTGAACTCCCGACTCTTCCCGCCTGTCTTCAGGACCACACTTTCGCGGGAGTTGCCCGCACTTGCACCATTAAGCGACGAGAGAGCGTGCCCTGTGGCTGACGTAACCGCCGATCTTGCCGCAGTGTGGCCGCGCGTACTCCAGAAACTGCTGGTGGACAGCGAGGACCTGAAGCCCAAGGACGCGGAGTGGCTCAAGCGCACCCAGCCGCTGGCCCTGGTCGCGGGCACCGCCGTGCTCTCCGCGCCCAACGAATTCGCCAAGAGCGTCCTGGAGGGGCGGCTGCTGCCGCTGATCACCGAGGTGCTGAGCCGTGAGTTCGGTCACCCTGTCGGGATCGCCATCGCCGTCGCGTCCGGCGGCGACCAGGAGCCGGGCCCGCAGATCGATCACGACCAGGACCCGTACGAGCAGCAGCACGAGCGGCAGCTCGACCGCAGGGACGACCGGCTGGACGACCGCAGGGACGACCGCCGCGCGGATCACCGCGACGAGCACCGGCAGGACCACCGCGACGAGCGGCACGGCGACCCCGGGGACGACGGTATGCGGATGCGCCGCGCCTACCCCGAGCAGCAGAGCCAGGGCAGGCACGCGGGCCCCGACGAGTGGCCGCCGCGGCAGAGCGACGACGGCTGGCGGCAGCCGCGTACCGACAGTTGGACCCTGCCCGCGCAGAACAGCGGCTTCCAGGACCGCGAGCCGTACCAGGAACAGCAGAGCCACCGGTACCGACAGGACACGCACGACGGCTACCCGGTCGTACCGCACCAGGCGTACCCGCAGTCGCCGCAGGGCGGTTACGTGCCGCAGTCCGGCGGCTACCAGCAGCAGGACCGGCAGCAGGGCCAGGGCCGGCAGGACCAGCAGCCGCAGTCCACCGGGCGGCACGCGTCGCCGAACCTGTCGGGCGGCCGGCTCGACGGGCCCTCGGGGCCTTCCGGGCACTCCGACCCCTCGGGCCGCCGGGACCACTCGGGCCATTCGGGTTCCTCCGGCGGCGCCGTCGAGCCGACCGCCCGGCTGAATCCGAAGTACCTCTTCGACACCTTCGTGATCGGCGCGTCCAACCGTTTCGCGCACGCGGCCGCGGTCGCCGTCGCCGAGGCCCCGGCCAAGGCGTACAACCCGCTCTTCATCTACGGGGAGTCGGGACTCGGCAAGACGCACCTGCTGCACGCGATCGGGCACTACGCGCGGAGCCTGTACCCGGGGACGCGGGTGCGGTACGTCAGCTCCGAGGAGTTCACCAACGAGTTCATCAACTCGATCCGGGACGGCAAGGCGGACGCGTTCCGCAAGCGGTACCGGGACATGGACATCCTGCTCGTCGACGACATCCAGTTCCTGGCGAGCAAGGAGTCGACGCAGGAGGAGTTCTTCCACACCTTCAACACCCTGCACAACGCCAACAAGCAGATCGTGCTCTCCTCCGACCGGCCGCCCAAGCAGCTCGTCACCCTGGAGGACCGGCTCCGCAACCGCTTCGAGTGGGGCCTGATCACCGACGTCCAGCCGCCCGAGCTGGAGACCCGGATCGCGATCCTGCGCAAGAAGGCCGTGCAGGAGCAGCTCAACGCCCCGCCGGAGGTGCTGGAGTTCATCGCGTCCCGGATCTCGCGGAACATCCGCGAGCTGGAGGGCGCGCTCATCCGGGTCACCGCCTTCGCCAGCCTCAACCGGCAGCCGGTCGACCTCCAGCTCACCGAGATCGTGCTGAAGGACCTGATCCCCGGCGGCGAGGACTCGGTCCCCGAGATCAGCGGGACGGCCATCATGGCCGAGACCGCCGCGTACTTCGGGCTGGCCGTGGACGACCTGTCGGGCTCCTCGCGCAGCCGCGTCCTGGTCACCGCCCGGCAGATCGCCATGTATCTGTGCCGCGAGCTGACGGACCTGTCGCTGCCGAAGATCGGCGCGCTCTTCGGCGGCCGGGACCACACCACGGTCATGCACGCCGACCGGAAGATCCGCTCCCTGATGGCCGAGCGGCGCTCCATCTACAACCAGGTGACGGAGCTGACCAACCGCATCAAGAGCTGAGCCAAAGGCCCGCACGCACCGCCCGCACGCACCACGCGAAAACGCCCCGGGAGACCTCTCCCGGGGCGTTTTCGCGTGGTGCGCCGTCCACCGCCGCGCCGCGCCCTGTTCGATTCCCGTGCGCCGAGGGGCAGTTGTCCACAGGATTGTGGCGAATGGACTGTCCACACCCTGGGGACACCGGAGTTGTCCAGAAAGTCTCCACAGGCCGGGCGCCGCAACGGAGGTACGCCCAGCTCAGCCGGTTGTGGATATGTGGGCAACCCGAATCCACAGACTGTGGACAGAAAGGACACCTCTTGGGGGTCACTTCGCGTTGTCCACCGCTCGCCCACAGGTTGGGGCCCGTTGTGCACAGCATGGGATCGTTTCTCCACATCTCTGTCCACTGTTCGGCAACGAAACGCGCCTGGTCCCACGGAAGAGTGAAAGGCGTCACACCAAGGTGGTGGGTTGGCCTGGGGAGAACCCGGGTATTTCTGGGGACAGCGCTGGGGAGAACCCGGGGTCACCTGTGAATCGGGTGTGCACAACTTCCGGCCGTCCACAGGACCCCCTGGTTGTCCCCATGCCCCACCCACAGGCCCGGTGGATAAAAAACAGGGTCTGACCTGCACCGGAACCACTTATCCACGGTATCCACAACCCCTATTACTACGACTACGTAGAGATAGATGGGAACCTGCTTCGAAGCGGGGGCTGTGCACAACTCGGCCGGACCCGCCCTGCGGCTCGTGTCGCGGCTTGACGCCAACCCGCACCGACTGTCGGTGCTGTGCGTCAGACTGTTCCCCGACAGCCAGCAACAAGCAGGAGGCGGTTCCGGTGAAGATCCGGGTGGAGCGCGACGTACTCGCCGAGGCAGTGGCTTGGGCAGCCCGTAGCCTCCCGGCCCGTCCCCCGGTGCCCGTCCTCGCCGGGCTCCTGCTGAAGGCGGAGGAGGGCAAGCTCAGCCTCTCCGGCTTCGACTACGAGGTCTCGGCACGGGTGTCGGTGGAGGCCGAGGTCGACGAGGAGGGCACGGTCCTGGTCTCGGGGCGGCTGCTCGCCGACATCTCGCGGGCCCTGCCCAACCGCCCGGTGGAGATCTCCACCGACGGAATCCGCGTGACCGTGGTCTGCGGCAGCTCGCGGTTCACACTCCACACCCTGCCTGTGGAGGAGTACCCGGCGCTGCCCGCGATGCCCGACGCCTCGGGCACAGTGCCCGGCGAGATCTTCGCCGCCGCCGCCTCCCAGGTCGCCATCGCCGCGGGCCGCGACGACACGCTCCCGGTGCTCACCGGTGTGCGGATCGAGATCGAGGGCGACACCGTCACGCTCGCCGCCACCGACCGCTACCGCTTCGCGGTCCGCGAGTTCCTGTGGAAGCCCGAGCAGGCCGACATCTCCGCCGTCGCGCTCGTGCCCGCCAAGACGCTGTTGGACACCGCCAAGTCGCTCACCAGCGGAGACACCGTCTCCATCGCGCTCGCCGGATCCGGCGCAGGCGAGGGCCTGATCGGCTTCGAGGGCGCCGGCCGCCGTACGACCACCCGGCTGCTCGAAGGCGACCTGCCGAAGTACCGCACGCTCTTCCCCACCGAATTCGCCTCGATCGCGGTGATCGAGACCGCGCCGTTCGTCGAGGCCGTCAAGCGCGTGGCGCTGGTCGCCGAGCGCAACACCCCGGTGCGGCTCAGCTTCGAGCAGGGCGTGCTCACCCTGGAGGCCGGTTCCAGCGACGACGCACAGGCTGTGGAGCGCGTCGACGCCAAGCTGGAGGGCGACGACATCTCGATCGCCTTCAACCCCACCTTCCTGCTCGACGGCCTCAGCGCGATCGACTCCGCCGTGGCCCAGCTCTCCTTCACGACCTCGACCAAGCCCGCGCTGCTCAGCGGCCGTCCCGCGCTCGACGCCGAGGCGGACGACGCGTACAAGTACCTGATCATGCCGGTGCGGCTGTCCGGCTGACGGCTGTTGTCGTCCGGCGGGCGGTCACCGGCCGCCGCGGCCCGGCCGCCGGACACACCGTCCGGCTGAGCCGGTCACAGCGGGCCGTCGTAGGCTCGGCTCAGGTCAGACACGCTTCGAACGAAGGATCTGCGATGGAGCTCGGTCTCATCGGTCTCGGCAAGATGGGCGGCAACATGCGCGAGCGCATCCGCCGCGGCGGACACACCGTCATCGGGTACGACCGCAACCCGGATGTCGCCGACGTCCACAGCCTCCAGGAGCTTGTGGACTCCCTCAAGGGACCGCGCGTCGTGTGGGTCATGGTCCCCTCGGGGGCCGCCACCCAGTCGACCATCGACGAGCTGGGCGAGCTGCTCTCCCCCGGCGACCTCGTCGTGGACGGCGGCAACTCGCGCTGGACGGACGACGAACGGCACGCCGGCGAGCTGGCGGCCAAGGGCATCGGCTTCGTCGACTGCGGCGTCTCCGGCGGTGTCTGGGGCCTGGCCAACGGCTACGCGCTGATGTACGGCGGCAAGGACGAGGACGTCGCCAAGGCGCAGCCGATCTTCGACGCGCTCAAGCCCGAGGGCGACTCCGGCGCCGTGCACGCGGGCAAGGTCGGTGCGGGCCACTTCGCCAAGATGGTCCACAACGGCATCGAGTACGCGATGATGCAGGCTTACGCCGAAGGCTGGGAGCTGCTGGAGGCGGTGGACTCGGTCACCGACGTCCGCGAGGTCTTCCGCTCCTGGAAGTCCGGTACGGTCATCCGCTCCTGGCTGCTCGACCTGGCCGTGGACGCGCTCGACAAGGACGAGCACCTGGGCGCCCTGCGCGGCCACGCGGACGACTCCGGCGAGGGCAGGTGGACGGTCGAGGCCGCCATCGACAACGCCGTGCCGCTGCCCGCCATCACCGCGTCGCTGTTCGCCCGGTTCTCGTCCCGCCAGGACGACTCGCCGCAGATGAAGATGATCGCCGCGCTCCGCAACGAATTCGGCGGGCACGCGGTCACCGCCGCCGAGTAGTACGAAAGCCAGACAGCAGGGAGGTCGGCGCGGTCCCGCGCCACAGCACGCGATGCACGTAGCGCACCTTTCGCTCGCCGACTTCCGTTCCTACGTCCGGGCCGAGGTCCCCCTCGACCCGGGCGTCACCGCTTTCGTGGGGCCCAACGGGCAGGGCAAGACCAATCTGGTCGAGGCCGTCGGCTATCTGGCGGCGCTGTCCAGCCACCGGGTCTCCACCGACGCGCCGCTGGTCCGGATGGGCGCCGAGCGCGCGGTCGTACGGGCCCAGGTCGTCCAGGGCGACCGGCAGCAGCTCGTGGAGCTGGAGATCAATCCCGGGCGGGCCAACCGCGCCCGGGTCAACCGCTCGGCGCCCGGCCGCCCGCGCGACCTGCTGGGCATCGTCCGCAGCGTGCTGTTCGCGCCGGAGGACCTGGCGCTGGTCAAGGGCGACCCGACCGAGCGCCGCCGCTTCCTCGACGAGCTGATCACCGCCCGCACCCCGCGCCTGGCCGGGGTCCGCAGCGACTACGACCGGGTGCTCAAGCAGCGCAATACGCTGCTCAAATCCGCCGCGATGGCCCGCAGGCACGGCAGCAAGGGTCTGGGGGTAGCTCCCGCGACGAAGTCTGCGGGGGATCTGTCCACCCTGGACGTGTGGGACCAGCATCTGGCGCGGGTCGGCGCGGAACTGCTCGCGCAGCGCCTGGACCTGGTGGCCGAGCTCCAGCCGCTGGCTGACAAGGCGTACGAACAGCTCGCCCCCGGCGGCGGCCCGCTCGGCTTCGAGTACCGGAGCTCGATGGGCGAGCGAGGCGAGACGGAGGCGCCCCCGGCCGGAGGCTGGGGAAAGACGGCCGGGGCCGAGGGCCGCGAGGACCTGTACGGGCGGCTGCTGGAGGCGCTGGGCGAGGCGCGCGGGCGGGAGATCGAGCGCGGGGTGACGCTCGTCGGGCCGCACCGTGACGACCTGCTGCTCAAGCTCGGCCCGATGCCCGCCAAGGGCTACGCCAGCCACGGCGAGTCCTGGTCGTACGCGCTCGCGCTGCGCCTGGCGTCGTACGAACTGCTGCGCTCCGACGGCGCCGAGCCGGTGCTCGTGCTGGACGACGTCTTCGCCGAGCTGGACGCCAAGCGGCGCGAGCGGCTGGCGGAGCTGGTCGCGCCCGGCGAGCAGGTGCTGGTGACGGCGGCGGTGGACGACGATGTGCCGGGCGTCCTGGTGGGGGCCCGGTTCGCGGTGGAGCACGGGACGGTGGAGCGGGTATGAGCGAGCGCGGCACGAAGCGGGCCAGGGGCGCGGGCGGCCCGGCACTCCCGGCGGACGGCGCGGCCGAGGCCGCCGCGGGCCCTGCCGT
>NZ_MECL01000143.1 GCF_014596445.1 Streptomyces sp. CBMA29 | reverse complement strand
GTCCCCGGCGCCGCGCTGTACGGCTCGGCGGACGCCGTCGCCGCGCAGGCGCTGCGCCGTGCGGGGTCCGCCGACCGGGCGACCGGCGGCGGCCGGATCGAGGTCGTCCTCAACGGCCGGTCGGCCCCGCTCCCCGTGGAGGCGCTGGCGTACGCCGAAGGCGCCTCATTGGTGACACCCGCCACCGCCTGAGTGCATAGGGCTGCCTTCTGGTGGGTATCCCAGTACCCTTCACAACATGACGCACCCTCCTCGGCCGGAGAGCGGCGCGCCCCAGGTCTGGACGGGGCGGGCCCGTAACCGCATGCAATGGGTGCTCGCCGCCTGTGGCGCCGCCTGCATGGCGCTGGGCATCGAGCTGGCCGTGGAAGGCCCCGACGCCGCCTCGGGCCTGGCCCCGCTGGTGATGTCCGTCGTGGGCTGCGTGGCCGTCGGACTGCTGGTGCTGTTCGGCACGGTCGCCTTCACGCACGTCAGGGTCCGGGTCGACCACGACGCGGTCGACGTGCGCTGCGGCCACATCGGAGTGCCGCGCCGCCGTATCCCGCTGGAGCAGGTCAGCGGCGTCCGGCTCGCGCCCCTGGTCAGCCCGCGCAACTGGGGCGGCTGGGGTTACCGCTGGCGCCCCGAGGAGGGCACCGCGGTCGTCGTCCGCCGTGGTCAGGGCCTGGTCATCGACCTGGGCAGCGGTCGCCGCTTCACGGTCACCGTCGATGACGCGCAGGGCGCCGTGGACACCATCCGCGACCTGCTGACGCTGCGCACCGCCCGCCACACCCCCGGCGCCTGACGACCCGCGCCCGCGGGCCGGAGACGCCCAGGCCGCACACCCGTATCCGAGTCCGAGTCCGTGCTCGGCCCCGTGCCCATGTTCCGGGGCGGGCCGCGAGGCCGCGCCACCCGGTCAGCGCAGTGGACCGAATCCGTCGTCCGGCAGCAGAGGGCCGGGCGGAGGCGTGGCCGTCGGCGGGCAGCCGTCGTCCGGCAGGGGACGGGCCGTGGCCAGGCCCGCGAGGAACCCGGCTCCCGCTGTGACCACGGAGTAGCTGAGCACGTGGTCGACGGTGGCGAGCAGGGCGAGCCCGGTGAGGGCGGCGCCCGCGGTGAGGACGACAGGGGTGGGTCGCGGCGAGCGCCACAGGGCGTACAGCAGCCAGCCGAAGGCGACAGCGAGCAGCGCCGCGCCCGGAATGCCCTGCTCGGCGGCGAGCTGGAGCGGCGCGGACGGCGGTGAGGCGGCGACGGCGGTGGTCACGTCGGCGGGCGGGCTGGCGTTCTCCTCGGTGAACCGCTCGGGCCCGACCCCGCGCAGCGGGTGCCGCTCGGCCAGGTCGATCGCCTCGTGCCACAGCTCGACCCGCGGCTGGGTGAGCTGGCCGGTCAGCGATTCGGACAGACCGGAGGGCAGGGCGTCGACCGCGACGGCGTAGCTGCCGCCGACCGCGAGCGCGGCGGCCAGCGCCAGCCCGCACAGGCCGAGCAGCCGCCGACGCATCCGGGCCGCGGCCAGCGAGCACAGGACGACGGCGATCCCCGCCGCGAAACCCGCCGCCGAGCCCAGCGCGAGCGCGGTGACCGC
>NZ_MECL01000142.1 GCF_014596445.1 Streptomyces sp. CBMA29 | reverse complement strand
TGGTGCCGTCGGTTTCCATCTGCTCGGCGAGCTTCATCGCCTCTTCGATCAGCGTCTCGACGATCTTCGACTCCGGCACGGTCTTGATGACCTCACCCTTCACGAAGATCTGACCCTTGCCGTTGCCCGACGCGACACCCAGATCAGCCTCACGGGCCTCGCCCGGACCGTTCACGACACAGCCCATCACCGCGACCCGCAGCGGAACCTCCATACCCTCAAGACCCGCCGACACCTGATCCGCCAGCTTGTACACATCCACCTGCGCACGCCCGCACGACGGACACGACACGATCTCCAGCCGCCGCTGCCGCAGATTCAACGACTCCAGAATCTGGATGCCCACCTTCACCTCCTCCGCCGGAGGAGCCGACAACGACACCCGGATCGTGTCCCCGATGCCCTCGCTCAGCAGCGCGCCGAACGCCACCGCCGACTTGATCGTCCCCTGGAACGCCGGACCCGCCTCCGTCACACCCAAATGCAACGGATAATCCGACTGAGCCGCCAGCAGCCGGTACGCGTTGACCATCACCACCGGGTCGTTGTGCTTCACCGAGATCTTGATGTCCCGGAAACCATGCTCCTCGAACAGCGACGCCTCCCACAACGCCGACTCCACCAGCGCCTCCGGAGTGGCCTTCCCGTACTTCTTCAGCAGCCGCGCGTCCAGCGACCCCGCGTTGACACCGATCCGGATCGGCGTCCCGGCGTCGGAGGCCGCCCGCGCGATCTCCCGCACCTTGTCATCGAACTGCTTGATGTTCCCCGGATTCACCCGAACCGCCGCACACCCCGCATCAATCGCCGCGAACACGTACTTCGGCTGAAAATGAATGTCCGCGATCACCGGAATCTGCGACTTCCTCGCGATCGTCGCGAGCGCGTCAGCGTCATCCTGCGTCGGACACGCCACCCGCACGATCTGACACCCCGAAGCCGTCAGCTCCGCGATCTGCTGAAGAGTGGCACCGATGTCCGACGTACGGGTCGTCGTCATCGACTGAACGGAAACAGGCGCGTCCCCACCCACCGGGACCGACCCGACCTGGAT
>NZ_MECL01000141.1 GCF_014596445.1 Streptomyces sp. CBMA29 | reverse complement strand
ACCTCGACGCCGACCTCGGCCGCGTACGTGCCGTGCCGCAGGACCAGCCGGGCCGGGGGCGGGGTGTCGGCGGGGAGTTCACCGGTGACCAGGAGGGTGCCGTTGGTGGCGCGGGCCACATGGGTGGCCAGCGGCTGGGGCGTACGGTCGCGCAGCAGCAGATTGCCCGCCGCGGTGGCGTCGACGACCAGCTCGCGCCGGGCCCCGGCCAGCAGCGCGTCGCCGCCGAGGTCGTAACGCCCCTGCGGCAGCGGCCGGTCGGCGGCGATCCGCGCGGTGCCGCCGTCGGCGAAGACCGCCTCGAACGACCAGGCCGCGGCCGTCTCCGGCGCGACCTCCTTGGGCAGCCCCTCGACGTCGGGCCGCGCCCCCGCGAGGTCGGCGAGGACCAGGCGCGCCGTCAGCCGCGTCCAGCCGTCGATGCCGGTGCTCCGCGCGTCGGCGGTCAGCGGGTAGTCGAAGGCCGCGCCCGTCGTCTGCTGCGTGGCCCGCAGCGCGACCGGGGGCTTGCGGTCGCGGACGGCGATCTCGAAGGCGACCGCGCCGTCGCCGTCCGCCCGGTGGCCGGTGATCCGGCGGGTGACCGGCTCGACCGACAGGTGCAGCCGGCCGTCCTTGTACCAGGGCACGAGCCGGGTGTCGTCGTCCAGCGGGAAGGGGACGGGCGAGGACCCGGCGCCCGCGTCGTCGGCGCGCGGCGCCGCGGGGCGGACCACCGAGCCCGCCGCCACGACGATCCCGAGCCGCCACTGCCCGGCCGTCCAGCCCTCCTTGCCCCGCAGCCGCTTGGGATCGACGGTGATCTCAAAGCCGGACCAGTCGTACGAGTGCCGCTCCTGCGGTCCGCCGTCGGTCACTTCGGGGACCCGTACGGTACGCACCGGCAGCAGCAGCTTGCGGCGCCCGGACATCAGCACGGCCGTCTTGAGCGAGGTGCGGCGCGCGCCCGCGTCCACATTGCGCACATACGCGTGGCCCCGGAGGATCAACGTGCCGTCGCGCCAGTCCAGTTCGCTGAGCCGGGCGACGACGGGAAGGTCCTTCGCGGCGATGGCGGTCACCGCGCGCGGCAGCGGCACGGGCGAGCCGTCGCCGCGCACGACCACCGCGCGCTTGCGCAGCGGCGGCCCCGCGATGTCGAACACGCCGCGCCCGCCGTGCTGTTCGTGCGCCAGCACCTCCAGCAGGTCCGCCAGCCGCCCTTCCCTGATCAGCTCCCAGCGGATGCGCAGTTCGGCGGGCAGCGCGGGGAAGAGCGTCGGGTCGACGCGGCCGAGGTAGTCGCGGACGCCGTCGAGGAAGACCTGGTGGTATTCCGGTCCCGCCATCGGCAGGGCCTCGATGAAGTACAGCAGGTCGTCGGTGAGCACCGACCGGTCGTAGTCCCGCTTGTGCGCGCTCCAGCGGGTGTTGGCCGGGTCGGCCAGGAACCGCGAGACCCCGTCGACGGCCGCGATCCGGTCGCGTACACCCTTGACGTCGGTGCGGCGGCGGGTGATCGAGCCCTCGCGGATCCGCCAGTAGTAGACGTGCTCGTGCAGCACGTCCACGGCGTCGGCGAGGAAGTGCGCCGGGATGGTCAGCGGCGTGTCCTCGTACAGCACGCCCTCGGGGAAGGCCAGTTGGTGCTGGTCCCAGAAGGAGCGGCGGAAGACCTTGTTCCAGGCCACCCGGTCGGACAGCAGGCCCAGGTCACGGGTGATGTGCGTGCGCCGCACGGTCTTGTCCATGCCCCGGTGCTGCCACGCCTGGCTGCGGCCCTGCGTGGTGAGCCGGTAGACGTTGCCGGTCGCGAAGTCGGAGCCCGACGTGTCGAGCAGGCCGACCAGCTTCTCGTACGCGCGCGGCGGCAGCACGTCGTCGCTGTCCACGAAGGTCAGGTACGACGTCTGCGGCGCCGCGTTCCGCGCCCCGGTGTTGCGGGCGTGGCCGAGGCCGCCGTTGGGCTGCGCGATCAGCCGGAAGCGCGGGTCGCGGTCGGCGAACGCCTGGGCCAGTTCAGGGCCCGAGTCCGTCGATCCGTCGTCGACCATCACCACGTCGAGGTCGGTGAAGGTCTGCGCCGCGATCGACCGCAGGCACTCCTCCAGATACTGCTCGACGTTGTAGACGGGGACGACGACGGTGAGGCGGGGCGTCATGGCGGGCAACGGTCCTTCCGGGACGGCGACGGCATACGGATGACGGCACGCGCGCGACGGCACATGCACGACGGCATGCGAATGCCGTTCCTCCAACTCGCCGAAGGGCCTTCCGGTCACCGCGAGTGAGCCGAACGAGCGAAAGGGTGAACCGCCGCAGGGTGTCCGGTTGGTACGCTCGGGTGCTATCCCGTACCGGTACGTCTCGATCTGTCCAGGATGGTCATGCCCCGAATCAGCGTCGTCGTCCCCGTCCACCGCGCACAGGGCTTCCTGCGCGCCTGTCTGGAGTCGGTGCTCGGACAGTCCTTCACCGACGTCGAGGTCGTCGCCGTCGACGACGCCTCACCGGACGCGAGCGGCGCGATCATCGCCGAATTCGCCGCCGCCGACCCGCGGGTCAGACCGCTGAGGCTGGACCGCACCGGCGGCACGGGACCGGCACGCGACGCGGGCGCGGCCCTCGCGACCGGCGACTACCTGCTCTTCCTGGACGCCGACGACCTGATGACGCCCGGCACGCTGGCCGCCGCGGACGCCCGGCTGCGCGCCACCGGCGACCCCGATGTGCTGCTCTTCGACCACGAGCGCTTCACCGTCTGGGAGAACGTCCAGGAGAGCGGCGACGCCGACTTCCTCGGCGAGGCGGGCGACTCCGTCTTCACCGCGTCCGACCGCCCCGAGTGCCTGGGCGCCTACCCCGCGGTCTGGAACCGGCTGCTGCGCCGCGCCTTCTGGGAGGAGCGCGGCTTCCGCTTCGGCGAGGGCGCGTACGAGGACGTCGCCGTCGCCTCCCGCGTCCTGCTCGCCGCCACCGGCATCGCGTGTCTGGACCGGGTGGGCGTGCGCTGGCGCAAGCGGCGCGGGATCAGCGTCGGCACCACGCCCGGCCGCCACCACCTGGCCGTACTCGACCGGTACGAGGCGCTGTTCGCCGAGATCGACGGCGGTGACGAGGCCGAGGACCGCAAGCGGGAGCAACGCGCCGCGCTGTACGGGCGGATGGCCGTCCTGCTCGCGGCCGTCGGCGAGGACGGCTCGCCGCTGACGCCCGACGCCCGGCCGGAGTACGTCCGGCGCGCGGGGCGGCTGCTGGGCCGCTACCGGCCCGCCGGCTGGACCGCGCCCGACAGCGACGAGGGCCGCTGGCTGCGGGCCGCGGGCACCGGAAGCTACGGCCGCTACCGCGCGGCGCTCGGCGGCCGGGCGTGGACGCGCAAACTGGCCCGCCGGATCAGGGCACGCAAGAACGCGCTGGGCCGCGCGGTCTACCAGCGCTACTACCGGCTGCGGCTGCGCCGCCCGGTCGACCCCCACCTCGTGGTCTACGCGGCCTATTGGAACCGCGGGGTGTCCTGCAACCCGGCGGCCGTCTACTACCAGGCCAAGGAGACCGCCCCGCACCTGCGCGGGGTGTGGGTGGTCAACAAGAAGGACCGCGAGGCGATGCCGCCCGGCGTCGACCACGTCGTGGTCAACTCCCGCCGCTACTGGGACGTGCTGGCCCGCGCCAAGTACCTGGTGAACAACGCCAACTTCACCGGCCAGGTCGTCAAGCGCCCCGAGCAGGTCTACCTCCAGACCCACCACGGCACACCGCTCAAGCACATGGGCATGGACCTGCGCGCCCGCCCGGCCGTCGGCAAGGGCATGAGCTTCGGCCGCCTGCTCGACCACGCCGACCAGTGGGACTTCTCGCTGGCCGCCAACCAGCACTCCGCCGAGGTCTGGGAGCGGGTCTACCCCAGCGGCTACGAGACGCTGCCCAGCGGCTACCCGCGCAACGACGTGTTCCACACCGCGGGCGCCGACGAGGTCCGCCGCGCCCGGGAGAGCCTGGGCCTGGCCCCCGGCACCACCGCGATCCTCTACGCGCCCACCCACCGCGACTACCAGCGGACCTTCGTCGTCCCGCTCGACCTGGAACGGCTCTGCCGCGAACTGGGCCCCGGCTACACGCTGATGGTCCGCGCCCACTACTTCTACGGGCGCAACGACGCGCTCGAAGCGCTGCACGCGGCGGGCACCATCATGGACGTCTCGCAGCACCCGTCCGTGGAGGAACTGAGCCTCGCCTCCGACGCGTTGCTCTGCGACTTCTCCTCGCTGATGTTCGACTACGCCAACCTCGACCGGCCGATCGTCGTGCACGCCGCCGACTGGGAGGCGTACCGCGCCGCTCGCGGTGTCTACTTCGACCTGCTGTCCGGGCGGCACGGCGAGACCCCGGGCGTGGTGGCGGGCGACGAGGCGGGCCTCGCCCGCGCCTTCCGCTCGGGGGCCTGGCGCGGCCCCGAGGCGGCGGCGCTGCGGTCCGCCTTCCGGCAGCGGTTCTGCGCGTACGACGACGGGCTCGCCGCCGAGCGCGTGGTGCGCCGGGTGCTGCTCGGCGAGCCCTCGC
>NZ_MECL01000140.1 GCF_014596445.1 Streptomyces sp. CBMA29 | reverse complement strand
GTGGCGGGCGCGGTGTCCACCGGCGCGGGCAGGGCGGGCGGTGCCGTCGCGGTCAGCGGCGCGCCCGGTGTGCTCAGGCGCAGCCCCACGGTCTCGGCGACGAGTCGCCCGGCCTCGTCGTACAGCTTCAACTCACCGTGCAGTGCGCTCAGTTCCGGGAGCGTCTCGGCGCCGGAGTTCGCGTCCGGCGCGGGGATGTCGAACCACAGCTTGTCGCCCTGCCACGGGTAGCCGGGCAGGTCCGTGACGGCGGTGGGTCCCGGGTTGACCTCGGGCCAGCGGATGTCGGCCCCGGCGGCGTAGAGCCTGGCCAGCGAGGTGCGCGCGGTGGCGACGTCGTCGGTGTCGCGGCGCAGGGTGGGGACGACGAGTCCGTCGGCGCCCCGGTCCTCCAGGCTCTGGACGACGGGCTGCGCGAGCACCGGGTGCGGGCCCAGTTCCACGAACAGGCGGTGACCGGCGTCGAGCGCGCGGCCGAGCGCGGCGGCGAAGCGGACCGGCTGGCGGAGGTTGCGTCCCCAGTAGTCGGCGCCGAAGGGGCCATCGGGGCCCGGCTCGCAGGTGAGGTGGACCGGCACGCGCGGCTTCGCCGGGGTGACCTCGTCGAGCAGTGCGACGAGTTCGTCCCGGTAGGGGGCCATCTGCGCGCTGTGGAAGGCGTATTCGCCGGGCATCGCGCGGTAGCCGTGGCCGAGCGCGGCCAGTTCGGCGCCCAGGGACTCGACGGCCTCGGTGCGTCCGGAGACGACCGTGCTCGCGGGACCGTTGACGGCGGCCACGGTCACGTCGTCGCCGTACGCGGCGAGCAGCGGCAGCAGGTCGGCTTCGGGGAGTGCCACGGAGGCCATCCGGCCGCCGCCCTCGGCCCGTTGGAGGAGGCGTCCGCGGTGCACGATGACGCGTACGGCGTCGGTGAGGGTGAGGGCGCCCGCCACGTGGGCGGCGGCGATCTCGCCCATGCTGTGCCCGATGACGGCGGCGGGTTCCACGCCCCAGGAGCGCCAGAGCGCGGCGGCGGCCACCTGCACGGCGAAGACGACGGGCTGGGCGAATTCGGTCCGGGTCAGCCGGGAGCGCCCGGCGTCCGCGGTCAGTTCGCCGATCACCGACCAGCCCGCCTCCGCGGCGATGAGCTCGTCCACACGGGTCAGTTCGGTCCGGAAGGCGGCTTCGTGGGCCAGCAGCTCGCGGCCCATGCCCGTCCACTGACCGCCCTGCCCGGAGAAGACGAAGCAGACCTGCGGCAGGTCGTCACCCGAGCCACCCGAGCCACCCGGGTCGCCCAGGCGGCCGAAGTCCCCTGCGTCCGGTCCGCCCCACCGCGCGCCGCCTCGCTCTTCGGCTGCCCGCTCCGGCACGGCGGAGCCGACAGGCGTGTCCAGCAACAAGGCTATTTCCTGGGCGAGTTCGGCGGCCGTCCGGCCGGTGACGGCGATGCGGTGCTCGCGGTGCTGGGTGCGCCGGACGCCCGTCGCCGCGACATACGCGGCCAGTTCGGCCTCCGGCTGGTCGAGCAGCCGGTCGCGGTGCGCACGGGCCAATTCGCGCAGCGCCGCGCCGGAGCGCGCGGAGACCGGCAGGAGCAGCCGGGACGGCCGGTCCTGTGCCGCCTCGGCGGGCGGGGCGACCGCGGGCGGGGCCTCGACGATCACATGGGCGTTGGTGCCGCTGAGCCCGAAGGCGCTGACGCCGGCCAGCCGCCGCCCGCCGCCGTCCGGCCACGCGGTGAGGTCCGTCGGCACCCGTACCGGCCAACGGTCCCAGCGGATACCGGGGTTGAGCCGGTCCAGGTGCAGATGCGGGGGGATCTCGCCGTGCTGCGCCGCCAGTGCCGCCTTGAGGAGCCCGGCCGCGCCCGCCGCGCCGTCGGTGTGCCCGAAGTTGGTCTTCAACGAGCCGACCAGCAGCGGGTGTTCCGCGTCGCGTCCTTCGCCGAGAATCCGCGCGAGCGCGCTCATCTCGATGGGGTCGCCGAGCGGGGTGCCGGTGCCGTGCGCCTCGACGTAGCCGATCTCGTCGGGCCGTACGCCCGCTGTCTTCAGGGCGTCCCGCAGCAGCGACTGCTGGGCGGCGGCGCTGGGCACGGTCAGTCCCGCGCTGTGCCCGTCGTGGTTGACGGCGGAGCCGCGGATCACGGACAGCACGCGGTCGCCGTCGGCGAGCGCGTCGCTCAGCCGCTTGAGGACGAGCACCACGCAGCCGTCGCCGCGGACGATCCCGTCGGCCGCCGCGTCGAAGACCTTGCAGCGCCCGTCCTTGGCCATGGCGCCGACCTTGGACATGAACACCGTCAGCTCGGCGGAGAGCAGCAGATTGACGCCGCCGACCAGCGCGGTGTCGGACTCCCCCGTGAGCAGGCTCTGCCGCGCGAGGTGCACGGCGACCAGCGACGAGGAGCAGGCGGTGCTCAGCGCCACGCTCGGGCCGTTGAGGCCGAGCAGGTACGACAGCCGGCCGGGCCCGAAGCTGGCCTCCTTGCCTGAGGCGTACCAGGGGTCGATTCCGCGGACGCCCGCCTCGCGGGAGTGCCGCAGGAAGTAGTCGACGCTCAGGCCGCCGGAGAAGACGGAGGTACGGGTGCCGGCGAGGCTGCCGGGGACGATCCCCGCGTGTTCCAGGGCGTCCCAGGCGACCTCGATGAGCATCCGCTGCTGCGGGTCGATCTGCCGGGCCTCGCGCGGGGCGATACCGAAGAACTCCGCGTCGAAACGCGTCTCGTCCTCGATGAAGCCGCCCCAGCGCGTGTACGTCCGGCCTGGCGCGTCGGGGTCCGGGTCGTAGTGCCGGGCGAGGTCGGAGCGGGACGGCGGGATCTCGGTGATCACGTCCGTGCCGTCCCGCAGCACCCGCCAGAATCCGGCCAGGTCCGCCACGCCGCCCGGGAAGCGGCAGCCGGCACCGATGATCGCCACCGCCTCCGGGGCCTGATTGGTCATCAGAACAGCGCCGCCGCTGAGGGCGCGGACAGGCTGCCCAGGTGCTTGTACCAGAGGTGGTCGGGGTCGTTCTCGACCGTGGCGACGATCTTCCGCATCGCGGCGAGCGCGCGCGGTTCGTCGTCGTCGTAGACGTCGCCCTGGAGCATCTTGAGGACGTCGAGCCGGTACCTGGGGTCCTGCACGAAGGCGGTGAACAGGATGTTCAGCCGGTAGTAGATGGAGATGAACTCGTACCAGTTGCTCACCCCGCGCCGCAGGGTCCGCTCGTACTCGGTGAAGCGGGCCTTGGTGAAGTCCCCGGCCTCCGCCGCCGCGATGATGTCCTTGGTCGCGATGCGGGCGCTGTTGAGCGCGACGCTGACGCCGCTGGAGAAGATCGGGTCGACGAAGCGCGCGGCGTCGCCGATCAGCACGAAGTTGTCGCCGGTGATCTCCTTCATGCCGTAGCTGTAGTCGCCCTCGGCCTTGAAGGGGCGTACGCGCTCGGAGTCCTCGAGCGCGGCGCGCAGTTCGGGGCGGCTTCCCACGCACTCCCAGAAGAAGCCCTCCAGGTCGTCCTTGGAGGCGGTGAAGTGCTTCTTCTGCGTGACGACGCCGACGCTGGTGATGGTGTCGGTGATCGGGATCTGCCACACCCAGGTGTCGGTCAGCGGCAGGAAGTGGATGAAGATGTAGTCGGCCTTCTTCTTGTCGTGCGAGAGGGCCGTACGGTCCAGGCCGTCGAACCAGGTGTGCACCGCGTACTGGTTGAACACCGGGTCGGGGACCTTGAGTTTGAGCTGGCGGCCGAGCATCGTGCCGCGCCCGCTGGCGTCCACGACCATGCGGACGGTGACACCGGTGTCCTTGTCGCGGACGGGGTGGATCACCGGGTGCTCGCCGGAGAAGTCGACGCTGCCGATGCGGGTGTTCTCGAAGACCTTCGCACCGCAGGAGGCGGCGTGCTGGAGCAGGAGCTGGTCGAACTTGCCCCGGTCCACGTGGTACGTGTGGGACTGGAGCACGCCGGGCTGGTCGCGCTCGTCGAATTCGATCTCGGCGGCGCCGAGGCCGTGCGAGAGGCCGCCGAAGCCCATGGTGGGGATGCCGGCCGGCGCCGCGGACGTCCAGGCGGCGCCGAACTTACGGGGGAATCCGGCCTGTTCGACGAGGTCGAGCGCGCCGATGTCGCGCAGTACGGGGGTGGTGGCGGGCACCAGCGACTCCCCGACGTGCTCGCGGGGGAAGGTCTCCCCCTCGAAGACCGCGACGGTGAGTCCGGCCCTGGTCAGGTATGAGGCCGCGGTGGAGCCTGCCGGGCCCCCACCGATGATCCCGATGTCATAGTCGACTGCGGACAAGACTGCTCCTCTTGAGTCGGATCGGACGGGCCCTGCCTCGGCACGGGCCGCGCTTCCGGTCGGGCGGTTCGCGTCCGCGTCAGGGCGGCGGCGGCACAGCGGCGTCGGACAGAGCGTCAGGCCATGGCGGCGGGGTCGGTCTGGAGCCGGACCACGAGCTTGCTGATGGCGTCCAGGCTCTTGAAGTTCCTGCCGACGATGTACTCGGGCGGCATGAACAGCCCGTACCTGTCGTGGATATGGGCGATCAGCTCGGTGGTGTTCAGCGACGTGAGGATTCCGAGCTGGAGCAGCAGGGAATCGGGCTCGATTCCCTCCTCGCCCTCGGGCAGGAATCGCGTTTCGACGAACTCCTTGAGCTCCGCGAGGACTTCGTCGTAGCCGAGCTGCGGATCAGAACTGTCGGACATGCGTAGCGACCTTCCGGAGTCCGGGGTGGACACGGCGGAACCCCCGACTCCACGAAGTCGCGGTCGGCTCGGCCAGGGCCCCAAACGTAGCTACGGGCGCCGCCGGAGGACTTCACCAGACCTGATGAATTACGCCCGCGCACACACGCCCCGAAGTGCGTACTTACGGGGGAGGCGCAGCTTCCGCTTCACGTGCGGGTCCTCATTAATGATGAGTACTCACGGCCGTGGCCCCGTGCCGCCGCAACGGCGAGGATCGAGGGACCATCCGGTGCGCCCGATCACAGGAGGTCCGCGGCCGTGCTGCTCCCCGCCCTACGGCCCCAGTTGCTGTGCCTGCCCCATGCCGGTGGCAGCGCGGTGATGTACCACGCGTGGCGGCCCGCCCTCGCCGAGGTGGCGCGGGTCCGCCCGGTCGACCTGCCGGGCCACGGCAGCCGCAGGCGCGAACCGCTCGCCCAGGACATCGGCACGCTGACCCGTACCCTCGCGGCCGAGCTCGCACCCGGTATCGAGGGACCCTACGCGGTGTTCGGGCACAGTTTCGGCGCCGTGGTCGCCTTTGAACTGACCCATCGGCTCTCGCAGTTGGTCGGCCCGCCCGCCGCCCTGATCGTCTCGGGACGCAATTCGCCCCGCACCCCGCACGCGCTGCCGCCGCTGCACAACGCGCCGCCCGCGCAACTCCTGAGCGGACTGCGGACGTTGGAGGGCGCGCTGCCCGCCGTCGAGGACAGTCCGGAACTGCTCGACCTGTTCCTCCCGCCGCTCCGCGCCGACCTGCGGATGACGGAGACCTACCGGCGTCCCACCGAACTGCCGCCGCTGGCCTGCCCGGTGCATGTCTTCGCCGGCGACCTCGACCCGGTGGTGGACGCGCCGGGGCTGGCCGCGTGGGCGGCGGAGACCACCGGGCCGTGCCGGGTCACCACCGTGCGGGGCGGCCACATGATGCTGGCCAGCGCCGAACTGCGCTCCGCGCTGGCGGACCTGCTCACGGTCGGCGCCATGTGATCCGCGAGCGCGGAGCCCTCGGCCCGGAGCCCCCAGCCCTGAGCGCGGAGCCCTGAACCCTGGGCCCTGGGCCCTGGGCCCTGAGAGCAGCACCCCACCTTCCGTCCCTCCCTCCCGACGCAGGAGCCAGCGTGGACTTCAGTTGGAGCACCGAGCAGACCGCGCGGTACGAGGAGACCGTCCGCCGGGCCGCCGACGCGTTCCCCGCGGACCGTCCGCGGCGCCCCGGTGAACGGTCCGACTGGCGGGAACTCGGCCGGATCGGCGCGCTGGGCGCCTGCCTTCCCGCCGAGTACGGCGGGGGCGGCCTCGGCGCGCTCGACACCGCGCGGGTCATCGAGGCCGTGGGCCGCGGCTGCCACGACACCGGACTGGTCTTCGCGGCCAGCGCCCACCTCTTCGCCTGCGCCGTACCGATCGCGGAGTTCGGCAGCGCGGACCTCAAGAAGCGCTTCCTGCCGGAGCTGGCGTCCGGCCGGATGATCGCGGGCAACGCCATGACGGAGCCGGAGTCCGGCTCCGACGTCTCGCGGCTGCGGGTGACGGCGACCGAGGTGCCGGGCGGATTCGTCCTGGACGGCGAGAAGAGCTTCGTCAGCAACGGCCCGGCCGCCGATGTCCTGGTCACGTACGCGACCAGCGACCCCGACTCGGGGCACCTCGGCCAGACCGCCTTCGTCGTGCCGGCCGACGCCCCTGGGGTGCTGCGCGGTGAGCCGTTCGAGAAGATGGGCCTGTCCTCCTGCCTGGCGGGCACGGTGACCTTCCAGGAGTGCTTCGTCCCCGACGACCAAGTGCTGGGCGCCGAGGGGATGGGCGCGACGATCTTCCAGACGTCCATGGGCTGGGAGCGGGCGTGCCTCTTCGCGGGCTATCTGGGCCTGATGGACCGGCTGGTCGAGGAGTGCGTCCGATTCGCCCGCGAGCGGCGTCAGTTCGGCCGTCGCCTCGCCGGCTTCCAGGCGGTCTCGCACCGCATCGTGGACATGAAGCTGCGGCTGGAGAGCGCCAGACTCCTGCTCTACCGGGCCTGTTGGGAGATGGACCGCGGCGGCAGGGCGACCCTGCCGGTGGCGCTGTCGAAACTCGCCGTCTCCGAGGCCGCGGTGCAGAGCGCGCTGGACGCCGTACGAATCCTCGGCGGTCGCGGCTACCGGTCGGAGTCGGGTGTGGAGGCGGCGTTGCGGGACGCGGTGCCGAGCGTGCTGTTCTCCGGTACCTCGGAGATCCAGAAGGAGCTCGTCGCGAAGGAGTTGGGACTGTGAGGCTGCACGAATTCGTCACCGCCGCCGCCCGCAGAGCGCCGGACTCCCTCGCGGTCGATGCCGTCGACGGACGGCTGACATACGGCGAACTGGACGCGCTCGCGGCGCGTTACGGCGCGGCGCTGGCCGCGAGCGGGGTGCGGCCGGGCGACCGGGTCGTGCTGTGGAGCGCGAAGAGCCTGCACGTCGTGGCGCTGATGCAGGCGTGCCTGCGCGGCGGCGCGGTCTACGTACCTGTGGCGTCCTCGAACCCGCCGTCGCGGCTGGCGCGGATCGTGGCGGCCTGCGCCCCCGCGCTGGTGGTGACCGACGAGGACGGCGCGGACGCGGCGGCCGACGCGGGCTGGGACGCGGCGCCGTGCCGTACCTTCGCGGACCTGCTGGCGACGGGCGAGGGTCAGCCCGTACCGTCGCCGGTCGAGGGTTCGGAGCACGATCCGGCCTACATCCTGTTCACGTCGGGTTCGACCGGCGAGCCGAAGGGTGTGTGCCTGAGCCACCTCAACGCGCTGGCGTTCGTACGGTGGGCCGCGGCCGATCTGCGGCTGGTCCCCTCGGACCGGCTCTCCAACCACGCGCCGTTCAATTTCGACCTGTCGGTCTTCGACCTCTACGCGGCGTTCCTGGCGGGCGCCAGCGTCCATCTGGTACCCGAGGCGCTGGCCTACGCGCCGGCCCAGCTCGTGCGCTTCATGGACGAGCACGCGATCACCGTCTGGTACTCGGTGCCGTCGGCGCTCACCTTGATGATCACCAAGGGCGGGCTGCTGGACGGGCCGCCGCCGCGCGCGCTGCGGGCCTGCGTCTTCGCGGGCGAGGCGTTCCCGATCGCCCATGTGCGGCGGCTGCGCGCGGCCTGGCAGGACGTCCGGCTGCTCAACTGGTACGGACCGACCGAGACCAATGTCTGTACGTCGTACGAGGTCTCCCCCGCCGATCTCGACCGCGCGGGCGCCCTGCCGATCGGCGCGGTCTGCTCGGGCGACACCCTGGAGCTGGGCCCCGAGGTCGCGGGCCAGACGGGGCGGGAGCTGCTGGTCTCCGGCCCCACGGTGATGCTCGGGTACTGGGGCCATCCGCCGCTGAGCGGCCCGTACGCGACCGGTGACCTCGTGCGGTACGACGACGCGGGCATGCTGGAGTACCTGGGGCGCCGTGACCACATGGTGAAGATCCGCGGCAACCGGGTGGAGCTGGGCGAGATCGAGAGCGTCCTGAGTCTGCACCCGCAGGTCAGGGACGTGGCCGTGGTCGTGCTCGGGACCGGGCTCACGGCACGGCTGCACGCCGTGGTGGTCCCGGCCCCGGACAGCGCTCCGGGCCTGCTCGCGCTCAAGCGGTGGAGCGCCGAACGGCTCCCCACCTACATGCTCGTCGACAGCCTCAGCCTTTTCGACGAGATACCCCGAACCGGGAACGGCAAGAAAGACCGCGCCCAGGTCGTGAAAATGGTGTCACATACTGGTACCGACTAAAGATTCTAAATTGCCGCCGGCCCTGACGATTCCTTTTTCATAAGCATATATAACGGCGTGCACTCGATTGCGCAGAGCCAACTTGTCCAGCATGCGCTGAACATGTGATTTCACGGTGCTCTCACTCAGAAAAAGTGCCTCTGATATTTCCGCGTTCGAATAGCCACGGATGATGAGTTGGAGCACGTCGCGCTCACGCCGAGTTATTCCGCTGGACACCAGATCGGTCTCCGATGTTTCCGCTCGCGGCGGTTCCGGCGTGATGGCCGCCGCGGTGGCGGCGGCAGTGGCGGCGCCGACGGTGGGAATCACCAGTCGGTAACCGGCGGCGACCATCCGGACGGCGGCGATGATCCGCTCCGGACTCGCCTGACTGTCGAGCACGCCCCTGGCGCCGGCCGCCTGCCAGTGCTGAGCGCACCGCTCCAGGCTCTGGACCAGGGCTAATATCTTAGGGCAGCCGTCGGCGCCGCCGACGATGAGCTGCTGGATGGCATGCGGAACGTCCGGCGCCATGTCCAGCGCGTCGATGATCACCACATGCGGAGACAACCTTGCCACGCAGGGCGGAGCGTGCCGAATATCGGCAACCTCGCCCACGACTTCCAGATCCGTTTCCCTGCTCAGCAGGACACTGAGTCCCACACGGGAAACCGCTCTGGAGTCGACGAGAAGAACTCTCGTGATCCCATCCTGAAGCATCGAGCCCCCGACCTTCAGCAAACAGCACGTTATTTCGACTCTAGCACGCACGCTTGACCAGCATCAACATCCAACATTTGAGCACGCGATGGTTGAAAGTTAAATCCATAGCCCTTTCGGGCAATGCCCCGAGCCGCCGCACAGGTCACGACGCGCCGATAAACTCCCCTCGCGGACAGGTCGCCTGTTTGCGTCCCAAAGAGGTTTCAAGCGACCCTCGCGGGTAATTCCTCCGGGTTCGGCAAGGCGTGTCGAGTGCCCGGCCGACGGCCGGACCGCGTCCGCACCGGACCGCACCGGCGCCGGATCCGCACACGGCCCGCGGCCGGAGCGCGCCCGGAGCGCTGCCGGTGGCCGGCGCACGGCCGGCGGGTGGTTGGCGTTTCACCCCGCCGAGGCTACTCTCATAAATCACCGAGCGGTGAATTTACGTGACAAGGCGGCGGTCATGGGAGAGGCGGTCACCGGACGGCCCGGCCGACGGCCGGGCCGCAGCGGCAGCAGAGAGGCGATCCTGCGGGCGGCGCGGCTGAAATTCGCCGAGTACGGGTACGAGCGGACGACGGTGCGGGGCATCGCCCGTGAAGCGAAGGTCGACGCGGCGCTCGTGCACCACTTCTTCCGGTCCAAGGAAGGGGTGTTCGCCGCCGCCGTCCACGAGGCGGTGCGCCCGATGGAGTTGCGGCCGGTGCTCGCCGGGGATCCCGCCACCTTGGGCGAGCGGCTGCTGACCACGGTCCTCGGGCTGTGGGAGTCGGCCGAGCGGCACGACGCGCTGCTGGCGGTGGTCCGGTCGGCGGTCTCGCACGAGACGGCCGCCGGGATCCTGCGGGAATTCCTCGGCCGCGAAGTGCTCGGCCCGCTCGCCCAGGCGCTGGCCGAGCCACAACGCGCCCTGCGCTCGGCCCTGTTGGGCTCACAGCTCATCGGGCTGGTCATGGCCCGCTACATCATCCGCGTCGAGCCGCTGGCGTCCGCGAGCACGCCGTCGCTGATCGCGGTGTACGCGCCGGTGATCCAGAACTCCCTCACCGGCGACCTGCCACTTCCCCGCACGAGCACAACATCGCAGCGGCCTCGGTGACCTTGTCCGACGGCGAAAGGGGGTGGCTCCGCTCCCGTTGAGGAGCGGAGTACACCGGTCCGTGATTCACCATCGCCACGCAAAGCCTTTACGCGAGCTACGCGATCCGGGCCGGTGATTCGGCCCTCACAATGGTGATTTAGCGTCATATCGAGCCAGGATAGGGCCCGTTGGCCATGCATCGACCGCGCGCGAATCTTGGTGTAGCGTCTGCCGCCAAGCAGCGTGTCCTTCAGGGGAAAGGGCCCGAAGAGAAGCCTGCCCCGAACACCTTTGCCGCATTCATCGGCGAATGCACAAAATGGTAACGGGACAGCTCGACTCCGGGTATCGCCCCAGGTCTTCGCCCTGCGCGTGTCGCAGTCGCGTCGATACGAGGAGTCACAGGATATGGTCACGGTCGCGGCATTCGACAGCCGTAAGAAGGCCCCCGCGCTCAGCGGTGTTTCCCGTCTTCTACTGGTGCTTTTCTCGGTATTGGTGCTTTTCACGGTGGGGTTGCTCCTGGCTCGCGGCACTTCGGCCGCCGCTCCCATCCCCGGTTCCCCACTGGACGCGTACGACAAGCAGGTCCCCTACGACATGGGCGTCCACAAGATCGCGAGACTCGCGGCTCTGATCGCGTATGTGCTGATGGTGGCCACCGTCGTCCTCGGTGTGCTGCTGCGGCTGAGATTCCTGCAAGCCGCGGTCAACCGGGCCACCTTCTACGGCGCCCACATGACGCTGGCGCTCTCCGCGATGATCTTCGGTGTCGTGCACGGCGCGACCTTTCTGTACCAGCCGATCTGGCGGATCGGCGGCCGTGAGCTGACCGTGCCGTTCACCGGCGGTGTGCAGCGGCTCCCGGTGGGCTTCGGCATCCTCGGCACCGAACTGGCCATCGCCGTGGGCTGTTCGGTGTGGCTCCAGCGCAGACTGGGCTACCACCGCTGGCTGAGGACCCATCAGTTCGCTTATGTGGCCTTCGGGTTGATCTGGCTGCACGTCTTCCTGGTGCACCCGGAGCCGCGTCATCTGAATCTGGTGTCGGTCGGCATCGCCACCGGCGCGGGCACGGTGTTGCTGGCCTTTCTGATCCGCGCCTTCCCGTCCCGCTCCCGGCTCAGACAGCGCACCTACGTCGGCAGGCCGGGAGCCGCCGAATGATCCAACCGCCTCCCCCGGGCCGTGTCCCTCCGGCGCCCTGGCCACCGGGTCGAGCTCCCGCCGCCCGGCCCGCGCCGGTCGTCGTCCGCCCCCCGGACGCCCCGCTCGACGACGTGGTCCCGGCCGCCCGGCCGGTCACCGTGGCCGACGTGCTCACCTTCAGGGCCGGGTACGGCATGCCCAGCGACTTCTCGCTGCCCGCCCTGCAACCGCTGTT
>NZ_MECL01000139.1 GCF_014596445.1 Streptomyces sp. CBMA29 | reverse complement strand
CCGGGAGCGGCACGGAGACCGGGACCGGGCAGGGGAACGGCTCCCCCGCGCCGGCGTCGAGCGCGACCGCCACGCCGCCCAGCACCGCCCCCAGCGGCTCCCCCACGCCGAGCGCCACCGCCACAACCCCGCGCACACTCCAGGCGGGTGACAGCGGATCAGATGTGACCGATCTTCAGCGGCTGCTGTTCGCGCAGGGATTCACCTATGTGTCGCCCACCGGGGTGTACGACGACGCCACCGTGCGCGGCGTGACGCAGATTCAGCGGGACCGCGGAATCACCTGTGACCCCACGGGTGTCTATGGCCCCTGTACTCGCGCCGCATTGGCCTCGTAACCGCATTCCACACGATCTCGCCCCGGTACGCCCCCGCTATGCGCCTTATACGCCCCGCGTATTCCCCCCGTTCTCCGGGAATTCGATTCGATCATTTTCTGGTCATTTTCCACCACGCCGACGATCGATCCCCACCACGGTCCGGTAAATCGTAAATCCGAGCGATGATTCATCATTCAGGTCGATAATCCTTTCAGGCCGTGCTCATGTCATTCAGTAAACTCGCAGGTGGGACGGGTTGAGCAGGCGAATCACGCCGTTCGGTGTCCCCTGCGTTCCGGCCACCTCCGCAGAATGGTCACAAGTCCTCCGCACCGTGCCCCACGATGGTCCACGTAATTGCGGCCGGGATTCGGCCGCTGCCAGCAGGAAGACGCTGAGCCGATTCATGTCGTCTTCCGGGGGAGGAAAACTATGGGCAGAGCATTGCGTGCCGCCGCTCTGAGTTCAGCGGCGGTTCTCGTGGCCCTGGGGGTGGCACCGAGCGGGGCACAGGCGGCGACACCGCCCCGTATCGATCTGAGGGTGCTGGTCGTCGACGACGGAGGACCGGCGACCGAGGCCATCACCGCGGAACTCGACGGGGCGGGGACCCCGTACACCAGGATCGATCTCAACCAGGCGGGCCGGCCGACCATCAACGCCGCCTACCTCAGCGACACCGTGAGCGGCCGGGCGCGCGCCAAGTTCCAGTCGGTGGTGCTGCCCAACGACAACCCGTTCGGGGCGGGCTCCGCCGAGATGGCCGCACTGGCGGCGTACGAGACGGACTTCGGCATCCGCCAGGTGGACGCGTACACCTACGCGCAGCCCGGCGTCGGTCTGAACTACGCGCAGGATCCGGGGTACATCGGTCAACTCGACGGCATTCAGGGCCAGGTGACCGCGCAGGGCACCGCGGGTGACTTCGGTTACCTCAAGGGCGCGGTGCCCTTCGAGGACAACGACCCCAACGTGGCGGAGAGTTACGGCTTCCTCGCGACGCCGCTGGCGACCCAGGCCGCCGGGGCGACCTTCACCACGCTGGTCGACGCGCCGATCCCGGACAGTTCGGCGCGCGGTGTGCTGGTCGGGCAGTACAACCACGACGGGCGCAGCGAGCTGGTGCTGCCGTTCGTCTACAACCAGTACCAGCAGCAGTTCCGGCTGCTGGCGCGCGGGATCGTGGAGTGGATGACCCAGGGCATCCACCTCGGCGCCGACCGCAACTACTTCGAGGTGCAGGTCGACGACATCTTCCTGGCCGACGACCGGTGGAACACCACCCTCAACTGCACGCCGGGCGACGTGGACTGCCCGATCGGCACCGGTGAGGACACCGATCCGATCCGGATGACCGCGGCGGACGCGCAGTACGCCAAGCAGTGGTCGCAGGCGCACGGCTTCACCCTCGACTTCGTCTTCAACGGCGGCGGCAGCGAGGACTGGAAGGCCGACCACGACACAGCCGTCGACCCGCTGGCCACCCAGCTCCTGGCCGACAAGAGCACCTACCGCTGGGTCAACCACACCTATCTGCACCCCTTCCTCGGCTGTGTGCAGGACGTCAGCGTGGTGCCGTGGGTCTGTGAGACGGACGCCTCGGGGAACACTAAATGGGTCAGCAAGGCCGACATCACGGCCTCGGTGCAGGACAACCGCAACTGGGCCGGTTCACACGGGCTTTCGCTGAACAACCAGGAGCTGGTGACCGGTGAGCACTCCGGCCTCAAGGTGCTGCCGCAGCAGCCGGTCGACAACCCGAACCTCGCGCCCGCGCTGACCCAGCTCGGTGTGAAGTACCTGGCGAGCGACAACTCCCGTGACCCGGGCCAGCGTCAGGTCGGTCCCGCGGTCACCGTGCCGCGCTTCCCGATGAACGTCTTCTACAACGCCGGTACGGCGCAGGAGGAGACCGACGAGTACAACTGGATCTACACCAGCTCCGCCCAGGGCGGCAGCGGCGCCTGCGCGACCTCCGGCAACTCCACCTGTCTGACCGCGCCGTTGGACACCGACACCGGCTACGCGTCGTACATCGTGCCGCTGGAGGCCAAGATCGACCTCGGGCACGTACTGGGCAACAACCCGCGCCCGCACTTCATGCACCAGTCCAACCTCGCGGAGGGCCGCATCGCCTACCCGGTGCTGGAGCGCATCCTCAGTGACTACGCGTCGCTGTTCGCTACGAACACGCCGACCGTCAATCTGCGGACCTCGGACATCGCCACCGAGTTGCAGCACAGGGCGGCGTGGGACACGGCGTGGAAGGGCGGCAAGGTGACCGCCTACCGGATCGGTGACGCGGTGACGGTCAACGCGCCGAGCGGCACGCAGATCACCGCGACGATGCCCGCCGGCACGCGCCAGTCCCAACTGCTCGGTACGACCGCCTTCGGCAGCTCCTACGCGGGCAAGGCGTCCGGCTGGACGACACCCGGCACGTTGCAGAGCAACGTCACGCTGACGCTGCCGTCCGGCGCGGTGCCCGCGCTGATCAACCTGAACGTCTCGCTCGGGCCGATCAAGATCAAGGCTTCTGTCGGCCGTCTGCCGGTGCCCAAGGGCGTCGCCGAGGCCGTGCCCGTGGGACCGGGCGACCACACCAGGAAGTAGCACCGGACAGTGAACCACCCGCGGGCGGGGCGCACTTGGCCCCGTCCGCGGTACCGGGGCGCCGCACGGTCACCGGCGCCCCGTGAGACGAGAACGTCCAGGGGGGACACCATTTCCACGCACAGAATCTTCGGGGCACCGCCCTCGCGCACCGCGCGGGTGACATTGCTGACCGAGGGCACGTATCCGCACAGCCCCGGCGGGGTCAGCGTGTGGTGCGACCAGTTGGTCCAGGGGATGCCGGACGTCGAGTTCTCGGTGATCGCGGTGACGGGCACCGGCCGCGAGACCCCGGTCTGGCCGCTCCCGGCGCAGGTCACCGGGCTCGACGTGGTCCCGCTGTGGGGGCAGGCGCCGGAGGGCAGGGCGCCGCGCGGCCGGGACCGCCGCGCGTTCCTCGCGGTGTGGGAACGCTTTCTGCGGGCGCTGCTGTACGAGGACGGCGCGGATGAGCCGCGGGCCTCCGGTGGCCGATCGGCAGCGCCCGACGAGGACTTCGGGCCCGCGCTGTACGCGCTCGCCGGGTGGGCGGGCATGGGCGCGCTGTCGGCCGGGCTGCGCTCGGAGGAGGCCGTGCGGACGCTGGTCCGGCTGTGGCGCCGCCCCGGCACGACCGTGTCGGCCGCGGTGCCGACCCAGGCCGACGCGCTCAGCGCCGTCGATCTGCTGGAGCACGCGCTGCGCCCGCTGGCCGTCGTCCCGCCGCCGGGTCAGGTCGCGCACGCCGTCAGCGGCGGGCTGGCCACGCTGCCGGGCCTGGTGGCGCACGAGCGGTACGACACCCCACTGCTGCTCACCGAGCACGGCGTCTACCAGCGCGAACGCTATCTCGGCTACCGCACGGGCCCGTACCGCTGGCCGGTCAAGGCGCTGCTGCTCACCTTCTTCCGGCTGCTGTCGCGCGAGACGTACCGCAACAGCGCGCTGATCACTCCGGGCAACCGCTACAACCGGCGGTGGGAGGAGCACGGCGGCGCGGCGCCGGACCGGATCCGTACCGTCTACAACGGAGTCGATCCCGGGGCGTTCCCGATGGCGGGTGCCGAGCCGGAGGCCCCGACGCTCACCTGGGCGGGGCGGATCGACCCGATCAAGGACCTGGAGACGCTGATCCGCGCCTTCGCACTGGTCAGGGCCGAGATACCCGCGGCGCGGCTGCGGATCTTCGGCGGCACTCCGCGCGGCGGCGAGGCGTACCGCGAGCGGTGCCAGGCGCTGGCGGCGACGGTCGGCGCGGCCGACGCGGTCACCTTCGAGGGCCGGGTGGACGACATCCGCACCGCGTACGCCGCCGGGCAGGTCGTGATGCTCTCCAGCATCAGCGAGGGCTTCCCCTTCACCCTCATCGAGGCGATGTCCTGCGGGCGTTGCACCGTCTCGACCGATGTCGGCGGGGTACGGGAGGCCGTGGGCGACACCGGTCTCGTCGTGCCGCCGCGCGATCCGAGGGCGATGGCGCGGGCCGCGGTCGAGCTGCTGCGCGATCCGGCGCGGCGCGCCTCGATGGGCTGGGAGGCACGGCTGCGGGTCATCGACCAGTTCACGCTCCGTCAGACGATCGACGCCTTCCGCGGGATCTACACGGGACTGAGCCGGGTGGAGGACCGCGGCGCGCAGATCTACGGCGGCGTCACCTGGATGTCCCGTGTGTGGCGCGGCGATTCGGGCGGCACTGAAGTCAACGCACTGTCAGATACGTCTGCTGGAGAGGCCGTTGACGATACGACGGTCATCGTGCGGGCTGTCGGGGACGGCCGGTGAGCGGGCCGATGTCCCTGTTCAGCAGGGTCGCGGGCGGCGGTACGGCCGCGCTGCCCGAACTGCCGCGCCCGCGCCGGGTGCCGTCCTGGGCGGTCGGCGACCCGGTCGCGGAGCTGGCGGAGCGACTGTCGGCGGCGTGCTCGGCGGCCGTGCACCCCGACGAGATCGCGGCGGTGCTGGAGTCCGAGGGGCTGACCGACGAGCAGATCACCGGCCGCTACGGGCACCCGGACCTGTTCTCGCTCGCACGGGAGCTGTTCGAGACGGTCCCGCGGCGCTTTCCCGAGCCCGAGCCCGCCGACGACCCGTGGCAGGTCGACGTGTGGCGCTGCGTACTGCGCGGCCTGACCTTCGCGCTGCCGGGCGTCGCCTATGTGCTCGGCGGGCGCTGGGCGGGCGGTGACGACGGACCGTTCGGGGTGTCCCGCGCGGTCGCCGCGTGGGGCGCGGCGGCGCTGTGCGGTTGGGGCTGGAACCAGGCGCTCGCGCACCGCGCGCACCTGCACCTGCTCGCCCAGAG
>NZ_MECL01000138.1 GCF_014596445.1 Streptomyces sp. CBMA29 | reverse complement strand
CGGGGAGGGTGAGGCACATGCGGCCGTTGCCCTCGGATTCCACCACCACCAGGGTGCCGGTGTCGGCGATCATGAAGTTGGCGCCGGAGATGCCGACTTTCGCGCGGAGGAATTTCTCGCGCAGGTGGAGGCGGGCGGCCTCGGCCAGCTCCGCGGGGGAGTCGGTCAGTTCTTCGGGTGCGGGGCGTCCCCAGGCGGCCATCTGTTCTTGGAAGATGTCGCGGATCTGGTGCCGGTTTTTGTGGATCGCGGGGACGAGGATGTGGGAGGGGAGGTCGTTGCCGAGCTGGACGATGAGTTCGGCGAGGTCGGTTTCGTAGGCGGTGATCCCCGCTTCGGCCAGCGCGTCGTTGAGGCCGATCTCCTGGGTCGCCATGGACTTGACCTTGACGACTTCGGTTTCGCCGGTCGCCTGGACGAGGCCGGTGATGATGCGGTTGGCGTCGGCTGCGTCCAGGGCCCAGTGGACGGTGCCGCCCGCCGCGGTGACCTTCTCCTCCAGTTGCAGGAGGTAGTGGTCGAGGTGGCGCAGTGTGTGGTCCTTGATCGCTGCGCCCGCTGCCCGCAGTTGCGGCCAGTCCGCCAGTTCCCCGATGGCTTTGGCGCGTTTGTCGCGGATGGTGTGGGTGGCGTGGGTGAGGTTCGCGCGGAGCTGGGCGTCCTTCGTGGACGTGGCGGCGGCCTTCGGGAACGACGGCAGACCCAGATACGTACCACTCATCGGACCACTCCTCCGTTGCGCGCGCCGCCGCCCGTGGCGACATGGACCGGAACCCCGGCGGTCGGAACCGTCAGCGGGTGCTCCCGCGTACTGGCCAGGATCTCCGCGATGTGCACCGGGCGGATGGCGGTGCGCTGCCGGGACATCGTGCCGTCCAGGTGCATCAGGCAGGAGTTGTCGGCCGCGCACAGCACGTCGGCGCCGGTCTCCTCCGCGTGCCGCACCTTGTCCGCGGCCATCGCGGCCGAGACATCGGGGTTCTTGACAGCGAAGGTGCCGCCGAAGCCGCAGCACTCCTCCGCGCCCTCCAACTCCCGCAGCTCAAGCCCCTTCACGGCCTCCAGCAACCGCCGGGGCCGCTCACCGAGCCCCAGCATCCGCAGCCCGTGACAGGTGGGGTGGTACGTCACCGTGTGCGGGAAGTACGCGCCCACGTCCGTCACTCCCAGCACGTCCACCAGGAACTCCGTCAACTCGTACGTCCTGGGCGCCACGTCGGCCAGCGCCTCGCCCAACTCCCCGCCGCGGCCCTCCTCCCGGGCCCGCTCGCCGAGGCGCGGGTAGATGTCCCGCACCATCGCCGCGCAGGAGCCGGACGGCGTGACCACGTAGTCGTATCCGGCGAAGACCCGCGCCTGGCGGCGCGCCAGGGGCTCCGCCTCGTGCCGGTAGCCGGTGTTGTAGTGCGCCTGGCCGCAACACGTCTGCCCCATCGGGAAGTCCACCTCGACGCCGAGCCGCGTCAGCAGCGCGACGACGGCCTGGCCGGTCCGTGGATAGAGCGTGTCGTTCACGCAGGTGAGAAACAGGGCGGCACGCATCGCGGCTCCCTCGGGGTCGTGCGGGCGGGTGGCGGGTGGCGAACGGCTTGTGGCGGACGGGCGGGTGACGGAGGGTCAGGGGGCGGCGAGGGTGCCCGAGATACGGGCGTCCGCCGCGTCCCAGGCGCGCAGGTCGCCGCGCGGCTCGTAACGGCGCAACTCCTGTGTGTCGGAGACCAGTTGCCGCATCTCGGCCAGGCCCCCGACGAGGCCGTGAGCGCGGGCCTGGACGAGGATGTTGCCGAGCGCGGTCGCCTCGGTGGGCCCGGCGATCACCGGCAGGCCGGACGCGTCCGCGGTGAGGCGGCACAGCAGCTCGTTGCGGCTGCCGCCGCCGACCAGATGGATGTGGGTGATCTCCCGGTCGGCGAGTTCGGCGGCCTTGCGCAGCACCCTGCGGTGCGCGAGCGCCAGGCTCTCCAGCACGCAGCGGACCAGCGCGCCCCGGCTCTCCGGCGGGCGCTGCCCCGTACGGACGCAGTAGTCCGCGATGGCCTTCGGCATGTCGGCCGGTGCCAGGAACTCCGGCGCGTCCGGGTCGATCACCGCGCCGAATTCCTCCGCGCGGGTCGCGTCCGCGAGCAGCGACGCCAGCTCCGAGGGCTCGCCGCGCGCGGCCCAGACCCGACGGCACTCCTCCAGCAGCCACATCCCCATGATGTTCCTGAGATAGCGGAACGTGCCGTCGATCCCGCGCTCATTGGTGAAATTCGCGGCCCGCGACGCCGCGCTGAGCACCGGCGCGTCCAGTTCGAGCCCGGCCAGCGACCAGGTGCCGCAGGAGATGTACGCGGAACCCGGCGCGGTGGCCGGTACCGCCGCCACCGCCGAGGCCGTGTCGTGCGAGCCCACCGTGGTGACCCGCGTCCCCGCCGGCAGACCCGTCGCCGCCACGATGTGCGGCAGCAACTCCCCTGCGCTGTCGCCGGGTTGCCGCAGGGGCGGCAGCAACGCCGGGTCCAGGCCGATCCGGTCGGCGAGGTCCCGCGACCACTCACCCGTACGGGCGTCCAGCAGACCCGTGGTCGAGGCGTTGGTGACCTCCGCGCCGACACTGCCGGTCAGCCAGTGCGTCAGCAGGTCGGGGATCAGCAACAGGGTCCGCGCGGCGGCCAGTTGGACCGTGTCCCGCGCCGCCGCGAGCTGGAACACGGTGTTGAACGGCAGATGCTGGAGGCCGTTGGCCGCGTACAGCTCCTGCGCGCCCACCCCGTCCCGCACCCGCGCCGCCACCTGCGCCGTACGGCTGTCCCGGTAGTGGTACGGGATCCCCAGCAACGCGCCGTCCGCGTCCAGCAGGCCGTAGTCCACCGCCCACGTATCAACACCGACGGACGCCACCGCGGCGCCCGACCTCGCCGCCTCGCGCAGACCGTCCAGAACGCCGGTGAACAGGCCCGGCAGGTCCCAGTGCAGCCCGCTCGGCAGCCGCACCGGCACATTCGCGAACCGGTTCACTTCCGTGAGGGCCAGTTCCCCGCCGCCGACCCGGCCCACGACGACGCGGCCGCTCGTCGCGCCGAGGTCCGCTGCCGCGAACACGCCTGCGGCTGGGCTTGCGAATGGGGGTTCGCCGATCATGCCTCTCCTTATACGGCCACTCCTGCGGAGTGCGGTGCTTCATTCTTCCCGGGCCGCGCCCCCGGACGGCTCTCCTACCGGGGCGGTAGGCCGAAATCTTTCAGGGGCGCGGGGAACTGCGCGGCCCGCCCCCACCGGCCGGTGGACCGGAGACAACCGAACTGCCCCGCCGGGGCGGGTGGTGACCTGCGGGAGCGCTTCGGCTGGCCGCGCAGTTCCCCGCGCCCCTAAATACAAGGCCCTGCGCAGGGTGGACGCACAGGGGCCGCGCCCCTAAATACAACGCCCTGCGCGAGGTGGACGCACAGAGGGGCCTAGCGGAGGAAGGCGGCTGCGACGCCCGCGTCGACCGGGATGTGGAGACCGGTGGTGTGGGTCAGCTCGCCGCCCGTGAGGGCGAAGACGGCGTTGGCGACGTGCTCCGGCAGCACCTCCCGCTTCAGAAGCGTCCGCTGGGCGTAGAACTCGCCGAGCTTGGCCTCCTCGACGCCGTAGACGGCGGCCCGCTTGGCGCCCCAGCCGCCGGCGAAGATGCCGGAGCCACGGACGACGCCGTCGGGGTTGATGCCGTTGACACGTACCCCGTGCTCACCCAACTCGGCGGCGAGGAGCCGCACTTGGTGGGCCTGGTCGGCCTTGACGGCCGAGTAGGCGATGTTGTTGGGCCCGGCGAAGACCGCGTTCTTGGAGGCGATGTAGACGATGTCGCCGCCGAGCTTCTGCTCGATCATGACGCGCGCGGCGGCGCGGGAGACGAGGAAGGAGCCGCGGGCCATGATGTCGTGCTGGAGGTCCCAGTCCTTGGCGGTGGTCTCCAGGAGCGGCTTGGAGATGGAGATGCCCGCGTTGTTGACGACGAGGTCGACCCCGCCGAAGGCGAGCAGCGCGTCGGCGAAGGCCGCCTCGATCTGCTCCTCGGAAGTGACGTCCACGGTGACCGCGACGGCCCTGTCGGGACCGCCCAGCTCCTCGGCCACGGCGGCGGCGTTGTCCGCGTCGAGGTCCGCGACGACCACGCAGGCGCCCTCGGCGACCAGCCGCTGGGCGATGGCCTTGCCGATGCCGGACCCGGCGCCGGTGACGAGCGCGATCCGGGTGGCCAGCGGCTTCGGCTTCGGCATCCGCCGCAGCTTGGCCTCCTCCAGCTCCCAGTACTCGATACGGAACTTCTCCGACTCCTCGATCGGCTTGTACGAGGAGACGGCCTCCGCGCCGCGCATCACGTTGACGGCGTTGACGTAGAACTCGCCCGCGACGCGCGCGGTCTGCTTGTCCTTGCCGTAGCTGAACATGCCGACACCCGGGACGAGGATGATCGCCGGGTCGGCGCCGCGCATGGCGGGGGAGTCGGGCGAGGCGTGCCGCTCGTAGTAGGCGGCGTACTCGGCGCGGTACTCCTCGTGCAGCGTCCGCAGCCGGGCCTCGGCCTCGTCGAGGGCGGTGCCCGCGGGCAGATCCAGGACCAGCGGGCGGACCTTGGTGCGCAGGAAGTGGTCGGGGCAGGACGTGCCCAGCGCGGCGAGCCGGGGGTGCTCGGCGCGGGACAGGAAGTCCAGCACCTCGGGGGAGTCGGTGAAGTGGCCGACCTGCGGCCGGTCCTGGGAGGCGATCGAGCGCAGCAGCGGCGCCAGCGCGGCGGCCCGTACGCGCCGCTCGGACTCCGGCAGCGGCTCGTACCCGTCGAGCGCCGCGCCGAACGGGTCTGCCGTGCCGCGCTCCTGGAGGAAGGTCTCCGCGGTGCGGATGATGTGCAGCGAATTGCGCTCGCACTCCTGCGAGGTGGCGCCCCAGGCGGTGACGCCGTGCCCGCCGAGCACACAGCCGATCGCCTCCGGGTGGGCCTCCTTGACCGCCGCGATGTCCAGCCCGAGCTGGAAGCCGGGGCGACGCCAGGGCACCCACACCACGGTGTCGCCGAAGCACTCCTTGGTCAGCGCCTCGCCGTCGGCCGCGCACGCTAGCGCGATACCGGAGTCCGGGTGGAGGTGGTCCACGTGCGCCGCGTCCACCAGGCCGTGCATCGCGGTGTCGATGGACGGCGCCGCGCCGCCCTTGCCGTGCAGGCAGTAGTCGAAGGCGGCGACCATCTCGTCCTCGCGCTCCACCCCCGGGTAGACCTCGGTGAGGGCGCGCAGCCGGTCCAGGCGCAGCACCGCCAGACCGGAGCCGGTGAGCGTACCGAGATCGCCGCCTGACCCCTTGACCCACATCAGCTCGGTGTCGGCCCCGGTCACCGGGTCGGGCGCGGTGCCCTTGGCGGACGTGTTGCCGCCCGCGTAATTGGTGTTGCGCGGATCGGATCCGAGCCGGTTCGAACGGCCGAGCAGCGCCCCGACCGTGCTGTCGTCGGAACTGGAGGCGGAAGCCATGCGGTGTCCTTCGGAGGAATGAGTACGGGTGCGGGTCGAGCGTGCCGGGCAGGTCGGTTCGCCGCGTGGGCTCGCCGTCAAGAGGGTCGGCGAGTGAACCGAAGCGGAGCGGCCGCTGTCGAAAGAGAGAACGCGCGCAGGTTGTGAGGAACGAGCAACCGAGCACGATCGACCGTCGACAGTGGCTTAGCGCAGCGGAGGTGAACCGAGCCTTGAAAAAAGAGGCTCGGTGAACCGAGCCTTGAAAAAAAGGGTCAGGCGCCCCAGCCGGCTTGTTCGCCGCCGACGCGTTCCGAGGTGATGCGGGTGGCCCAGCCGGAGCCGCGGTAGGCGGCCATCGGGTCGGGGTCGAGACCCAGTTCGGTGCGGACCTCGGCGAGCAGCGGCCGGACGTCGGTGTTGTAGGCGTCCATCAGTACGGCGTTGGCCTCCAGCACGTCACCGGCGCGCTGGGCGGCGCCGAGAGCGTCGAGGTCGACCAGCAGCGCCTTGGCGGTGGCCTCCTGGACGTTCATCACCGAGCGGATGATCGCGGGGATCTTCGCCTCGATGTTGTGGCACTGGTCGAGCATGAAGGCGACGCCGGTCTCCTGCTTCAGACCGCCGTTCTTGGCGACCTCGTGCATGATCCGGAAGAGCTGGAAGGGGTCGGCGGAGCCGACCATGAGGTCGTCGTCGGCGTAGAAGCGGGAGTTGAAGTCGAAGCCGCCGAGCTTCTTCTCGCGCAGCAGGAACGCGACGATGAACTCGATGTTGGTGCCCGGCGCGTGGTGGCCGGTGTCCACGACGACCTGCGCCTTGTCGCCGAGCTTGAGGCAGTGCGCGTAGGAGGTGCCCCAGTCGGGGACGTCCGTGGTGTAGAAGGCCGGCTCGAAGAGCTTGTACTCCAGCAGCATCCGCTGGTCGTCGCCGAGCCGGTCGTACACCTGGGACAGGGCCTCGGCGAGCCGGTCCTGGCGGGCGACGATGTCGTCCTGGCCCGGGTAGTTGGTGCCGTCGGAGAACCACAGCTTCAGGTCGCGCGAGCCGGTGGCGTCCATGATGTCGACGCACTCCAGCAGGTAACTGACGGCCTTGCGGCGGATCGCGGGGTCGGCGTTGGTGACCGAGCCGAGCTTGTAGTCGTCGTCCTGGAAGACGTTGGAGTTGATCGCGCCCAGGGTCAGGCCGCGCTCCTTCGCGTACGCGCCGAGCGCCGCGTAGTCGTCCACCAGGTCCCAGGGGATGTGCAGGGACACGATGGGCGCCACGCCGGTGGCCGCGTGCACCTGGGCCGCGTCGTCCAGCTTTTCGTACGGGTTACGCGGCACGCCCTCCTGCCTGAACACCTTGAAACGGGTGCCCGAGTTGCCGTAGGCCCACGAAGGGGTCTCGATCCGCTGGGACTTCAGCGCCGCCTTCACGGCCGACAGGTCTGTCATGGCAACCTCTGTGAATCGTTTCATTTGACGGCTCACCTTAGAGGCGACACTGCGCCATGTCAATGGTCATGACGTGAACCCGATGGCGGGCCGGTCGCCGTTATTGAATCGTGTCACATGAGCCGGACGCGCTGCTAGAGGGTCTCTTTCCAGCCGCGATTGGCCGTCCGTCGGGGGTTGATCTCCCGAAATGGCGTCCATGGACTCTTGACGGCCTGATCAAGCGGGGCTAACGTCCCGGCAACTCCATTGAAACATTTCACCCCGCGGCGCAAGACCGGGAGATCCAGGAGACATCAATGACCGACCCCGAACCGGAACGGACTCCGGTCCTCGCGCTGGAGGGGGTGAGCAAGTCCTTCGGCGCGGTACGGGCACTGCGCGACGTCTCCCTGCGGCTGTACGCGGGTGAGGCGCACGCCCTCGCGGGGGAGAACGGCGCCGGTAAATCGACCTTGATCAAGGCACTGGCCGGGGTGCACCGACCGGACACCGGAACGGTACTGCTCGACGGCGCGCCGGTGGTCTTCCACGGCCCGGCCGACGCGCGCGACGCCGGTGTGGCCGTCATCTACCAGGAGCCCACGCTCTTCCCCGACCTCTCCATCGCCGAGAACATCTTCGTCGGCCGCCAGCCGCGCCGCTCGCTCGGCCGGGTCGACCACAAGGCCGTGCACAAGGCCACCGGGCAACTCTTCAAGCGGCTCGGCGTCGATCTCGACCCCGACCAGCCCGCCCGCGGCCTGTCCATCGCCGACCAGCAGCTCGTCGAGATCGCCAAGGCGCTCTCCTTCGACGCCCGCGTGCTGATCATGGACGAGCCCACCGCCGCCCTCACCGGCAGCGAGGTCGCCCGGCTCTTCGGCGTCGTCAGGGCGCTGCGCGAGGACGGCGCCGCCGTCCTGTTCATCTCGCACCGGCTGGAAGAGGTCTTCGCGCTGTGCCAGCAGGTCACCACCCTGCGGGACGGCGCCTGGATCGCCAGCGAGCCGGTCGACGGACTCACCGAGGACGACCTGGTGCGCCGGATGGTCGGCCGTGACCTGGACGAGCTCTACCCCAAGCAGGACGCCAAGGTCGGCGACGTCGCGCTGAGCGTACGCAGGCTGACCCGCGAAGGCGTCTTCACCGACGTGTCCTTCGACGTCAGGCGCGGTGAGATCGTCGGCCTGGCCGGACTCGTCGGCGCCGGGCGCAGCGAAGTGGCCCGCGCCGTCTTCGGCGTGGACCGCTGGGACGCGGGCGAGGTCGAGGTCGACGGCCGCCCGCTGAAGTCCGGCGCCCCCAGCCTCGCCATGGCCGCGGGCCTGGCCCTCGTACCCGAGGACCGCCGCGAACAGGGCCTGGTCATGGAGATGTCCATCGAGCGCAACATCAACCTCACCGGCCTCAAGGCCACCACCCGTGCGGGCCTGATGGACCGCGGCGCCGAGCGCAGCCGCGCCGTCGACTGGGCCATGCGCCTCCAGGTGAAGTACGCCCGGCTCGCCGACGTCGTCGGCACGCTGTCCGGCGGCAACCAGCAGAAGGTGGTGCTGGCCAAGTGGCTGGCCACCGACCCCCGGGTGCTGATCGTCGACGAGCCCACCCGCGGCATCGACGTCGGCACCAAGGCCGAGGTGCACCGGCTGCTCTCGCAGCTCGCCGCCGACGGCCTCGCCGTCCTGATGATCTCCTCCGACCTCCCGGAGATCCTCGGCATGGCCGACCGTGTCCTGGTGATGCACGAGGGCCGGCTGGCCGCCGACATCCCGCGCGCGGACGCCACCGAGGAATCCGTCATGGCAGCGGCCACCGGCCGCGGAAGGAACGCGGCATGACCATGACCGCCAAACCGGCGTCGGCCGCGCCGCCGGACACCGCCTCCACCGGCGGCCTCCTCGACCGGGTGCTGAAGGTCAGGGAACTGGCCATCCTCGTCGTCCTGGTGCTGATGCTGCTGGCCACCCAGCTCGACAACAGCGCCTTCCTGTCCCAGCAGGGCGTCAAGGACCTGCTGCTCAACGCGACCATCCTGGTGCTCGTCGCGGTCGGCCAGGCCATGGTGGTGATCACCCGGAACGTCGACCTGTCGGTCGGTTCCACGCTGGGCATCACCGCCTTCGCCGCGGGCGAGTTCCTGCGCGGCGGCGGCAATCCGCTGGTCGCCATCCTGATCGCGGTCGCCCTCGGCGCCGGATTCGGCATCGTCAACGGCCTGTTGGTCAGCCTCGGCCAGGTGCCCGCGCTGGTCGTCACCCTCGGCACGCTCTACATCATCCGCGGCCTGGACTCGATCTGGTTCGGCTCCAAGCAGATCACCGCCGCCGACCTCCCGTCGGGCTTCGGCAGCTTCGGGCACGACGGCCTCGGCGCCGTCCCGTATCTCGCGCTGCTCACCGCGGCCGTGCTGATCATCGCCGCGTACTACCTGCGCAGTTACCGCAGCGGACGCGACCTGTACGCGCTCGGCTCCAGCCCCGAGGCCGCGCGGCTGGCCGGTGTGCCGGTCCGCAAGCGGATTCTCACCGCCTACATCGTCTGCGGCGCCCTCGCGGGCCTGGCGGGCGCTCTCTACCTCGCCCGCTTCGGCAACGTCGACTCCGGCACCGGCGGCGGCTACGAACTCACCGTCGTCAGCGCCGTGGTGGTCGGCGGCGTCGCCTTCACCGGCGGCTCCGGCAGCCTGTACGGCGCCGCGCTCGGCGCCCTGCTGCTGACCTCGATCAACAGCGTGCTCCCTTCGATCGGCGTCAGCTCCGTATGGGTGCAGGCCATCGACGGCGTCCTCCTGCTGCTGGCCATCGCCGTCGACCGGGTGGTCGCGCTGCGGGTCGCGGCGGTGCTCCGTAAGCGGGCCGCACAGACAAGGAGTGCGACAACTCATGCCTGAGCCAACGAAATCCACCGGTCCGGCGAAGGCCGCGAAGCCGTCCGCGAGTGCGAAGCCGTCCGCGGGTGCGAAGCGGTCCGCGGGTACGAAGCCGTCCACCGGTACGAAGCCGTCCGCGGGCGCGAAGTCCGTCACCGCCGGCCGTACGGCGACCGGCTGGGCGCGGGACGCGTTCCGCTGGGACACCGTCGTCGGAGCCCTCCTCGTCGTCCTGCTGCTCTGCTCCTTCTCCCTGGTCGACAACTTCGGCAACGCGCTGAATCTGTCGTTCCTGATCGGCAACACCCTGCCGATCGCGCTCATCGCGCTGCCGATGACGATGCTGGTGATCTCCGGCGAGATCGACCTGTCGGTCGGCTCCACCGCGGGCCTGTCCGGCGCCGTCATGGGCACGCTGTGGAACAACGGCATGGCCATCGAGATGATCATCCCGCTGTGCATCCTGCTCGGCGTGGCCTGCGGCCTGGTCAACGGCCTGCTGGTGACCAGGCTCGGACTGCCCTCGCTGGCCGTCACCATCGGCACCCTGGCCGCCTACCGCGGCATCGCGCAGATCGTGCTCGGCTCCAACTCGGTGACCGACTTCCCGCAGCAGTACCTGGACTTCGGCTCCGCGCGGATCGGCGGCACCTTCATCCCGCAGGCCGCCATCCCGTGGGCGGTCCTGCTGGTCATCGCGGTCGTCGTCCTGCACGCCACCCCGGTCGGCCGCTCGCTGTTCGCGGTCGGCGCCTCGCAGGAGGCCGCGCGCTTCGCGGGTATCCGCACCAAGCGGCTGAAGCTGTCGATGTTCGTCGCCACCGGCACGATCTCCGCGCTCACCGGCGTCTTCTGGGCCCTGCACTACGCCAGCGCCCGCTACGACAACGCCACCGGCCTCGAACTGTCCGTCATCGCCGGTGTGCTGCTCGGCGGCATCGACTTCGACGGCGGCAAAGGCACGCTGGGCGGCGCGATCGCCGGAGTGTTCCTGCTCGGCGCGCTCCAGAACGTGATGAGTCTGATCAACGTCTCCGCGCAGTCCCAGATCCTGATCACCGGAGTCCTGCTGGTGATCTCGGTACTGGCACCGCGGGTGGCCCGGCAGGTGGGCAGGGCGCGAGCCCGGCGCAGAACCGCCGACGCGCCACCACCGGCCGCACTGGCCGCCACCTGACCCCCCGCACCACGCACGTCGTCCGAACACCCTCACCCGGACACCGCCTCACCCGGTCACACCCTCACCTGGTAGCACCCTCACCTGGTCGTCACCTGCCGCGAGTGCGGCATCGAAAGGACACCCGCATGTCGTACAGAACCGCCCCCGCCCGTCGCGCCGCGGCCGCGGTCGCCGTCGTCGCCGTCGTCGCGCTCAGCGCCGCAGCCTGTGGCGGCACCACCAAGAAGTCCAGCTCCGACTCGGACTCGGCCTCCGCGGGATCCGGTACGAAGGCGTCGGCCTCCGCCGACCCGAACGCGCCCATAAAGAAGGGCCTGACCATCGCCTACCTGCCCAAGCAGGTGAACAACCCGTACTTCACCATCTCCGACAACGGCGGCAAGAAGGCCGTCGAGGCGCTCGGCGAGAAGTACAAGGAGGTCGGCACCAGCAGCGGCACCGACACCGCGGGCCAGGTCAGCTACGTCAACACCCTGACGCAGCAGCAGGTCAGCGCCATCGCGGTGTCCGCGCAGGACCCGGGCGCGCTGTGCACCGCGCTGAACCAGGCGCGCAAGAACGGCGTCAAGGTCGTCACGTACGACTCGGACACCAACACCAACTGCCGTGACGCGTTCGTCTCGCAGGCCAGTGCGGAGGACCTGGGCCGTACCGAGGTCCAGTTGATGGCCAAGCAGATCAACAACAAGGGCCAGATCGCGATCCTGTCGGCGGCCCAGACGGCCACCAACCAGAACACCTGGATCGACTTCATGAAGGACGAGCTGAAGAAGCCGGAGTACAAGGACATCCAGCTCGTCAAGGTCGCCTACGGCAACGACGACGCGCAGGCGTCGTTCCAGCAGACCCAGGGCCTGCTCCAGCAGTACCCGAACCTGAAGGGGATCATCTCCCCGACCACGGTCGGCATCAAGGCCGCGGCGCAGTACCTGAGCGGTTCCAAGTACAAGGGGAAGGTCCAGCTCACCGGCCTGGGCACGCCCAACGACATGCGCGCCTACGTCAACAACGGCACCGTGCAGTCCTTCGAGCTGTGGGACCCGGCCAAGCTCGGCGCGCTCGCGGGCTACACCGCCGTCGCGCTGGCCTCCGGCCAGATCACCGGCGCCGAGGGCGAGACCTTCACCGCGGGCGACATGGGCACCTTCACCATCGGCAAGGACAGCGTCATCGTCCTCGGCAAGCCGACCGTCTTCGACAAGGCGAACATCGGCCAGTTCAACTTCTGAGCCGACGGCACCACCCAGTAAGGCAGTTGGACCGCCGGCCCCGTGGGTCCGGGCCGGCGGTGCGCGGAAGGAAATCCTCAAGTGCGGCGCGTCTGCTTTGTGTTGAAGGTCCGTCAGGAACGGCTGGACGAGTACCGTGCCAGGCACGCGGACGTCTGGCCGCGGATGCGCGAGGCGCTGTCCGCCGCCGGCTGGCACAACTACTCGCTGTTCCTGCGCGAGGACGGCCTGCTCGTCGGCTATCTGGAGACCGAGGACTTCGAGCGGGCGCGCGCCGCCATGGACGGTACGGAGGTGAACGCCCGCTGGCAGGCGGAAATGGCGGGCTTCTTCGAGGAGTTGGACGGCGTCGCGCCCGACGCGGCGATGGTCCCGCTCACCGAGGTGTTCCACCTTCCGTGAACATGAGAGGTTGGAACGATTCAGTTCGTGCCGGATCAACCAGCACGCACTGTGCTTGAATAAGTTCAACGCGTTGATTCCGGGTGAACGTCGAGCACGTCGCGCCGACGCCGGATGAGCGTTACGAAAAGCCCTGCCTGCGGCGGGCGGGACGGAGCAGTGGAGCCCATGGTCGGTATCAAGGACGTGGCACGGCAGGCGGGTGTCTCGGTCGGGACCGTCTCCAATGTGATCAACCGCCCGGACCTGGTGTCCGAGGAGACCAGGACCCGGGTGCAGTCGGTCATCAGCCGCCTCGGCTACATACGGAGTGAGTCCGCCCGCCAGTTGCGGGCCGGGGCAAGCCGTATCGTCGCGCTGCTCGTCCTCGACATGGGCAACCCCTTCTTCGTCGACGTGGCCAGCGGCGCCGAGCGAGCCGCCCGCGCCGCCGGACTCGGCGTCATGGTCTGCAACAGCGCGCAGAGCACCAGCGAGGAGGTCGAGTACCTGTCCCTCTTCGCCGAGCAGCGGGTGCGCGGCGTGCTGGTCACCCCCGCCGACGCGACCGGACACGGCCTCAAGACGCTGCGCGGCCAGGGCATCCCGTACGTCCTGGTCGACCGGGTCTCGGCGGATGCCGCCGTCTGCTCGGTCTCGGTGGACGACGTCGTCGGCGGACGCCTCGCCGCCCAGCACCTGATCGCCGCGGGACACCGCTCGATCGTCTACGTCGGCGGCCCGCCCGAACTCCCGCAGGTCCGTGACCGCCGCGCCGGGGCGCTCGCCGCGCTGGCCGAGGCCGGGCTGCCGCCCGAGTCGCTGACCGAGGTGTCCGCCGAGCGGCTGGACGTCTCCGCGGGCCGCGACGCCGGAGCCCGGCTGCTCGGCCTGGCGCCCCGGCCCACCGCCGTCTTCTGCGCCAACGACCTGCTGGCGCTCGGGGTCCTCCAGGCGGTCTTCGCCGCCCGGATCGCGGTCCCCGAGGAGATGGCCATCGTCGGTTACGACGACATCGAATTCGCCGCCGCCGCGGCCGTACCGCTGACCTCGGTCCGGCAGCCCGCCGTCGCGATGGGGCGGCTCGCCGCCGAGATGCTGCTGGAGGAGACGGCGGACCCCGAGGGCCACGAGCATCGCCAGGTCGTCCTCCAGCCGGAGCTCGTCGTGCGCGGCTCCAGCCTCGGGGCGCGCTGAGCGGGTCCGGCCGCGGGCCCCGGGTCACGCCCCGGGTCACGCCCCGGGTCACGCCTCGCGTTACGTGAGCGGGGTGTCGTTCGGCCGGGTCGGGACGGCGTCCAGCGCGGCGAGGGTCTCGGCGTCGAGCGTGAGCGCGCCCGCGGCCACGTTCGCTTCGAGGTGGGCCGTGTTCGACGTGCCCGGGATGAGGTGGACGTTCGGCGCGTGGTGCAGCAGCCAGGCCAGGCCGACCTGGGAGGGCGTGGCGCCCAGCGCCCGCGCCGCGGCCACCACCGCCGGTTCCTCGGTCACCTTCGGCAGACCGGGGAAGGCGCTGCCGAGCGGGAAGTACGGCACCCACGCGATGTCCTGCGCCGTGCAGAGGGCCAGCATGTCCTCGTCGTCGCGCGCCACGAGGCTGTACGCGTTCTGTACGCACGCGATGCCCGCCGGGATCGCGCGGCGCAGATTGTCCAGGCTCACGCTGCTCAGCCCGATCGCGCCGATCTTGCCCTCGTCGCGCAGCGCCACCATCGTCGCGAGCTGGTCGTCGAGTTCGACCACCTGGTCGCCCTCGGCCCGCAGCCCCGGCCCGACATCGGTGCGGCGCAGGTTGACCAGCGGGATCCGGTCGAGACCGAGGCTCGCGAGATTGTCCTCCACGTCCGCCCGCAACTCCTCGGGCTTCTGCGCGAGTCGCAGGTGCACCGGCCCGCCGGAGTCCGGCGTGGCCCCCACCTTGCTGGCCACCAGCACCTCGTCCTCGGACCTGATCGCCTCGCGGATCACCCCGTTGACGAAACCGTCGCCGTAGAACTGCGCCGTGTCGACGTGGTCCACCCCGAGTTCGACCGCCCGCCGCAGCACCGCGACCGCGGCGGCCCGCCCGGCCCGCTCCGTCAGTTGCATCGCCCCGTACCCGACCCGGGACACCGTCCGCCCGGCCAGCGCCCCCGTCCCCCCGGCAGCCGTCCCGCTGAAAGCCATAGGATCTCCGTTCCCCTTCGCCACCACCACAACCGGAGGCCACTCCGCTTCCCCGACCGTACCACCGCCGGAGCCCCCCTCCACTTACCCGCACCGCCGCTTCAGCCCCCGCCCGCGCCCCGCAGTGCCGTATGCCGTCCGAGCGCGGTCACTGCCGGGATGCCGCCCGTCACGTCGGCGCCGGTCGTTAATTCGGTGGCGGAGGCGGTGGGGGAGGGGCTACGGTCCCTCGTGTTGGAGCGGGAGCCCCGGTGGGGCGGACCGCGTCGGCTTGTGAGTACGGCCAGGAGGTGTGACTCGATGACTGTCTTGGTGATGGGCGCTGCCCAGACGCGGAAGTTCATTCAGTTCACCTCTGTGGCCTCCGGCTGACCTCTTCTTCTTTTGCGCCGCGCCGAATGGGCGCGCGCCGCCGGGGCCCTGTTCGAAGGGTTTCCCCTTGTCTTTTACGTCTTCACTCGTTTCGTACGGCTGGGACTCCGTGCTCGACGACGCCTTCACGCCGTACGCGGCGGACGGGCTGCTGCCCGCGCGGATCGTGCGGGTCGACCGGGGCATGTGCGATGTCGTCGTCCCCGACGGCGCGGGCGGTCTGGTGACGTTGCGCGCCGACACCGATCCGGTGCACTCGCCGGATCCGATGCTCGTGGCGTGCACCGGGGACTGGGCGGCGTTCGACCCGGACCCGGCGCAGCCGAAGGGCCCGTCGGTACGAGCGCTGCTGCCGCGCAGGACCGCGATCGTACGGTCGGCGTCGTCCAAGCGTTCCGAGGGCCAGGTGCTCGCGGCCAATATCGACCACGCGGTGATCGCGGTGTCGCTGGCGGCCGACCTCGACCTGGGGCGCCTCGAACGCTTCCTCTCCCTGGCCTGGGAGAGCGGCGCGCAACCGGTGGTCGCGCTGACCAAGGCGGACCTCGTGCCGGACACCACCTATCTGCTGGAGGACGCCGAATCGGCGGCGCCCGGAGTGCCGGTCCTGGTGGTGAGCGCCGCGACCGGCGAGGGGATCGAGGAACTGTCGGAGCTGCTGGCGGGCCGCACCTCGGTGTTGCTCGGCCAGTCGGGCGCGGGCAAGTCCACGCTCACCAACGCCCTGTTGGGGCGCGAAGCGCAGGAGGTGCAGGCCACCAGGGACTCCGACGGCAAGGGCCGGCACACCACGACCACGCGTGACCTGCTGCCGATGCCGCACGGCGGGGTGCTGATCGACACGCCGGGCCTGCGCGGGGTCGGCCTGTGGGACGCGGAGTCCGGGCTGCACCAGGTGTTCTCCGAAATCGAGCAACTGGCCCGCGACTGCCGCTTCCAGGACTGCTCGCACCAGTCGGAGCCGGGCTGCGCCGTCCTGTCCGCGCTGGAGGACGGCACCTTGCAGCACCGCCGTCTGGAGAGCTATCGCAAGCTGCTGCGCGAGAACGCGTGGATCGCCTCACGCACCGACCAGCGGCTGCGCTCCGAGATGCGGCGCGAGTGGAAGCAACGGACCGCGGCGGGCCGGGAGATGTACGAGCGCAAGCGCGGCGGAGGCGGCGGCCACCGCCGCCGGTCCTGAACCCGGTTCCGCCCGGCCGGCCGTACGGGAGCGGACCCTATCCGGCGCCGCCGCCAGGACCCTGCTGGTGGCGGCGCCGCACCGCGATCGGGCTGCCCGCACTCCAGAACGAGCCGACGACACAGGCGACCACGAGCACGACGATCACGACGCCGAGAATCACGCTGTATGCCATGTCGGACCTCCTCGCCTCCGGCACGGCCTTCACCGTGCCCTCACCTTCGCTACCTGTTCGTGACCTTCCCTTCGCCCGACGTTCCCAACCCACAGGTTGGGCACCGGAATTCGCGCGTGGGTTCGATCCGATGAAGTGACGGTATGTCAGGCGAAGTCGGGCGGTGCCGACTGCGCTCAGGCCGAGGTCCGGCGCTCAGGCGGAGGCGCGGACCACGAGGTGCGTCGGCGTGACGATGGAGGACAGGGCGGGAACGCTCTGCGGGCTCGTCGGCGGCGCCACCGCGCGCAGGAGGAGGCGGGCCATGAGGCGGCCCATTTCTTCGATGTCCTGTCGGACGGTGGTCAGGGGTGGGTCGGTCCATTCGGCGACGGAGACCATGTCGTCGAAGCCGACGACGGCGATGTCGTCGGGGACGCGGTGTCCTGTGGTGCGCAGGACGCGCAGGGCGCCGGAGGCCATGACGTCGGAGGCGGCGAAGACGGCGTCCAGGTCGGGGCAGCGCTGGAGGAGTTCGGCCATGGCGCGGGCGCCGCCCTCGGGGGTGAAGTCGCCCTCGGCGATCATCCGCGGGTCGGTCTCCGGCAGCACGTCACGGAAGCCGTCGAGCCGGTCCACCGACGCCGTCTGGTCGAGTGGTCCCGCGATGTGGGCGATCCGGCGGCGGCCGATCCCCAGCAGGTGCCGGACCGCGTCCCGCGCACCGCCCCGGTTGTCACAGTCCACGTACAACGTGCCGTGGTCGCTGTCGAAGTCGGTCCAGCCGGGACGTCCGCCGATCACCGTCGGCACCCCGGCCCTGCGGGCCAGTACGGGCAGCGAGTCGTCGGTGTGCAGTGAGAAGATCAGCGCGCCGTCCACGTGACCGCCCGCCAGATAGCGGCCCACCCGCTCGTAATCCGCGGCCCCTTCGGTCAGCAGCAGCACCAACTGGTTGTCCCGCGCGGTGAGTTCCCTGCTGATCCCGCGCACCTGCTGCGCGAAGAACGGGTCGGTGAAGAACCGCGTCTCCGGCTCGGCGACCACCACCGCGATGGCGTCGTTGCGCCGCGTGACCAACGTACGGGCCGCCTGATTGGGCACATACCCCAACTCGTCGACCGCCTTGCGCACCCGCTCCACCAGCGGCGCCCGTACCCCTTCGCTGCCGTTGACCACCCGCGAGGCGGTGGCACGCGACACCCCGGCCCGCGCGGCGACGGCCTCCAGCGTAGGACGCGGCGCGAAGCTCGGGTCGGACAAGGGACGTCTCCTTCACGCGGAAATAACAGAAAACCGGGGGCCGGTACGCGCACAGCGTAACGGGTCCCCCGGCGCGGCGTGAGAGCGCTCTCCGTGTCGGTTCGGTAGGTGAGACGGGTGTGCCTTGTGTGTGCTTTGTGCGGGCCGGGCGACTGCCGGCACGCGACGCCGGGCGAGGTCAGGCGCGCGGGGGTCAGCCCTCCAGTCCCCAGCCGATGACCGAGTACGGGTGGATCCGGATCAGCTCGTCGCTCATCTGCGCGCCGAGATCGTGCGGGCCCACGACCTGTTCGGCGGTGCCGCGGATCTCGACCCCGCGGACCGTCCACGGGTCGGTGTCGGCGATGTCGTCCACGACCAGCGACACATAGTGGTTCGCCGCGACATTGCGCCATTTCTTCGTGGCGCCCATCGTGTAGCCGCCGATGTCGACCGTGCCGTCCGGACGCAGGAAGTAGCCGACCGGATTGGCCTGCGGGCGGCCCTGCGCGTCCACGGTCGCCAGCCGCCCGAGGCGCTGCGTGCGCAGATAGCGCAGCTCGGCCTCGGTCAGCGCTGTCCTGGGTGTCTTGATCGCCATGCCTTCACCCTCACACGGGTGAGTGCGTCGGGCCATTGGACCTTTGACCTATCCGGGGCCTAGGCCCCGTGGGGACGCGCGGTCGTACGGCCATACGTATGTCCGTACGACCGCACACCCCGTACGCCCCCTTACGCGCGGTGCCGGTGCCGGTGCCGGTCAGCCGGCGATCACCGCGCCCAGCCACGCGCCCGCCACGACAAGGCACGCCAGGAGTTCGACCAGGACGGAGCCGCCCACCGCGCGCATCGCGGTACGGGTCGCGGTCCAGGCGGCGCGGTGGCCGCCGAGGCGTACGCGCTCGGTCGCGTAGATCGTGCCGACGAAGCCGAGGACCGCGCCCAGCACGGGGATCAGGAAGAAACCGGCGATGGCGAAGGAACCCGCGACCAGCACGGTGTGCCAGGTGATGCCGGAATCGCGGATCCGGCGGGCCGGGAGCAGCCACACCACCACCTGGACGACGGCCAGCAGACCGGTCGCCCCGGCCAGTACGCCCCAGGTCAGGCTCGTGTGCTCCTGCGTCGCCCACCACATGACGGCGGCCCAGCAGAGCAGCGTCCCCGGCACGCCGGGGGCCAGCACACCGACGAGTCCGAGCAGCATCACCGCGCCGATCAGGCACACCTGTGCGGTCCCCATGAGCCCACCCTGCCCGATGACGCGCCCGTTCGCCGGGCGGATCACCCTCGGGGCGCAAGGCGAGACCTGTCCGAGACCCGTAGGACCACTCGCGTACGCCGCTCGTACGCCGTCCGTACGCCGTTGGTACGTCGTCGGTCCGCCGCGCCGTCAACCCTCCGGTGGCGCGCTCACCCTTCTGGCGGGGCCGCCGGCCCGGTCGCCGACCGCCGCGACCGGCCGCGTACGACCAGCGCTCACACGTCCGTGTCGCCGCGCGCCACCCAGCCGCGTTCGTAGGCGTGCCAGCCGAGCTGGAGACGGGTGGTGACCTCGGCGATCTCCATCAGCCGTTTGACCCGGCGCTGCACGGTGCGCAGCCCGAGGTCGAGCTGCTTGGCCGCCGAGGCGTCCGTCAGACCGGCCAGCAGCAGCGAGAGGATGCGCAGGTCGGTGCTGTCCGGCGCCTCGGGGGACTCCTCGGCCACGGTGCCCGTCCCGTCCAGGCTCAGCGGCATCCCCTGCCGCCACACTCCCTCGAACAGCCCCATCAGCGACTCCAGCAGCCCGCTGGCGTGCACGACCAGCGCGGCGGGCTGGGCGAGGCGGCGGGTCAGCGGCACCATCGCCAACGACCGGTCGGCCACCACCAGTTTGGTCGGCACCCGGTCCACCACCCGCACCTGTTCATTCCTGCCGAGCGCGGCGGACACCTCTATGAAGCCGCTCGGGCTCGTCACGACGGAACGCTCCAGCACCACGCGGTACGTGACGCCGCGTCGCGACGCCTCCTGCTCGGCGTCGTTCTCCGTACCGGTGATGGCCACGGGGCGGTCGGTGACCAGCGCGCAGACCTCGCTCTCCGCGCCGAACTGCAACTGGAGGAAGCGCTGCGCCACCGCGTTGGCGCCGGTGACCACCTCGACCAGGTCGTGCACGGCCGGTTCCGTCGCCTCCGCGCGGAACTCGGCGGCCAGGACGGCGGCGGCCAGCTCCGCCTGCTCCAACTCGTGCCGCTGCCGGGTCAGCAGGGCCGACAGCGCCACGGCCGGTGGCGCGGCGACCCAGCGGCCGGGCCGCGCCGACGACTGCGCGACCAGCCCGTGCCCCTCCAGTCTGCGCAGGACGCGGCCCGCGTCCTCCTCGTTCAGCCCGAGGCGGTGCGACAGGTCGCCGACCTCGGCCGCGCCCAGGCCGACCAGTGCCCGGTAGGCCGATTCCTGCACTTCGTCCAGACCGATGGCGCCGAGCACGGAGCCCCCTCCCTGCGGTGATGGTGACGGTGGCGGAAATGAGCCACGGCGGTTTCCCGCCTCGGTCATCTTGTACTCCCGCAGGTCCGCTCTGCCAGTGTGATCGACACCGGGCTTCGCGGAGAGCTTCACGGGGAGCTTTTCGGTGGCTTCGCGGGAGGCGGGACGGAAGGCGGGACGGAAGGCGTCGGGGACGGTTTCCGTGGCAGCCCCCGGAAGAAGTCTCCGGACGCGTCCGAAGGTCTCGGCGCGGTCCCCGGAGGATCTTTCCCGAGGTCCCGGCCGGGGACGGCGACTCCGCCGGGCGGCCCTGCTGTGGGGGCGGAGCCGGCCCGGCGGTTCCACGTTTCCCGGCGGCCCGCGCGGTGGACAATAAGGGCATGAGCCAGCAGGGGGACTCCCACAGCAGCCAAGAGGACGACTGGTGGCGTCAGTTGTACGACGACGACGCGGCCACGCCGTCCGCCACGCCGGATTCCGTCGACGCGCACTTCGATACGGCGCTGGACGCGGTGACGCCACAGCCGCCGACGCCGGCCGCCGACACGTTGCGACTGCGTCGGCCCACTCCGCCGCCTCCGCCCCCTTCCTGGGCGGGCCCGCCGCGCCCGCCGGGTGCGCCTCCGGCGCCGGTTCCGCCTCCGGCGCCGGTTCCGCCTTCGGCTCCGACGTCCGCTCCGGCGTCCGCTCCGACCTCGGCTCCGGCGTCCGCTCCGGTGTCGATCCCGGCTCAGCAGGACGCGTCGCCCGAGGTCCCGGCCGACGAGGCGCCGGTCGAGTCACCGGTCGAGCCGGCCGCGGGACCACCGGCCGAACCACCCGCCAAGCCGTCGATCGCCGCGCCGGACGCGCCGCCGGTCGATGACGCTCCCGCGTGGGACGCCTGGTCGGCCGAGCCGACCTTCGGTACGGCGCTGCCCCCGGAAGAGGTTCCGGAGGCCGCGGCGCCCGAGCCCACGCCGCCGCCCCGGCCGGAGCAACGCCCCTGGGACGCCTGGTCGTCCGCTCCGACCTTCGCTGAGCGCCCCGAGCCGGCGGCCCCCGCCCCTGAGCCCCGAGACGCGCCGCACCCCGCGTCCGACTCCTGGTGGACCCGCCCACCTTCCGCCGCTCCCGAGCCGGCTCCGGTCCCGGCCCCGGCCCCGGAGCCCGTCGCGGAAGAACCGGAGGAACCGGAAGACCCGGAGGGCGATACGCCCGGAGCCTCGTGGGACGCCTGGTCGGCCACCCCGACCTTCGCCGTCGAGGACCCGTCACCCGCCTCCCCGGAAGAGCCTGCCCTCTGGCCCCGCACCGCCTGGCAGGCCCCGCCCCCCGAGGCAGCCGAACCGGCACCGGCCGAACCGGACGATTCCGGAACGCCGTCGTCGGCTGACTCGGCGCTCGACCGACTCCTGGCAGCCCGCCGGCCCGCGCCCGAGCCGCCCCCCTCCGACAACTCCTGGGCCACCCCCGAGCCGGACCGCCCCGAGGCCGAGCCCCACCACCCGTGGGTCGCCCCGACCGGAGCGGCGGACCCCAACTACCCCTGGCCGCCCGCCCCGGCCACGCCGAGCGAACCCCCGAACCCGGAGACCGCCCCGCCCGGCCCGGACCCCGATCGTTCCCGGTCGGCGGCCCGACAATCCGCCCCTGCGACACCGGGCGAGGCCGACGTATCGAAGCCCGATCAGCCGGGTCCCTCTCCGGAGGCCCCCGCCGCCGAGACCGCCCCGGCCGAGCCCCGCCGTCCGTGGGCCGCCCCGACCGGAGCGGAGCCCGCCCGGCCGGGTCCCTCCCCGCGGGCGGCTGACGCCGACCGTGCCCCGGCCGACCGTGAGGCCCCCGCCGCTTCCCCGGAGCCCGGCTCTCCGTGGGCTGTCCCGCCCGGGGCGGAGGCCGATCGTTCCTGGGCGGCCCAGCAGCCCGCCGTACCGGAGCCCGATCAGCCACCTATCCCGCAACAGGCCGCCCCGCCCGAGCCCCGCCGTCCCTGGGCGGACCCGACCGCCGTGGGTGTGCCGACCGCAGCGCGGACCGATCAGCCGGGTCCCCCTCCGGAGGCCCCCGCCGCCGAGACCGCCCCGGGTCCCGCTCCGGGGGCGGCTGCCGCCGACCGTGCCCCGGCGGCGGGCGAGGCCGACGTATCGGAGTCCG
>NZ_MECL01000137.1 GCF_014596445.1 Streptomyces sp. CBMA29 | reverse complement strand
ACCGGCCATGACCACGGATCTCCTCGCGGACGCGTGCACGGCTCTGGCCGATCGCCTGACGTCGAGCCTCGCGGCCCACACGGTGCACGCGATGCACGCGGCTGTCGGCGACAGCGATGCCGACGGCTCCGCGGCGCGCGCCGTATCGACGGGGGACTCACCCGCGCCAAGTGGCCGCGCGGAGGCCGCCGTTGCAGCCGGAGCCCGAGCCCGTGCCCGTGCCCGAGCCGGAACGGGCGCCGGAGCCGGGACCGGCGGCCGTGTCGTCACCGGCGACGTGCCCCCGCCGACGCCCGCGCGTGGCGGTACCGCCGTTGGCGGTGTCGCCGACCGCTCGGCGCGGGCC
>NZ_MECL01000136.1 GCF_014596445.1 Streptomyces sp. CBMA29 | reverse complement strand
CCCGCGGAGCGGGTGCCACATCGCTGCGCGATGTGCAAGCGAAACGCCTCGCTTCGCTCTGCGTGACCACGCTTCGCGTGGTCTGCCCGGCTCCGCCGGGCCAACCCCTCCGCTTCGCTCCAGGGTTGACGGCCGCCCATGCGGCGGGCTCCGCCCACCTCCAGGCGGCCCTGGGCCACTCGCTCCGCTCGGGTCCCGGCGGTGCGCTCCGCGCCCCGGACGGTTGCGGGAACAGGGAACCGGTACGGCCGGTGGTGGAGGCGGGCAACAAGCAGGCCGGCAGGGGGGGTGGCCGGCCCTGGGCCGGTGGGGGGGGTGGCCGGCCCTGGGCCGGTGGGGGGGGTGGCCGGCCCTGGGCCGGTGGGGGGGGTGGCCGGCCCTGGGCCGGTGGGGGCGGGGTTCGGGGGTGCTGGTGGATGGGGGTGGTCGGATTGGGGTGTGGGGACGGTCGGGGGTGGGCCGTGCGTGGTGGGGGCGGATCAGTTTCGGACAGTTCCGATCGTGGGGGTGATTCGGGGGTGCGTCAACTTTTGAGCTACGCTAACCTCTGGACTCAGACACCACCCCCGGAGCACACCAGCCCGGGGCAGCACATCGTCCCGGGATGGGGAGCGTCACAATCATGGTGGCGGTAGTCGAAACAGAATCAGAAGACGTAGAGATGGGATTTGATCCGCTGCCGCATCAGATTGAGGCGTCCGACGCGGCGGCGCGAAAACTCGAATTGCTGCCGGGCCAGACAATGCCCGCGCAAGGTCTGCGGACTCAGGTCATCGCGGCAACTGGTTCCGGAAAAACTTTTATGGCGGTGCTCACCGCGAAGAAGTTGCGGGCGGCCAAGGTTCTGGTTCTGGTTCCGACGTTGGACCTCCTGGCACAGATGGCGGCCGCGTGGCGGGCCGGCGGCCGCGGTGGTCCCTTCTACGGGATCTGCTCCCTGCGGGGCGATGACGCCCCGGGGCTGGCGTGCACGACGGACGTGGACGAACTGGTGGACTGGACCGCCGGCTTGGAGCAGGTGACGGTGTTCGCCACCTACGCCTCGGTGGGGCTGGGAACGCTCCAGCGAGCCCACCAGGCGGGGCTTTCGCCCTGGTCGCTGGTAGTGGTGGACGAGGCGCACCGTACAAGCGGCCGGGGCTCGAAGCCGTGGGCCGCGATCCACGACAACATCAAGGTGCCGGCCGACCGCAGGCTGTACATGACGGCGACTCCGCGGGTGTGGGAGGCCCCGGAGGCTGAGGAGGGATCGCGTTCGGCTCCGGTGCTGGTCGCGAGCATGCAAGACGACCCGGACGGCTTGTTCGGCAGCGTGGCGTACAAGCTGACTCTCTCGCAGGCCCGCAATCTTGGGCTGGTCGCGGCCTATCAGGTCGTGTGCGTGGACGTGACCGACCCGGAGCTCCAGGCGGCCGCGCTGCTGGGGATCGAGGCCAGGTCGGACAGCGTGCGCGGCTCCCGGCTCGCGACCTTGCAGACCGCCGCGGTGAAGGCCGCCGCCGACAAGGGCCTGCGCAGGATGCTGACCTTCCACTACCGGACCAGCGAGGCCGAAGCGATGTCGGCCGGGGTGCCGGCGGTGGCGCGGCGCCTGTGGGAGGACGATCCGGAGACGTACCCGGAGCCGGATCGGGTGTGGGCGGACTGGCTGTGCGGGGAGCACAAGCCGGGGCACCGCAAGGCGACGCTAGCCACCTTCGCGGACCCGGTCGGGACCCGCGTCGACGGCAACCGGGTGCCGATGCGGCTGCGGCTGCTCAGCTCTGTTCGGATTCTCGGCGAAGGGGTCGACACCCCGGGGTGTGACTCTGTGTTTTTCGGGGACGTGCGCGGCTCCGCCGTCGACATCCTCCAGATCGTCGGCCGCGCCCTGCGCATGAAACCGGGAGAGGGCAAGGTCGCCAGCTTGGTTGTGCCCGTTTTCCTGGGCAAGGACGAAGACCCGGACGCCATGCTGACCTCCAAGGGGTACGAGTCGTTGGCCCGGATTCTGGCTGCGCTCCGTAGCCACGACACGGACACCATCGAGGCCCTGGCGGAGCAGCAGTCGACCAGCCGGTACCGGAAGCGGTCGGCGGCGGAGATCATCGCAGCGGGCCGGGGCGAGGACGGGGTGACGTCGGCTCCCGCGCAGAGCCTCCTGTCGTTCTCCACCCCTCGCGATCCGGCGATCCTTGCGCAGTTCATGAGGTTGAGGATTCGCAGTCCCGAAAACACGTACTGGCGTCACGGCGTCCAGGCGGCGACCCGGTATGTGAAAGAGAACGGTGATCTGAAAGTTCCGTACAGCTTCGTCACGCCGGAGGACTGGCAGCCCGCTGACTTTCCCTTGGGGACGTGGATCGCGGATCAGCGGCGGTTTTACAACGCGGGCCAGATGAAGCCCGCGCGTGCCAAGGAACTCGAAGAGTTGCAGATGATCTGGTCGCATTGGGACGTCGCTTTTGCCGAGGGACTGTCAGCGGCGGAGGGGTGGGCGGCCGCCCACGGGCACTTCCTCCCGCCCAGCACGGCGGTCTGGAACGGGCACCCGGTAGGGGTATGGGCCAAGAATTTGAGGACGGCCGGTCGGAAGCTGGCGCAGATCGAGGCGCGGCGCGAACAGGGGCTGCCGCTCGGCTCCACCACGGGCGCGCTCACCGAAGAGCGCAGAGACGCGCTCGAGGCCATCGACCCGTCCTGGTGCCCGGCCTGGCCGGTCGCCTGGCAGCGCTGCTACAAGCTGTGCCGGGGCCTCATCGAGGCCGGCGCCCCGCTGCCCGCTCCGGGCGAGGCCACGGTGCAGGGCGAGGACCTCGGCGCGTGGGTCCAGGCGCAGCGCCTGGACTGGGACGCCCTGCTGCCCGCGCAGCAGTGGATGCTGGAGAACATGCTGCACCTCGGCCCGGCAGACCCCACCGAGAGGCCGCCGGCGGCCCGTACGCAGGCAGACAAGTGGGCGCTGAACATCCGGGCCGCCAAGGAGTTCCACGCCCGCGAGGGCAGCCTTCGGGCCGTTCCGCGCAAGGCCGTGGTCGAACTCAGCGAGCCGGACGGGACGGTGACCGCCGTGAAACTGGGGCTGTTCGTGGACAACTGCAGGCGCCGGGCCGACAAGCTGAGCGCGGAGCGGCGCGCGGAACTCGATGCGTTGGGGATGCGCTGGGCATAGGGCCGGGCTGGGTAGCGTCCCCGTGTTGGTTCGCCCCGCGACGACGGAACTGGCAGCTCGTTGAGCGAGCTGAGGACGTTGAGGTGGGGCGATGGACATCGAGAACCGGATGTCGGCAGCGGCTGTACTCGATAAGCCGATGGCCAGCGGTTTGTGGCGGATGGCTCCGCTGCGGGGAGAGATGACGCAGTCGTTCTTGGGCCGGCTGGCCGCGGGGTACGGCATGGAGTTCGGCTTTTTGCTGGCCGCCGTGGTCGATGTGGGCGGCCGGTCGAACACGATGGGGCGGGCCCGGCCGGACAGCGAGGTCTTCCTGAACCGGCAAGCGCGGGAGTGGGTAGCGGCGCTGTGCCGGGTTCCCGAGGATTATCTGGCGCGGACTTTGCCCGCCTGGACCCAGGAAGAGCCGAGGAAGCGATTCCCCGCGGGGCCGGCGGCGCAATTCCACCGCACGCCGGAGATGGTGCGGTCCTGGGGGCCGGCGTGTCCCGGGTGCGTGGCACGCCGTACACGGGTGGCGGGGTCTGCGCGCCTGTATCTGGGGCCACTGGATCGACTGTGCGGGTCGCACGGCTCATGGCTGCTGCAGGTTCCCGGCACCGTCGGTCTGGTGGTGGACGTGTCGGGGTATCGGAAGGTGGCCAGGGCGCAGCACCGTCATGCGAGGCTGCTGCGCCGGAGTCCGGTGGGGGCCGGCGCTTTCGAGGTGGCCCAGGCGGTGACCGCGTCGTGGTGGTGGCGGGCGTGGCCGCAGGAGCATCTGTGGCCGGCCCGGCTGCGGGCGCTGCGGCCTGGCACGGTGGACCGGGAGGTGTGGCGGGTGGTGGCGCGGGAGTTGGTGACGTATCCGGAGACGGTCGCGCTGGCCGTGCTGCTGGCCGACTCGGACGTGCGGCGGCGTGTCGTGGCCGGGGGTCGTGTCCCGTTCCGGCTGGGCGATGTGCCGGCGTTGCTGGCAGCTGTGGCCGGTGGTGTGGGGCGCCCATGGATGATGGAGGGCCTGGCACAGCAGACGTCGGGACCGCTGTTCGCGTGGGCGTACCAGTGCGCGCGCGCAGGAGGCGGAGGCGACGCGGGGCAGCCAATGTGGGCGGTGGCGCCGGCGCACCGCCTGGGGGGTGTGGCCGACGAGCTCGCCGAGCACGCGCAGGGCGGGCGGGGTGGCACGAAGGGCAAGCGGCGGCGGCGCGGGCACAGCCGGCAGTCCGACGACGCCTTCGCTGCTGGCCTGGCGCACGCCACCGGGTACGCCCGCGACCACGGGAGCCTCGCTGTACGGAAGGACGCCGTGGTCGGTTCCTTCAAGCTGGGGGAATGGCTCAGCAACCAGCAGGCCAGGGCCTGGGCGCTGGCCCCTGAGCGTGTGCAGGCGCTGGAGGACCTGGACCCGTGGTGGAACGTGCCGTGGCCCATGCAGTGGCAGCGCTCGTACTACCGTGCGCGTGACCACGCCGCCGTGGACGGGCCGCCCGATGCGGCTGCGGGGTTCCCTGGCACGGCGATGCTGAACGGGGAGTGGCTGTACCTGCAGTGCACCCAGTACGCGTCGCTCCATCCCGAGCAGCGGCGTCTCCTGGCGGACATCGGCATCACCGCAGCTGTGGCCCGCGCGGCCCGGCCGCGGCGGCGCAGTATCTGGGCAGGATTCGAGACTGCGTTGGAGCACGCCAGGTCCTACGTTGCCGAAAACGGCCACCTGGCGGTGACGAGAAAGATCGCCTACGAGGGGTACCCGCTGGGGACCTGGGTTGCGAGCCAGCGCAGCAAGGCACGCAAAGCGGCCGGGCCCACCGTCCGCTCCCGCGCCCTGGACGCTGTCGACCCCTGGTGGAACCCGCCTTGGCCACTGGCTTGGCACCGCACCTACGCCCACGCGCGCCGACTGGTCGACAACGGCCACCGGCTCGAGCCGGACCGCGGCTTCCCCGGTCTGGACGCGGACCTGGCCCTGTGGCTGTCGCAGCAGTGCACCGCCTACCAGACCCTGCACCCCGGCCAGCAACAGCTGCTGGCCGGCATCGGCCTCACCACCGATGCCGCCACCGCAGTGCAGATCCCGATCCCGGCGTCTGCCGCCGAGTCAGGGTGGAAAGCGGCCGCTGATCCTGGCAGAGCGGCCGGAATGTCGAGTGCTCGCTCCTTCGCCGCTGCCGCGGGCCACCTGGCGGTGCCGCACGGCCACGTGCATCACGGGTATCCGCTGGGCCAGTGGCTGGCCGAGCAGCGTGGCCAAGATCGCCGCTACCAACAAGCCCACGGCTCCGTCTCACCCCGCGGCCAGCTCCTGGCCGAGCTGGACCCCTGGTGGAACCCGCCCTGGCACTACACCTGGCAGCGGTACTACCAGCAAGCCCGCCACGAGCACAGAGAAGGCCGGCTGGTCGTGTCGCAGCCCGCCGGCCCGGCCGACCTCCACAGCTCAGACAGCGAAACCGCAGCCTGGTTGAGCCGGCAGTGCGCCCGCCACGACGCCCTGCACCCTGAACAGCAGAACCTCCTGGCCGACGTCGGCATCACCGCCACCCTCGCCCACGCCGTCAGTGCCGGCGCCCGCCACCAGCGCGTTGACACGGGGCTGGCCCACGCCCGCGCCTACGCCGCCATCCACGGGAACCTGGCCGTCCCCGGGCCCGCCCAGCACAACGGCTTCCCCCTGGGCGCCTGGCTCCTGCGCCAACGCCACCGCGCCCCCGAAGGCCGCACCAACCCCGCCCGGATCGCCGCGCTCAACGCCCTCGACCCGCACTGGAACCCGCCCTGGCCCCTGACCTGGCAACGCGCCTTCCACCGGGTGCGGACCACCACCGCGAACGGCAGCCCGACCAGGGCCGACCAGCGCTGGATCACCACCCAGACCCTGCTGTGGGACAGCCTCCACCCCGCCCAACAGCAACTCCTCACCCACCTGGGAGCAGGCCCCGCCCAGGCCCTGCCCGCTCCGGCCCCCACCTCCGCACGCCGCTACCCGGCCCCCGCCGGACTCCCCCACGCCCGCACCTACGCCACCACGTACGGGAACCTGGCCGTCCCCACACCCACCCAGCACAACGGCTTCGCCCTCGGGCGCTGGCTCCTCCAGCAACGCCGCAAAGCCCGCACCGGCCGGCTGTCCCCACGCACCCGGCAAGAACTCGCCACCCTCGACCCCTGGTGGAACCCGCCCTGGCCCTTCAACTGGCAGACCACCTACCACCAACACCACACCGCCCTAGCTGCAGGCCAGCCCATCACACCCCACCTACAACACTGGGCCCACAAACAAACCACCGCCTGGGACCAGCTCCACCCCCACCAACAAGCACTCCTGGCGGACGCTGGCATCCCCGGCGGTCCGTCCCCAAAGCGCCCGCGGTAACGATCTCCGTCTCAACACTCGGCATGCGCCGGTAGGGCGGCGGGGCGCCATGGAGCCGGGCTGAACACCTGAGGCTACTGAACCAGTCAGCATGCGCTCAGCTAGGTCGGGCGGCACTCAGGAGTGCTGATGTCAGTGGGTGGGGGAAGAATGACTACACGTGAAGGAGGGACTATGTCCATACCGGACAGAGAGCCTGCTCTGCGCATCCCAGAGCCTGGCGGATGTCGCTGGTGCGGTGTTAGCGAGCGGGATCACATGCAGCGTTGGAAGCCGCCGGTTGGATGGCATAAGTGGGAGGCGCCAACCGATGAACAGCGCAAGGAGCGCATGGTCGAGCGCCGTCGGCGGATGGCAGGGTCCGCTTCGAAACCCGCCGACAACGCTACTCGGCTAGCTTCCTGACCTGGGTAAAAACATCTCTGAGCTGCTGCGGCACCTGCAGTGGATCATTTAGTGCCAGAGCGAACCTGTACATCATGTCCGGCTTGCCACCAGGGCCGACGTCGCTTCCTGTCTGCAACATCTCTTCGACGACTTCGCTGAACTTCTTGGTCTCCCTGAGCTGTGCGAAGTCCTCGCTCGTCCACACTCCGTGGTTCTTGGGCCACACCTCGTTCGCGACTGTCGCCCACAGGTCGTCTCCGAACAGAGCCTCCAACTCCGGCACGTCGTCGGTGCCGTCGTCGCCGGTCTCGCCGATGAACTTGACATAGTCTGCGACCTTGGGCCCAAAGTGCTCGCGCAGCTTGTGATCCTTGAAGATGCTCTTGGGTAGATTGCGGCTGTCCGCATCGACTACCAGCATGAATGCTCGCTTGTGTTCGACCAGGTAGCGGGCTAGGTGAAGTGCGCCTTCGTTATTGAAACAAGCCCATAGAGCCACGCCTGCCCCCTGAAGTGACAGGGCTTCGCAGAGCCGGAACAAGATTGGGAACGCCCGCTGCTCGGTGTCCCCTTCCACGGCCAGGAAGCAGCGTTCATGGAGCAGAACCGAGTTGCGCAGCCCCAGCGATGTGGCGATCTTTCCTAGGTGCAGGTCAATGGCTGCTCCGAGGTCGTCGGCTCCGATACGCTCGCTGACAGTCCTGTGGTTTTCCAGCTTGAGGTGTACGACATCGGAGATGTCGACCCCATCGATCAGGTTCATGGAATGCGTGGCGACCATGACACTGACATGCTTGATCGCCGCCTGGCTTCGGATCAGCTGCATCACCCGACGCTGGTGGTGGTAGTCCAGGTGCGTGTCCGGCTCGTCGTAGACGACGATGGTCTGTACAGGCGGAGCTTCGGAGGCGCTAGGGTCCGACGCGGCCGGTTCGCTGGCTCCAGCTGCCTCGTCAGCTAGGAGTTCACTCGTCCACTCCCAGATAGCCAGCGAGATGCGACGGTTGCTGCCGAGCCCCGAGCGGTCAAGACTCATGGCTTCCCCCCGGACGCGGGCGATCCGCAGCGGGGCCCCGCGGAAGCCATGCTGAAACGAGACGTCCGGTTCGACGAAGACGTCAGCAAGGTCCGGGCAGCGCGTCTTGATGTGATCGCAGAGCGACTTGGCGTCGATGCGCAGACGCTCTTTCACCTCGTCCTCGACATCCCGAAGCTTGCCTTGGAGACCGGGATCCTCGATGTGCGTCTGAAATTTCTCGGCGAGCGCGGTCTTTACGGCTTGGTCGGGTCGGGCAGCCTTCCCGTCAAACACCAGCACCTTGGGCATCCTGCTACCCAACCCGGATGGTGCCGGCAGCCATCCCTCCCCTCGCGAGTTTCTCTCCCCGTATTCGCGCAGAGCCGTCTCGTAGTCCCCCTTTCGGGGCGTCCTCTCGGTGACAGGCTTGACGCCCAGTTCGGACGCCAGAGCCTTCAGCTCGGCGGCTGAATACCGAGAGAGCGATACGAGACGTTCGTCTTCGGGGAGGGCACTCCAGATCTCCAGCGAAACAGTGAGGTCCGCGTCCGCCTTGCGCCGCAGGCGGATCTCTGCCGGTAGTCCCAGGGTTTCCTGCTCCCAAGGATCGAGGAAGAAATTACCGGTCACGGTCGTTTCGGGGCATCGGTCGGCGGATTGGGCCTCAGTTGAATCGCCAGCGAGATAGCTACGGTCGTCATCCGCGATACCCCACTTCCCCAGCAGGAAGCCGAGCGCGTCCAGCAGCGCGCTCTTACCGCCGTCGTTGTGGCCAGCGATGATGGTTGGTTTGCTGACTGGGATGTCCGAGATGGCTTGCAGCGAGCGGAAGCCGCTGACAGCGAATTTCTTCAGGTGCACTGTAGGTCGACCGCTCCACGCCCTCGGGCCGCCAACCAACTTGACGGCACTGCCAGATGACGGGACACCAACATCGCCAACGGAGCGGCGGGGCGTCTCAGACACACCATCCTAGGACTTTACTGACTACCGCGCGGCCTTCCCGGAAACCGGGACACACGGCAGCACAAGACTCCAGACGACATTGGTGCTGCGAACGTGCGTCGGTACCGACGAGCTGTCGCCAACGAGCAGCACGGGCAACCTCGGTGGCCGCAACGCCGTGAGGCCCCTATTAATCGGCTCGGGGCCGGGAACGTCCAAGGCCTCCGCAGACGGGCGAGATCTCCGTCGCTGGCGGCCCGGCTCCGGCGGGTTTCCCCGCCACGGGAGTGACAGCGGCATCGGATCCCGTGTCAGGGGCTCGGCGGGCAGTTCCGGTATCGGTGGAGGGCCTGTGCGAACTGGCCGAACATTGCCGCCCGGTGAGCGCCGCGGGCACCGCGCAGGGACGCCAGCAGTCCGAGGAGCAGGAACAGCGGCCTGCCCCAGCGCGCGAGCAGGAACAGTGCCATGGCGGCAGGGGGCAGGCCGGCGAGCACGGCGGTCAAGGCGGTCGGCGTACTGACCAGCATGGTGATCGATTCCTTCCCGGCGTCGCTGTGCGCGGCGCCTGGCGCCATCTCCTCACACAGCTGGACGGCCTCCGGCTGAAACTTCGCGGGGCTGTAACCTGGGGCAGGTGACCCGCTCCGCGCCCTCCGGCGCCGATGCTGCGCTCATCGCCGCACTCGCCGACCTCGGACTGACCGTCTCCCAGGCGCAGTTGGAGCGGTGGCGGGCAGCGCACTACCTGCCGCCCCACCCCCGCGAGCACTTGGGGCGCGGCCGAGGCACCGCCTCGCACCTGCTTCCCCAAACCGTGGCCCGTGCCGCCTGGCTGGCCGCAGTCTCCCGTCAGGGCCGGGCACTGCCGGTCGCGGGGGCCTGGGCCTGCTGGGCAGCCGACGGCTCCCCGGGCGGTGTGGCCCGGCTGCGGACCGCGGTCGTGGACCAGCTCGACCGGTACGGGAAAAGGCTTGCGGCAGGCAACACCGATGATGACGACAGTTGGCAGCGGCGCCACAACGCGGCCGAGGCTGCCGCGCGCCGCGTGCCCGGCCTTGACCAGCACGCCCCGCTGCGGGCCATCGCCACCACCGCCGCCCGCGACCCGGCCGCGGTCGCGCCCCTGCCGCGCGTCGACCGCGGCCTCGCCCTCGTCCTGGGCCGGCTACTCGCCGGCGGCGGTGAAGATGTCGGCGAGGACGAACTCCTGGAAGCGCTGTGCCTGGTCTTCCCGGAGCAGGCCAGAGGACTGCGTACCGCGGCCGCGGCCCGGGACGCAGCCGGGCACGGCGGTACGTGGAAGGGCTTTCCACTGGCCGGAGGCTGGCCGGTACTGCAGGACGCGGTACAGGCCGCGCCCGACCAGGCCCTGGCCCGCGCGGTGGAACTGGTCACCGCCACCGCCGCCGCCCTCGAACTGGTCCTCGTCCGCCTCGGCCCCGCCGCCCAGGCGGGACTGCCCGCACCGCCCACTGGCCTCGATGTCGAAGCAGTCCCGGACGCCATGACCACGGCGCTGGCCGACCCCATGTGGGACGAGTGGGGCCGCCACATGCCCCTCCACGGCGACAGCCCCGCCTGGCCCACGGTCGCCGCTTTCCAGACCGCGCTCACTCTCCTTCTGCCCGGCCGGGCCGACGCCCTCGCCGGCTACCGAGAACGCACCGAACAACTCATCCGCCCGTCCAGCCGTATCCCTTCCCGGCCGCACGTCGTCCTGGGCACGCCCCGGCACCAGCGCAGGAGCAGGTGAATCATGACCGAGTCCACTCCCCCGGGCCGTGTCCCCGGCGCCAGGACGCAGGAGCGGCGCCCGGCACATACCGATCAGGCCGCCGGTCCCCGCAGCGCTGCCCAACCGGCCCTCCGGCCCGCGGTGGCCCGCGGTGCTGCGGGTCGCCCCGGTGGCCGGGGAGACAACGTGGTCGTACCTGTCCCGGATCGCCGGACGCTACGGCATGGAACCCGCCGCGCTCCTGCCCTGGTGGACCTGGACCGGCTCCCGGCCCAGGGACGATCTCGGCCCGCGCGACGACGCCGAGATCCTGCTCAACCCAGCAGGCCAGCAACGACTGGCCCAGCTCGGCGGAGTCAGCGAACGGGCCCTAGTCCAGGCGCTGCCCGCGTTCACCGGCGAACCGCTGCCACCGGCACCCGGTTCGCCGGCCCTGCGCGGCGAGGCGGCCGACTCCGGCAGACCGGCGGGCCGGTGGAAGGTCGCCTCGGCCGGGGAGCACGGGCCGGTGGCGTACGGGTGCGCGCTGTGCACGGCCGTCCGGTCCGGGCAGGACAGCGTGGTCGTGCGGTACGTCGCGCCGTGGCAACGGGTCTGTGCCCGCCACCAACGGTGGATGCTCACCGCCGGGGACAGGCACCGCCACCACCACCTGTACCTGCGCGCGGCCCCGGAGGTCGCCGCGGCGCAGCGGGCCTGGCCGAAGGTCGCCCGGACCGCGGCTGCGGCCGGGGCCGATCCGGGAAGGGTGTTCGCTCTGTCCCATGCGGTGGTGTGTGCGTGGTGGGAGCACGCCCTGGAGTGGGAGCAGGAGCAGATCTGGCCGGTTCGCCTGCACGCGCTCGCGGGCGGGGATGCCGGGCCGCGGTTCTGGTGGTGGCGGATCGTTGCCCGTGACGCGGTGGTCTTTCCCGAGACGGTGGCGCTGGCCGCCGTGCTGCTCGACCCCGGCATGCAGGAACGGATCTGGGACGACCACGGGCGCGGCGGGCCGGTTCACCCGTTCCGACCCGATGGGGCGTTCTTCCGCGAACTGGCGGTACGGCTGGGGCGGCCCTGGCTGGCCAACACCGGCCAGGCCCCGCAGACGGGGCTGGTGCTGGGCGGCCCGCTACATGCCGGGCCGCTGCTGGACTGCATGGGCGCGTTCACCCGCATACGCCGCGGGCAGCAGCACCCCAACGGGTACGGCCTGGACCCATGGTGGCTGCGCGCCGACCACCGCCCCGCCTCCGCTCGGGTCCAGCTGCGCGCCCTTGCCGAACAGGCCGGAGCCGCGCGCGGAAGCGGCAGCAACGGCGGCGGCGCGCCCATGGTCCGGCGCCTGTACCGCGACCGCCACGGCCGCGCCGCCATGGTCTCCTACCGGCGCGGGGATGGCTTCGACCTGGGCAGCCAGCTCGCCACCCGCCCTCGTGTGGCAGGTCGCGCCAGCTACTGAATGGAGGGCTGTGTCATTCGTTCGGGTGAAAGCAGCTGGACCGTGCTCGGGCGCGGTGAGCGTGGACTTGGCTGTCGGCTGTGGAGGGGAAACAGTCCGCAAGCCGAGAGGCAGAACGAGCAGGCCCCAGTGCCGCGGCCGGTGCCGGGGTGCTGCCTGGGTGGGCCGCTGACGTGGAGGCCCTGTTCGCCGGCGCGGACGGCGTGCTGGTGCAGCAGCGGTGGGAGCAGACCGCACCCGTGGTGCGGTTTGAGGATCTGCCGCCGGTGGCGGCGTTCCCGGTGGTGCCGGGGCGCAGGTGGGGGCCGGGCTGGTGGTGGTCGGCGACCACTGGCGGTCATGTGGCGCACGGATCGGTGGCGATGCGTACGCAGTTGATGGTCCTGGACCGGGACCCGGCGGTGACGGGGCTGGCGGCGCGTCCAGTGCGCATCGTGTGGCGCGATCCCGGAGACGGGAGGGTCCGTTCCTGGGTGCCGCAGTTGTTTGCCCGGTACGCCGACGGCACCGGGCTGCTCGCCGACTGCCCCGCGGCCCCGGGCTCCGGCGGTGCCCGGGCGCAGGGGGCCGCGCAGGTGCTCCAAGCGGCATGCGCGGCAGTGGGCTGGTCCTACCGGCGTCTCGCTCCGCCCGATCCGGTGACAGAGGCGAATCTGCGGTGGCTGGCCGGCTACCGCCATCCCCGCAACGCCGGCAGTCCGCAGCTGCGGGCGGCGGTGGCCGGTGCGTTCGCCGTGCCCCGGCCGCTGGCCGAGGGCGTGGCGGCAGTGGGTGATTCGCTGCAGGTGCTGCCGGCCGTGTACCACGCCCTGTGGTCGGGAAAGCTGACGATCCGACTGGACGAGCCGCTCCATGAACAGGCGCTGGCACACGCCGGTACGGGAAGCCCAGACGGTGCAACTGCCCGGCCGGCCGGTGCCGGCGGGCAGAGCAGAGGGAATGGCCGGCAGTGAGCACGATGGGGGGCGCGCCGCGGCGGGCGGCCGGTGGTGGAGGTCGGCGCGCACGTCGTCCACCTGGGGCAGACCTGGCAGGTCGCCGCGCTGCAGGGCCAGCGGGTGTACCTGCTGCGGGAGGACGGCAGCGAGAAGACGCTCCTGGCGGGCCGGCTGTTCGCCGATCCCGGCCTTGAGGTAGTGGGCGGGCGGGTCCCGGACGCGGTGCCGCAGTGGGGGTTGTTCGAGACGGTGCCGCTGACGGCGCAGCAGCGGGCGCTGGCGTGGCTGCCGCACATCCGGGAGGTGGAGACCGGCCTTCCACACCCCGCGGGCAGCCGCGAGGGCCAGAGCGGGCGGCCGGAGTACGACCCGCAGCGGTGGACGCTGGCTCAGCGGGATGAGGCCAAAGCCAGGGAGATGACCGCGCTGGGCTTCACCAGGGTGACGCGGACGACGGTGGAGCGGATGCGGCACGCCTACCGCAAGCAGGGCTTGTGGGGCCTGGTCGACAAGCGCAGTGCCAAACCCTCGAGCGCGACCGGGCGGGCGGACGAGCGGGTGGTGGCCGCGCTGTTGGAGGCGCTGCGGCGCCAGCGCGGACGGTCGAAGGGGACGGTGAAGGGCCTGCGGGTGCTGACCGGGCAGATCCTGGACCAGACCCACGGAACAGGGGTAGTGGTGCTGCCGCCGGCGTCGTCGTTCTACCGGCTGGTCAACGCACTCGCCGACCCCGCCGAACTGCCGGGCCGCCCCGCGCGCACGGCCACCGCGCCCGCCCGCGCCTCGAGCGCGCCGCTGGTGCTGCGGCCCGGCGAGCAGGTCCAGATCGACACCACCCGCCTGGACATCATGGCCGTCCTGGAAGACGGCTCCCTGGGCCGTCCGGAGCTGACCATCGCCGTCGACGTCGCCACCCGCTCCATCCTGGCCGCCGTCCTGCGCCCGCACAGCACCAAAGCCGTCGACGCCGCCCTGCTGCTCGCGGAGATGGCCGTCCCCCACCCCGCACGTCCCACCTGGCCCGACGCCCTCAAGCTGTCCCGGGCACAGGTGCCCTACCAGCGGATGCTGTCCCTGGACGAGCGCCTGGAGGGCGCGGCCGCCCGCCCCGTGATCGTGCCCGAGACGATCGTCGTCGACCGCGGAAAGATCTACCTCTCGCAAGGCTTCGTCGCCGCCTGCGAGACCCTCGGGGTGAGCGTGCAGCCCGCCCCGCCGCGGCGGCCGCAGGCCAAGGCCGTGGTGGAGCGGACCTTCGGCTCGATCAACGACCTGCTGTGCCAGCACGTCGCCGGCCACACCGGCTCCAACACCCTGCGCCGCGGCAAGGACGCGGCGGCCGAGGCACAGTGGACGATCCCGCAGTTGCAGGACTTCCTCGACGAATGGATCACCTGCGGCTGGCAGAACCGCCCCCACGACGGCCTGCGCCACCCCGTCCTGCCCAAGACCGCGATCACCCCCAACCAGATGTGGGCCGCCCTGGTCGCCCTGTGCGGCTACGTACCCCTGCCCCTGACAGCAGCGGACTACCTCGAACTGCTCCCCGTGCGCTGGCAGCCCATCACCGAACGCGGCATCCGCATCGACTACCGCACCTACGACCACAACGACCTGAACCCCCACCGCGGCCAGCGCTCCCCCGTCACCGCCAAGGACGGCCGCTGGGAGATCCACCACAACCCCCACGACCCCCGCCAGATCTGGGTCCGCCTGCCCGACGGAAAACTCCACGAAATTCCCTGGATCCACCGCGCCCACGTCCACCAGCCCTTCAACGACCAGATCTGGCACCACATCCAAAACGAAGTCGAGCAGCGTGGCGACCGCGACCAACACGAGGCCGACCTCGCCGACGCCCTCGACCAACTCCTGCGCCGCACCCGCGACACCGCCGGCAACGAACCTGGCACGAGCGGCAAGAGCGGCAAGAGCAACCGTCTCGGCCACCGCCCCAAGCAGGTAGCTGTGCTGCCCGATCTGATGGGTCTGCCCGGCCAACGGCACCCGGCTGGCCCGGAAGCCGACGCAGGATCTGACGCAGACCCTGCAGGGCCGCGGACCCGGGTGAAGGCCGGCCACGGCCCGGCAGCAGATCCGACGCCTCCCTCGCAGACCCAACCCGACGAGCCGGCGCAGTCGTGGGATCCGGGCGACAGCCTCGACGACGTCACCGGCACCGACCCGGACACCCAGAACGAGGGGAGCGGGCCAGGCCTGCAGGACAGCACAGCTCCCACCACGGCCGCGGCGGGCGGGCCTGCGCCCGGCGGATACGGACTGTGGGACGCCGAAGCGGAGGCCGAACAGTGGTGAACCCCCGACAAAGATCCGCCGCCGCACCGGCGGCCAGCCGACAGACGGCGGGCACGAACCGCCGCTCCCCCGGGCTCGCAGCGAACACGGCAGCCGTCGCGGTCAACAGCGTCGACCGCGACGGCGCTTCAAATGAAGGGACGCTCCAGGGGGCGGTGACGACCTGGGACGGCTTCGAAGCCTTCGTGACCGCTCCGGTAGCCGCCCCTCCTCTGCCCGGGGCGCCGCCCCGCACCCTGGACGAACGCCTCGCCTACCACTCGCGATTCGTGACCGTGCGCACCCCGGTCATCGAGGCGCTCGCCAGAGACGTCCGCACGCTGATGCTCCTCGGCCGGCACCAGGCGGTCACCGCCCGCCCGTCCCTGATCGTCACCGGCCCCGCCGCCGCAGGAAAAACCACCGCGCTGCTCCAGGTCGGCCGGGTCTGCCACCTCGCCCACACCCGCCGCCACGGCCCTGCGGCGGCCGGCCACGTCCCCGTCGCCTACGTCCTGGTGCCGCCCGCCGCCAGCGCCAAGACCCTGGCCGTGGAGTTCGCCCGCTACCTCGGCATCCCCGTCACCGACCGCATGTCCCAGGCACAGATCACCAACGCCGTCGTCCACACCTACACCGCCGCCCGCGTGCAACTGGTCATGATCGACGAGATCCACCGCCTCAACCCCCGCACCACCACCGGCGCCCAGACCGCCGACCTCATCAAAGACCTCACCGAACGCATCGGTGCGACCTTCGTCTACGCCGGCATCGACGTCACCGGCACACCCCTGTTCACCGGCGTCCGCGGCGCCCAACTCGCGGGCCGCGCCTCCCTCATCGACTGCGGCGCGTTCCCCGCCCGCCTCGGCCAGCACGAGCCCTTCCACGACCTGATCACCGCCATGGAAAACGCCCTCGACCTCCACCACCACACACCCGGCACCCTCCCCGCCCTGGCCGGCTACCTCCACCAGCGCACCGCAGGACGCATCGGCAGCCTCGCCCGACTCATCCGTCAAGCCTCCATCACCGCCCTGACCGACGGCACCGAACGCATCACCAAAACCACCCTCGAGACCATCCGCCTGGACCACCTCGCCGAACAGCACCACCGCCCCCGACCCCGGTGAGCAAGGGCCGGCCGGGTGCGGGGGCCGGGCAGCACAGAGGCCCGGGCGATCGCCCGGGCCTCTGTATCGGGTCTTGTGGCGGGAAGGAGCGAGGAGCACAACCTCGCCGACCCTCACCCAGCGTCCCGCGATCGAAACCGTTCTCCTGGCGGACAACTCTCGCGGCCTACCACAACTCACCCTGGAACAAGCCCCTGTGACCGCAGGGGTGAGGGGCACGACCTCTCCCCGCGGCCTCTCGGCTCGTCCTGAGAAGAAGTACAGCACGCGGAGGAGGGCGCTGCCAAGGCCATTGAGATTAGCGTCGCGTGTAGTCCCTACCTTAGCGACGGATGAAACTCGTTCCTGACCCGCTAGGTGGGCACCCTAGCGTCAGGCCTTACATACCTCAGCACCCGGCACTACAGTACTTACAGAACTAAATTCTCCTACTAACTCTAGACTGCGGGTGACCCGATGCAGGCGGAAACCTCGGCCCCAGAAACCGGGAGCCGGACGGCGGCAGCGCCGAGCGGCCGTGCGCTGAAGATGGCTGAGAGCGCCGGCAGGAGCGGGCGGCGCAGGGCACAGGTCCGCTACAGCTTTGTGGAGCGGACCTCACTCGAGAACGAGCCGCCACCGCTGGCCCGGATGCTCCGCGGAGGCGGGCGCGGCGGCCAGGTGCGCCTCAAGCTCTACCTGAGTTACCTCTGGCTCCAGCGTGAGGACCAGGCCCGTGAACTATCCATCAGGAACAGCGCCTGGGCCACCGTGCTCGATCTCCCCGACCCCGAGACCGCCGGAGCACGCCGCATCAGCGACGCCCAGGCGTGGCTGGAGGAGAACAAGTACATCAGCATTACCAGGACGGGCCGGCTCAACCTGGTGACCGTCCTGTCCGAGACCGGGAACGGTGAACCGTGGATCGCCCCCGGAGCCGCTGCCAAGAAGGAAAAGGAAGAAGGCCTTCTGGGCCTTGGGGCCGTCGTCCACCGCTACATCCAGATCCCCCAGGCGTTCTGGACCCGAGGCCATATCGCGGTGCTCTCCGGCGCCGGCGTCGCCATGTTCCTCGCCCTCCTGGCCGAGAACGGGGGCCTGGGCGGGCAGCCGCTGTGGTTCAGCCCCAGAGAAGCCGACACCCGGTTCGCCCTCAGCGAGGACACGCGAAGCAAGGGGCTACGGGAGCTGAAGGGCGCAGGGCTGATCCAGACCAAACGGCGCCCGGTCAACGAGACGGACTTCCAAGCAGAGGCCCTGCACATGCGCAACGTGCACTACCTCCAACTGGACCGCCTCAACGAGACCGCCGAGATCAAACGCCGACGCGTCGTCAAGATCACCAGAAAGAAACCGCCCACCGGCTGACAGCACCCCATGGCCCTCACAGCTCACCCCGGCCGAACCCCCACATCTGGCCCCCACCCAGCAGCCCGGCACGAGCCCGCCGGTGACCGACAGACGCACCATTACACCCGAGACAAAACCAAGATCATTCCCTCACAACTACAGAACCGCAGACCACCCATCAGAACAACCAAACCGAACACCCCACCAGCCCACGCCAACCACACCCCAACGCCGGCGCTCCCCCAGCTCCAGCTCCCAACCAAAAGACAGGACCCAAGAACAAAGCAGCCAGCCCCCTGAAGATCACTGCTCCGTCACAACACCGCAGCCAGCATCCACGGACAACTCAGGGACCGCGCCCCGGACAGCCCGCTCTTCCCCCTCATCACGGCTCAGAACGGCGAACAACTCCGCCTCACCGCAACAGGCATCCGCTACAGCCTGAAGCCCACACCGCAGAAGGCGACACCGGCGGCCCCCGTCCCCAACTGGCGGCACCCAGCCCCTGTCATCACAGCCCTGACCAGCGACAACACATCTCACGCTGTACCGACCGGCAACCAACTGACCAGCACCATCACCAAAAACGTCAGCACCAAATCAGCATCTATGTCACCACTCGAACCACTCACCGCGATCAGCTGAACAGCACGGACAGCGCACCTACCGAACTGACATCACGATGCCGAACCACCACCGACAAAACCCGCAGATCATCAGGCCCGCGCCGGGTCAGCGCACGGTGACGGGTTTTGCGGTGGCCGTTCCGTCGGTCCAGCCGTTGCGGTGGGCAGTGATCCTGAACGTGATCTTCTGGCCGCGGTCGGCCTTCACCAGGGCGTAGGCGGACTTCGTCGCACCCTTGACGGGCTTGCCGTTGCGCTTCCACTGGTACGTGTAGGAAGTGGCGGACGGCGACCAGGCGCCTCGGGCAGCGTTCAGCTTGTGACCGACCTTGACGGAGCCGGAGACCGACGGCGCGGTGGTGGCCTTCAGCGCGGGGCCGGCCTCGACCTTCCGCGCAGGTGAGGTGGAAGCGACCGAGCCCGCGCCGTTGCTGACCGTGACCCGGCAGGACACCTTGTGGGCGTAGTCGGCGGAGGTGAGGACACGGGTCTTGGCGGTGGCGCCGGAGATGACCGCGCCGTCGCGCAGCCAGGACAAGACGGCCTTGGCGTTGGTGCCCTTCCAGGCGGCGGAGCAGGTGAGGGCGGAGCCGGTTCGGGCCGTTCCGCTCACCGCGGCGCTGGCGGTGAGCTGTGGCTTGACCATCAACAGGGTCTGCGACTCGGACCACACCTGGGAGGTGTAGCCGCCGCTGGCGGCGTACTCGGCCTTGCGCCACAGCACCGTGGCCCGGCCGTCCGGTCCGGCAGCCACCTCTCCGGCGAGGGCGTCGGTGCCGGGGACGGCGGCGACGGGTGTGCTGTTCACAGCGGTGGCCCGGCTCCAGGTGCCGTCGGCGCGCACCGCCCACTCCAGGTAGTTGTCGTTGCCGTTGTCGATGCCCGGCGACTGCGGCCACACGACCTGCACGGTTCCGTCAGCGCCGATGGAGGCGTCCACCCGCCAGTTGACGTAGCCGGTGGACAGCGTCTTCGGCGCGGACCAGGTCCCGGTGCCCGCGGTGCGGGTCACGGTCTGCACAACGGGGACACCGGCGGTGGGGCTCCAGCCCGTCCACACATAGGTGACGTCACCGTTGGGCGCGGCCAACGGTTCGCTTCCGTCGCTGTAGCTGACGGCGGAAACGGCAGTCTGGGCTGCGCTCCAGCTACCCGAAGGAGCGGTGCGGGTGGCGGACTTGAGGTCGTCGGCGCCGTTGCGCCACAGCACGGTGGAGGCGTTCTTGGCGTCCATCGCCACCTGTACGTTGCTTGACGCGGCGTCGGTGCCGGGCAGCACGGAGACACTGCCCCAACCGGACCGGGCCGAGGTGCGGGTGGCGGTGGAGACCGTGTGCTCGCCGGTGAACCGGCTGAGTTCATCCCAGACCGCGGTGGCGGCGCCGCCCGGGGCCACCGCGACGTCGATGCTCCAGACGGATCCGGTCGTGGCGGAACCCAGCGTCCGGGGCGCGGACCACGCCCGGTCGCCCGGGGCGAGGACAGCGGTTCTCACATCGTAGTTCCGGTACCCGTCGCCCTGGTCCCATACCGCGGTGAAGGAGCCGTCGGCCGCCGCGGCCAGACGGGGCGTGGACATGTCCAGGCCGTCCCAGACAGCGAGGACGGCCGGAGCGGACCAGGCCGCCTGGGCCGGGTTCCAGCCGGCGGCCAGGGCGACCAGCGAACCGTCCGCACCACTGCCGTCCAGCCAGGACACCACGGCCCGTCCGTCGGCGCTCACGGCAAGGACGGCCGCGGAATTCTTGTCACGCCCGGTCGCCAGGGTGTGCGGCGCACTCCACGTCGCGGTTCCGGCAGGCCGCACGGCGGTCCGGAAGTCCCAACCGGTGGCCCCGGCGGCCTTGTCCCGCCACAGCGCGAACGCGGCGCCGTCACCGGCCGCCTGGACATCGATGAGACTCTGCTGGCCGTCCGCCCCGGTCAGGGCGACAGCCGCGCTCCACGGTCCCGCTGAGGCGGTGTACCCGGCGGCGGCCGAGGGAAGGGCGGTGCCCCACGAGACCGCGGCCACGGAGGCGGCGAGCGCCACGGCGGCAGTCTTCGGTCTGCGTATCTTCAGTGCCATTACCGCTCCTGTCTCAGGCGGGCGGGTCGTGCGCCCGGCATGCCCGCGCACATCGGAGCGGGGGGCGCAGCACCGGCGGAAGGCAAACGGCGTAGACGCCCCTGTGCGGACTACGACGGCGCCGCTCCCGCGCCGTGGTCATGATGACAGGACGGAGTAACGGACCACGATGCCGGGTGCACGTGAAGCCGGTCCCCTGGCTGGGATCGGATCCGGTTGTCAAGTTGTCTCACCCGGGCGCCCGCATCTCCGCAGGCGCCGGCCACTGGCCCTCGTGACCGTTGACCGCTCACCCGGGCAGAGCGGAATCCTCCGGTATCAGATGTCTTGCAGCGAATTTCGTGAATGCTTGAACGGCCGCAAAAATTCGTACGTACGATCGGCATTCATGAACACCGGACGACGCAGCCGATGCCGGTGAACTCCGCCTCGGGCTCCGCCGCGCGGGGGCCAGCAGCCGGTCGGAACTTCATGAGCGGTTTCCCACGGACGCCAGAGCAGTGAGGGCTTCCTGGCTGAGGTGTCTGCGGGGCAACAGCAGCGGCACCGTGCCGGTCGAGGCTGTCGCGGCGATACCGGCGGCGGCACTTCCGCCCAGTGCCGCCGCACTCATGGCTTCGTTCACGTTCAGCGGCAGCGTCTGCCGACGGCTTTGAGCAGCGGTCAGCGATCACCGGATCGATGAACGGTCACGGGTTTTGACGGCGCTTCACGTTGCAGTCGTGTCCGTCGCCAGGCAGGCCCATGACGTTCAACACGGGCTCCTCGCCCCCGGGGATCTCGAAGGTGAAGTTCGCTTGTGCCGGGATCGCCACGAGCGAGCGCTGGCCGCCGAAGGTCAGCGGCGGACAGGGCTCCCAGGAACAGCCGGCCCTGTCCAGGGCGGAAACGACGTCGGCGTGCTTGAGCCCTGCCGGGAAGATGCCGGTCCCCCCGGCAACCGACGGGGGGAGTTCGACGACGTCGCGCCAGGTCTGGATGCAGATGAGAGAGACCTTGCGGCAGCGGCAGACACTCAGTTCAAGGTCTCCGTAGGCGAAGAGCCTCGGCCACTTTCGGCTCCGGCTCATCGCCCCGATGTCCCACGGCTCGCCGAGAGCCGCGGTCACATCGCTCCACTCGGCTCCGCAGAACACCGGACCCAGCCGGCCTGTCTTCGCCATGCCGGCCAGGACATCGAGGATCTCCACAAGACGGAGAATGACAGGTGTCCTGACCAGCGGTCCAGGGGTTTCAGGGTCAGCCCGCTGCGGGCTCTTCGGTTCCGGCCCGGGTGCCGGCGAGGCGGCAGGAGTCGGTCCGTCTCGATGACCGCACCGTTGAAGGTGAAGCGGCCGACGATGGCCGCGCAGAACCGGCGACCGGTGAACGTCCCGGTCCAGCCGCCGCCCGTGACAGCACCAAGGGCTCAGTCAGCACGGCGGAGCCCTCGGCGGAGCCCTCGGCGGAGCCCTCGGCGGAGCCCTCGGCGGAGAAGGAGCCGAGAGCGAACCGGTCAGTGCCAGCCGATCACCAGATGGTGCGGCAGCACCTCGACGGCTAACCAGAAGAGCGCGCTGCCAGCCACCGCGTAGAAGGTAGCGCCGGCCTTGGAGACCGGATCCGGCAGCAACGAGCGGCGACGCGTGCTCATGCCGGCTCCTTCTCGCGCCCGGTGACCACGGTGCAGGCGTACCGGGGCATCGCCAGCACCGTCGTGGCGATCCAGACCCGGCGGGCACGGCGGCCGGGCATGTCCGCGAGGTAACCGCGCTGTTCCTCCAGCCACCCGGCACGCTCAGCCCACGGAAGCAGGAGACTCGCCAGCCGCAGCGCTCCGGTACGCCGCACCGGAGTCTTCCCGGCCGAGGGGCAGGCGGCATACTGCATGACGGTCTTCCGGGGCAGTCCAGTGTGAGGTACCGCTCTCCCGCAGACCCGCGGATCCGCAGCCTCCTCCTGCTGAGCAGGGTGACGGTCCAGGTCATATCGCCCTCGACACCGAATTTGCGGTCCGCAGCGTACGCGATGGCACGCCGGGCCACATCACTGCCTGCGGCAAGCGGGGTCTCCTTCATCGCCCACCCTCCACAAGCCCCGGAAGCATCACGCCGGCGGGGACGACAGAGGCCGCAGCGGCGGCTTCGGCGATCGACCGGGGAGCGAGTTCCGCACCCTTAGGGGTGATCTTGTAGAAGCGGCGGCGGGGCCGGCCCGCCCCTTCAGCGCTTTCGTCCTGCTCCCAGTAACGCTCGACCCAGCCGGCCTGCCGCAGACGCTCCAGAAGCGGGAACAGGGTGCCGTTGGGCAGTCCCGACAGCTTCGACAGCTCCAGGCCATACAGGCCGTCGGCGAGCACCGCCGCACGGCGCTCGCCATCACCTACCCGTCCCAGCAGTGCGTTGAGCACCGTCCGGGTGTGCGGGGTCATCCTCAGCTTCGACATGACAGCAGACTGCCTAAGCAGAAAAGATTCGTCTGCCTAGGTAGCCAAGATTACGGGATGCTCTCTTCCGGTGTCCGGCCGCGGACTTCGAGGCGGGCGAGGCCGGCACCGGGCGCCAGCCGGCCGGTTCCGACCGTCCAGCCGCGCACCGCGGCCGGCGACGCCGCCGCCGGCCGCGTCCAACCCGGCTTCCCCCCGCACCGGGCCCGGCGGAGCTGCCGTACGCGCCGACAGTCCGTGCCGCCGCGGCACTGCACGACGCCGCGGCGGATGCCCGGTGAGTCCTCGCGGCGGCCGGAGCCGATGAGGAAGACGCCCTACTCCGCCCGTACCGTGAACGCGATCCACCCGCCCGGCACCGCCGCGGCGGTGCCCTCCACGACCGGGCGCAGCCCGGAGGCGCCCGCCTGCCCGCCCGCCTGCGCCCCCGCGCCCGACAGCGGACAACCAGCCGCACAAGCCGACAGTCAACAAGACCGCTCCACGGACCAACGCAACACTGCCGCCGGAAATCCCGACGAAGGATAAAAGCCACAGTCACTCACGAACAGCCAGCCACAGAACACACGGGGCCAAAGGAAGCAGGCAGTGAGCACACCGGTCAGGAGGAAACAGGATGGCCTCCGTCACCCTCGATGACAGTACGTCCGGCATCCCCACCGCCAGGTTCTTCGACGATGGTCACATCCACCGCACCATCACCAGTGGTATCGAACTGGTAAAGATCAGGCTTGCCGTCACCAGTGGTGTCGGACATCCATACATCGGGTCTTCCGTCACCGTTCGTGTCGACACTCAGCAGAAGGTGATCCTCAGCAGGTATTCCACTCATCTCATCAGCCATAACACCCGCATGCCCCACGACCCAACCCCCACACCAACACACAACCCGCGCGCAGCCGACAGACAGACCCGCAAACACCCCACCACACCAGCACCCGGGAAGCACAGCCCAACCGCCACCGCCGCCCACGAGCAGCCCCGGCACCGGCACACCAGACCACAGACCCCCCCAGCAGCGGGGCTCCCGCCCGGACCCCGCCAACACCGGCCCCGACACCGACGGTGACGCAGACGGGAACTGCGCTGGCGACGGCGTTCACGCCGCAAGGAGCAGCGGGGCGGCAGGCTGAGGCCGGCTGTTCGGCCCCGGGCGAGGTTCTGGTGCTGTCGTGCCGGGCGGTGGCTCTGGGATCTGCCTTGGGGAGCGGGAGCCGCTCAGTCGCCCTGCCGGGCCCGGAGTCGTCGTCGCTCCTGCTGGAGGACCTCGCCAGGCGGAGGCGCTGTGCGGGGCCCTCACGGCGTCCGCCGCCCGTTGACGTACTCATGGGCCGCCCCAACCCCTGACCTGTGCAGATGCCGCGGCGCATGATGAAGCCGTGGCAGGCGACACGGCCGTGTCGCAGCTCCGTACTGACCCCGGCCCACGCCGCCCACCAGCTTCGCGGGCTACGGCCGGAAGCCCTCGGCCAGCGCACGCGCCGGACGGCGTCAGCGGGGCGGGATCGGCTGGGTGAGGTTCACCGGGTTGCCGTCGGGGTCCTGGATGTGGGCGACGCGTTGTCCCCACGGCATGTCGGCGGGGCCGCCGCGAACCGAGCCGCCCAGCGCTTCCACCCGCCCGAGCGTCTGACCGACGTCGTCGACACCGATGCTGAGCAGGATCCGCGGCGCCGCAGCCGTACCCGGGTCCGCCTTGGCTACCAGCCCGAGGTCGGTGTCGCCGATGCGCAAGCCGAGGTAGAAGGCCGGGCCTTCCGCCGGTTCCCGGAAGATCTCCTCGGCGCCGAACAATTGCGTATAGAAGCTGAGCAGAACGTCCTGGTTCGCGGTCACGATCACGGGCTGGATGGTGGACATGGCACTCCTGTCGAGAACGGTCGTGTCGCCGGGTAGACCGTTCGAGGACGGTGAACTCATCGGCAAAGCCGCCCCTCCGGACGGTCTGCGGCACGGACAGGCGTACGCGCGAGCGCCAGGACCGGCACCGGGCGGCCCTCCAGCCAGACACGGGACGGGGACAGGGCGGTGTCGAGCTCCACCAGGTCAGCGCGCAGGCCCGGACGCAGGGCGCCGCGGTCGGACAGGCCCAGCAGGCGGGCCGGGGTGGCGGACGACATGCGGACGGCGTCCGCGAGCGGCAGACCCACCGTAGTGACCGAGCGGCAGAACGCACGGGACACGAAGAGCGTCGAACCCGCCAGAACACCCGTACCGCGAAGGCGGGCCGCGCCCCCCGACACCGTCACCTCACGGTCCGCGAAACGGTACGTGCCGTCGCCCATGCCCGCCGCCGGCATCGCGTCGCTGACCAGGAGCAGGCGGTCGGCGCCTGCCGTGCGGTGGGCCAGACGCACCGTGTCCTCGGCCAGATGGTGGCCGTCGACGATCAGTTCGCAGGACAGCCGGGGGTCCAGGAGCGCCGCCGCGACCGGGCCCGGGTCCCGGTGGTCCAGCGGCGGCATCGCGTTGAACAGGTGGGTCACCGCGCGGGCGCCCGCGGCGGCCGCCCGCGCGAAGACCGCCGCGGACGCTTCGGTGTGGCCGAGGCTGATCACGAGGCGATCGGCGTACTCCCTGATCAGCTCCAGCGCGCCGGGCAGTTCCGGAGCCACCGTCATCGACACCGCATGGCCCCCGGCCGCCGTCAGCAGTCGCTCGACCACAGCACGGTCAGGCACCCGCAGCGCATCCGGGCTCTGCGCGCCGCGGCGGCCGGGCGACAGGAACGGGCCCTCGAAATGGATGCCCACCACGTTGGGCGCGGATCCGTCGTCGATGACCGAGGCGACCGCCCGCGCCGCCGCCTCCATCGCGGGCAGGGCGAGGCTGGCCACCGACGCGAGCATCGACGTGGTACCGCGGGCGAGGTGCCCGGCCGCGGCGATCCGCACATCATCGGGGTCGCCGGTGTAGACCGAACGGCCCGCCCCGCCGTGACAGTGCGGATCGACGAACCCCGGCACGACCAGCCGGCCCCGCAGATCCACCACAGGCTCCCGCACCGGCGGCGGACCACCCTCGCCCATCGCATGGATCAGACCGCCGCGGACCAGCAGCCACCCCGGCGTCACACCCCCGCCAGCCCGCGCGAACCGGCCGCCGGTCAGCAACTGCCCGCCGCCGGTCACCCGGCCGCCAGCAGCACGTCCACCGCTGCCCGCGCGCACACCCTGGAGGCGCCGAACGTCCGCACCCAGCCGCGGAATCCGCCGAAGTCGGCGCCCGGCACGCCCATGTCGACCACGACGCACTCCGGCCACCGGGCCAGAACCTCGTCCAGGACGGGCCGCTGCCAGGGGAAGCGGTGCGGGCTGCGGACCAGCAGCACGACGTCGGCGTCCGGCCCGAACTCGTCCAGGTACAGGCCGATCTCGGCCCTGATCACTCCCTCCGCGTTGTATGTGTCACCGGCCACCGCCACCGACTCCACCTCAAGGCCCGCCGCCCGCAACGGCTCCGCGATCCCCCATGACGCACCGCCCTGAGCGGGCGAATGCGTCGGATCGAGCCGGGCCACCATCACCCTCCGGCCGCGCAGCACCGGGTCACCGCAGACCTCGACCACCTCCCGCGCCAGCCGCGCGCCCACCGCGTCGTCATGCACGGCACCGGTCGCCCTGGGGCGCGTGCCGAGCCTGGCGATACGGGCGTTGGCCTCACGCAGCCGCTCCTCCGGGAGCCTGCCGTCCTCGACCGCCGCGACCAGGGCCGCCGCCGCCGCGTCCACGTCGTCCCCGAACGCCCACGCGCCCAGGCACAGCGCGTCCGCGCCCGCCGCGATCGCCCGGACCGACGCCTCGGGCAGCCCCGCCACATCGCTGATGCCGCGCATCTCCAGCGCGTCGGTGATCACGACCCCGTCGTACCCGAGCTCACCGCGCAGCAGACCCGTCAGAACCGCCGGGCTGATCGTGGCGGGCACCGTGTCGAGCCGCGTCAGCAGAACGTGGGAGACCATGATGCTGTCGACACCCGCCGCGATCGCCGCACGGAACGGGTCCAGATAATGGTCGACCAACTCCTGGCGGGAGAGGTCGACGGTCGGCGTGCCCAGGTGCGCGTCGGTCGAGCTCAGCCCGTGGCCGGGGAAATGCTTGGCGCACGCGCTCACCCCCGCCGCCTGGAGACCCGCCACCCACGCGGCGGCGTGCCGGGCCACCAGAGTCCGGTCCGCGCCGAAACAGCGGATGCCGTTCGGGCTCAGCGGATTGACCGCCGTGTCGACCGCGGGCGCCAGATCCCAGTCGATGCCGGCCGCCACCAGCGACAGCCCGATCTGGTACGCCGCCTCACGCGTCGACTCCGGATCGTCCAGCCGCCCCAGCGCGTGATTGCCGGGCACCGACGTACCCCCGTACGACTCCAGCCGGTTGACGTCACCGCCCTCCTCGTCCACCGACAGCAGCACATGCTCGCGCAGGCCGTGCAGGTCGGACGTCAACTGCCGGATCTGCTCGGCGGAGGCGATGTCCTTGCCGAACAGGACGAAGCCGCCGAGTCCCTCCTCGACACGGGCGCGGGCCCACCGGGGCACGGTCTTCCGCCCCAGCGCGGGGAACAGCACGCCATGGGCAAGGCGTGACAGCTCGGTCATGGAATCCTCACTCCTTCAATCAGTAAGCCCTACAAAGCGAAAGCCGGTCCGGTACGCGGCACGCGAGTCATCCCTTGACCGCGCCGCTGGTCATTCCGCCGACAAGACGGCGCTGCACCAGCAGGAAGAAGACCAGGACCGGCAGCGAGAAAATGGTGGAGGCGGCGATCATCGCGCCGTAATCGACGCTCTCCGACGTCTTGAACGACACCAGCCACACGGGAAGCGTGTAATTGCCCTGCGATTTCATGATCACGTAGGCGAACAGGTAGTCGTCCCACGCGTTGACGAACGCGAAGATGGAGGTGGCGACGATGCCCGGCATCAGCAGCGGCAGCAGCACCCGTACGTACATCTGGAACCGGCCGCACCCGTCGACCAGCGCCGCCTCCTCCAGTTCCACCGGGACCCCGTCCACGAAGCCGCGCAGCGTCCAGATCGTGAACGGCAGCACGAACGTCATGTACGTCAGCACCAGACCCGGTACGTAATCCAGCGCGTTGATCGAACGCAGCATCAGATACACCGGGATGACCATCGCCGCAGCCGGAATCATCTGGACCAGAACGAGAATCGCCAGCAGTACCTTTCGCCCCGCGAACCGGAAGCGGGCTATGGCGATCGCCGCGAACAGCGCGATGACCAGCGACAGCACCACCGACGACAGGGTCACCGTCAGCGAATTGCGTACGAACACCCAGAAGTGCGGTTTGGCCAGGGCCCGTTGGAAATTGCCCAGGCTGATCGGCCAGGGAATGAACTGCGGCACCGCGCTGAGGATCTTCCCGCGCGGCTTCAGCGCGGTGGCCACCATCCAGTAGACGGGGAAGAGCATCACCGCGGAGATCACCACGGCGATCGTGTTGTTGACGCCGCGGCGGCGCCGCGCCGGGCTCATGCGCATACTCATGCCGTCTCTCCCTGGTCGTCTCCCTGCTTCGCCGTCCTGCGGACGTAGGCGACGGAGAACACGGCGAGGATCAGTACGGTCACCACCGCGATCGTCGCGCCGCCGCCGTAGTCGTTGCGGCTGAAGGCGGTGATGTACGCGTACACCCCGAGCGTCGTGGTCTGCCCGTCGGGTCCGCCCTGCGTCAGCACCCAGATCGGGGTGAACGAATTCACCGACCAGATGACCTCCAGCAGGGTCAGGATCGCCAGCACCGGCCGCAGCACCGGAATCGTGATGTGCCGGAATGTCTGCAGCGTCCCCGCACCGTCCAGGCGCGCCGCCTCGTACAGCGACTCGGATATCTGCCCGCGTGCCGCGAAGAGCGTCAGCGCGACGAACGGCAGGCCCTTCCAGACCGTGAGCAGGATGACGAGCCCGAGCGCCTGGTGGGGATGGGAGAACCAGTCGTACGCGGTCAGGTCCCCGAAGACCCGCACCTTGGTCAGCAGCCAGTTCGCGACCCCGTACTGCGGCTGGTACATCCATTGCCACACCAGCGTCGCCGCGACCATCGGCATCGCCCACACCAGGACCAGCGACACGGTCGTGACCACGCGGGCCCACGCCGAGACGCCGGTCAGCAGATGCGCGATCAGGAAACCGAGCACCATCAGCAGTGCCACGCACACCACGGTGAAGACCACCGTGCGCAGCAGAACCGAGCGGAAATCCGCGTCCGAGAACAGGTGGGTGAAATTGTCGACGCCCACGAAATCGGCGTGCCCGGTGAACAGCGACCGGGGGCCGAAATCCTGCGTGGACAGCACCAGCAGCCGGATCAGGGGATACCCCTGGATCAGCAGCAGCGCGAGCGCCGCGGGGGCGATCATCGCCCACGGCAGCAGACGCCGCCGGGTGGCGCCGCCCCGGGCCCGCGGCCGGGGGCGGGCACCGGTCGGAGCGCGCCGGGCGCTCCGCTTTTCGGTCATTGCCATCGGGTTCCCCGAGGTCCTAGTGGAGCGAGTTGAATGCGTCGGTGGCGTGCTTGTCGTAGTCGGCGGACGCCTTGGCGATATCGGCGCCGCCTGCGATCTTCGAGAAGAACTGCTCGTTGTACCGCTCGGTCTCCAGCGTCGCCTCGCCCGGACTGGCCGGCAGCGGCTGGCTGATCTCCGCCGCCTTCGACGCGACGGTCAACTGCTCGGGAACACCGGTCGGGGTGAAGTCCGGCGAGATCGGCAGCAGGTTGAGCGTGAGCGCCATCTTCTGCTGGAACTGTTTGCCGGTGATGATCCGCAGCCAGTCCTGCGCGGCCTTCTTGTCGGGGCTGTTCGCCGCGATGCCGATGGTGGAGCCGGACACGATCACCGGCATGGCCTTGTCCGCGGTGTAGCCGGGCATCGCGAAGAAACCGATGTCGTCCTTGAGCGCGGGGTTCTTCTCCAGGACCGCCGCGGGCTCCCACGCCTTGACGTAGACCATCGCGGCCTTGCCGTCGGCGAAGAGCTGGTCCTGGTCGGGGCTGTCGGTGTTGACGCCGACCGAGGACTTGGTGGAGCAGGTGTTCTGGAAGGTGCGCCACGCGGCGAGACCCGCCTGGTTCGCCGGCGAGGACATCTCGGCCTTCCAGGCGCCGTCCTTCTGCGTGGCGATGGCGCCGCCCTTGCCGAACAGGAACGGCATGCCGTTGAACCAGTACTGGCCCGGCAGGTAGAAGCCGGAGAAATTCGCCGTCTTCTTGTTGGCCGCCGCCAGCTTCCCGCAGTTCTGCTGGAGTTCGGCGACCGTCGTGGGCGGCTGCTGGATGCCCGCGTCGGCGAAGAGCTTCTTGTTGTACATGACGACCTTCGTGCCGCCGTAGAGCGGTGTGGCGTAGAGCTTGCCGTCGTACTGAGACGGGCCGGACAGCCCCGCCAGCCACTTCGCCGAGTTCTCGAAGCCGGCCTTCTCGGCGGTGAGGTCGGCGAGGCCGCCGGAGTACGTCTGAAGCGGCGTCTGGGTATTGCCCATCTCCACGATGTCCGGCGGATTCCCGCTGGCCAGCGCCGTGGTGATCTTCGTGGCGATGCCGTCCCACTGCTGTATCTGGACGTCGACCCTCATGTCCGGGTGCTGCTTGGCGAACGCGGCGTTGACGTCCTTGATGAGCGCGTTGTCACCGGGGCCGCCGGTCATCATCCAGACCGTCAGCTTGCCGTCGGAAGCGGCGTCCGCGCCGCCGCTGCCGCCACAGGCCGTCAGCGCGAGCGCCATGACCGGGACCGACGTGACCGCGTACCGCCACCGTGCACGGTTCATCATTCTCACCTTTCCGCTGCTGGGGTGGGCTGGTCGCCCTGCGTGGTGCTGGTTGCGGGGCATGCGCCGAGCCGGTCGAGCACCAGGTGCCGGTCGACGTCGATGCCCGCGATGTGCTCGGCGCTGATGCCGAGCGACGTGTAGTGCCGGTCGAGGGAGGACGCCATGGCGCCGAGGAGCCCCGCGGAGTCGCCCAGGTCGGAGTGCCTGACCGCGCTGCGCACCCCGACGGTCTCCGCGACCTGGTCGCTGATGACCGTGAGCGCGTCAGCGCCGAACGACTCGGAGAACCCGCCGGTCAGCACCACGGTCTTCGGCTCGTAGGCGAGCGCGACGATCGACACGAGGTGGGCGAGGGACGCGTGCACCTCGGCGAGGAGATCGGCGTACGCCACCGGGTCGGCGAACAGTTCCTGAGCGCCGCGGACCTGGACGCCGCGGGTGCCGGCGTACGCGACCAGGTCCGCACCGGACAGCAGATCGCGCAGCCGCTCGGCGCGGCCGGGCAGCGGGAGCCGCCCGAACTCGCCCAGCAGCCCCTGCTCGCCAAGCAGGACCCGCCCGTCGATCGAGACCGCGGAGCCGAGACCGGTGCCCATCGCCAGCAGGACCGCGGTCTCCCGGTCCGGGAGGGATCCGTACTGGAGCTCACCGAGCATGGCGACGTTGGAGTCGTTACCGACGGTGAGCGGAACTCCGACGAAGTCGGAGACCGCGTCGATGAAAGCGGTGCCCTTGATCTGGCCGAGATTGTGCGACGCGAGGACGGTCGTGCCGTCGCCGCTGACCACACCGGGCAGGCCGATCGTGACCGCTCGCAAAGGCGCGTCCTCCCGGTAGCGGGTGACCAGGCCGGTGACCCGGTCGGCCACCCACCGGGCCAGCTCCTCGGCGGTCGCGCCGCGCGGGGTCGCGTCCCGGCTCCTGATCACCGCGCGGCCCAGCGCGTCGGCGACCACGACCCGGCAGTTGGTGCCACCGAGGTCGATTCCGCAGACCAGAGCCGATTCCGCGTGGAACCCGACCGCGGTGGACTGTCTGCCGGGGCCTTCGCGCACCAGTCTTTCGCCCTCGTGGACGAGCCGGTCCTCCATCAGGTCGTCGACGATCCGGAACACGGTCGCCCGGCTCAGGCCGGTGGTCGCGATCAACTGCTGACGGTCCGTCTGAGCACCCGAGAGCAGCGCCGCCAGGACCGCGCTGCGGTTGGACGCTCGGGGTAGCGAGGTAGTTGCCACAATTCCTCTCAGGCTGAGATTAATTCGATGCGCTTACTGTAGCGACCAATCGGCGAACAGATCCAGACATGCGGATCACATTCCGGTAAAGCACGAGCCGTCACGGATGGTGACGACGCGGGGGTACGGCGGAGCCACCGGTGCCGCGGAGGTGTGCGGGGTGCGTGATGGCCCCGGGGCCGCGGCGGGCCGGAATCCGGGAGGACATGCAAGGGGGTTAACCCCACCCCGAGTTGGAGGCTGGCCCCACAGACCGGTGGGGCGCGCTCTCGATAGCTTCCGGTTGCGGGGATCGCGCAGGAGACGCGGCTCCCGGACCTCGCGCGGAACGGCGCTCGCTCCTACTCGGGAAGATCTACATGAACAGCTTGGGACTTCTGCCCCGCTTGACTGCCACGCCGCGACGGCAGGCCGGGGCGCTGACCGCTTTGACCGGGGCGCTTCTGGTCGCCTTCTTCATCGCGCCGAACGCGCTCGCCCGCAGCTCGGTCAACACGGGCAACGTCAGCGACACGTTCCGCCGCGGGATGGTCGCCTACTGGGGCTCGGGCAGGGCGGGCTTCCCCGGCCAACTGGACGCGACGGTGAGCTTCTGGTTCCGCTTTCACGTGGTGAAAGCCGGTGTCTCGGCGCTGCTCCTCGCCACCGTCGTTGCTCTGGGCGTCGTCCTGTGGCGCCAGGCCAGGCAGCGGACCGGCGAGCGTACCGGGCGGCTGTCCCTCGTGGTGCCCGGGGCCGTCGTCACACTCCTCGGGCTCTTCGCCCTGGTGGCGCTGGTGGCCAACGTGCAGGGCGCGACGGCGCCGTTCGCCTCGCTGCTTCCGATGCTGACCGGGGGCGGCACGGACCGCGAACTCGACGGAACCCTGACCGCCGTACGCGGGCAACTCGCCGACTATCCCGCCGGTCAGCACTCCCCCGCGCTCACCGTCATGGTCAACGACTTCGCCGTCTACCACGCCGTCCTGGCCGCCATGGCCGCCTTCGTCGCGCTCGCGACGGCGGCCGGATGCGTGCTGCTGTGGAGGCGGTCCAGGGCGTCGGCCGACGCCCGGTCGAAGCGCACGATGAGGTTCGGCGTCGCCGCCGGCGCGGCCATGACTCTCATCGTGCTCGTCATCGCCTTCGCCAACGCCAGCAGCGCCGCGCACTCGCCCCAGGCCCTGGCAGACTTCTTCGCCGGCGGGTGGTGACCCGTCCGGGGCGACCGGCGCTGAGACCGGTCGCCCCGGACCCGCGCGCGTCACGTGCTGGTGAGTTCACCGGTGAGATTGCCGTGCATCTGGGCGCTGGCCCGGTTGAGGCCGACGATCTCCACGGTCTTGCCGCGGGCGGCGTACTTGGCGGTGACCGTGTCCAGGGCCGCGACGGAGGAGGCGTCCCAGATGTGCGCGTCGGTCAGGTCGATGACGACGGTACGGGGGTCGGCGGCGTAGTCGAAGCGGGTCACCAGGTCGTTGGAGGAGGCGAAGAAGAGCTCACCGGTCACGGCGTAGACGACGCTGTCGCCGTCCGGGTCGGTGACGGCGGTGACCTCGGTGAATCGGGCGACGCGGCGGGCGAAGATCACCATGGCGGTGACCGTGCCGACGACGACGCCGATGGACAGATTGCTGGTCGCGACGACGACCGCGACGGTCACGGCCATCACCACGGTCTCCCCCACCGGCATCCGTTTGAGGGTGGCGGGCTTGATCGAGTGCCAGTCGAACGTGCCGACCGAGACCAGGACCATGACGGCCACGAGGGCGGCCATGGGGATGTCGGAGACGACCGGGCCGAGCACGATGCACAAGATGAGCAGGAAGAACCCGGCCAGAAAGGTGGACAGGCGGGTCCGCGCGCCGTTCTTGACGTTGATCATCGTCTGGCCGATCATCGCGCAGCCGCCCATACCGCCGAAGAAGCCGGTGACGATGTTGGCGACGCCCTGCCCGATGGACTCACGGGTCTTGTTGGAGTGGGTGTCGGTCATCTCGTCCACGAGCTTGGCGGTCATCAGCGACTCCATCAGCCCCACCAGCGCCATCGCCAGCGCGTAGGGGGCGATGACGGTCAGCGTGTGGACGGTGAAGGGCACGTCAGGCAGTCCTGGCACCGGCAGCGAGGAGGGCAGTTTGCCCTTGTCCCCGACGGTGGGCACCGCGATACCGGCGGCGACGGTGACCACGGTGAGAATCACGATCGAGACCAGCGGCGCGGGCACCGCCCTGGTCAGCCGGGGGAAGAACACCATCATCACCAGACCGGCCGCGACCAGCGGATAGACCTGCCAGGGCACGTCGTGGAGGTTGGGGACCTGCGCGGCGAACAGCAGAATGCCGAGCGCGTTGACGAAGCCGACCATCACCGCGCGCGGTACGAACCGCATGAGCGTGGCCACGCCGAGCGCGCCCAGCGCGATCTGGATGATCCCGGCGAGGATCACCGTGGCGATGAGGTAGCCGAGCCCGTGCTGGCGGGCCACGGGAGCGACGACGAGCGCGACCGCGCCGGTGGAGGCGGAGATCATCGCGGGCCGCCCGCCGACGAATGCGATGACCATCGCCATCGTGCAGGCGGCGAACAGGCCGACCTTGGGGTCGACGCCCGCGATGACGGAGAACGAGATCGCCTCCGGGATCAGCGCGAGTCCGACGACCAGACCGGCCAGGACCTCGACGCGGAGGACCTTCGGGGACAGCCACGGGGGCGGGGGCAGAGCGCGCAGGCGCGCGGACGGGAACGGGAAGGAGGTCGGCAACACCGGGGTGACCTGTCGTGCTCGGGCGCGGCCGGTCGGGGCAGCGCGGTCATGGGGCGCAGGGCCGGGACGGCGGTGCGCGGATCGCCCGTCGGCGCGGGCGGAAGTCAGGGAGCGCGGCCGAGCCGCACGGCAGTTGGCGCGGGCGGCTTGAGTACGCTGGTGATGTCACGGCGGGCAGCAGGCGGCGTACGGCTGTGGCATGCGCACGCTTCGTCTCTCCTGCTCGCGAAATGAGCGGGGGCGTCGTCGGCCCCGACACGGCGGTGGGCGGACACGACGGAGCCGCGCACCGTTGGGGAACGACGCATGTCGCCCTCAACAGCAGCGACTCTACCCTAACGTTAGGGTAGAGATGGGTTCAGGGCCGCACGGGACGCGGCGGTTCACCACCGGGGCGGCGTCCCGCGACGAGAAGGGGCCGAGAAGACGGTCGTGGGCAGCACACACATGCAGATCGGCGAGGTCGCCGAACGAACCGAGCTGTCCCTTCGGACGATCCGGCACTACGAGGAGGCCGGACTGGTCACCCCCTCCGCCCGGTCCCAGGGCGGCTTCCGGCTCTACACCGAGACCGACGTCGCCCGCCTCATGGTCATCCGCCGGATGAAGCCGCTCGGCTTCACCCTGGAAGAGATGCGCGACCTCCTCGACGCCACCGACCGGCTCGACGCGCCGGACCTCGCTCCGGGCGGCGAGCGCGACGCGCTCCTGGAGCGCGTCAGGGCCTACGAGCAGGCCGCCGTCCAGAAGATCCACGACCTGCGCGTCCAGTTGGCGCGCGCCGAGGACTTCGCCGCGACCCTCCGCGTACGCCTGGACCGCGCTCCGCACCTCTCCTCGCCAAGGCCCAGGCCACGCCGTGAGACCACCGAGTAGTACGTTTGTACTTGTACATCCGTACTACTCGGGAGGCGCGCGGCGTGCCCTACGTATTGCTCGGTCTGGCCATCGTGGCGGAGGTGCTGGGCACAAGCCTGCTCAAGAGCACCGAGGGGTTCACCCGGCTGTGGCCGACGGTGGTGTGTCTGGTCGCGTACGCGGGCGCGTTCGTCGCCCTGGCGGTGGCCGTGCAGAAGGGGTTGCAGGTCAGTGTGGGGTACGCCGTGTGGTCGGGGCTGGGGACGACGCTGATCGTCATCATCGGGGCGCTCTTCCTGGGTGAGCCGGTCACGGCGGTGAAGGTGCTCGGGGTCGCCCTGGTGGTCGCCGGGGTCGCGGTGCTGAACCTCAGCGGTGCGCATTGACCGGGCGGCGCGATCCCGAGGGGCGTCGGCGGCGGATCACCGAGGCCGCGTGCCAGGTCATCGCCGAGTCCGGGGTGGATGCCGTCACGCACCGCCTCGTCGCCGCGCGCGCCGGGGTGCCGCTCGGCGCGACCACGTACTACTTCGCGAGCCTGGACGACCTCACGGCCGCCGCGCTCCGCTACGCCGCCGACCTCTCGGCGCAGGAGCTGCGCGCCTGGGAGACGGCTCTCCACGACAGCGCCGACGTCCCGGCCGCGCTGGCCGAGCTGACCGCCGCGTACCTCGCCGACCGTCCCCGCGCCCTGACCGAGATGCAGCTCTACCTCGCCGCCGCGTACCGCCCCGAACTCCGCCCCGCCGCCCGCGTCTGGGCCGACGGCCTCACCGGCATCCTCACCGCTTACGCCACCCCGCGAGCCGCGCGAGCGGCCGTCACCTACCTCGACGGCGCACTCCTCCACGCCTTCACCCGCGACGAGCCCCTGAGCACGGCTTCGCTGTCGGCGACCCTCGCCGTCCTGCTCGGCTAGGGCGTGTCCGACGGATCATGGGCGGAAGGGGTCAGGCTTCGGTGTGACCGGACCACCGGCCGAGGACGTGGCCGATGTGGCGGACCATGAGGTCTTCGCACTCGTCGGCGGAGCCCGCTTCGAGGAGGTCGAGCATCTCCAGGTGTTCGCGGGCGGATGCCTGGAGTTCTTCGGTGGCGACCAGGTCGGCGAGGCCGGTGAGGCCGGTGAGGCCGGTCTGGGCGCGGAGGTCGGCGACGATGTCGTGCAGGCGCGTGTTGCCTGCGAGCTTGAGCAGGGTGAGGTGGAAGGTCGTGTCGGCCTGGAGATAGTGGGCGAGGTCGGCGTCGCGGGCGCCGCGCTCGATCTCCTCGGCGAGGCCGCGCAGGTGGGCCAGGTCGGTGGGGGTGAGCCGGCCTGACAGGCGGCGGACCGCCGGGGCTTCGAGAAGTTGGCGGACATCGATGATCGCGCGCAGATCGTCCTCGCTCACGGCCGTGACGCGGAAGCCCTTGTTGCGCAGGATGTCGACCATGCCGCGCTTGGCGAGGTTGAGCATGGCCTCACGGACCGGGGTGGCCGAGACGCCGAAGCGGGCGGCGAGGGTCGGCGCGGAGAACACCTCGCCCGCGGGCATCTGACCGGAGACGATGGCCGCTCCACGGCGCTCGCGCGAGGAGCCGATGAGTACGGTCCCGGCCGCCGTCGACTCGACGACGCTGGGCGCCTGGAGGGCCGCGACCTCGGCGGACCAGGGTCCGGCGGCCACGGCCGTGTGCTCGGCGTCGAAGCGTCCGGCCGTGGTCGCCACACCGACGAGCCGTCCACGGTCCACGACACCGCCGAGAACGGTGACGCCCGTCGTACCCGTGCGCCGTGCCGACGGGCCGAGGCGAGCAGCGCGTCTGCCCCCGCGCGCGCGTCGTCGCGACCACCAGGCCGCCCTTCACCTCGAACTCGAGGTCGGGGAAGCCGGGCCCCAGCTCCTCCCCCAGTTCGGCGGCGAGTCCGGTCCAGAGGGGGCCGGACAGCACCGCGAGGTCGAGTTCGGCGCCGGGGCCCTTGTCGGAGACCAGGATGTTGCCCTCTCCGCTGGACGACGTCCATCCGGCGGACGCACCGCGGTCCAGGACGGTCACCCGGAAGCCGCCCATGGCCAACTTCGGGGCCACGGCGGCCCCGACGATGACGGCCCCCACGACTACGACGTCCGCACTCCGCATTTCAGTAACACGTGTCATTGATCGACGTGGTTCAGGGCAATACGCGCAGGCCACCAGGTGCGCGGTCCGGCGGGGGGATCGCGAAGAAGGCCAGGGCGGCCAGCAGCGCCGTCATCGCGGCGAGGGCCAGCGAGCAGGAGAGGGACCGGCTCGCCAGTGGTCCGGCGGTGGCCGCCCCCAGGGCGAAGGCGGTGATCTTCAGGCTGGCGCCGGTGGTGATGATCTGGCCTCGCAGGCGCGCGGGGGCCTCGCGGTGGCGGACGGCGAACAGGGCGGCGAGTTGGGGGCCTTCGCCGATTCCCGCCAGGAGGAAGGCCGCCACGAGCGCGGCCGGGTGGCCCCATACGGCCAGGGTCCAGGCGGCGGACTGGACGAGGGCCCCGGCCCAGATGATCGCGTCGGGGGCCGCCGCACGCGGAAAGCGGGCGAGCGCGGTCGTGGCCAGCAGGGCGGAGACCGCCGCGCAGGAGAGCAGGAGGGCGCCGCGGCCGGCGCCGCCCAGGGCCCGCTCGCCCAGGAGCGGGAGGCACGCGGCCACCATGCCTTGGGCGACGCAGGAGACCACCGAGGCGAGGGTCGCGCGGGCCAGTGCGGGTCGGCCGAGGATGACCCGGGTTCCGGCGGCGAGGTCGTGGAGCACGGATGCGGCCCGGACACCACGCGCCGGACTCGGGCGGCCGGGCAGCGTCCACGCGGCGGGGAGCGCCAGGGCGATGAGCGTGAGGGAGACGACCACGGCCGTCGAGGCGCCGAGCGCCACCGCCACACCGCCCGCGAGAGCCGGACCGGCCAGGCTCGCGGCGCTGAAGGTCATGGCGTCGAGGGCGTTCGCGCGGGGCAGGTGGTCGCCCGTTGCCACGCGCGGGAGTTGGGCCGTCCATCCGCCGGACAGGGCGGGTCCCAGCAGTCCGGTCGCCACGGCGATCACGATGGTGACGGGGAACGGCAGGCGGCCGAGCCCCGCGAGGATCACGCCGAGCCCGGCCGCGTAGAGGACGAGGGCCCAGGCGAGCAGGCGCCCCGGTCGTACGGCTGCGTCGAGGAGCGCTCCGAGCAGCGGCCCGCCGATCGCGGCGGAGACCGTGATGCTCGCGAGCAGCGAGGACGCGGCGGTGGTCGAACCGGCCAGGGCGAAGCCCGCCAGCATCAGCGCCGGTCCTGACATCTCGTCGCCGGTACGGGCGGCGACCGCTCCGGCGAGATAGCGGCGGAGCGCGTAACGGTTTCTCATCCCCAGAACGTTATGCAGGTAACTCAAATGTCGGCAAGATGCGTTACATTCGGCAGATGTCCTCCCACAGCGACGACTGGTCCACCCGGCACTCGGTGCTGGCCACCGCGCGGCGAACGGCCGCCCTGCTCAACGTCCTTGCCGAGGAGCGCCCCGACCCGGCCGGGGTCGCCGACACGCTCCGCGCCTACGGTGAGGCGGAGCCGATCGACCTGACCGCCGGCGACGTCGCAGCCCTGCGCGCGGCTGCCGCCCTGCTGCGGCCTGCCTTCGCCGCCGAGGACGCCGACGCCGCCGCGGCCGTCCTCAACCGCCTGCTCAAGGACCACACGGGACCGCTGCGCCTGTCCTCGCACGGCGACAGCACGCCGTGGCATCCGCACCTCGACCACGACGACGAAGCACCCTGGGACGAATGGCTCCTCGCCTCGTCGTGCATGGCCCTGACCGTCCTCGTCTGGGACCGCGAGCGCCCGCCCGGCGGGACCTGCGCCTCCCCCAGTTGCCGGAACGTCTTCCTCGCGCAGGGCAGCGGTCCCGAACGCCGCTACTGCTCCCGCCGATGTGCGACCCGCGAACGTGTCGCGGCCCATCGGCGCCTCCACGCCACCGGACAGCCGGGCGACGTCACCTAGGGCGACGTGGGCGTCGACCGGCGGAACGTCCGCGCGCTCCGGGGCGGGAGGACCGGGTCCGGGCGGGCGTCGCCCCATCTCGCCGCACATCGCGGGGAGTTGCTCGCCGAGGAGGCGACGGGGGTCGCCGAGGTCTCAGTGACCGGTCCGCTGGACCAGTTGGCGCACGAACTGGCCGATGTCGTCAGCCCTGCCGACTGGCGCCCCGGCAACGCCGACTCGCCCGTACCGGCCGGGCAGGTCAACCTCTACGCCCTACTCGCCCGGGTCTCCTAGCCGCTGGACCTCGGCGTACGAGGGGGCGGTGAGATCCGTCGGACGCCCGTCCCGGACGGCCGTCGCGGTGGAGACCGCCGAGGCCAGGGCTCCTCGGTAGAGGAGGGAGCCGAGGCTGACCCTGCGTACGCCCATCGCGGCCAGTTCGGCGAGGGGCGGTCCGCTCGGCGCGTACAGGATGTTCAGCGGTACGACGAGGAACGACGTCAGGGCGGTGATCTCGTCCGGGTCCGACAGTCCGGGGACGAACACCCCGTCCGCACCGGCCCGTTCGTAGACCGCGAGGCGGGTCGAGGTCGTGTCCTGCTCGCGGCCGAGCCAGTGGGTGTCGGTGCGTGCGTTCACGAACAGCGCCGGTACGGCGGACTTGACGGCGGCGATCTTCGCGGCGTGCAGGGCGACGGGGGCGAGCGTGCCGTCGGCGCGGCCGTCTTCGAGATTGATTCCGGCAGCGCCCGCCGCGTACAACTGCTCGGCCAGTGCGACGACTTCGGCCACGTCGTCGCTGAAGCCGCCTTCGGCGTCGACGGTGAACAGGAAAGAGCCGTGGCCGAGTCGGCGGGCCAGCGCCACGGTCGCGTCCGCGGTGGCGGCGGCGCCGTCCGGCAGACCGAGGGCTGCGGCCACGCCCAGGCTGGTGGTGCCGATGGCGGGAAATCCGCCTGCCGCCAGGGCGGCGGCGCTGGCGTAGTCCCAGGCGTTGGGCAGCAGCAGCGGGGCGGCCTGGTGGTGCAGGCGGGCGAAGGGGGTGAGCGCGTGGGCGCGGCCGGGGCAGACGCGGACGGCGGCGGACCGCAGCCACGCCACGCTCGCCCCGGCGGGACCGACATCCCCGGTCGGCGGTTCCGGTACGAGCGCCTGGTCGGCGAGCGCCGCCCGTACGTCCGCCCAGCGGTCGAACTCACGCCTCTGATGCCTCATGGCCTCGACGCTACGACCGGAACGTTTCGGCGCCGGCCGAAGCGTCCCCGCCATGCCGGGGCGCCCGCGACGGCCTGACGCGAACGCCGGCACACCACACCCGGCGGGCGCCCTGTCAGGTGGGCGCCCGCCGGGGGGATTGAGGGGCCCGGAGGCCGTGGGCGGGGTGCGGGGTGCGGGGTGCGGGTCGGGAAGCTGCTACTCCTTGACCGCGCCCGAATTCGCGCTGCGGACGAAGTGCCGTTGGAAGACGAAGAACAGCAGCGCGACCGGGATCGTCGACAGCAGGGCCGCGGTGAGCTTCAGCGGATACTGCGTACCCGCGCTGAGGCCGCCGGAGACCAGGTGGGCCAGGCCCGTGGTGAGGGTCTCGTACTGCGGGGACTGGGTGGCGACGAGGAAGTGGGTGAACTCGTTCCAGGAGCCCTGGAAGGACAGGATGGTCAGGGTGATCAGCGCGGGCCTGGCCATCGGGAGGACGACGGACCAGAAGGTGCGGAAGACGCCCGCGCCGTCGATCCGCGCCGCTTCCTCCACCTCCTTGGGCACCGACACGAAGAACTGCCGCATGATGAACACCCCGGCCGCGTCGACCAGCAGCGGCACGATCATGCCGGCGTAGCTGTCGAACATCCCGAGCTGGTTGAGCACCAGGAACTTCGGGATGAGCAGGACCACGCCGGGCACCGACATGATCGTCAGCAGCCCGTTGAACAGGAGATTGCGGCCCCGGAAGTCCAGCCGGGCCAGGGCGTATCCGGCGAGCGAGTCGAAGAAGACGCGTCCGGCGGTGATGAAGACCGTGACCACGATCGAATTCGCCAGCCAGCGGGTGAACGGCACCGCGTCGCCGCTGCCGCCGAGGCCGAACAGACGCCGGTAGGTTTCCAGCGAGAACGGGTTCGGCAGCAGCGACAGCGGATGGGCCGCCGCGTCCGGGTCCGTCTTGAGCGAGGTCGCGATCTGTACGAAGAACGGCAGGACGTACAGCAGGCCCATGCCGATCAGCAGCCCGTACACCACGATCCGCAGCACCCGGCTGCCGGACGACTGGCGGCCCGGACGGCCTCCTCCGGACCGGCCGGAGGCGCGTCGTTCCATCGTCCCGGCGCTCATGACGTCCTCCCTCGCACCAGCCGCGCCCGCAGGCGGCTGAATCGTGTGACCGCGTCGCGGTCGCGCAGCAGGACGCGCTGCACCAGCGTCATCACCAAGATGATCGCCAGCAGCAGGAAGGCGATGGCCGCCGCGCGCCCGTAGTCGGCGTCCTGGAATCCCGCGGTGTACGACAGGTAGGCGGGTGTGAGCGTCGTGTTGGCGGGTGCGCCCTGGCTCATCACGTACACCGCGTCGAAGACCTGCCAGGTGCCGATCAGTCCGAGGGTGACGACGAGGAAGAGCACCGGGCGCAGCGCGGGCAGCGTCACGTTGCGGAACGACTGCCAGCGGTTGGCGCCGTCGAGCAGCGCGGCCTCCTCCAGCTCCGCGGGTACGTCCTGGAGCGCGGCGAGGAAGATCAGCATGTATGTGCCCGAGCTGGTCCAGATCGCCAGGATGATGATGGTGCACATCGCGATGGAGGGTCCGGCCAGCCAGTCCCACCAGGACAGTCCGAGGAATCCGTGCGCGGCGAGCACGGGCACGGGCTTGTCCGGGTCGACGATGCCGAGGCCGCCGAGCGCGGTCCACACCAGGCCGTGCGCGTCGGTGAACCACTTCGGTCCGGTGATGCCCACCCACTTCAGCAGCGCGTTGACCGCGCCGCTGCCCTGGAAGAGGAAGAGGAACACCGTGGATATGGCGATCGAGCTGGTCACGGACGGGAAGTAGAAGACCGTGCGGAACAGGCTCTTGCCCTTGACGCGGCGGCTGTTGACCGCCACGGCCAAGGCCAGGGCCAGGGCCGTCTGGACGGGGACGACCAGCAGGACGTAGTACAGATTGTTGCGGATCGACGTCATGAAGAGCTGTCGGTCCTGACCCGGCCGGGTCAGCAGATCGGAGTAGTTGCGCACCCCGACGAAGTCGGCGGCGCCGCTGAAGGGGTTCGACTGCCCGTTCCAGTGCAGCAGGCTGACCCACAGCGCCATGCCGATGGGCAGGAGCAGGAAGAGGCCGAGCACGACCACCATCGGGCTGACGAACAGCCAGCCCCACAGGCCCTGATGCCCCTTGATCGCCCGGTCGCGGCGCCCGCCGCCGAAGCGGGGACCGCGGCGCGTACCGGCGCCCGCCGTCCCGCCGCCGCGGGCGCTCCGTGTGCCCGTGCCTCCCGGCGGGGCTCCCGACCCCGCCGGTACGGCGACGGCGCCGCTGCCGTGCTGGCTCATCTCTTTCTCCTCCTGCTCCTGCCCCCGCGGTGCTGCCCGGCCGGTACGGTCAGTTGTCGCTCGTGAGCACCTGGTCGCCGTTGGTCTGGAGGCTGGACAGGATCTTCTTCGGATCGCCGGTGGCGAGCCCGGACAGGTCGGTGTCGAACTGGGCCAGGACCTTGGTGAAGCCCGGGACGGTCACCGGACCCTGCGCGTACGCGGTGCCGTCCGCGAACGCCACGCTCGCCGGGTGCTTCTCCTTGAACGTCGCCAGCGCGCTGTCGCGCGAGGGCAGCACACCGATGGCGTCGGCGAAGGACAACTGCTGGTCGACGGTGGTGAACGCCTTCACCAGGTCGACGGCGGCGTCGTGGTGGGCGCTCTTGTTGGCCACGCCCCAGCAGTTGCTGAAGGACAGCGTGCCCTTGCCCTTGGGACCCTCGGGCAGCGGGACGACCTTGTAGCCGACCTTCGGGTAGTCCGCGGTCATCGCGCCGGTCAGCCAGTTGCCCTCGATGGTCATCGCGGCCTTCTGGGTGCCCAGTGCCTCACCGCCCCAGCCGGCGTCGACCTGCTTGGGGAACTTCATCACGCCGTCGTTGAGCAGCTTCTTCACATACGTCAGCGCCTCGACGTTCGCGGGGCTGTCCGCGGTGACCTTGCTCTGGTCGGCGTTGGTGACCCAGCCGCCGGCCTGCTTCATGAAGGGGCCGAGCTGGTTGTACGAGGCGTTCACGACCAGACCGGTGGTCTTCTTCGTCGTGAGCTTCTTGGCGACCTTCTCCAGGTCGTCCCACGTCGTGGGGTAGTCCGCGTCGGTGAGCCCGGCGTCCTTCCACATGGCCGTGTTGACCGCGAGCGCCAGCGTGGAGCTGTCCTTGGGCGCGCAGACGAACTTGTTGTCGTAGGTGAAGGACGCGCGCAGCGCGCTGTTGAAGTCGTCCTTGTCGGAGAGCTGGTCACCGTAGGCGTACAGCGAGTTGCCCTTGGCGTAGTTGGCGAAGACGCTGGAGCCGACGTAGAAGACGTCCGGCGGCTTGCCGCCCGCCAGCGCCTGGCCGAGCTGCTGGTCGAGGTTCTGGGCGGCGATCACCGAGACGGTGTTGCCGGTCTTCTTCGCCCACGCGGTGGCGGCCTGCTTCACGGCGTTGGTCTCGTTGTCGCCCGAGGAGCCGATCATCACCGTGAGGCTCTGCTTGCCGCCCGAGTCCTGCTTGCCGCTGCTGTCGCTGCCGAAGTTGGACGAACACCCGGCGACCAAGAACACCCCGCACACGGCGGTGGCGGTCGCGGCTCTGCGTACTGTCATCGTTTCTCTCCAGGACTGTCCGGATCATCCGGAACCTACGGAACTCCGCGAGCCGGGCGATGAGGGCGCCCGATGGCGGCGGGCCTGCGTGGCCGTGCCGCTTTGTCGCTTTGTAGCTTTATGGCGTGACAGACGTGTCCGGTCTGTCAGGTCGGGACCGTGGGGCGCGGTCCATGTCACCCCACGGTCCTTCAACCCTTCGGACCAGGCGGTCCGTCGGGAGTCAGGGGGCGGGCGGCCGGTCGTCGGGCGACCGCGCGGCGGACGGTCCCGCCGCGGAGCTCTCCCGGACGACCAGCTCCGGCGTCAGCAGCACATGCTCGGGATCGGCCTCCGGGGCGCCGATCCTCGCCATGAGCAGCCGGGTGCAGACCCGGCCGACCTCCTCCAGCGGCTGACGGACGCTGCTGAGGCCAGGGCTGAGCAGACCGGCCGCCGGGGAGTCGTCGAAGCCGACCACCGCCACGTCCCGGCCGGGGGTCCGGCCGCTGTCCCGCAGCGCCCGGTAGCAGCCCAGTGCCAGGGTGTCGCTGGCCGTGACGACCGCGGTCACGCGGGGCAGGACCCGCGCCACCGCGTCCCGCGCCGTGTTCACGTCACCCACCGAGGAGACCCGCAGGTCACGTACCGGCAGGTCGTGGCGTCGCATCGCCTCTCGCCAGCCCGTGGCCCGGTCGTCACCGACGCCCGAGCCGCGCGGCCAGCCGAGGAAGGCGATCCGGGTGTGTCCGGCGGCCACGAGCTGGTCGACGGCCGCCGACGTACCGGACGCGCCGTCCACGTCGACCCAGTCGCCGGTGTCACGCGCCGACCAGGACCGGCCGAACGCCACGAAGGGTACGCCACGTTTGTGCAGCCACGCCGGGCGCCGGTCGCCGCGGTGGGTGTTGCTCAGCACGAACGCGTCGACCGAGTGGTCGCGCAGCAGCGCGTCGTAGCGGTCGACCTCGTCGTCCGCGCCGGACCGCGCCGCGAACAGCAGCACACGGTACCCCGCCGTGTCCGCGGAGTCCGACAGCGCGTGCAGGAAGTCGTCGAGCACGGGGGTGGACTCCCCCGCGAACGTCGGCTGGATGGCATAGCCGATCAGCCGGCTGGACCGGGTGCGCAGCGAGCGGGCGGCCTGATGCGGCCGGTAGTCCAGCTCACTGATCGCCTCACGGACCCGCTCCAGCGTGCGGGGTGCCAGCAGGTCGGGCGAGTTCAGCGCGTTGGACACGGTCTGTACGGACACCCCAGCGCGCTGGGCGACCAGAGCCAGGGTCACCGGCTTGTTGTTGCGCCCGCCTGAGCTGGTCGTACGCGGCACCACGGCCTCCGTTGTCCATGCGCCGCACCACTCGAAATGCGGCGCTGCATCTTCGATGGATCGATAAAACTCCCTTTCACTGCTGGTTGGCAAGGGTTAGAGTGAATTTTGATCGATCCAAATTCTGAGCACCATCTCGGTCCACCGACGAGAGGCACCACCCTGTGAACACGGCCGTCCAAGGGCACAGCACCGCGAACCCGTCTCCCACGGACGTCGTCACCGAGGGCTTGCAGCCCTTCCTGCACGACGCCTGCACCACGCTCTACGCGCCCAGCCTGGTGCTGTCCCGACCAGGCGGGGACATCTCCGCCGGTGCGGACGGCTTCTTCCACGGCGACCGCCGGGTGCTGTCGAGCCTGGCGGTCCGGGTCGAGGGCGTCCCCCTGATCCCGGTCGGCCACACCCTCGGCCCCGCCGACAGGACCGCCTTCCGCGCGATCCTGCGCGGTGTCGGGGAACACACCGCCGACCCCGCCGTCACGCTGCGCCGGGTCCGATCGGTGGCGCCGGGCACGCTCCGCGAGGAGCTGGAGATCGTCAACGCGGGGCTGCGGCGGATCCGTCTCGACGTGGTGGTCGCCGCGGGCACGGATCTGGCCCGGATGACCGACGTCAAGTCCGGGCGCACGGTCGCCGCGCTCCCCGCGAGGGCCGAGGACACCGGGCTGACCTGGGGCGACGACGAGCTGACCGTACGGCTGCGGCCGGTGTCGGTGGCCGTGACCGCAGCCGGTGCCGGAGTCGGTGCCGGTACGGCGTCGGGCTCGGCGTCCGGCCGCGCGCCGATGCCGGGACAGGTCTCCGGCAACGGTTCCGGACCACGCGAGCCGCTGGTCGACGCCGACAGCGGTGAGCTGCGTTACACCGTGGAACTGCCGTCGGGCGGCACCTGGCGGGCGACGGTCGAGTGCGGTGTCAGCGACGCGGAGCCGGACCAGTTCCCGGCCGTCGCGCGGGACGCCGTACCGTGGTCGCCCACCGAACTGCACAGCGCCGACGGCCGGCTGGACCGGCTGCTGGCCCGGTCGGTGGGCGATCTGGAGCGGCTGCTCCTGTCGGACCCGCTGCATCCCGAGGACCGTTTCCTGGCCGCCGGGTCGCCGTGGTTCCTGACGCTGTTCGGCCGGGACTCGCTGTGGGCGGCGCGGATGCTGCTGCCGCTGGGCACGGACCTGGCCGCGGGGACGCTGCGCACGCTGGCCCGCCGCCAGGGCGCCGTCACCGATCCCCGTACCGAGGAGCAGCCCGGCAAGATCCTGCACGAGGTGCGCCGCGAGGCCCTCCACCTGGCCGAGGGCGCGAAGCTCCCGCCGGTGTACTTCGGTACCGTGGACGCCACCCCGCTGTGGGTGATCCTGCTGCACGACGCGTGGCGCTGGGGGCTCGACCCGCGGCAGGTGCGCGAGCTGCTGCCGCACGCCGAGGCCGCCCTGGAGTGGCTGGCCACGTACGGCGACGCGGACGGCGACGGGCTGCTGGAGTACATCGACACCACCGGCACCGGGCTCGCCAACCAGGGCTGGAAGGACTCCGGCGACTCGATCCGCTGGCGCGACGGCCGGCTCGCCGAGGCGCCGATCGCGCTCTGCGAGGTCCAGGCATACGGCTACGAGGCGGCGATGGCGGGCGCGGCGCTGCTGCGGGCCTTCGACCGGCCGGGCACCGAGCGCTGGGAGCAGTGGGCGGACCGGCTGCGCGGCCGGTTCCGGGAGAGCTTCTGGGTGGAGGACGAGCAGGGCCGCTACCCGGCCGTCGCGCTCGACGCCGACAAGCGTCCGGTGGACGCCGTGACCTCCGGCTTCGGGCACCTGCTGGGCACGGGGCTGCTGGATCCGCAGGAGAGCGCCCTGCTGGCCGCCCGGATCGCCGGACCCGAGCTGGACTGCGGCTTCGGGCTGCGCACCCTGAGTACGGACTCCACCGGTTTCAACCCGTTCGGCTACCACATCGGCTCGGTCTGGCCGCACGACACCGCCATCGCGGTGCACGGCCTGGTGCGCGCCGGATTCCCCCGCGAGGCCGCCAAACTGGCCGAGGGTCTGATCGCCGCGTCCGCCGGTTTCGACGGACGGCTGCCGGAGCTCTTCGCCGGGCACGGCTCCGAGCTGGACAGCGCGCCCGCCCCGTATCCGGCGGCCTGCCGTCCGCAGGCGTGGTCGGCGGCCTCCGCCGTCCTGCTCGTCCAGGCCGCGCTCGGGCTCGAGGCCGATGTGCCCGGCGGGTCGCTGCGGCTGTCCCCGCTCGCGGCGGGCCGTCTCGGCCCCCTGACCATGAGCGGTCTGCGGGTCGGCGAACAGCCGCTGGCCGTACGGCTCGACGCGGACGGCAGGGCAGGGGTCGACGCTCCTGACACCCTGACGGTGGAGGGCGCGGACCGCTTCGGCGCGGCGACCTGAGCGCCGCCGCGCCCGCGGTGACCCACGGCTAGCCGTGAGCAGTCGCGCTTCCCGCGGTCACTGCCCCCGGTCGGTGGGCGTCAGTCCTGATCCGGGGTCGGTGATCTCTGATCCGGGGTCGGGGTTCCCGGCGGTCCGGGCGGGGACAGGGGTCCAGGCGGCGTCGTTCTCGGCGCTGCGCTGGACCGCGTCCAGGGCGAGCTGGACCTCCAGGGCGTCCGCGAAGGACGGCTCGGGGTCGCACTCCTCGGCGATGGCGTGACCAGGTCGCGCGCTTGGTGGGTGAAGGCGTGTTCGTAGCCGAGTCCGTGGCCCGGCGGCTGGGTGGCGTCGCGGAACTCCAGTGCGTTGAGGCGTTCCAGGTCGAAGGCGGCCGAGCCGAGGGAGCCGTTGATCTCGATCCGCAGGGCGTTCTTGCGGCCGGTGGCGAACCGGGTCGCCTCGAAGGTGGCCAGCCGGTGCGCGGAGCGCGAGGTGAAAGGGCGGAGCGCGGGGTGAAGGGAAGGGGAGCCGCCGGGGTCAGAAGCCCAGCGGCAGGTAGTCCGCCACATTGGACGTGGTGATGGTCTCCGAGGCGAGCCGCAGTTCCTTGGGCACGCCCAGCTCCGTCAGGTCGGCCATGCCGCGGTTGTTGGCCAGCAGCCGGGCGAGCGAGACGGCCGAGCCCGCCATCGTCGGGCTGTAGGTGACGGTCGCCTTGAGCACGGTGTCGTCGTCGCGGATCTGTTCCATGACCTTGCGCGAGCCCGCCCCGCCGACCATGAAGAACTCGTCGCGCCCGGCCTGCTTGACCGCGGCGAGCACGCCCACGCCCTGGTCGTCGTCGTGGTTCCACACCGCGTCCAGCTTCGGTGCCGCCTGGAGCAGGTCGGAGGTGACCTGGTGGCCCGAGTCGATGGTGAACTGCGCCGAGACGCGGTGCTTGACGCTCAGCCCGTACGTAGCCAGGGCCTCCTTGAAGCCGCGGCTGCGGTCCTGGGTCAGCGGCAGATTGTCGATCCCGGCGATCTCGGCGATCGTCGCGTTGGTCTTCCCGTCCGCCTTGAGGCGGCTGCCGATGAAGTGGCCCGCGGCCACGCCCATGCCGTAGTTGTCGCCCTTGATCAGGACCCGGAACGCCTGTTCGTCGGAGAACTGCCGGTCGAGGTTGACCACCGGGATACCGGCCTGCATGGCCTTGCGTCCGGTGGCGGTGAGCTGGGCGCCGTCGAAGGGCAGCACGACGATGACGTCGGGCTTGGACTGGATCAGCGTCTCCATCGCGGCGCGCTGGGCGGTGGCGTCCTCGCCCGCCTCCACGGCCTTGAAGGTGACCTCGGAGAACTGCTTGGCGCGGCTCTGCGCGTTGGTGGTGATGGCCGCGAGCCAGCCGTGGTCGGCGGCGGGGGCGGAGAAGCCGATGGTGATGGCCTTGCCGGGCGCGCCGCTGTCCACGGGCGCGGCCGGGGCGGAGGTCTGCGTGGACGGCTCGTCCTGACTGTTGGAGGTACAGGAGGCGACCAGGGCGGTGGCGCCGACGGCCGCGCCGCTGAAGAGGATGTTTCTGCGGGTGACACGAGAGCTTCTTGACTGTTCGGACATTTCGTCCTCCGCGAGGGTGGGTGGTGCCGTGCGCGTGGCGTACGGCTTACGGCGGGCGGCTGGGAGAGACCGGAAGGAGGGGAGCGCCGGTGGCCGGTCAGAGGCGGCGGCGCAGCAGCAGCCTGCTCGGCTGGAACTGCTGGACCAGGACGGCGCCCGCGATGATGGCGCCCTTGACGATGTTCTGCACTTCGGCCGGCAGATTGTTGAGGATGAACAGATTGGTGATGGTGGTGAAGACCACCACGCCGAGCAGCGAGCCGACGACGGTGCCCCGGCCGCCGGTCAGTACGGTCCCGCCGATGATGACGGCGGCGATGGCGTCGAGTTCGTACAGGTCGCCCTGGCCCGAGGAGCCGGCGTTGGCCTGGGCGACGACCATGATCGCGGCGATGCCGCAGCACACACCGGACAGCGCGTACAGATAGACCGTCTGGCGGCGGACGTTGATGCCCGCCAGCCGGGCCGCTTCCGCGTTGCCGCCGACGGCGACGGTGCGGCGGCCGAAGGCGGTGCGGTTGAGCAGCACCCAGCCGACGGCGGCGACGGCCGCGAACAGCCAGACCAGCAGCGGGATGCCGAGGAGCTTGTTCTCGGCGAAGCGGTTGACGGCGCCGACGTCGACCTCCTGGGTCTTCTTGTCGGAGATCTTCGCTGCCAGACCGCGGGCGCTGACCATCATGGCGAGGGTGGCGATGAAGGGGACGAGGCGCCCGTACGCGATCAGCAGGCCGTTGACCGTACCGGCGACGGCGCCGACGATCACGGCGGTGAAGACCATGCCGGGCACGCCGAAGTCCTGGGTCGCGACCGTCGTGCACCACACGGCGGCCAGCGCGGTGAGCGCCCCGACGGACAGGTCGATGCCGCCGCCGATGATCACGAAGGTCATCCCGATGGCGATCACGCCGATCGCCGACGCCTGGGTGAGCACGTTGAGGATGTTGCCACTGGTCAGGAAGCGGTCGTTGGCGCTGATCAGGCCGATCACCACGAGCGCGGCCAGGACCGCGGTGAGTCCGAGATTGCGCCGTACGGGCTCGGCCGCGTCCCGTCTCCACCAACTCGTCGGCTCGGTCTTCGTCGCCGGCGGCGAGGTGAGGTCGCTCGTCACTGGTCCGTCCCTTCCAGCAGTGCCCCCGCCATGACCAGGTCGAGGACCAGGTGTTCGTCCAACTCCCGCGCCGGGGCCTCCCGTACGATCCGGCCCTCGCGCATGACCAGGACCCGGTCGGCCAGGCCCAGCACCTCGGGGACCTCGCTGGAGACCAGCAGCACCCCCACGCCTTCGTCTGCCAGGTCCCTGATCACCCGGTACAGCTCGGCGCGGGCTCCGACGTCCACGCCTCGGGTGGGTTCGTCGAGCAGCAGCAGGCGGGTGCCGCCGAGCAGCCAGCGGCCGACGACGACCTTCTGCTGGTTGCCGCCGGACAGGGTGCCGGCCTTGCGTCCGACGTCGCGCGGGCGCAGGTCGAGCCGGTCGGCGATACCGCGCGCGGCGGTACGTTCGGCGCCGCCGCGGACGAAGCCCGCGGTGGTGTGCCGGGGCAACGAGGCCAGGCCGATGTTGCGTTGGACGGCCTCGTCCAACAACAGCGCCTGGCTCTTGCGCTCCTCCGGCGCGAGACCGAGTCCGGCGCGCACGGCGGCGGGGACGCTGCCGGGCCGGAGCCGCCGCCCCCGTACGAGGACGTGGCCGTGGTCGGGGCGACGCGCGCCGAAGACCGTCTCCAGCAGTTCCGAGCGGCCGGACCCGACGAGTCCCGCGATGCCGACGATCTCGCCGGGCGCGACGGTGAGCGAGACGTCGGCGAACTCCCCCTGACGGCTGAGGTGTTCCACCCGCAGCAGTTCGGTCTCCGGCCCCTGACGGTCGGCGCGTTCGGCGGCCGACCGCTTGGAGAAGGTGGGGCGGCGCGGGAAGACGTACTCCAGGGAGCGGCCGGTCATCAGGCCGACGAGTTCCCTGGTGGGGGTCGAGGCGGGCAGGTCGGCGGCCGTGGTGCGGCCGTCCTTGAGCACGGTGACGCGGTCGCAGATCTCGCGGATCTCGTCGAGCCTGTGCGAGATGTAGATGACCGCGATGCCCTGGCCGCGCAATTCGCGGATGATCCGGAAGAGGTTGGCGACCTCGTCGTGGGCGAGGACCGCGCTCGGCTCATCCATGACCAGCAGCCTGGCCTCACGTGACAGGGCGCGGCCCATGCTGACGATCTGCCGTGCGGCGGCGGGCAGTTTGTCGACCGTGCGGTTGACGGGTATCTCGGGGTGGCCGAGGCGGCCGAGCACGGCGCGGGCCTGCTCGCGCATACCGGGCCTGCGGACGAATCCCGCGGTGCGCGGTTCGTGGCCGAGCAGCACGTTCTCGGCCACGGTCATGTGCGGGACGAGGTCGAGTTCCTGGTAGATGGTGGCGATCCCGGCGCGCATGGCCGCCTGGGGGTCGGCGAAGGTGACCGGTCTCCCCCGCCACTCGATACGGCCCGAGTCGGGCCGGTGCACTCCGGAGAGCACTTTGATCAGGGTGGACTTGCCCGCGCCGTTCTGGCCCAGCAGGCAGTGCACCTCCCCCGGCCGAACCGCCAGCTCGACGCCGTCCAGGGCCCGGACCCCGGGGAACGTCTTGACGACCCGGTCGAGGCGGAGAATCGGTTCCCGGACGAGGTGCGGACTCGCGGACGCGGGGGAACGGGCGGGTGGGCTGGGAGGGTTGGCGGTCATAGCTGTCTCCCGTAGTGGAGTTCGCTGGCCAGCAGCGCGGCGCCGACGACCCCGGCCCGTGGGCCGAGCTCCGACAGGACGATCGCCAGATTGCCGGTGGCCAGCGGCGGCGAACGTTTGTAGACCACGCTGCGGATCTCGGCGAGCAGGAGGTGGCCGAGTCCGGCCAGGCCGCCGCCGATGACGATCATCGACGGGTTCATGAGGCTGACCAGGTGGGTGAGGACCTGTCCGACGCGGTGGCCGCCGTCCCTGACGAGGCTGAGGCAGACGAGGTCGCCGCCCGCCGCGCACTGGGCGACGTCCGCGGCGGTCACCGCGCCGTGGGCGGCGAGCCGTCCGGCCAGGGCCTCGGAGCGTCCGGCGCGGGCGGCAGCGGTGGCGTCCCTGGCGAGGGCGACACCGCCGAAGTGCGCTTCGAGACAGCCGGTGTTGCCGCAGGAGCAGGGCAGGCCCGCCGCCTCGACCTGGATGTGTCCGATGTCGCCCGCCGAGCCTTCCGAGCCCCGGTAGATCTGGCCGTGCACCTGGACACCACAGCCGATACCGCTGCCGATCTTCACGAACAGGAGGTTGTCGACGGAGCGGGCGACGCCGCCGTGGTGTTCGCCGAGCGCCATCAGATTCACGTCGTTGTCGACGACGACCGGGCAACCGTGCTCGCTGGTCAGGGTGGAACGCACCGGGAAGCGGTCCCAGCCGGGCATGATCGGCGGGGAGACGGAGACGCCGTCCCGGAAGCTGACCGGTCCCGGCAGGCCGATCCCGATGGTGTCGAGCCGGGCGCCGCGGCTCTGCGCGCCCAGTTTGCGCAGGAGTTCGCTGACCCGGTCGAGCACGGGCCCCGGTCCCTGGCGGATGTCGGCGCTCTCGGAGTACGAGGCGACCGCGGCCAGGCGGCCGTCGGTGATCTCGATGTCGATGGAGCTCGCACCCAGGTCGACCGCGGCGAAGCGCAGTTCCGGGTCGAGTCGGACGAGGGTGGAGCGGCGACCGCCGCGCGAGGCCGCGGGTCCCGCCTCCAGGATCGTGCCGCTCGCGATCATCCGGTCGAGTTCGGCCACCAGCCGTGGGCGCGGCATCTCCAACTCGTCGGAGAGCTGCGCCCGGGACAGCGGCCCGAGGTCACGCAGGCGGCTCAGTACGCGGTACTGGATGTTCACGGGCCCCCACTTCCTCCGATGGCGTCAGAAGTTGTGACGGAACGTTAGAACTGTGCCAAGCGCCGGTCTAGAGCTTTCACAGAGATTGCTAAAAGTTGTTATAGAAATGACAAAAGAACTGGACTGGCAGAACTGAAGGTGGATCACTTCCGGCCACGTGGACCGGCGTTGGCCTCCATGCGTGCGCGGGCCCCGCCGGAAGGGGGAGTTCCGACGGGGCCGTTCGGGAGGGCGCGGGAGGTCAGAGCGCCGCGGGCTCCTTCTTGACCAGGGCGCCCTCGGGCGCGCTCTGATCGAGCGCGGGCTGATCGGGCGCGGGCTGTCCCGGAACGGGCGACGGCGCGTGGGCGTCGTCCTCGTCGGACAGGGTCGACTCGTCGAAGGGCAGCTCTCCCGCGAAGACCCGCTGCGCGCGGTCGCGGTCGAACTCCTTCGTCCAGGTGCCGATCAGGACAGTGGCGACGGCGTTGCCCGCGAAGTTGGTCACAGCGCGGGCCTCGCTCATGAAGCGGTCGATGCCGACGATCAGACCGATGCCGTCGACCAGCGCGGGGCGGTGCGACTGGAGTCCGCTGGCGAGCACGGCCATGCCGGAGCCCGAGACCCCGGCCGCGCCCTTGGAGGCGATCATCATGAACAGCAGCAGAGAGATCTGCTGGCCGAGGGAGAGCGGCTGGTCCATCGCGTCGGCGATGAACAGCGACGCCATCGTCAGATAGATCATCGTGCCGTCGAGGTTGAAGGAGTAACCGGTCGGGACCGTGATGCCGACGACGGGCCGGCTCACCCCGAGGTGTTCCATCTTGGCGATCAGCCGCGGCAGCGCCGACTCCGACGACGACGTGGAGACGATCAGCAGGAACTCGCGCGCGAGGTAACGCAGCAGGTGGAAGAGGTTGACCTTGGCGAACAGCCACAGCACCGCGCCGAGGATGACCACGACGAAGATCAGGCAGGTCACGTAGAAGCCGATCATGATCGTGGCCAGCGCCTTGAGCGCGTCCACGCCCGCGGAGCCGACGACGGCGGCGATCGCGCCGAACGCTCCGACGGGGGCGGCCCACATGATCATCGACAGGACGCGGAAGACCAGTTTCTGGAGGTGCCCGACGCCGCGCAGCACGGGCGCCCCGACCGGTCCCATGGCCTGGAGGGCGAAGCCGACGAGCAGCGCCACCAGCAGCGTTTGCAGCACCTGGCCTTGCGTGAAGGCGGACACCAGGGTGGTCGGGATGATGCCGAGGACGAAGTCCACGCCTTCGGTGGGGGCGTCGGTGGCCTGGGCCTGGCCCGCGTTCTTCAGCGCCTCGGTCAGGTGCAGCCCGCTGCCGGGGTGCAGGATGTTGCCGACGAGCAGGCCGATGGCGAGCGCGGCGAACGACATGGTGACGAAGTAGCCGAGCGCGAGGCCGCCGACCTTGCCGACCTTGGCGGCGTTGCGGACGGATCCGATGCCGAGCACGAGTGTGCAGAAGATGATGGGCGAGATCATCATCTTGATGAGATTCACGAAGCCGGTGCCGATCGGCTTCAGTTCGACGGCCACACCGGGCGCGACGAGGCCCAGCACGGCGCCCGCGATCGTCGCCAGGATGACGGCGGTGTAGAGGTAGTGGGTATGGTCTCGACGGCTCGTGACGTCGCTGGGGGCCTGGGCTGACACCTTCGTCTCCCTCGGTCCGCGGGCGCCGTCCCGAGCGCCCGCGATCGGACAGGTCCCGGTGACTATGCGCTCGGGGCGTGAGCCAGGTCACGTTTGCGTTCATTGAGTTCGCGAGACTGCGTGCACACTGTTGTGCATGCCCGCCATACCCCCCACGTCGAGCACGGCGGCCGGACTGAGCCGCTTCCGCCGCTCTCGGACCCGGCCGCGCAGCCTGGCCGGTCAGCTCTTCGCCGTGCAGGTGGTGATCGTGGCCCTGGTGGTCGGCGGCTGCGCCGTGCTGGCGTACGTCAACGCGGGCAGCCGGGCCGAGGACGCGGCCCGTGACCGGGTCTCCGCCGCGGCCACCGCCGTCGCGGACTCCGACACCGTGGTGCGCGCGGCCCGCTCCGCCGATCCCACCGCGGCCCTCCAGCCGTACGCCGACCGCGTCACCGCGGACGCGGGCGTGGACTTCGTGACGATCATGGACACCCACGGCATCCGCTGGACCCACCCCGACAAGTCGCTGATCGGGAAGCACTTCCTCGGCCACATCGCCCCGGCCCTGCGCGGGCAGACGTTCACCGAGACGTACACCGGTTCGCTCGGCGCCTCGGTACGCGTCGTGACGCCGGTCCGCTCCGGCGACCGGATCGTCGCGCTGGTGAGCGTCGGCATCAAGGTCGACACCATCAGCCAGCAGGTCCGCAAACAGCTCACCGCCCTGGTCGCGGTGGCGCTGGCCGCACTCGTCGTCGGCGGCCTCGGCACGTATGTGGCCAACCGGCGGCTGCGCACGCACACCCACGGGATGGCCGCGACCGAGCTGAGCCGGATGTACGACTATCACCAGGCGACACTGCACGCGCTGCGCGAGGGCCTGATCCTGCTCGACGCCGACCGCAGGGTCGCGCTGTGCAACGACGCGGCGCGCGAGCTGCTGAGCCTCGGCGAGCAGGACGTCGTCGGCCGGTACGTGGACACCCTCGGCCTGCCCGTATCGCTGACCGGCGCGTTGCTGGCCGCCGAGCCGCGGGTCGACGAGGTGCACCTGACGTCCGAGCGGGTCGTGGTCGTGAACACCTCGCCGGTACGGGGCGGCGAGCGGCGCGGCACCGTGGTCACCCTGCGCGACCACACCGATCTCCAGGCGCTGACCGGGGAGCTGGACTCGGTGCGCGGCTTCGCCGAGGCGCTGCGCTCCCAGGCCCACGAGTCGTCCAACCGGCTGCACACCGTCGTGTCGCTGATCGAACTGGGCCGTGCGCAGGAGGCGGTGGACTTCGCTACCTCCGAGCTGGAACTCGCGCAGGCGCTCACCGACCGGGTGGTGGCGGCGGTCGGCGAACCGGTGCTCGCGGCGCTGCTGCTCGGCAAGGCCGCCGAGAGCCACGAGCGCGGGGTTGAGCTGACCGTCACCGAGGACAGCCGGATCGACGACGGCGTCCTGCCGCCCGCGCTCACCGCCCGCGACCTGGTCACCGTGCTGGGAAACCTGATAGACAACGCGATCGACGCGGCCATCGAGGGCGCTGCCCGCGGCGGCGGCCGGCCGTCGGTCACCGTACGGGCCAAGGTCGAGGAGGACGAGCTGCTGCTGAAGGTCACGGACTCCGGGCGCGGTGTCGACCCCGCCACCATCCGCGAGGTGTTCCGGCGCGGGTGGACCACCAAGAGCGAGGGCCACGGTCTCGGCCTCGCCCTGGTCGAGCAGGCCGCGCGCCGCGCGGGCGGCACGGTCGGCCTCGACCGCGCCGAGGGCGGCGGCGCGGCGTTCACCGTACGGCTGCCGCTGGGGCAGGAGGCACGCGCGTGATCAGGGTCCTGGTCGTCGAGGACGATCCCGTGGCGGCCGACGCGCACCGGATGTACGTCGAGCGGCTGCCCGGCTTCTCGGTGGCGGCCGTCGTCCACACCGGCGGCGCCGCGCTGCGCCTGCTGGGCCGGGAGCCGGTGGACCTGGTGCTGCTCGACCTCAATCTGCCCGACGGCCACGGTCTCGACCTGGTACGACGGATGCGCAGCGCGGGGCAGAGCGCCGATGTGGTGGCGGTGACCTCGGCGCGGGATCTCACGGTCGTACGGCAGGCGGTCTCACTCGGGGTCGTGCAGTATCTGCTCAAGCCGTTCACCTTCCCCTCGCTGCGGGACCGGCTGGAGCGCTGGGCGCGCTACCGCAGTGACGCGGCCGGCGGTGAGGCGTCCGGGCAGGACGAGGTGGACCGGGTGCTGGGCGCGCTGCGCAGTCCGCAGGCCACCGTGCTGCCGAAGGGGCTGAGCGGTCCGACCCTCGAAGCGGTGACCTCGGCGCTGCGGGCGGCGGCGGACAGCGGCTTGTCGGCGGCTGCGGCGGCCCAGGCGGCAGGGGTCTCGCGCATCACGGCCCGCCGCTATCTGGAACACCTGGTCGACACCGGGCTCGCGGTCCGCAGCCCCCAGTACGGGCAGGTCGGCCGCCCGGAGCTGTGTTACCGCTGGTCGGACGGGGCGAAGCCGTAGGCCGGTGCGGCGGGCGGCACGGGCCAGGCCGGTCCAGGACGGTACGGGACGCTCCAGGCGCGTGCGGGCCGGGCCGGTGCGGCGGGTGACGGGCGCGGCGGCGGGCGACGTACGGTGATCATGCGGGTGGGCGGGACGTCGCGGGAGTACGCCCGCGTCGCACAGCCGCAGCCGTCCTCGTCGTAGCAGTCGTAGTCATCGTGCAGTCGCAGTCGTCCCACGGTCAGGAGCCGTCGCATGGTCACGCAGCCGCCGCCGTCGCTCGCCGACGTACCCCACCGGATCGGCCTCGGCCTGGCCGCTCTCGGGCGGCCCGGATACATCAATCTCGGCCGGGAGCGGGATCTGCCGCCGGGCCGGGACGTGGCGGCGATGCGACGGCGTACGCACGAGGTGCTGGACTTCGCCTACGCGCATGGCGTCCGCTACTTCGACGCGGCGCGCTCGTACGGCCGGGCCGAGGAGTTCCTGGCCGAGTGGCTGGACGCGGGCGGTGACCGGCCGGGGGTCATGGTCGGCAGCAAGTGGGGTTACACCTATACGGCGGACTGGCGGGTCGACGCGGAGACCCATGAGATCAAGGACCACGGGGTCGGCGTCTACGACCGTCAACTGGCCGAGACGCGCGCGCTGTTCGGCGACCGGCTCGACCTCTACCAGGTGCATTCGGTGACACCGGACAGCCCGGCTCTCACCGATCCCGTCCTGCACCGGCGGCTGGTCGCGCTCGCCGGTCAGGGGGTGGCCGTGGGCATCTCGACCAGCGGGCCCCGGCAGGGTGACGCGATCCGCGCGGCCCTCGATGTCAGCGTGGACGGCCGTCCGGTGTTCGGCAGCGTCCAGTCCACCTGGAACGTCCTGGAGCCGTCGGCGGGCCCCGCGCTGGCGGAGGCGCACGAGGCGGGTCGTACCGTCATCATCAAGGAAGGTCTCGCCAACGGGCGTCTCGCCGAACGCGGCCCGCGGCTGGACGCGGTGCTGGCTCCGGTCGCCGAGGCGACCGGGGCTTCCTACGACGCTCTGGCGCTGGCCGCCGCGCTGCGTCAGCCGTGGGTCGACGTGGTGCTGTCGGGAGCGGCGACCGAGGACCAACTGGCCTCGAATCTGCGCGCGGCCGACGTCCGTCTCAACGGCTCGCAACTCGGCTTGCTCGCCACAGAGTTGGCGCAGTCCCCGGTCGCGTACTGGGATCATCGCTCGCGCATGCCGTGGAACTGACGGTGAGCTGACGGTGAGCTGAGGGGAACTGACGGGGTCACACATCGGCGGCCGGCAGCCGGAGTTCGAAGCGGGCACCGCCGCTCTGCGCGGCGCCGACGGTGAGCGAGCCGCCGTGCCGGTGCGCCACGTCGCGGGCGATGGCCAGGCCGAGCCCGGCCCCGCCGTCGTCCCGGCTGCGGGCCTCGTCGAGCCGTACGAACCGCTCGAATATCCGCTCGCGCTCGGCTTCCGATACGCCTTCGCCATCGTCGGCGACCGCAAGCACGATCCACCCGTCCCCGCGGCGTACGGACACGGTGACCTCGGTGCGCGCGTGCCGTTGGGCGTTGTCGAGCAGATTGCGGACGAGCCGGGCCAACTGGCCCCGTGACCCGTTGACTTCGGCCCTCAAGGCGGCGTCCTGAGCGATGTCGACGGTGACCGGCGTACGGTCGGCGGCCCGCCCCTCGGCCTCCTCGCGCACCAACGCGGCCAGATCGACCGCCCGTTGCGTCGGGGTCTCCCCCGCGTCGAGGCGGGCGAGCAGCAGCAGGTCGGCCGCGAGGTGCTGGAGTCGCACGGTGTCCTTGACCGCGCCGGGGACGTCGAGCAACCGCGGGTGAGCGGAGCCGACTTCGAGCTGTGTGCGCAGGGAGGCGATCGGGCTGCGCAGTTCGTGCGAGGCGTCGGCCACGAAGCGGCGCTGCCGTTCGACGGACGCTTCGAGGGCGGTGAGCGTTTCGTTGGTGGTACGGGCCAGCCGGGCCACCTCGTCGTGCGCCGCGGGCTCCGGCACCCGCCGGGAGAGGTCTTCCGAGGCGGTGATGGCGGCCATCTCGCGGCGGATGCCCGCGACCGGGGCCAGTGCGCGGCGGGTGACCAGCCAGGTCACGCCGCCGACGACCGCCAGCAGGACGGGCAGTCCCGCCAGCATGACCACGGTGGTGGTCCGCACGGCGCTCTCGCGCGCCGCGAGCGAGGCGCCCGCGTGGACCAGGACCGTCTGCCCCGCGAGGTCGGTGGCCTTGACCGTCGCGAAGCGGTAGGCGGCGGCGCGGCCGTCCAACGTGGCGTGCCCCGCGCCCTCTTGGACGGTGCCGCTGATCTCGCCGACCACGGGGTCGGCGGTGCCGGTGGGCGTGGCGTGGTCGTCGCTCCCCCTGCTGCTGGGGCTCGCATCCTCCGCGCTGTCGTCCCGGCCGCCCCGGCCCCTGCCGCGCCCACCGCCGCCTCCGTGGTCCTCGGTCGCTGTTGGCGTTGGTGTCAGGCTGGGGGTGGGCGTCGGTGCGGGGCTCAAGGTGGGGCTCGGCACGGGCTTCGGGCGCACGTCCGCGACTCCCGTGCCGCTGACCTTGTCCAGGGTCCTGCTCGCCGCGAGCAACCGTCCGTCCGTGGTGGTCACTTGGACGGGCGCGTCGTCGGGGAGGGCGAGCCCGGAGTAGAGCGCGGTGTCCGCCTTGCGGGTCGCGACGGTCACGGCGACGCGGCGTGCGGTGTCGTTGGCCTGGCTCTGGGCCTGCTCGGTGAGGTTGGCGCCGAGCGAGAGGAGGACCGCGATCCCGGCGGCCACCATCGCCACGGTCACCACCGCGGTCGCGCCCAGCACCGTCTTGGCCTGCACGGACCCGAGCGGGCGGCGCCTCATGACGTGGCCAGGCGGTAACCGGCGCCGCGTACCGTCTGGATGGTGGCCGCGCCCAGCTTGCGGCGCAGCGCGCTGATGTAGACCTCGATGATGTTGGGGTCGCCGTCGTAGGCGAAGTCCCAGACGTGCTCCAGGATCTCCGGCTTGCCGACCACCTGGCCCGCCCGGACGGCGAGTTGTTCGAGGACCGCGAACTCCTTCGCGGTGAGCGCCACTTCGTCCTCGCCGCGGAACACCCGCCGTGCGGAGATGTCGACGGCGAGGCCGCCGACCCGCAGGACCGGCGAGGCGCCGGGCGAGGCCCGGCGGCGCAGCAGTGCCTTCACCCGCGCGACGAGCACGACGTAGGAGAACGGCTTGGTCAGATAGTCGTCCGCGCCGGTGTCCAGGCCCTCGGCCTCGTCGTACTCGCCGTCCTTGGCCGTGAGCATCAGGATCGGTACGTCGTTGCCCGCGGCGCGCAGTGCGGCGCACACGCGGTAGCCGTTCATGCCGGGCAGCATGATGTCGAGGACGACGAGGTCGTAGGCGCGGTCTCCGGCCAGGTGCAGTCCCGAGAGTCCGTCGTGGACGACGTCCACGGCGAAGCCCTCGGCCGTCAGTCCCCTGGCCAGGGAGACGGCGAGTCTCTTCTCGTCCTCCACGATCAGCAAGCGCATGGGCCCATCCTCCCCAATCGAACCTGAAGCGATCTTCAGGTCGCTTCAGGCTGCCTTCAGCTTGCTCCGGCCATCGTGTTGGCACGGACACAGCAACGACACAGGCCGGGTACAGCCCGGCCGGGGAGGCTCCTCATGAAGCGCAACATCACCGTCGCCGCCGTCGCCGCGGCGGCCCTGCTCGCCGGTGGCGGCTACACCGCCCTCGCCGCGGACGACCACGGTGGCCGTGCGGCGGCCGTACCGAGCGCCACGTCCCCGCACGACGCGGGCGACGACCACGGCGGCAACCGCCGTACGCCGTCGGCGGGGGCCCCGACGGGCGTCCCGCGCACAGGCACTCCGACCCCCGGCAGCACCGGCCTCACGGCGGCCGGGGCCGTGACCGCCGCGCTCAAGCCGTATCCGGGGACGGTCGTCTCCGTCGAGCGTTCCGGCACGGACTTCTGGGAGGTCAGGGTGCTCGGAAAGGACGGCGTCCTGCGCGAGTTGACGGTGAACGCGACCTCCGGCGCCGTCAGTCTGGACGGCCACGGCCGCGGCGGCGGCCGGGGCGCGGCGACTCCCCGCCCGACCCGCTCCCCCGGAGGTGACGACCACGGCCGCGACCACGGCAATGGCACCCCGAGCCCGACCCGCTCCCCCGGAGCCGACGACCACGGCGGCGACCGGTCGGGCGACGGTCACGGAAACGGGCACGGAAACGGGCACGGAAACGGGCACGGGAGCGGTCACGGCGCGGACGACGGCGGTCAGCACCGGGGCCGGGGCGGCGACGACTCCTGAGCCGTGGGCGCGGCGGGTACGAAAAGCGGGTCGCGGTGCCGCCGCCGTACCCGCCTCCCCCGGCGCCGTCGTGACCGGGCGTCAGTTGCCGGAACGCCTCCGGGCGGGTCCGGTGCTGTGGCGCACGATGAGGTCGGGGCGCAGGAGGTGAAGGGTGGCGGTCTGCGGGCCGGTGCGGGGAATGGCGCGCAGGAGGAGTTCGACGGCCTGCCGGGCCATCTGACGTTTGGGGATGGCGACCGTCGTGAGGGCCGGTCGGCAGAGCCGGACTTCGGCGTTGTCGTCGTGGCCGACGACCGAGAGATCGTCCGGGACGGAGCGGCCGAGAGCTCTGGCGGCCTCCAGCGCCCCGAGTGCGAGAACGTCGTGGGTGGCGAAGACGCCGGTCACGCGGGGGTCGGCGGTGAGAGCGGCGGTCGCGGCGGCGAAGCCGCCCTCGGGGGTCGGTTCCGGGGCGAGGAAGACGGCGGTGTCGGGGACGGCGAGGCCGTCGGCGGCGAAGGCGCGGCGGAAGCCCGCGACCCGGACGGTGTGCGCGGGGCTGGCGACGACGGCGACCCGCTCGTGGCCGAGGCCGCGCAGGTACCGTCCCGCGAGGTGACCGGCGCCCTCGTAGTCGATGGTGACGACGGGGAACAGCTCAGGGGCCTCGTTCTCCCAGGCGCAGAGCACGACGGGGAAGCGCGCGTCGGCCAGCAGCGGGAGGTGGTCGATGAGGTCGCGGTCGCCCGCTATCAGCAGGGCGTCGACCGAGCGGCTGGACAGACCGGCGAGGTGGCGCCGGGCGCGTTCGCCGTCGAGCCGGGTGGTGCACAGCAGCAGGTGGTAGCCGTGCCGCTCCAGGACGTCCTCGACCTCCTCGACGATCTCGGAGTAGAAGGAGCTGGCCACGGTGGGGACGAACAGGCCGACGGTCATCGTGGTGCCGGTGGCGAGCGACCTGGCCACCAGGTTCGGGGTGTAGCCCAGCTCCTCGATCGCCGCGCGCACGCGCGCCGCGGTCACCGGCCGCACCCGTACCCGGCCGGTGACGACGTTGGAGACGGTCTGTTTGGTGACTCCGGCGCGCTCGGCCACGTCCTGCATCGTCACCATGCGTCCCCCTGGGCATCGACCGTCACTCGGCATGGACCGTTCACAGGAGGGCGTGGCGTGGTCCTGCGCCGGACCGCACCGCGCCCAGCAGGAAGTATGCCCGCGGGCCGCACCGTCGGGCGGCCGTATGCGGCGGACAGCCGTACGCATGGCCGGAGTTGTGTGCCTCGCCCTCTTGTTTTACCGGTCAAATGAGCCCTACTCTCCTGCCCGGTCCCCCACCGGATTCGCCGGGCGCTCCCGGCCCGGCCGTCCGCCGAGAAGAAGGAGTCCTCGTGTCAGCTCCTCGCCCAGCACCTCGTAGAAGACTCGTCGCCGCGGTCGTCGCCCTGGCCCTGGCCGCTTTCGGCGGCGCGCTGGCGACCGCCCCGGCGTCGGCCGCCCCGCCCGCCGCCACGTACACGATCTCCGTCGGGTCGACGGCGTCCTACGCCTATCCGACCGACACCCCGGCCAGCGCGTACGTCGACAAGGACGGCACCTTCTACTTCCAGCAGTCGGCCTCGCTGTACGGCGCGAACGACCCGCGGGTCTGGGACTTCTACACCGGTAAGGACTTCGACGGCGCCTCCCGTTCGGCCGCGATCAGCAACGCGGTGAATCCGGCCAACTCCAGTGACAAGAACAACGACACGACGTGGCGCTGCGACAACAGCCCGACCGGCCTCCAGGCGACGTCCGCGGGGCCGGGCTCCGGCTACTCACAGCGCAACTTCTGCGACCTCGTCGGGGTGTGGGTCGATCCGGACACCGGCGACTGGTACGGCCTGGTGCACAACGAGTTCACACCGCAGCCCTTCGGCGACGGCCTGCACTACGACTCGATCGACTACGCCCGGTCCACGAACCAGGGCAAGGTCTGGACGATCCTCGGCCACGCGATCACCTCGCCGTACAGCACCGCGCGCAGCGACAGCGCCGCCTTCCCGAACCAGACGTACGACTACGGAGACGGCGACCCCCGGCTGTACGTGGACACCGCTTCGGGCTACTTCTACGTCTACTACGGCTCTCGGATCATCCCCAAGGCGGGTGTGGGCGGCGGCAACGGCGGCCTCGCGCATGTCGCCCGCGCTCCCCTGTCGGGGAAGATGGCGGCCGGTACGTGGTCCAAGTGGTACGACGGCTCCTGGTCGCAGCCCGGTGTGGGCGGCCGGGAGAGCAACATGGCGCCGGTGACGTCGTCGCACCCGACGGGTTACACACCGGTCGCGGACGACTACGACCCGGCCACCACCGGCAGCGTGGACCAGCAGGTCGCGGCGGGCCAACTGCCCGCGAAATCGGACCTGTTCATTATGAACATCACCTACGACGCCTATCTCGGCCTGTACATCGGCGAGCCGGAGGTCGTGTCGGGCACGGCGCCGCAGCGCTTCTACGTCACCGACGACCTCGCGACGCAGAAGTGGTATCCGATCGGCGACTCCGGCAGCTACACCTCAGGGTCGTGGTACCGCTGGTTCGTGGACGGCGCCAACAGGACCAACTCCACGATCGTCGGCAAGACCTTCCGGTCGTACTGCTCGATCGCCTGCGCGAAGTCCAGCGGCGAGTACGCGAACATCACCGTCGGTTCGACCGCACCGGCCGCACCGGCCTTCGACCCGGCCAAGACGTACCGGATCGGCGCCGGGAACGGCCGTCTGCTCGCCCAGGTGTCGGGCGGCGCCGCGACGACCTCGCTGGCGAGCGCCACCGGATCGAGCCTGGAGACCTGGGCGTTCGCGGGCAACGGCGACGGGTCCTTCCGGATCGTCAACGCCTCCAGCGGCGCGCTGCTGGGCGTCAACTCCGTTGCCACCGCGGGCCGGGCATGGGGCGCGGCGCCGACCGTGACCGCGGCGGGAACGGGCGGACCCACCGTCGGGCAGCAGTGGTTCGTCGTCCCCGGCGCGTCGCCGGACGGCGCGAAGTCCGGCGCGTACCGGCTGGTCAACCGCTACAGCGGCCTGGTCCTCGGCCTGTCGGCGGCCTCCGGGCGGCTCACCGAGACCACACCCGCCCGCTACTGGACCAACGGTACGGGCAACGCCGTGGGCGGGGCACGGACCGCCGCCGAGCAGACACTGACCATGACGCCGGTCGGTACGGCACCGGGCGGGCTGAACGGTCCGCACGCGCTGGTCACCGGGGGCAGGGCGCTGGACGATCCGGGCCACAGCACCACGGCCGGCACCCAGCTCCTCACCTGGACCGGCAACGGCGGCGCCAATCAGACCTGGCGGTTCACCCAGCAGGCCGACGGCTCCTATCAGCTCGTCAACGGCGAGTCGGGGCTGTGCGCCGATGTCAGCGACGGCTCGACCAGCGCCGGGGCGAAGGTCGTTCAGTGGACGTGCACCGGGGGCAGCAATCAGCACTGGACGGTGACCAAGCAGGCCAGTGGCGCGTACACCGTGGCCTCGGTGAAGAGCGGGCTGCTGCTGACCGCCGCGTCGGCGGCCGACGGCGCGCTGGTCACACAGCAGGCGAAGACCGACGCGGCCCTCCAGCAGTGGACGATCAACTGACCGCCGTGGGCTGACGCGTGTCGCCCGCGCCGTTGGAGGGTGGCCCTCCGCTCCTCCGGCCGCCCGCCAACGGCGCCTTTCCGTATGCCGGTTGCCCCTCAGGGGTGTGGAGGCTTGCGCCAGACCAACACCTCGGTGCTCGGCTGGCGCTCGGAGAAACGGCCGGACGGGGAGGCGTTCTCGAGCAGCCGGTCGAGGTCGGCCGCGAAGGCGTCCCGGCGGTCCCCGAACAGGTGCGGCGCGGAGGACGACAGGGAGAACACCCAGGCGGCCACGTCGTCGCCGGTGCGCTTCAGCGCCTCGCCGCCCGGTACGACCAGCCGGCGCGGACCGACGAATCCGGCCCTGGCCAGCACCGCGGTCTCGTCCCCTGGTGTGCCGTGCCGCAGCACTCCCTGTCCGGCCCGCCGCTCGGGGCCGAGGTGTTCCCTGACGAGCGCGTCGACCCCGTCGTACGGGACGGCGGGATACGGCAGGCCCCGCGCGGTCCGGCGTTCGTTCTTCAGATCCGCGATCTGGAGGAAGGCGCCGCCGGGCGCCAGCATGGCCCGCACCGTCGCGGCCACCTTGTCGCGGTCCATCCAGTGGAAGGACTGGCCGAAGGTCACGACGGTGAACGTGCCGAGATCCAGGGGCAGTTCCTCGGCGCGGGCCTGGATCCACCGAGTGCGATCCGACACGTCCGCGGCCACGGACTGGCACCGCGCCTCGGTGAGCATCGCGCCGTCCGGGTCCACTCCCACGACGTCGGCGAACAGGTCCGCGAGACCGAGCGCGACCGTGCCGGGACCGCAGCCCACATCGAGCAGGCGCCCCCGCCCGTCGAGGCCCAGCTCCCGCGCGAGGACGTCCGCGAGTCCCGGCGCGTACGGCAGCCGCCCGCGCCGGTAGTAGCGGGCCGAGCCCAGGAACAAGGTCTCGTCCCACTCCCAGCCCTCGGGCATGGCGCTCTCCGTTCTCCTCCGGCCGGATCGGTCACCCCATGATCGCCTGTCCGCGAGGGTTCGCCGCTCACGGTGTGGCGGCGGGCCGGTGTGGCGGCGGGCCGGTGTGCGGGTCGCGACCAGCGGGTCTCGGTAGGGTTCCGGGATGACCGAGAGCTGGGACCCGTCGGACGACGGGATCGTACGGTTTCCGTCGGGTGTGCTGGTGCGCGGACGCGGCCTGCGCCAAGCGCTTCCGGCGGGGCCGACGCCGTCCTTCGGCGTCTATCTCCTCGGCGGCGAGCCGCCGTTGACCCGGTGGGACGCGCGGTGGGTGCGCTGGCCGGATTTCCGGCTGCCCTCGGACCGGCGGCAGGCGCGGGCTGCCTTCGAGGAGGCGCTGGCCCGCGCGGCGGACGAGCGGGTGGAGGTCGCGTGCGGCGGCGGCATCGGGCGGACCGGAACCGCCCTCGCCTGCATGGCTGTTCTGGACGGGGTCCCGGCGCACGAGGCCGTCGCCTTCGTCCGCCGGCACTATCACCACCGCGCCGTGGAGACGCCGTGGCAGCGGCGCTTCATCCGCCGCTTCGACCGCGCGGAGCGCTGAGCGCGCGCCTGCGGAGATCCCCCACACGCCACGCCGGTACGGGAATCCGTCATCGCTCGTTCGCTGACCGTAACGCGGGCGACATGCCGGTTTGATGTTCTGTCCTGTCACAGAACGGCCCGGTCCCCGGCCTCTTCGTGAGGGCCGTACCGGAGGCGCTCAGGGCCGGGCGGCTCCGGCGGGCGCAGCGGGTCCAGCGGGAGGGGGACGGCCCGGATGGCGATGGACAGCGGGTCGGCGACATGGGCGAACGGACCTCAGCCGCCGAGCGGCCGATGTCTGGTCAGTGTCGAACTCGGCGTCGAATTCCCCGTCGAACTCGCCCTCGCGCAAAGGGACATACCCACGGCCTCGGTGGCCGACCGACCGGCGCCCGCGCTCTCGCTTGCCGTACGGACGCCGGGGCGGCAGGCCGTCCTCTCGGCCGCCCCCGGCCCGGCCCTGCCGGGTGAACACCGCGTCCTGGACGAGCACTTCGTGGTCGACGCGGACACCCACGAGGCGCCGAAGTGGCGGCAGCTCGCCGATGTGCTCTACGGCAGCAGGTCGCGCTCGGCAGGGGACGCGAGCCGCTGGCTGCTGGCCGTCGCCGCGGCGCACGACACCTGCCGGATTGCGGCCGTTCCCCTGGTCAGGGACGGCGGTTGGGCGGTGCTCGACACCACGGACCGGCAGATCACCTTCGTACCGGTGACGACATCGCTGCGGCCGTGGTTACTGCCGTCGTGCCTGCTCGGCTGGCTGACGGCGGGCGGCACACTCCAGGAACTGGCCGACGCCCGGCTGGACTGCTTCCCCGCCGAGTCGGACGGCCCGCGACCCGCAGAGGGCTGAGCCCCGGTCCGGCTCTGCCGCCGAGGTCGGTGACGACACGCCCGCTCCGTGTTCCCGGCCGCCGCGACCGGTGGCCCGGAAAACGGTTCGACGGCTCCGCCGCGTCCTGGCACCGTGGCGACCATGACGACCCTCGAGCTGCTGACCGCCGCGGACGTACAGCTCATGCAGGAGATGGCGCAGCGCGTCACCGCCGCGCGCCCTGACCTGGTGAACACCGACGCCTCGTACGGCGAGCTGGCGTGGAACTGGGGCAAGGGGCACGCCGTCGGCGGCGCGAACTGGCCGCGGCGGCTGTGGTTCTCCGGCGGGCAGCCGGTCGCGTGGGGCTGGGCCCAGCTTCCGCACCGGCTGCGGCGCAGCGACGGTTCCGTGCGGGACGCGACCGGCGCCTATCTGGCGTATCAGGTCCACCCCGACCACGCGAGGCTGGTCGACGAGGTGATCGACTGGTTCCACGCCACGACGCCGGACGTCGAACGGACGGTGGTGCCGAGCGGCGCCGACGCGTTCGGCCTGACGCGGTGGGCGGCGCGCGGCTACGAGCCCGATCCGGCCTCGCTCGGTGAGAAGGGGTCCTGGACGCAGCTCAACGCGCGGGAGCTGACCGACGTCGAGGAGCCGCTGCTGCCGGACGGATTCCGGTTCCGCACCGCCGAGGAGGCAGGACCGCGGGCCGCTTTCCAGGCTCACGTGGACGCGTGGGCGCCCTCGACGTACACGGCCGAGAGCTACGAGGGTGTCCGGCGGGCGACGGGCTACCGCGCGGATCTGCACCTCCTGGTGGAGGCGCCGGACGGGGCGATGGCGTCCTCGGCCGTCATGTGGCTCGACGAGGCCAACGCGACCGTCGAGTTCGAACCGGTCGGCACCCATCCGGCCTACCGGCGTCTGGGGCTGGCCAGGGCGATGCTTCTGCACGGCATGCGTCGCGCGCGGTCCGCCGGGGCCACGCACGCGACCGTCGCCTGCCTGGGCGCGCCGGGCTATCCGGCGGCGCGCGCCCTGTACTACGGCGTCGGATTCCGGGAATTCTCGCGGGACGCGCCGCTGATCAGGGTCCGCGCCTCCGGCTGAGCGGCCCGCGCAGGGCACCGCCGGATCAGCGCGGCGATCGGCGAACCGACCGCCGCGCGTGACCTCCGCGACTCCCTGGCGGGCTCAGAACAGGGCGTCGCCCTCGGACAGGCTCACGCGCGCGCCGGTGTCGAAGACGCCCTCCGACGTACCCGCCGAGTACACGCGCATCTGCCCCGTGGTGGCGGCCACGAGATCGGGCAGCAGATCACCGGTCAGGTCGCCGATGCCGAGGAGCGTGGTGAAGGGCGTCCAGCCGCCGGTGCCCGCCAGGACGCGGGCGCCGAGGCGTCCGTGGCCGTCGCCCGGATAGAGCCACAGCTTGCCCGTGGACAGCTCGGTCACGACGAGGTCGGGACGGCCGTCGCCGGTCAGGTCGCCGGGGGCGGCGAAAGCGCCCATCACGTTCCATCCGGGGCCGACGAGCAGGCGGGTGCCGAAGGTGCCGTCGCCCCGGCCGGGGTACATCCACAACTGGCCGGTGGTGTCGCGCGCCAGCAGATCGCCCTTGCCGTCGCCGTCGAGGTCTCCGGCGGCGGTGACGGCGGTCATCGTGTTCCAGCCGGGACCCACCAGGAGCCGGGCGCCGAAGGTGCCGCGGCCGGTACCCGGATACATCCACAGCCGGCCGGTGGTGTCGCGCGCCAGCAGGTCCTCCGTGCCGTCGCCGTTGAGATCGCCGTGCCGGGTCAGCGCCGACATGGAGTTCCAGCCGGAGCCCTCAAGACCCGCGCTGCCGTCGCCGGGCAGCCGCCACAGCTTTCCGGAGTACGTACGCAGCAGCAGGTCCTGGCGGCCGTCGCCGTTGAGATCGCCGAACGGCTGGGCCGGGCGTTTGAAGACTCCGTACGGCGCGATCCACGGCAGGTACTCGGGACCTCCCTGGCACTCCCGCATGGTGTGTGCCCAGCGGAAGGAGCTGAGATTGTGGTCGAGGGTGGCGCCGGGGCTGGTGAACCGCGACAGCTCCCAGCGGTCGTCGCCGGTGCCGGTGGTGTCGGCCTCGACGTCGTGGACGGCGTCGAGGTACTGGTAGTCGGCCAGGCTGTACATGCACAGGGCGTGGTAGCCGGTGCGGTTGTAGACCGAGGACGCCTTGTCGTCCCAGGCGCCGAGCGTCGGCTGCGCGGCGGTGTAGGACGTCATGGTCCCCTGGCCGCCGGGCTGGTCGAACAGACACAGGGCGCCCTGCGGGCAGCGGTCGTAGCCGGTCGCGGCTTGCGCGGGGGCGACTCCCCCGGCCACGAGTCCGAGCGCGACAGCGGTGGTCAGTAAGGTGGCGCGCAGCGAGGCGCGCGGTGAGATACGCATGATGGTCCCCCCAAGGAACATCCGGCCCGCCGGGCGGGTGCGGGCCGGGCACACCTTAGTCGCGCCCGGCCCGGCGTGTACGGCACTCGGCGGTACCGTTCCCCGCCCGGGAGGGGTGGACGGGGAACGGCGGTCATGGTCCGGCGGGTCCGTCCGCCGGGCGGACCCTAGGTGACGGTCAGGGCGAAGACGTGCAGTCGGGTGCCCGCCTGATCGCCGGTGACCGTGGTCGGCAGGGTGACGTACGCCAGCGTCCTGCCCGGAGCCAGGGGGACCTTGGTGGCGTACAGGCTGACGGCGGTGTCGGCCGGATAGCCGCTGTTCGGGGGACGGTTCCAGCGGGGTGCGGTGACGACGGGTTCGTCCTCGGGGAGCGGCGTGCTCGGGGTCCAGTTGGTGAGGGCGAGGGTGAAAGGGGCGGTGCTTCCGTCGGTGTACGTGAGGGTGCCGATGCCCGATCCGCTGCCGTTGTTCGCGGCGCCGAGGAGCCACAGGGCGGATCCGTTCTTGTCCACCGCGATGTGCTGACCGGCCGCGACCACGTTGTCCGCGCCGCCCGGTGCCGGGTCCGGCCAGGTGAAGGTGGCCTGGCCGTGTGCGACGGGCTGCCCCGGCGTGACGCCGACGTCGGCGAGGGCCTGGGCGGAGTAGCTGAATCCCGCGCCGTCGAAGTCGGCCGCGCCGGGCGCGGTCTCGTCGCCGACCCCGGTGTTGTCGTAGGCGGCGGCGAGCGATCCGTACAGCAGGGGCAGTGCGAGCGATCCGCCGTCGAGCGGGTGGTCGTGGCGGGCCACGGTGACGGTGCCGGTGAGGTCGAGCGCCGCGGAGGTGGCTTTCGCTCCGACGGTGACGGTCAGCTCGGCGGTGCCGGTGGCGCGTGGGCGCAGGGTCACCGCGGCCTTGGCCGGTGTGACGGTGACTCCGGTCGGTGCCGTGATGTCGGCGGCGACGGTGACGGTCTGGTCGGTCGCGTTGCGCAGGGTGAGGGTCGCGGGGAATGCGGTGCCGGTGCGTGCCAGCTTGGTGGCGGAGGTCAGTCGCGCGTCCACCAGCGGCGCGGTGGTCACCTGTTGGCCGCCGGAGACGCCGAATCCGCCGGACGCCGTAGCCGTCGCGGTCAGCCGCCACAGGCGGTTCTGCGCGTCGGCGGGCGGGGTCACCAGCCATGAGGTGTGCGGGCGGGTGCGGGGGTCGACACGGTTGAAGGTGGCGGGCGTCAGGGCCCGTACGGTCCATCCGGCGGGTACGCCGAGGCCGAGCCGGACGTGCTGGAGCGTCCGCGTGCCGCCCGCGGTGAGGGTGGTCGTGACCACGTTGCCGTGAACGGGGTCGAGCGCGGCGGGGGCCTGTGTGGTGACGGTACGGGCTCCGGTGGTCGTGGTGAGGGTGTGGGCGCCGGTCAGCGGCAGATCACGGGAGGAGTTTCCGACGTAGATCCGGTACGTGCCCGGAATCGTCGTCCACGCGTGGGCCGTGGAGTCCCAGGTCCGCAGGTCGTCAGGCGCGAGGGTGAAGGTGACGCGTCGCGACTGTCCGGCCCGGAGGGTGACGCGCTGGAATCCCTTGAGCTGCTTGGGGGGTTCACCCGCGCCCGCCGGGGCGCCGACGTAGAGCTGGGCGACCTCGGAGGCGGTACGGGTGCCGGTGTTCTTCACCGTCGCGGAGACCTTCACCGGCCCGGTCGTGCCGGTGACGCCCGGTGAGACGGTGAGTCCGCTGAACGAGAAGGACGAGTAGGTCAGGCCGTAGCCGAACGGGAAGAGCGGGGTGAGGTGGTGGGCGTCGTACCAGCGGTAGCCGACCTCGAGTCCCTCGCTGTAGTGGTAGTTGGTGGTGTTGGTGGCGACATCGACGGCGCCCGGGTAACGGGACGGGTCGGCGGTCGGCAGTTGCGCCATGCTCGCGGGCCAGGTCTGGGGCAGCTTGCCCGAGGGGTTGACGTCGCCGAACAGGACGGAGGCCAGTGCGGCGCCGTTCTGCTGGCCGCCGTACCAGGACTCCAGGACGCCGTCGACCTTGTCGAGCCACGGCATGAGCACGGGCGCGCCGGTGTTGAGGACGACGATCGTGTGCGGGTTGGCCGCGGCGACGGCGGCGACGAGGTCGTCCTGCGCGCCGGGCAGGGTGAGATTCTGCCGGTCGCCGTCCTCGCTCTCGTCGTCGTTGACGACGACCACGGCGACGCTGTCCTGCCTGGCGGCAGCCGCCGCGGCGGCGATGGCCGCGGTGTCGGGCACCTGCCAGCCCAGGGTGACCGAGCCGTTGCTCGGCGGGCTGGTCGGCGTCCCGGCGACCGGTCCCGTGGGGCCGTTGACCGGCTGGTAGTTCTCGACCGTGATCGACGTCCGCACGCCGCCCTTGAGGCGGATCGCGGACACGCCGGGGCCGTACTGCGCCCAGTCCTGGAAGACCGGCTGCCCGTCGACGGTCATCCGGATGCCGCCGGTGTTGGCCATCGAGAAGGTGTACGTGCCGGTGACCGGCGCCGTCAGATAGCCCTTCCACCGCACGGAGAATCCGGCCGGGTTGACGCCGGGGCCGGGCGCGGCCGTGTAGTGGTCGTCGATGTCCGGCTCGACGCGGGTGAGCGCGGGGGCGCCGGACAGGTCGAGGTTGTTGAAGTACGTTGTGGTCAGGCCGGGTTGGCCGTCGCCGGTGGTGAAGGTCGCGGCCGGTACGGTCGGCAGCTTGTCGGTCACGCCGGGGACGCCGACTCCGGTCCTGCCGATGGCGACCTGGGCGCCGGTGCCGTCCGCGCCGAAGGCGGTCAGTTCGGCGATCGACCACCAACTGTCGGCGGTGCCGGTCTGTTCGATCCTGATGTAACGGGCCTGCCGGGCGGTGAAGGTCGCGGTGACGACCTGTCCGGTGCCGGCGCCCTCGGCGACCGGGTCGCCCCATGCGGCGCCGTCCGAGGAGAGCAGGACGCGGTAACCACGGGCGTAGTCGGTGCTGTTGCCCGCGTCCAGAGTGACCCGGTCGATGCTGTGCGAGGCGCCCATGTCGACGCTGACCCACTGGCCGTCGGCCATCGGCGCGCCGCTGGACCAGCGGGTGCCCGCGTTGCCGTCGACCATGTTGCGCGGCTGGTCTGAGGGGCCGGCGGAGGAGGACGCCTGTGCGGCCCAGGAGCCGAGGTAGTCGACGCGGCCCTTCGTGCCGAGCCGTTGGGCGATGCCGTCGGCGACGGTGACGACGGACGAGGCGTCCACGGGTACGTGCGAACTGCCGCCGCCACCGGTGATCGGCGCGTCCTTGGCGGCGGCGCCGATCACGGCGACCGTGGGCGTCCTGGCGGGGTCGAGCGGGAGCAGCCGGCCCGCGTTCTTCATCAGGACGGTGCCCCGCGCCGCGATGTCGCGCGCGGTGGCGACGTGCGCGGGGGTGGTCGCGGTCGCGGCGGGCGAGCCGGGCGTGGTGTCGAAGAGGCCGTAGGCGAATTCCTCGGTGAGCAGCCGGACGACCTTGTCGTTGAGCACGGGCATGCCGACCTGCCCGGAGCGGACGGCGTCGGCGAGCGGCTGTCCGAAGTTGCCGGGGGCGGGCATGGTGAGGTCGAGACCGGCGTTGGCGGCCTGGACGGTGCTGCGGGCGCCGTCCCAGTCGGTGACGACGAATCCGTCGAAGCCCCAGTCCTGCTTGGCGGTCCGGTTCAGCAGATACGCGTCCTCGTTGGAGTGGACGCCGTTGACCAGGCTGGTGGCGGCCATGACGGAGGCGGCGTCGCCCTGCTGGACGGCCTGTTTGAACGCCGGGTAGTAGATCTCGTTCAGGGTGCGTTCGTCGACGATCGCGTTGCCGTTGTTGCGGTTCTGCTCGGTGTCGTTGGCCGCGAGGTGCTTGAGGTCGGCCATCACGCCCTGGGACTGGACGCCTTGGACGTACCTTGTGGCCATCGCGCCGGACAGGTAGGGGTCTTCACCGGCCATCTCGAAGACGCGCCCGCCGCGCGGGTCGCGCTCCAGGTTCACATCGGGTCCGAGGTTGACGCTGACGCCCTTGGTCTTCGCCTCGGCGCCGACGACCTGTCCGTAGGCGGTCTCCACGGCCGGGTCCCAGGTGGCGGCGGCCGCGACCGGAGCGGGCATGGCCGTCGTGCCGCCCATCACCACGCCCGCTCCCCCGTCGTTGAGGTTCAGCGCGGGAACGCACAGCCGGGGTATGGGGGCCACCACGCCCGCGTAGCCGGGGAGTTGGCTGCCGTGGGTCATCGACAGCTTCTCGTCGGTGGTCATCCGCGCGAGCACCTGCGCGGCCCGCTGTTCAGGAGCGGCCTTGGAGTGCAGCCAGGGGCAGGAGGCCGGGCCGCTGTCGGCCGCGGCCTGTCCGGTGACGGCGGGCAGCAGTCCGGTGGCCGAGGTGAGCAGCAGGGCGGCGGTCAACGCCCGTACGAGCCCGGCCGGTCGGGCTCGTACGGGCCGTCCGCCGTCGGGCCGCGCTGCGGTGTGTGCGGTCATCGGTGTCCCCTCTGGAGTACGTCGCGCGGTGCGCGGCCGAGATGCGGCGCTGCCTGCGCGGTCAATCGATTCAGTCCGCCGTCGCGCCGGACGGGCCCGTCTCACAGGGGTGCTGGGCGGTCGGTTTCCGGGCGCGGGCCACGGGGAGGCGCCGTACCCGAAGCGGAGCAGACCATTTAACGATTCAACATGAGCCGTGGAGAACCTAAGTCCATCTCAGCAGCGGGTCAATAGGCGTGTGCTCGGAATTGCACCAAAGACCAAGACCGGGAAATTGAAACGTCTTTCAATGTCGACAACGATGTCTGCTCCGATGGATGGGGCGCGCACCTCCGGATGGCCGCAGCACGGAACCGGTCCGCGTCATACGTATTGACGCCCCGCCACCCGCTCTCATACGTTTCTCACGCCCCAATGGAGTGAATCGTTTCACTCACTGCAAGGAGTCCGATGTCCGGTTTTGCGCGGGAAAAACTGTCGTACGGGATCGCCGTCGCGGCCCTGGTGACGTCCCTGTCCCTGGGCGGCGCGCCCTTCGGTCATCCCTCGGCCGCGCAGGCCGCGTCCGGCGGAGTCTTTGTGGGTGAGCTGACCGCTGACGCCACGACGGATCCGCTGGGCATCGACGATCCGCGTCCCGCGCTCGGCTGGAAACTGCGCGCCGCGGCCAACGGCCAGCGGCAGAGCGCCTATCGGGTGCTGGTGGCGAGCAGCGCGGCCCGGCTGAACTCCCCGAAGGCGGACGTCTGGGACAGCGGCCGGGTGGCGACGGACGATTCGACCGGCGTGCCCTACGGCGGTCCCGGGCTGGAGTCCTCCCGCACCTACTACTGGAAGGTGCAGGTCTGGGACGCGTACGGCCGGGCGTCGGCCTGGAGTCCGGTCGGGCACTGGGAGATGGGCCTGCTCAACTCGGCGGACTGGAAGGGCGCGCGGTGGATCACTCCGGACACCGGCGCCGCCGCCTCCTGGTCGGATTTCACCCTGGACACGGACTTCACCATCAAGGCGGGCGCGGCAAGCGTCCTGTTCCGCGTCAAGGACAGCCGCGACTACTACATGTGGCAGATCAACGCGGCCTCGACGCCCGGCAAGGTGCTGCTGCGCCCGCACGTCCAGAAGGACGGCTCCTTCGCCACCCTCGGTGAGGTCGACCTCAGCCCGGTGATCACCACGGCGAACGCCGGCGCGCCCCACCACCTGACCGTCAGGGCGGACGGCGGCACGATCACCACCTCGGTCGACGGCACGCGGGTGGACACCCGGACCGACACCACCTTCACCGCCGGAACCCTGGGCTTCCGCACCTCGACCACCGGCAATGTCGCCGAGGACGCCCTGTACGACAACATCGTGGTGCGCGGCCTGGACGGAGCCACGCTGTTCTCCGACGACTTCTCCGCCTCGCCCGACCCGTACTTCCCCGACTCGGCGATCACCGACGGGCAGCTCGAACCCAAGGGCGACCCGACGCTGCTCGACCCGAACCCCGCGGCGCCCCTGCTGCGCAAGGGCTTCACCCTCGACAGCCGGAAGAAGGTCACCAGGGCGCGGGCGTACGTCTACGGCCTCGGCTTCTACGAAATGCACCTCAACGGCGCGAAGGTCGGCGACCGGGTGCTCGCACCGGCGAGCACGCCGTACGACCAGCGTGATCTGTACGCCACCTACGACATCACCAGCTCGCTCAAGCAGGGCGCCAACACGGTGGGCCTCTGGCTGGGGAACGGATACGGGCCGCGGTTCAGCCCGTACGGCTTCCGCTGGACCGGGCCGAAGCAGGCCGTCGTGATGCTCGATGTCAGCTACTCCGACGGCACCCGACAGAGCGTCGTCAGCGACGACTCCTGGAAGTGGTCGACCGGCGCGATCACCGCCAATGACCTCTACGCGGGCGAGAGCTACAACGCGCGGCTGGACAAGCCGGGTTGGGACCGCGCCGGGTCCGACGACTCCGGCTGGCAGCCGGTGCGGACGGTGGCGGCGCCCTCCGACAAGCTCGTCGCGGACACCATGCCGCCGGTCAGGGTGACGGACACGCTGCGCGCGGTGAAGCTGACGCAGCCTCAGCCCGGCGTCTACGTCTACGACTTCGGGCAGAACATCGCGGGCTGGGAGCGGCTGCGGGTGACGGGCCCCGCCGGGACGACAGTGAAGATGCGGACGGCGGAGGAGGTCGGCGCGGACGGGATGCTGGACACGGCCACCAACAGGTCGGCGGCGTCGACCGACTCCTACACCCTGGCGGGCACCCGTACGGCGGAGACGTACGAGCCCCGCTTCACCTACCACGGCTTCCGCTACGTCGAGGTCACCGGCTTCCCCGGCAAGCCGGCCCTGAGCAGTCTGGACGCGCGCGTGGTGCACGCCGACGTGGCCTCGACGGGCGCCTTCTCCTCCTCCGACGCGCTGCTGAACCAGATCTGGCGGAACAACCGGTGGAGCGTCCTCAACAACTCGATGAGCGTCCCGACCGACAATCCGGTCCGCGACGAGCGGACGCCTCCCGGCATGGACGTGCAGGCGTATCACGACGCGTCCACCCGTGAGTTCGGCATGGACCGCTACTACGCCAAGTACCTCCAGGACATGCCGCCCGGCACGGCTCTGCCGAACGACGCGGGCAACGCGCAGCAGCCCGACATGGGCGGCAACCAGGTCACGCTGGCGTGGACGCTGTACGAGCAGTACGGCGACCGGGCGACGCTGGCGGCCACGTATCCGGCGATGAAGGCGTTCGTCGACACGAACGCCGCCGAGGTGCCGGGGCATGTCTGGCCGAGCGACCGGGGCTTCGGCGACTGGTGTCCGCCGGACCGCGGTGCCAACGCCAACGGCGGGCGCGGCGGGCCGAACGCGGGCGCCTGCACCAGCGAGGTGTCGGTGGTGAACACGGCGCTGTCGTACCTCCAGGCGGTGGATGTCGCCAAGTCGGCGACGGCGCTGGGCCACAGCGCGGACGCCGCCCGCTACGGGACGCTGGCGCAGGACATCAAGGACGCGTTCAACGCCGCGTTCCTCAACGCGGCGGGCGACACCTACGGGGACGGCCGGCAGACCACGAGCGTGCTGCCGCTGGCCTTCGGCATGGTGCCCGCCGCGAATGTGGCGGCCGTCGGACGGCAACTGGTCGCCACCATCACCGAGAAGGACGGCGGACACCTCGACACCGGCATCTTCGGCACCCGGTACCTGATGGACGCGCTCGCCGCGATCGACCGGATCGATGTGGCGATGACGGTGCTGGACCAGCGCACCTACCCCGGCTTCGGGTACGAGATCGGCCAGGGCGCGACGAGTTCGTGGGAGCAGTGGACGTACTACTCCAACATGGAGACCCACGACCACGCGATGTTCGCCGGTATCAACGCCTCGCTCTACACGCGGTTGGCGGGCATCCAGCCGACCGGGCCGGCCTACCGTACGGTGACGGTCGCGCCGCGGATCCCGGCGGGGATGCGGCACGCCGTGGCCTCGATCGCCACCCCGCTCGGCACGGTCGCCAGTTCCTGGACCGTCGCGAACGGCCGGACCACGCTCGACGTCACGGTGCCGGTCGGCTCGACCGCGACCGTCCGTGTGCCGCTGCCCGACGCACGGCATCCGCGGTTCGAGGCCACGCACGGTGCCCGACTGCTGCACAGCGACGGCCAGGAGGCGGTCTACGCGATCGGTTCCGGCCACTGGCGGTTCACCGCGACGCAGCGGTGAGCCGGTCGCGGGCCGGAGCGTGACAGTCACGCCGATTCCCGCACGGAGCGAGGACTTTGGGGACCATTGCGCGGCCGTCCCGAATTCGGCATGCTGAGCGCCGGATCACGTGTGATCCACCGCGTTCCACGTCACGTGACGTATGTCGCAGCCGAATTCGGGGAGACCGCAGATGACCGCGTATGTCCTGCTGGAAATCCAAGTGACCGACATGGCCGCCATGGCGGACTACCGGGAGATCGCGCAGAAGGCCGTGGCCGAATTCGGCGGCGAGTACCTGATGATCAATGCCAGGCCCGAGGCCGTCGAGGGCACGTGGGACGGCGCCAAGGGACTGACGCTGCTGTCGTTCAGCAGCGTGGAACAGGCGCGGGCCTGGTACGACTCGGACACCTACGCGCCCGGCATCGAGATCGCCAAGAAGGCGACCGTACGGCGCCTCGCCATTCTTCCCGGCTTCGGCGAAACGGTCTGACCGGTTCGGCGCCGTATACGGTCGGCGCGGATCAGGGCAGTTCGAGCATCGGCTCGCCGCAGGACTGGCATTCGGCGTACACATCGAGGTCGTTGAGGATCTCGGCGTATTCGCCGTGTCCCTTGAGCGCGGCCGTGGCCGCGAGCAGATAGCCGGTGGTGACCTGGTCGTGCTCGCCCGCCACCAGCGTCTCGCCGAGGAGGGCCAGCGACTCGGGGAGCGCCTGCCGGTACGCCTGCGCGAGGTCGTCGGGCAGGCCGTCCCAAACCTGTCCGTACTCGCCAGAGCACATGGCGACGAGCCCGATCACGTACAGGTAGTCGTCCCTCTCGGCCGCCGGGAGGCCGCGTGCGATGGCGACGATGTGCGGCACGGCGGCGTACGCGGCGGGCCAGGCGGTGCCCTCGGAGCAGAGGTACGGCCACAGGTCGCCGAAGCGTTCGCGGTCGGCGGGGTGGTCGAGCAGATGGCGCAGTTCGTCGGGCACGTAGGGGGCGTCGGAACCGCCCTTGCCGTTCGACCAGTCGCGGTGGTCGAGGGTGGGCCAGCGGGGGTCGTCCAGAGGCAGCATGGCCAGGAGTGTAGGGGCCGGCACGGGGCGCGAAAGCGCCTAGGTGCGGCTGCCCGCCGTGCCCTAGCGTCGTGACCGCCCGCATGCCGTACGCGCCCGTGAGCACGGAAGCAGAGGACGTATCGTGACCGTCATACCGCAGCCGCCCGACATCCTCTCGCCGCAGTTCGCGGCCGACCCGTATCCGGCCTACCGGGTCCTGCGGGAGCACTACCCGGTCGTCTTCCACGAGGGCACCGGCAGTTGGCTGCTGTCGCGGTACGAGGACGTCGAACGGGCTTTCCGGGACCCGGTGTTCACCACCGACAACTACGCCTGGCAGCTCGAACCGGTGCACGGCGGGCGGACCATCGTGCAGATGAGCGGGCGGGAGCACTCCGTCCACCGGGCGCTGGTGGCACCGGCCTTCCGCGGCCGGGAGTTACGGGAGCGGTTCCTGCCGGTGATCGAGCGCAACGCGCGCGATCTGATCGACGCCTTCCGCGACGCCGAACAGGCGGACCTGGTCGACCAGTTCGCCACCCGCTTCCCGGTCAATGTGATCGTCGACATGCTCGGGCTCGACCGCGAGGACCACGACCGCTTCCACGCCTGGTACGCCGCCGTGGTCGGCTTCTTCGCCAATCTCGCGCAGGACCCCGAGGTCGCCGACGCCGGGATGCGCGCGAGCCGGGAACTGGCCGCGTATCTGGTGCCGATCATCCACCGGCGGCGGGCCGAGCCGGGTGAGGACCTGCTGTCGTCGCTGTGCACGGCGGAGATCGACGGCACGGTGATGACGGACCAAGACATCACCTCGTTCGTGAGCCTGCTGCTGTCCGCGGGCGGTGAGACCACCGACAAGGCGATCTCCGGGATGTTCCGCAATCTGCTCGCCAGCCCGGAGCAGTTGGAGGCCGTGCGGGCCGACCGCGACCTGGTGCCCGCGGCCTTCGCGGAGTCCTTGCGGTTCACTCCCCCGCTCCAGATGATCATGCGGCAGCCGGCGCAGGACGTCACGCTCCACGGCGTCACCATCCCGGCGGGCGCGACGGTCACCTGTCTGATCGGCGCGGCCAACCGGGACGAGCGGCACTACGAAAGGCCCGACACCTTCGACATCCACCGCACGGACCTGACCACCGCGAACGCCTTCAGCGCCGCCGCCGACCACCTGGCGTTCGCGCTCGGGCGGCACTTCTGCGTGGGCGCGCTGCTGGCGAAGGCCGAGGTGGAGGTCGGCGCCAACCAACTCCTCGACGCCTTCGCCGAGATGGGCTTCGCCGACGGCACCCCGGCACCGGACAGCGGGGTGTTCGTCCGCGGTCCGCTGCGGCTCGACCTGAGCCTCACGCCCGCGGCGACCTGACCCGCGGCGCCGGACGCGGGCCGAACGGGCCGCGGCCCTGTCGCAGGGTCGCGGCGGCCCGCGCCGGGCGCAGGATGCCCGCCTGGAGGCGGCGGGCCGCGTCGATGTGGTC
>NZ_MECL01000135.1 GCF_014596445.1 Streptomyces sp. CBMA29 | reverse complement strand
ACGATGAGCGGTCCCGCGTTCCACAACGGCGACGGCCCGCACGGCGGGGACGACGGCGAGCCGCGCGTCCCGTACCAGCGCGAGCAGCCCGAGCAGCCCGGGACACGGGAGACACGGGAGACCGCGCCCCGGCCGCCGCCCGCGGCGACGGCGGGCCGTCCGCTGCGGCGCTGCTCTATCATCGCGACCGCGCCGGGCGGCAGCCAGGCCGACGCCGTACCCGTGTCGTCGCCGCCGGTGGAGTACAGATGCGGTGCGAGCTGCGCCTGGAGATCGGCGGGGGTGGGCCGCCGGTCCGCCTCCATCCGCATGCAGGACTCGATCAGCGGGCGCAGCTCGGGCGGCAGGCCGTGGAGATTGGGGCCCTCGCGCAGCAGCATGAAGACGGTCTCGACGGGGTTGGCGCCGTGGAAGGGCGCGTGGCCGGTCGCCGCGAAGACCAGGGTGGAGCCGAGCGAGAAGATGTCGCTCGCGCCGCGCACGCTGCGGGAGTCGCGGGCCTGCTCGGGCGACATGTAGGCGGGCGTGCCGACGGCCACGTTCGTCATGGTCAGGCGGGTGTTGGAGACGCCGGACGCGATACCGAAGTCGATGACGCGCGGCCCGTCCTCCACGACCAGCACGTTCGACGGCTTCATGTCGCGGTGCACGAGACCGGCGGCGTGGATCGACTGCAACGCCTCCGCGATTCCGGCGGCCAGCCACCGTACGGCCTGCGCGGGCATCGGGCCCGCCTCGTTGACGATCTCCTCCAGCGACGGGGCCGGGACGTAGGCGGTGGCGAGCCACGGGACGGCGGCGCGGGGGTCGGCGTCGACGACGGCCGCGGTGTAGAAGCCGGAGACCGCGCGGGCGGCCTCCACCTCACGCGTGAAGCGGACCCGGAAGAGCTGGTCCTCGGCCAGTTCGGCGCGCACGGTCTTGATCGCCACACGGCGGCCGGAAGCCGAGCGGGCGAGATAGACCAGCCCCATGCCGCCGGCGCCGAGCCGCGCCAGCACCTCGAAAGGGCCGATCCGTCTCGGGTCGTGCTGCGTAAGCTGCTCCACCACTGCCCTGCCACCTCCCCGTGCCCGCGTTGCCCGCGCTGTCGCGGCCTTACCCCGTGCTGCGCGCCGTACCGTCGTTCCGTTGTCGCTCTGCCGTTGTGCTGTTGTGCCGTTGTGCTGTTGTCGCAGTGCTCGTGCCGTGCTGCCGTGATCGAGCGCTTGCGCCCGCCTGTACTGCTTTGCCCGCTCTGCGCGCTCCGTACCCCGTTCGACCGGCCCAAGCGCCAGGGTACGGGCCTGATTCTTCCTGGGATGGGCGCCGGTTGCGAACCCGGGGCCGCCGCGACACGCCCGGAGAGCGAACTCGTTATCATCCGCCATTCGCACCGTCTCGGGCGCGCGGCGCGCCGAACGGGGCGTCCGGGAGGGAGGCATGGGACGCACGTGGCGCATCGTCGGCGACCAAGTGCCGTACGGGGCAGGCGAGTCGGGGCCGACGCCCGTGGACGAGGGGCCGCACGGGTCGGTTTGCGGGGCGGCGGGGTTCAGCGTGACGGGCAGGACGGGGACGGGCCGTCCTGCGCGAAGAGGTCGGCCGTCACGGCGGCGCGGTGCCGGGTCGAATCGCCCCACGCGGCGGAGAGCGCCCACACCCTGCGCAGCCAGAGCGAGAGGTCGTACTCGTCGGTATAACCGATCGCGCCGTGCACCTGGAGGCACCCGCGCGCCGCTTTCCCCGCCGCCTCGTTCGCGAAGACCTTCGCCATGGCCGCGTCCCGCGCGGCACTGGGCAGCCCGTGGTCGTACGCGTACGCCGCCCGCGCCACCACCGGCCGCGCGAATTCCACGGCCAGGAGTACGTCCGCCAGCCGGTGCTTCACCGCCTGCCGCTCGCCGATCGGGGACCCGAACTGCACGCGGCCCTTGGCGTACTCCACCGTTCGCTCCAGCATCGCCGCCGCCGCGCCCACCAGGTCGGCCGCCGCCCCGATCGCCCCGAGCCGCGCCGCCTTCCCTGCCGCCGCCTCCCACTCCCGCGCGAGCACCCGCCCGCCGCCGTCCGCTACGCGCGCCAGCCCCCGATTCGGGTCGACCCCGGCAACGGGCGTACGCGGCCCGGCCCCCGCCTCCCGCAACTCACCGTCCTCGGTGACGACCAGCACGTGATCGGCGTACGCGGCGTGCGCGACAGCGGGCTGACCTGCTGGTTCGGATGCGGGTACGGACGCGGATGCGGATGCGGGTACGGGTCCGGGTCCCCGCGCCGGGTCCTGGGCGGGGAGGGACACGGCGACGGTCACCGCGCCCTCCGCCAGCCCGCGCAGCAGATCCGCCCCCTTCGGCAGCCCCCCGAGCAGTACCGCCGCGACCGCCGCCTCCAGCAACGGCTCGGGCAGGCAGGCGCGGCCCGCCTCCTCGGTGAGCGCGACGAGCGCCTGGGCGCCCAGGGGCGGCTCGTCGAGGCGCTGCCCGCCGAGGTGCTGGCCGCCGGGACCGTGACCGTCGGAACCGGGACCGAGACCGAGGCCGCCGTACTCCTCGGGAACCAGCAGCCCGGTCGCCCCGATCCCGCCGAGCGCCCGCCAGCGGTCCGGCGAGAAACCGGCGCGCACGTCGGCCGGTGCGCAGCGCGCCGCCAGCAGCTCGCGGGCGGTGCGGGCGAAGAGCTGTTCTTCGGGCGTGGGCGCGAGTCTCATCGGCGGGGCTCCCGGGGGAGGCCGAGCAGCCGCTCGGCGATCACATTGCGCTGGATCTCGTTGGTGCCCGCGTAGATGGGTCCGGCGAGCGCGAAGAGGTAACCGTCCAGCCACGGCCCGCACCGCTCCGCCTCCGCGCCGAGCACGCGCAGTGCGATGTCGTGCAGGTCGAGGTCCAGTTCCGACCAGAAGACCTTGTTCAGCGAGGACTCCGGCCCGCTCTCCTTGCCCTCCCGCATCCGTGTCACCGTCCGGTAGGTGTACAGCCGGTACGCCTCCGCCCGCATCCACACGTCCGCCACCGCGTCCCGGTGCGGCGCCGCCTGTTCTGGGCGCAGGCGGCACAGGTCGAGCAACCGGTCGGCCGCCGCCAGGAACCGTCCCGGGCTCCGCAGACTCAGCCCCCGCTCGCTCCCGGTGGTGGACATCGCGATCCGCCACCCCTCCCCCGCCTCCCCCAGGACGTCCCGGTCGGCCACGAACACGTCGTCCAGGAACACCTCCGCGAATCCGGCCTCCCCGTCGAGCTGCCGGACCGGCCGTACCGTCACGCCCGGCGCCGCCAGGTCGACCATGAAGTACGTCAGGCCGTGGTGCCGCCGCGAGCCGGGGTCGCTCCGGAAGAGGCCGAAGAGCCGGTGCGCGTGGGCCGCCCGCGAACTCCACGTCTTCTGCCCGCTCAGCCGCCACCCGCCGCGCGCCTCGTCCCGTACCGCCCGCGCCCGCAGATTCGCCAGATCCGAACCCGCCTCCGGCTCCGACCAGCCCTGCGCCCACACCTCCTCCCCCCTGGCCATCGGCGGCAGCACGCGCGCCCGCTGCTCGTCGGTGCCGAAGGCGAAGACGGTGGGCGCGAACAGGAAGATGCCGTTCTGCCCGACGCGCCCCGGCGCGCCCGCCCGCCAGTACTCCTCCTCGAAGATCAGCCACTCGTCCAGGCCGACGCCCCTTCCCCCGTACTCCTCCGGCCATCCGACGACCGCCCACCCGGCCTCGTACAGCGTCCGCTCCCATTCCTGGTGCGCGCGGAAACCGTCCGCCGTGTCCATCGACGGCAGCGGCTCGCGCGGCACCCGACGGGCGAGCCAGTCCCGTATCTCCCGCCGGAACGCGTCCTGTTGAGCACTGAAGGAAAGGTCCGTCACCGCGCTAGGATAACCGACTATCTGACGGATCGTCAGATCTCGGTCGGGCCGGGACGCACCTCATCGCACGCCACCGCGCCCTCATCTCCACGCGCTTCACCTCACATCGCCTCACCTCACATCACCCTCACGTCACCTCTCATCACCTCCCAGCCCTGCGAGAACGGAGACCCCCCATGCCCGAGGTCTACATCGTCGAAGCGGTACGCACCCCCGTCGGCCGCAAGAACGGCGCCCTCGCCCCCGTCCACCCCGCCGACCTCGGCGCCCATGTGCTGACCGCCCTGGTCGAACGCGGCGGCTTCGACCCCGGCGCCGTCGAGGACGTCGTCTTCGGCTGCGTCGACGCCATCGGCGGCCAGGCCGGTGACATCGCCCGCACCTGCTGGCTGGCGGCCGGACTGCCCGAGCACGTACCGGGCGTGACCGTCGACCGGCAGTGCGGCTCCTCCCAGCAGGCCGTGCACTTCGCGGCGCAGGCCGTACTGTCCGGCACCAGCGACCTGGTCGTGGCGGGCGGCGTCCAGAGCATGTCCCGGATACCGATCGGCGCGGCCATGGTGGTGGGCCGCGAATACGGCTTCACGGATCCGTTCTCCGGGTCCACCGGCTGGCGCGCCCGCTACGGCGACCGGCCCGTCAGCCAGTTCGGCGGGGCCGAACTCATCGCCCGCGACTGGGACATCAGCCGCGAGGACATGGAGCGCTTCGCCCTGGAGAGCCACCGTCGCGCCCTGCACGCGCTCGACAGCGGCTGGTTCGCCCGCGAAACGGCCGCCCTCCCCGAACTCGCCACCGACGAGGGCCCCCGCCGCGACACCTCGGCGGAGCGGATGGCCGCCCTGCCGTCGATCGTGCCCGGCGGCCGGCTGACCGCGGCCCTGTCCTCACAGATCTCCGACGGCGCCGCCGCGCTGCTCGTCGCGAGCGAACAGGCGGTGCGCGACCACGGCCTGACCCCCCGCGCGCGGATCCACCATCTGTCCGCCCGCGGTTCCGACCCGATCCGCATGCTGACCGGACCGATCCCCGCGACCGAGCACGCCCTGGCCAGGACGGGCATGTCCATCGGCGACTTCGACGCGGTGGAGATCAACGAGGCGTTCGCGTCCGTGGTGCTGGCCTGGCTGAAGGAGACCGGCGCCGACCCCGACGTGGTCAACCCCTGCGGCGGCGCCATCGCCCTCGGCCACCCGCTGGGCGCGACCGGCGCCCGGCTGATGACCACCCTGCTGCACCACCTGGAGCGCACCGGTGGCCGCTACGGCCTCCAGACCATGTGCGAGGGCGGCGGCCAGGCCAACGTCACCGTCATCGAACGGCTCTGACCCGCCCCGGAGACCCGGCGGCCCGGCTCACGCGCCGGGTATCGAGCCGCTCCTCCGCGTCACGTCGATGATCGCGAACCTCGCGCCCTGGTCGTCGGCGACGACGGCCATCCGCCCGAACGGCGAGTCCTCCGGCCCGATGACGACCCGTCCGCCGAGCCGGCCCACCGTGTCGGCGGCGGCGTCGCAGTCCGCGACCACGAAGTAGACCTGGAACGCGGGCGGCTCGTCCCCGCCCCCGGACGCGCTGTTCATCCGGCCGGCGAGCTGACCCTCGGGGTCGCCGGGGCGGGACCACACCTTGTAGTCGAAGTGGACGCCGTCACCGACCTGCACGCCGTCGTAACCGAACACCGTCTCGTAGAAGGCGTCGACCGCCGCCGCGTCCCGCGTGTGGTTCTCGGTCCAGCAGTAGGCACCGGGCACGTTCACCACGTCGAAGCCGGGGTGGCCGCGGAGCTGGAAGGCGCCGAAGAAGGAGCCGCCCGGGTCGACGGCGCCGACCAGCACGCCGGTGTCGCCGATCTCGTCGGGGCCGAAGACGACGTGCCCGCCCGCCTCGGTGATCCTGGCCGCGGTCTTCGCGGCGTCCGCGGTGGCCAGGTGTATGCCCCAGGCCGTGGGCATCGACTCATCCATCTTGCCCATCAGGGCCGCCGCGTTCTTCCCGTCGAGCTTGGCCAGCGTGTAGTGCCCGAACTGCTCGCCCTGGTCCTCGAACGTCCAGCCGAACAGCTCGCCGTAGAAACGCTGCCCGGCCGCGAGGTCGGGAAGCGAGACGTCGGCCCAACAGGGAGCACCTTCACCGAATGCGGACATGAGCTGGTTCCTCTCGCGAATGTCTGGAATGCCACCGTAACCAGTGATCTTCCCGTCCGCACGAGAGAGAATTCGAACATATGGTCAATTCTTGAGACGGCCCAGAACTTCCTCGGTTTCGGCCATGATCCGGTCCACTAGGTCCGCGCACGAGGGCAGGTCGGCGATCACTCCCGCCACCTGCCCCGAGGCCATGACGCCCAGGTCAGCGCGCCCTTCGACCATCGCTGCGCGGAGCAGCACCGGGGTGTTCGCGGCCATCAGGACCTGCGGCCAGCTCAGCTCGCGGGTGGCGCGCATCGCCCGTCCCTCCCGGAGCATCGCGCGCAGCGGCGTCCCGGACAGCCGGGAGAAGCGGACGGCGTTGCGCAGCGCGCGCGGGTAGCGGACGAGGGGGCCGCCGCGTTCCAGCGAGCGGACGAAGACGGTGGCGAGGACGCGGTGCGGCACCCCGTCGACCTCGGTGGTGACGAGGGTGCCGGTGACGTCGGCGGCCAGGTAGCGGTCCTGGACGGCGCGCGGCACGGGCGCGTCGGAGGTCAGCAGGAAGCGGGTGCCCATCGCGATGCCGTCGGCGCCGTAGGCGAGGGCCGCGACGAGGCCCCGCCCGTCGAAGAAGCCGCCCGCGCCGACCACCGCCACCCCGCTGCCCCGCAGCGCGTCCACCACCTGCGGCAGCAGCAGCGTGGTCGGCACCCGGCCGGTGTGCCCGCCGCCCTCCCCGCCCTGCACGATCACCGCGTCCGCGCCCCACTCGGCGACCTTCTCCGCGTGCCGCCGCGCCCCGACCGACGGCACCGCGACCATCCCCTCGTCGTGCGCGGCGCGGATCAGCTCGCTGGTCGGCGCCTGCGCGAAGGAGGCCACCCGTACGCCCTCGCGGCCCATCAGCGCGATCCGCCGTGCCGCGTCCGGCGCGTCCGCCCTGAGGTTGACCCCGAAGGGCCGTCCGGGTGCTGCCGCCTTGACCTCGGCGACGGCCGCGGCCAGTTCGTCGTACGACAAGGTGGCGGCGGCCAGCACCCCGAGGGCCCCGGCGTTGGCCGCGGCGGCGACGAGGCGGGGGCGGGCGACGTATCCCATGCCGGTCTGCACGATGGGGTGGCGGATGCCGGTGAGGTCGGTGAGGCGGGTGCTCAGCGGCCCGCCGGCGGTCATGCGGGGACCTCGCGGTCGCGGGCGGAGCGCGGGTCGAGGACATCGCGCAGCACGCGCAGTTCGGCGTCGGTGGGCTGCCTGGTGGTGGGGACGCGGGCCGGGACGGTGAGGCGGAAGCCGGTCGCCGCTACGACCCGCTCCAGAGTGACGCCGGGGTGCAGCGAGGCGAGCCGCAGGTGGTGGCCGGGTCCGCCGAAGTCCAGGACGCACAGATTGGTGACGACCGTGCGCAGACCGTGGAAGCGCGCGGCGCGGCCGACGGCGGCGGCGCGGTCGTAGCCGATGCCGCAGACGACGTCGACGCGCTCGACGAAAGCGCGCGGGGCGTGCCGGGGCACCCAGTAGCTGGTGGTGTGGTTGACGGTGTTGCCGGGGGCGCCGCGCGCGCCGAGGAGCTGCCGGGTGGGGCGGGCCCAGGGGCCGATGCAGGAGATGTTGGCGTTGCCGTACGCGTCGATCTGACTCGGGCCCATCATGACGTGGCGCCGCCCGCGCGCGGCCAGATCGAGGACCGCGCGGTAGGGCAGCCAGCCCTCGACGGTGAGCGCGTCGGGGGCCGCCCCGAGAGGGATGTCGCCGGCCAGCAGATACGCCAGGCCGTCGCTGAGCACCAGGTCGGGGGCGAAGACGGCGCGGGCGAGGCGGGCTCCGAGGGTGGGCACGACACCCATGGGGCTGGCCAGGATCTCGCCGTCGCCGCGCCAGGCGTCGGCGCAGGCGGTGACGCAGATCTCGGCCCTGGTGGCGGGGCCGGTCGCCGCGGCGGTCGAGCCGTTCGGGGGCACGGTCGGGCCGTTCGGTGTCGCGGTCATCGGGTCGCCTCCTCGTGGAAGTTATCCACAGCCTGTTGATAAGACGATTCATCCACATGGCTGAGGAAGCGTTCGGCGAAGGCGGCCCAGGCCGCCGGGTCGGCCGCGGCGGTCGCGTAGGCGCGCTGGAACGGCTCGTCGCGGCCGTATTCGGGCGGGCACTCGGTGAAGTGCGCGCCGCGCGGTGCCTCGATCACGCCGTGGGTGAGGTAGCGGTGCAGGACGAGGGCGTGCACGCACCCCGCCTCCTTGAGCAGGTCAGCGGTGGGCACGACGCGTTCGGCCGACACATAGGCGGCGTCCGCGGCCTGGCAGAACAGGTCGTCGAAGAACTGGTCGGGCCCGGTGAGGGCGGCGCTGCCCGCGGGGTCCGCGAGATTGGCGTGCACCAGGGCGGCGTCCAGCCGCAGCGGCGGTACGGCGACCACCTCGTCCCCGGTGCCGTAGGGGTCGGGGAGCACCCGCAGCTCGGGCGCGTACCGCAGGACGTCGGCGCCGAGCCCGGCGCGTACCGGCATGAAGGGCAGCCGCAGGGCGGCGGCGCGCAGCCCTGCCAGGAACATGCCCTCGTCCATTTCGAGCGCCTTGACGGTGCCGTTCTCGCGGGCGGCGCGGAAATGCGGTTCCAGGGGGACGGAATCGAGGGTGACGAAGCCGTAGACGACCTTGCGGACCTTGCCCGCCGCGCACAGCAGGCCGACGTCGGGGCCGCCGTAGGAGACCAGGGTGAGGTCGGTGAGCGGGGAGCGGAGGATCGCCCGCACCAGCGCCATCGGTTTGCGGCGCGAGCCCCAGCCGCCGATGCCGACGGTCATGCCGTCGGCGAGGTGCGCTATCGCCTCGTCGGCGGTCATGCGCTTGTCCGTCATCCGGCGCCTCCCTCGGTGAAGGCGTCGCGCAGCCGGTCGCCGACGCCCGCCAGGTTGAGTTCGAAGGTGAAGCCCTGCTCGTAGCGGTAGGAGCGCTTGACGTCGACCGGGTCGATGCCGTTGAGCGACTGTTTCGCGGCCCTGACCACCTGCGGGTCCTTGGCGGCGACCGCGGTGGCGATCTCAATGGCTGCGTCGCGCAGACGATCCCTGGGGGTGAGCGCGAGAACCGTGCCGTAACCGTGCAGCTCGGCGGCCGTGGCGTTCTGCGACGTGTAGACCATGTGCCGCATCCGCTGCTGCGGTACGAGCCTTGCCAGGTGCGTGGCGGCGCCGAGCGCGCCCCTGTCGACCTCGGGCAGGCCGAAGTACGCGTCATGGGAGGCGATGACCAGATCGGCGTTCCCGGCCAGGCCGATGCCGCCGCCGAGGCAGAAGCCGTGCACGGCGGCGATCACCGGGACCTGGCAGTCGTAGACGGCGGAGAAGGCGGCGGCGCATCCGGCGTTGGCGCCGAGCAGCGCGTCGAATCCCGCGGTGCTCTGCATCTCCTTGAGGTCTACCCCCGCGCAGAATCCGCGGCCCTCCGCGCGCAGGACCACCGCCCGCACCTCGGGGTCCGCGCCCTGCGCGGTGAGCGCGTCGGCGAGTGCGAACCAGCCCTTCACGTCGATCGCGTTGACCGGCGGCGCGTCGATCACGACTTCCGCGACGCCGGTTCCGGGGCGTGCCACCTGTATCGCCATGGGCCGTCCTCCGCCCGCTCGTTGGCCTTTTACGGATGTACGGATGTACCGATGTACGGATCCGGATCCCGACCGATGTCCGGCACAGATCTGACGCATCGTCAGTTCCTCTGGCACGATAGCCCACGTGACGGACGACCTGGAAGGGCGAGTGGCGCTCGTGACCGGCGGCACCCGTGGCATCGGCCGGGGCATCGCCGAGGCACTGGCGGCGGTCGGTGCCCAGGTGCTGGTGTGCGGGCGCACACCGCCCGCGGACCTGCCCCCCGGTGTCGCCTTCCGGGCCGCCGACGTCCGCGACCCCGAAGCGGTGCGGGCGCTCTTCGCACACGTCACCGAGGCGTACGGGCGGCTCGACCTGCTGGTGAACAACGCGGGCGGCTCACCCGCCGCCGACGCCGCCACCGCCTCGCCGCGCTTCTCACGAGCGGTCGTCGAGCTGAATCTGCTGGCGCCGCTGTACTGCGCGCAGGGCGCGTACGCCCTGATGGCCCGCCAGCCGGACGGCGGATCCATCGTCAACATCGGCAGCGTCAGCGGAAGCCGCCCCTCACCGGGAACCGCCGCATATGGCGCCGCCAAAGCGGGCCTGGCCTCCCTCACCCGCTCGCTGGCCGCCGAGTGGGGCCCCGCGATCCGGGTGAACTGCCTGGTCGTGGGCCTGGTGCTGACGGACCGCTCGGCGGCGCACTACGGGGACGGCGACCCCGCCGTACAGCGCGCGGTGGCCGCCGCCATACCGCTGGGGAGATTCGCGGAACCGGCCGACATCGCCGGTCCCGTCCTCTTTCTGGCCTCCCCGTCAGCACGCTATGTAACCGGTGCTGAGCTGCATGTTCATGGTGGCGGTGAGCTGCCTCCCCATTTGCAGGCGGCCGAATCGCGCGCTGATCACCCGTCGGTAAACTGACGGCATGACAGGACAAGTTCGCACCGTCGACGGCCGTGTTGCCGGTCGCCGCGGGCAGGCGACGCGGCAGAAGCTGCTCGACTGCCTGGGCGAGATGCTCAGCACGTCGCCGTACCGGGACGTCAAGGTCATCGACGTCGCCCGGATGGCGGGCACCTCCCCCGCAACGTTCTACCAGTACTTCCCCGACGTCGAGGGCGCCGTTCTCGAACTCGCCGACGAGATGGCCAAGGAGGGAGCGAGCCTGACCGAATTGGTCGCGGGCCGCTCCTGGGTCGGCAAATCAGGCGCCCAGGCGGCCGAGGAACTCGTCGACGGTTTCCTCTCCTTCTGGCGGAAGCACGATGCCATTTTGCGCGTCGTCGACCTCGGAGCAGCGGAAGGGGACAAGCGGTTCTACAAGATCCGCATGAAGATCCTCAACGCCGTCACCAATTCCCTGACCGACTCCATCAAGGACCTTCAGAGCAAGGGCAAGGTCGACAAGGACGTCAGCCCGGCGGCCGTCGCCGGATCGCTGGTCGCCATGCTGGCCGCTGTCGCCGCTCACCAGAAGGGCTTCACGAGCTGGGGCGTCAAGCAGGCCGAGCTGAAGCCGAATCTCGCGCTGCTGGTCCACCTCGGTGTGACCGGAAAGAAGCCCGCCAAGTAGCGGACGCGGCACGCACCGCTTTTCGCGTTGACGTTTCGCCGTCCTGCCAGAAAGTCACGCCCTGACGCGGGTGCCGCACAGTCCTCGGGGGAGGTACGCGGCGCCCGCGTCTTCGTGTGGGTGACAGCACGGATGCCCGCCTTCGTGTGGGTGACGCCCCCTATCCGCGTCTTCGTGTGGGTGACGGTTCAGCCCTGCCCCGCACCTCACTCGTGCGGCGTCAGCCGGAACACCCGGATCTCGCGCGTCACACGGGAGGCGTAGACCGCGTAGGGCGGCCAGAAGGCGACCAGCGCCTTCCAGGCGGCGGCGCGGTCGTCGCCGGTCAGCAGGACCGCGGTGACCTGGAGGTCGCGGCCCCGGCCGCTGATCACGGCGTCGGGATGCGCCAGCAGATTGGCCGACCAGGCCGGATGCCCCGGACGGCCGAAGTTGCTGCCCACCAGAACGAGGGTGCCGCCGTCCTCCGGCATGCACGCCAGCGGCGTACGCCGCGGCAGTCCGCTGCGGGCGCCGGTCGCGGTGAGGACGACGCCGGGCAGCAGGCTCGCGCTGACCAGGAACCTTCCGCCGGTCAGCCGGTGGACCGCGCCGTCCATGACCGGCACCACATGCGGCGCGACCTTGGCGAAGGCCCGGGTGGCCGACACCTTCTGCACGGACCTGCCGAGGACACCGGTCCTGCTGACCAGGCCGCGCCCGCTGACAGGGCCCTTCGCCCCGGCGTCTGCCGCGCCGTTCACGCCGCGCTCCTGACCATCGCGGGCGCGAAGAGCCCCGCCCGGTCGGCGGCGTGCGCGCGCAGGGCCTCGACCGGTCCAAAGAGCAGCTCGTCTGCCGTCGCCCGCTTGAAGTACAGATGCGCGTGGTGCTCCCAGGTGAAGCCGAGCCCGCCGTGCAACTGGATCGCCGCGCCCGCCACCATGCGCAGCGTTTCCAGCGCCTGGGCAAGGGCGATGGGCGCGGCCAGTTCGAACTCGGCGCTCGCCTCGGTGCCGCCCGCCCCCGAGGAGGCACCGGCGGAGGCCCCCGCCGCCCAGGCGGCGTAATAGGCGGCGGACCGCGCCGCCTGAAGCTGTACGTAGAGGTCGGCGAGCCGGTGCTTGACCGCCTGGAAGGAGCCGATCGGGCGCCCGAACTGCTCCCTGACCTTCACGTACTCCACCGTCGAGGTGAGCGCGTGGTCGGCGGCGCCCACGGCTTCCGCGGCCAGCGCGGCGGCGGCGAGACGGCCGGCGTCGGCCAGGGCGGCGGCGGGG
>NZ_MECL01000134.1 GCF_014596445.1 Streptomyces sp. CBMA29 | reverse complement strand
CCCGCCGACACCTCGCGGATCGTCACCGGCTCGCACGCCGCCGGGCCCGCGCGGGAGACGCCGCGGGACACGCCGCAGGGCGCGGCGACGGGTGCTGCGGGGGAACGCCCGGGGGTTCGCCCTGGACCGGGGGACGACCTCCCGCACGCGTCCGGTACGGCCGGTGACGGCGCGCCCCGCCGCCCCTGAGCCGCCGGTCCTGGGCCCGCGACACCGCGCCACGATCGTTGTGGCGCCCTGTGTCGGCGGCGGCCCGTAGGCTGGCGGCATGGCGACGAGTGGTGCGGTGGTCAAGAAGATCAAGAAGGCGAAGGTCGCGCAGACGCATGCGGGACTGGTACGGCAGGCGCGGCGGATCAACCGCGAGCTGGCGGAGGTTTATCCGTACGCGCATCCAGAGCTGGACTTCGAGAATCCCTTCCAGCTCCTGGTCGCCACGGTGCTGTCCGCGCAGACCACGGACCTGCGGGTGAACCAGACGACGCCCGCGCTGTTCGCGAAGTACCCGACGCCCGAGGACATGGCGGTGGCCGACCCCGAGACGCTGGAGCAGATCCTGCGCCCGACCGGCTTCTTCCGCGCCAAGGCGAAGTCCGTGCAGGGGCTCTCGGTGGCGCTGCGGGACCGGTTCGACGGTGAGGTGCCCGGCCGTCTCGAAGACCTGGTGACCCTGCCGGGCGTCGGCCGCAAGACGGCCAACGTCGTACTCGGCAACGCCTTCGGCGTCCCCGGCATCACGGTGGACACCCACTTCGGCCGCCTCGCCCGCCGCTTCGGCTGGACCGGGTCGCAGGACCCGGAGAAGGTCGAGGAGGACGTCGCCGGGCTCTTCCCGAAATCGGACTGGACGATGCTGTCGCACCGCGTCGTCTTCCACGGCCGCCGTATCTGCCACGCCCGCAAGCCCGCCTGCGGCGCCTGCCCGATCGCCCCGCTCTGCCCGGCCTACGGCGAGGGCGAGACGGACCCGGAGAAGGCCGAGAAGCTGCTCAAGTACGAGAAGGGCGGCGCCCCCGGACAGCGCCTGAAGCCCCCGCCGGACTACCCGGGTCAGCCCGCGCCCCCGCTGGCGGCCTCATGACCCGCGCGCGGGGGGCGGGCACCGGAGCGGACGCGGGTGCCGGTACAGGCGCGGGAGCCGGCTTCGGACCGGGCACGGCCGCCGGTACGGGAGCGGGCGCCGCCGTCGAGATCAGCGCCGCCGGGCTGCCGCGGTGGCTCGAACCGGTGGCCGACGCCGTCGCCGGCGTCCGGCCGGAACAGCTCAGCAGCTTTCTGCCGCCCGAAGGCGGCGGGCGGCAGTCCGCCGTCCTGATCCTGTTCGGGGACGGCGACCGGGGCCCCGAGATGCTGCTCATCGAGCGGTCGAGGGCGCTGCGTTCGCACGCGGGCCAGCCCTCCTTCCCCGGCGGCGCCCTCGACCCCGAGGACGGCGACCCGGACGGCGACGGGCCGGTGCGCGCCGCGCTGCGCGAGGCCGAGGAGGAGACCGGCCTCGACCCGACGGGCGTCCAGGTCTTCGGCGTACTGCCGCGGCTCTACATCCCGGTCAGCGGCTTCGTCGTGACCCCCGTGCTCGGCTGGTGGCGCAGGCCCACTCCGGTCGGCGTGGTCGACCCGGCCGAGACCGCCCGCGTCTTCCGGGTGCCTGTGGCCGATCTCACCGACCCCGCCAACCGCGCGACCCTGACCCACCCCAGCGGCTTCCTCGGCCCGGCCTTCCTGGTCGAAGGCGCGCTCGTCTGGGGTTTCACCGCGGGACTGATCGACAGGATCGTCCAGTTCGCGGGCTGGGAGCGGCCCTGGGACCGCGACCGCAAGGTGCCGCTCGCCTAGGGCGTGACAGCGTCGTGCCGCGCCCTGCGGGGCTCGTACGGCCGGTATCCGGGGCGGGTGCCGGGGCGTCTTCGGGGGATGTCAGGGGCGTGTTCGGTCCCACGGCGCCGGTCATCGGCCGTACCGCGCAGGTCACCTGGGCCGTACGGTGCCGTCGGGCGGGGCGGCCATGAGACCGTGTCCAGGTGAACGTGCTGGACTTTCTGCTCATCCTCGCCGCCGTCTGGTTCGCCGTGGTCGGTTACCGGCAGGGCTTCGTCGTCGGAGTCATGTCGGTGGTCGGCTTCCTCGGCGGCGGTCTCGCCGCGATCTACCTGCTGCCGCTGTTCTGGGACAAGGCGACGGACCACTCCTCGCCGGGCTCGGTCGCGGTGATCACCGCTGTGGTGGTCGTCATCGTGTGCGCGTCGGTGGGGCAGGCGTTCACCACGCACCTGGGCAACAAGCTCAGGACCCGGATCACGTGGTCGCCCGCCCGCGCCGTCGACGCGGGCGGCGGCGCGCTGGTCAATGTGCTCGCCATGCTCCTGGTGGCCTGGCTGATCGGCAGCGCGCTGGCCACCACCGCGCTGCCGACGATAGGCCGCGAGGTGCGCTCGTCCAAGGTGCTGCTCGGCGTCTCCAGGGTGGTGCCGCAGGAAGCCGACACCTGGTTCACCGACTTCAGCTCCACCCTCGCGCAGAACGGCCTGCCGCAGGTCTTCGGGCCCTTCGGCTCCGAGCCGATCACCTCGGTGCCCCCTCCCGACCCGAACCTCGTGCACAGCGCCGTCGTCACCGACGCCCGCCGCAGCATCGTCAAGATCGTCGGCACCGCGTCGGGCTGCGGGAAGGTCCTCGAAGGGTCCGGCTTCGTCTTCGCCAAGGACCGCGTGATGACCAACGCGCACGTCGTCGGCGGCGTCTCCGAGCCCACCGTGCAGATCGGCGGCAAGGGCCGCCTGTACGACGCCCGCGTGGTCCTCTACGACTGGCAGCGCGACATCGCCGTCCTGGACGTGCCGCATCTGAACGCGCCGGCGCTCACGTTCACCAGCGGCGACGTACAGTCCCGCGACGACGCCATCGTGGCCGGTTTCCCGGAGAACGGCGCCTTCGACGTACGCGCCGCCCGCGTCCGCGGCCGTATCGAGGCCAACGGCCCGGACATCTACCACCGCGGCACGGTCCACCGCGACGTCTACTCGCTGTACGCGACCGTCCGCCAGGGCAACTCCGGCGGCCCGCTGCTCACCACGAACGGGCAGGTGGCGGGCGTCGTCTTCGCCAAGTCACTCGACGACTCGAACACCGGTTACGCGCTCACCGCCGACGAGGTCCGCCCGGACATCGCGGCGGGCACGGCGGCGAGCCAGCAGGTCGACACGGAGAACTGCGCGCTGTGAGGTGACCGACGGCCGGCCCGGCGTATCTGTCGGCCGGGCCGTCCGTCGGCCGGGCGGTCACTGCGCCCTGGCGTGCCGCAGCCGGGCGCCGACCCAGCGGGCCCGGCGCCGCAGGATGCGCGGGATTCCGATCTGGGGCTCCCCCGGCGGGAGTACGGCCAAGGGCGCCCCGCTGTTGACGGAGACGGAAGTGTTACGGCGATTGCGTGATACGTCACGGTAGTCGTGCGTCCAACCCATACGAAGCTAAGTGCCCGCAGCCCTTGGTCGGTAATCGCCCTTCGGTCGTCCGGTTGGCCTATGCGTCCGGCATTTTGCGGATCATATGACCGACACGCGGACGCCTGATGCGTACGGGGCGGGCGCGGTGGCAGGGGGACGCCTGACGGCGGGTCAGAGCTTCGCTGAGGGTAAGTCAGTTACGGCGCGAGGCCGTGCGGAGGCGGTGGCTTGGGCCCGTCAGGAGCGTACGGCTCAGCGGTCCGGCTCCGGGTCCTTCAGCCAGTTGATCAGCTCGGTCGAGAACGCGGCCGGGTCCTCCTCGTGCGGGAAGTGCCCCAGGCCGTCGAAGAGCCGCCAGCGGTACGGCGCCTCGACGTACTCCCCGCTGCCCGCCGCGCTGCGGCTGCGGATCGCCGGGTCGAGCGAGCCGTGCAGGTGCAGCGTCGGCACCCGGACCGGCCGCTTCATCCGCCGGTTGAACTGGATGCCGTCGGGCCGCGCCATCGACCGCACCATCCAGCGGTACGGCTCGACCGCGCAATGTGCCGTCGACGGGATCTGCATCGCGCGCCGGTAGACGTCCACGGCCTCGTCGTCCGGCAGCCGCGGCCCCGACCACTGGTGGATCAGCCGGCCGACCAACTCCGCGTCGTCCGCCACCAGGTGACGCTCGGGCAGCCAGGGCGACTGGAAGCCCCAGATGTAGGCGCCCGACTTGCTCTGCCGCAGATCGGTCAGCATGGCGTTGCGCCAGCGGCGCGGGTGCGGCATCGACTCGACCGCGAGACGGCGTACGAGCTTGGGCCGCATCGTCGCGGCCGTCCACGCCAGGTAGCCGCCGAGGTCGTGACCGACCAGCGCGGCGTCCGGCTCGCCCAGCGACCGGATCACCCCGGTGACGTCGAGCGCGAGGTTGCCCGCGTCGTAACCGCGCGGCGTACGGTCGCTGCCGCCCACCCCGCGCAGGTCCATCGCCACCGCGCGGAAACCGGCCTCGGCGAGTGCGGGCAGTTGGTGCCGCCAGGTCCACCAGAACTGCGGGAAGCCGTGCAGCAGGAGGACGAGCGGGCCGTCGCCCATCTCGGCGATGTGGAAGCGGGCGCCGTTCGCGGCCACGTCACGGTGGGTCCACGGCCCTTCGAGGCGGGGGACGGAACCGCCGCCCGCACCTGACGGCCCGGTTACCGGCGCGTTCCCCGAGCCGTTCCCCGACTCTTTTCCCGGACCGCTTCCGCTGTCGTTTCCCGTGGCCCTGCCCGACCTGCCGACGACCCTCATGGTGGAGAGAGTGTCACATCTTCAGGTCGGGTGCTCTGGTCGAACCGGTCATCGAATCCGGCACGGCGTCGGACACCGAATCCCGTACGACGCCCCGTCCCGCGTCCCTGTCCGCGCGGGGCAGCGCGGGTTTGGCGGCGGCCTTGTCCAGACTCGTGGCCGTGTCCAGCGGACGCGGGTGCGGCTTCGCGTTCTTCATCACCGCGGCGGTCTGCTTGGCCGACTCGATGGAGCGCTCCGGCTTCTTCACCTTCTTGAACCGGCCGTACGCGACCAGGCCGAGGAGCGCGGCGATCAGCACGTACGCCCCGGCGACGATCAGGAACGACCACCCCAGGGTGATCCCGAGCGCGTGGATGCCGTACGCGGCGGCCATGCTGAACATCGGCATGGCGAAGAAGGCCAGCGTCAGGGCGACACCGATCGCGCCGCTACCGAACAGCGCCCGCTTCACGTCCTGCCGCAGTTCCACCTTGACGAGGGCGATCTCGTCGTGCACCAGGGCGGAGACATCCGCCGTGGCGGAGGCGAACAACTGGCCGAGGCTGCGCCCGTCGTCGTCGTGGGCTGCGCTCATTGCGTCCTCCGTCGTCAATCGTTGTCGTTCCGTCAGATCATGCCTCAGCCGGAGTCATCCGCGCCGTCGCCCCCGGCCAGACGGGCGAGCCTGCGGTGTTCCGCGGCCTTCCGTTCCAGGATCTCGGCCATCCGCAGGTGGTAGGCGGGCTGGTCCTGCTCGTACACGTCGGGGATGCCGTCGCCGTCCTCGTCGCGCTCCTCCTCGTCGTACATGGCGCGGTATTTGTTGTTCCGCAGTTTCAGCAGGATCGTCGCCAGCACCGCGGAGAGCAGCGAGCCCACCAGGACGGCGGCCTTCGCCTCGTCGGCGAGCAGCGCGTCGTCCTTGAAGGCCAGTTCGCCGATCAGCAGGGAGACGGTGAAGCCGATTCCGGCGAGCGAGGCGACCGCCAGGACGTCGGGCCATTTGAGGTCGGCGTTGAGTCGTGCGCGGGTGAAGCGGGCCGCCAGCCAGGTGCCGCCGAACACGCCGACGATTTTTCCGACCACCAGTCCGATCAGCACACCGAGCGTCTCGGGCTTGGTGAACACATCCCGCAGCGAGCCGCCCGAGACCGCGACCCCGGCGGAGAACAGTGCGAACAGCGGTACGGCAAGGCCCGCCGAGATCGGCCGCACCAGGTGCTCGATGTGCTCGCCGGGAGATTCGCGCTCACCCTCGCGCCTGGTGCAGCGCAACATCAGGCCCATAGCGACGCCCGCGATGGTGGCGTGCACGCCGCTGTTGTACATCAGGCCCCAGATCACCAGCGCCAGCGGCACGTACACGTACCAGCCGCGTACTCCCGAGCGCAGCAGCAGCCAGAAAACCACCAGTCCGGCCGCCGCTCCGCCGAGCGCGGCGTAGTTGATCGAGGAGGTGAAGAAGACGGCGATGATCAGGATCGCGAAGAGGTCGTCGACGACGGCGAGGGTGAGCAGGAAGGCGCGCAGCGCGGCGGGCAGGGCGGTGCCGATGACGGCGAGGACCGCGAGCGCGAAGGCGATGTCGGTGGCGGTGGGGACGGCCCAGCCCTTGAGGGAGCCGCCGCCGGTGGCGCTGACGACGGTGTAGAAGATCGCGGGGACCGCCATGCCGCACACGGCCGCGATCACCGGGAGCGCGGCGGCCGAGGGGGTGCGCAGCTCGCCCGCCACCAGTTCGCGCTTCAGCTCGATGCCTGCCACGAAGAAGAAGACGGCGAGCAGGCCGTCCGCCGCCCAGTGCGCGACGGACAGGTCGAGGCCGAGCGCGGAGACGCCGAAGTGGAAGCCGCTGACGCTCTCGTAGCTGTGATGCAGGGTGTTCGCCCAGATCAGCGCCCCGACGGCGGCCACCAGGAGCAGGACTCCGCCGACGGTCTCCGCGCGCAGCGCGTCCAGGACGAAGGTGCGTTCCGGGAGCGGCAGCCGTCCGAGGACGGTGTCGGCGCGACGGCGCGGTTGCTCAGCCACGCGGGTACTCGGTCATGGGGGCGGCCTCCTGGGCGGGTGCGGCTGGCTGCGGACACAGGTGTCCCGTGTGCCGACCAGACTTCCCGGCGCGCCCTTAAGTTTTGTCGCGATCCTGCCGCGATGTGTCGTCAGCCTAACCCGAACGTGTGAGGGGCGCCCCGGCGGTTGCCGGGGCGCCCCTCATGGGAGTGGTCGCGTGGGTGTGGTGGTGCGGTATGTGGTCGCGCGGGGTGTGGTGGGGTCGGGGGTGTCAGTCCTCGCTGGGCGCGCTCGGCAGCTTGCTCTGGATGAGGTCCATCACCGTGGAGTCGGTGAGGGTGGTGACGTCGCCCAGTTCGCGGTTCTCCGCGACGTCGCGCAGCAGGCGGCGCATGATCTTGCCGGAGCGGGTCTTGGGCAGCTCGTTGACGATGAGGACCCGCTTGGGCTTGGCGATCGGGCCGAGCGTTTTGCCGACGTGGTCGCGCAGCGCGCCCGCCAGGTCCGCGCTGTCCTCCGCGGTGCCGCGCAGGATGACGAACGCGACGATGGCCTGCCCGGTGGTGGCGTCGGCGGCGCCGACGACGGCGGACTCGGCGACCTTCGGGTGCGAGACCAGCGCCGACTCGACCTCGGTGGTGGAGATGTTGTGGCCCGAGACGAGCATGACGTCGTCGACCCGGCCGAGCAGCCAGATGTCGCCGTCGTCGTCCTTCTTGGCGCCGTCGCCCGCGAAGTAGCGGCCGGGGAAACGGGACCAGTAGGTGTCGATGTAGCGCTGGTCGTCGCCCCAGATGGTGCGGAGCATCGACGGCCACGGCTCGGTGAGGACGAGGTAGCCGCCGGAGCCGTCCGGTACCTCGTTGGCCTCGTCGTCCACCACGGTCGCGGCGATGCCGGGCAGCGCGCGCTGCGCGGAGCCGGGCTTGGTCTCGGTGACGCCGGGCAGCGGGGAGATCATCATGGCGCCGGTCTCGGTCTGCCACCAGGTGTCCACGATCGGGGTCCTGCCGCCGCCGATGTGCTCGCGGTACCAGACCCACGCCTCGGGGTTGATCGGCTCGCCGACGCTGCCCAGGACGCGCAGGCTCGTCAGGTCGAACTTCGCGGGGATGTCGTCGCCCCACTTCATGAACGTACGGATCGCGGTGGGCGCGGTGTAGAGCAGCGTGACGCCGTACTTCTGCACGATCTCCCAGAACCGGCCCTGGTGCGGGGTGTCCGGCGTGCCCTCGTAGATCACCTGGGTGGCGCCGTTGGAGAGCGGGCCGTAGACGATGTACGAGTGGCCGGTGACCCAGCCGATGTCGGCGGTGCACCAGTAGACGTCGGTCTCCGGCTTGAGGTCGAAGACCGCGTGGTGGGTGTAGCTGGCCTGGGTGAGGTAGCCGCCCGAGGTGTGCAGGATGCCCTTGGGCTTACCGGTGGTGCCCGAGGTGTAGAGGATGAACAGCGGGTGCTCGGCGTCGAAGGGCTGCGCGGTGTGCTCCGCGGACTGGCGCTCGGTGATCTCGTGCCACCACACGTCCCGGCCCTCGGTCCACTCCACCTCCTGGCCGGTGCGGCGCACCACCAGGACGTTGGTGACCTGCGGGGAGCGCGAGACGGCGTCGTCGATGGCGGGCTTGAGCGCGGACGGCTTGCCGCGCCGGTAGCCGCCGTCGGAGGTGATGACGAGCTTGGCGTCGGCGTCGGCGATCCGGGACGCGACGGCGTCGGCGGAGAAGCCGCCGAAGACCACCGAGTGCGCGGCGCCGATCCGGGCGCAGGCCAGCATCGCGATGACGGCCTCGGGGATCATCGGCAGGTAGACCGCGACCCGGTCGCCCTTCTCGACGCCCAGCTCGGTCAGCGCGTTGGCGGCGCGGGAGACCTCGTCCTTCAGCTCCGCGTAGGTGATGCTGCGGCTGTCGCCGGGCTCCCCCTCGAAGTGGATGGCGACCCGGTCACCGTTCCCGGCCTCCACATGGCGGTCGACGCAGTTGTACGCGACATTCAGCTCACCGTCGGCGAACCACTTCGCGAACGGCGGGTTCGACCAGTCCAGGGTCTGCGTGGGCTCGGTGGCCCAGGTCAGACGGCGGGCCTGCTCGGCCCAGAACCCCAGCCGGTCGGCCGCCGCCTGCTCGTACGCGTCCGCCGTGACATTGGCGGACGCCGCCAGTTCGGCCGGGGGAGCGAACCGCCGCTCCTCCTTCAGCAGGTTGGCCAGGCTCTCTTTGCTGCTCACGCCAGCTCCTTGTCAGGGTGTCCCACATGTCCCAGCACTACCTCACCAGTCCTGGGCCACCCTGACAATAGCTACCCGAAAAATGGTTTAGACCTTTGCGGCCTCCCGGGCGGTGTCCGGTGCGGCGTCAGGCCCCACCGCCGCGAACACACTCGTCGAACCGTCCAGGATGTACGCCTGCGCCTCCGCGACATGGAAGTACATGCCGTGCAGGTGGAGCGTGCCCTCGCTGACCCGACGGGCCACGCAGGGGTGCGCCATCAGGTGCTCGAGCTGCTGCATCACATTGACCAGGCTCAGCCTTTCGAGGTCGTCGGCGACCGGCCGGTCCGCGAGCGCCACCTCGCCGCGGCCGAGTCTGCCGATCCGGCCGAGCCGCGCCAGGCTCGGGCGGCCGTGCCGCAGCCACCGGGCCAGCGGCGTCTGCGCACCCGGCTCGTGGCCGGAGCCCAGCAGCGCCTGCATCGCGCCGCAGCCGGAGTGTCCGCACACCGTGATGCTGGAGACCTGGAGCACGTCCACCGCGTACTCGACGGCGGCGGCCACCGAGTCGCAGGAGGCGTCGGAGCCGGGCGGCGGCATCAGATTGCCCACATTGCGCACCGTGAAGAGGTCACCGGGACCGCTTGAGGTGATCATGCTGGTGACCAGCCTGGAGTCCGCGCAGGTGAGGAAGAGCTGGCCGGGCCGCTGTCCCTCGCGGGCCAGCCGCGCCAGCTCCTCGCGGACCAGCGGCGCGGTGTTGCGCTGGAAGGCGCTGACACCGCCGAGCAGTTGACCGCCGCTGGTGGCGGGCACGGTGCCGGAGCGGGTGCAGTGGTGGTTGCGCCACGGCGTCCAGGGGCGGCAGGCGTGCGCGCTCACCGGTTCGCTGACGGTCCGTCCGACCGCGTCGCCGAGCGTCGCGTGTCCGCCGCGCGACCGGTGCCTGGCACACCAGGCGTTCAGCGCCTCGTAGGCCGCGTGGTCCATGAAGGAGCCGTCCAGCTCCACCACCGCGTTGGCCCCGTCGGGGACCTGGGCGAAGGCCCGGGTCAGCCGGGGCACCGCCAGGAACGTCAACTGGCCGGTGACCCGCACCCGGTGGCACTCCGGCTCCTTGGTGACGGTGACCCGCGTGTGGGTCAGGCGGCGCAGCGACAGGCACAGCGCGACCACGATCCCCACGATCACGCCCTGAAGCACACCGAACAGCACCACGGAGCCGAGCGTGGCCGCGTACACCGGGAATTCGCGGTGCCGCTGGACGTGTCTGATGTGGGCGAAGCTCACCATGCGGATGCCGACCAGCATCACCAGGGCGGCGAGCGCGGCCAGCGGGATCAGCTCCAGCGCCCAGGAGGCGAGCCCGGCGCAGAGCAGCACCCACACGCCGTGCATCACGGTGGCGCGGCGCGTCACGGCGCCCGCTTCGACGTTGGCCGAGCCGCGGATCGCGCCGCCTGCGATAGGGAGTCCGCCGAGCAGGCCCGATACGACGTTGGCCGTGCCCTGGCCGAGCAGTTCGCGGTCGAGCTTGGCCGGTGGGGCGTGCGGTCCCGGACGCCGGCCCTGGAGGGTGTCGATGGCGACCGCGGACAGCAGCGACTCCATGCTCGCGACCAGGGTGACGGTGAGCACGGCGGCGACCACCCCGAGGACCGGCCCCGAGGGCAGGGCGGGCAGCACGGGCGCGCTCCACGCGGGCAGGTTCACCCGCGGCAGCGACAGTCCCGCGCTCACGGCGGTGGCCAGTACGACCGCGGCCAGCGGCGCGGGGATCGCACCGAGCAGCCGTCCCGCCCTGCCTCTCAGCCGCCGCCAGCCGAGCAGTACGGCCACGGTGATCGCGCCGATGGCGGGCGTGGTCGGGTTGGTGACCGCCAACTGGCCGGGAAGCGCGGTGATGTTGGCGAGAGCGGAGCTCTGCGGGCTGCCGCCGAGGACCACATGGAGCTGGCCGAGGGCGATGACCGTACCGATGCCCGCGAGCATCCCGTGGACGATGGCGGGGCTGACCGCGAGCGCGGATCTGGCCACCCGCGCCATGCCGAGCAGGAGCTGCGCGAGTCCCGCGAGCACGGTGATGGCGCAGGTGCTGCGCCAGCCGTAGCGGTGGACGAGATCGGCGGTGACCACGACCAGGCTGGTCGCGGCGCCGCTGACCTGGAGGGGCGCCCCGCCGAGCAGTCCGGCGACGATGCCGCCGACGACCGCGGCGACGAGGCCGGACTGGAGGGGCGCCCCGGTCGCCAGCGCGAGGCCGAGCGACAGCGGGACGGCGATCAGGAAGACCGTGATCGAAGCGGACAGATCGGACCGGTGGATTCTCTGCATATTTCCCGTCTCCTTCGGTGGACGGCGGGACGTGATTGCGGAGCGTTATCGCTCGCTACTCTCAAGCGCCAGTAAATGGAGAGTAATCGACTGACTGCGGAGAGTGAAGTCCAGAGGTCTGATCGGGGCTTTATTTACTGCTATCGAGTGAATTGGCAGATAAACGGCCAGGTCGTTGCGGTCACGACAAGGTCGCATGTCACTTTTTGGTCAAATCCCTTTTTCTGTGATGTGAGGTACGAATGCACTCCCTGCGCAAGGCACCGGCGCTACTCGCCGTAGCCGCGCTGGCCGTGGGCGCGGTCGCGTGCTCCGCCGGCGGCTCGGGCTCCGGCTCCGGATCAGCCGCCGGGTCCGGCCCCGGCACCGCCCCGGCCGTCGGCCGCGCCGAGCCCGGCAACGCGGGCACCCACCCCGAAGCCGCGGCGCCCCACACCGTCCGGCTCATCGGCGACGGCTCAACCGCCGACACCGGCCCGCAGCCCCATCAGCCGGTCTTCGCGCGCCTCAAGCCGGGGGAGCGACCGCCGCAGCTCGTCGTGTTCTCCTGGGACGGCGCGGGCGAGGACAGCCAGAAACTCTTCTCGCACTTCCGCGAGGTCGGCGAGCGCTACAACGCGGCGATGACGTACTTCCTCAGCGGCGTCTACCTGCTGCCCGGCGACCACAAGGACGTCTACGCCCCGCCCAAGCACCCGCGCGGTGCCTCCGACATCGGCTTCAACGACCGCAAGGGCATCACCGACACCCTGCGCGAACTACGCCTCGCCTGGCAGAACGGCAGCGAGATCGGCACCCACTTCAACGGCCATTTCTGCGGTCCCAACGGCGGCGTCGGCACCTGGTCGAGCGACGAGTGGTCCAGTGAGATCCAGCAGGCCGAGGGCTTCGTGAAGAACTGGAAGACCAACTCCGGCCTCACCACACTCGACCCGCTGCCCTTCGACTACAGCAAGGAACTGGTCGGCGGGCGCGCCCCGTGCCTGGAGGGCCAGCACAATCTCATCCCGGCCGCCAAGGCCGCGGGCTTCCGCTACGACGCCAGCTCGATCGGCGGCCGGCAGACCTGGCCCTCGAAGATCGACGGCGTCTGGGACTTCCCGCTCCAGGACATCCCGGTGCCGGGGCGCGCCTTCGAGACGCTCTCCATGGACTACAACTTCCTCGCCAACCAGTCGGGCACCGTGCACGGCGACCCCGCCAAACAGGCCGCCTGGGGCAAGCAGATGCACGACGGACTGGCCGCCGCCTTTGAGCGCGCCTACAACGGCAACCGCGCCCCGCTCTTCATCGGCGACCACTTCGAGTCCTGGAACGGCGGCGTCTACATGAAGGCCGTCGAGGACACCGTCAAGGAGGTCTGCGGCAAGGAAGGCGTGCGCTGCGTCAGCTTCAAGCAGGTCGCGGACTGGATGGACGCGCAGGACCCCGCGGTCCTCGCGCGGCTGCGGACGCTGGACGTCGGCCAGGCGCCCAAGGACGGCTGGAACACCTTCATGGGCGGAGCGCCCGCCGCCGCGACGGCGGGCGGTCCCGAGCGGATCAGGCCGGCTGTGCGCTAGCGGCCGCCGCAGGGCGGGGCAACCGCTCCCGCCGCTCGTGCTGTTCCCGTTCGCCGAGTACGAAGTCGGGGTCGACCTGCGCCGCCAGGTCGGCGCCCGTCTTCGCGTTTCCCCAGCTCTCCGCGTTCTTGAGGTGGAAGTGCACCATCTGCTGGGTGTAGCGCGCCCAGTCCCTGCGCTCGTACGTGGCGTCCGCCCGCTCGTGCAGTGTGCGCAGCGCGCGGCGGTTGTCCTCTTCCAGCCGCGCGAACCGCGGCGGCCTGCCCTTCTCCATCGCGCGCACCCAGTCCGAGTGCCCGACGGTGACCAGCAGGTCGTCGCCGACCTCGGCGCGCAGGAAGGCCAGGTCGTCCGCGTCCCGCACCTTGTTGCCGACGACCGCGAGATCGACGCCGAAGTCGCGGGCGTACTCCTTGTACTGGCGGTAGACGGCCACACCCTTGCGGGTCGGCTCGGCGACCAGGAACGTCATGTCGAAGCGGGTGAACATCCCGGAGGCGAAGGAGTCGCTGCCCGCCGTCATGTCCACGACCAGGTATTCGTCGCGGCCGTCCACCAGGTGGTTCAGGCAGAGTTCGACCGCGCCGACCTTGGAGTGGTAGCAGGCGACGCCGAGATCGGACTCGTTGAAGGGGCCGGTGACCATCAGCCGCGCGGTGTCGTCCCCGGCGCTCTCGGCATCCGAGGTGTCCCGGTCGTCGTGGCCTCCGTGGCCTCCGTCCAGGTGCACGGTGCGGGCGCAGGCCGCGTAGACGGGGTTGTCCTCGACCAGCCGCAGCAGCCGGGACCCGCGGCCGGGCGGGGTGGTCTTGATCATGGTCTCGGCGGAGCCGATCCGGGGGTTGGCGCCGCGCAGGTACTCCTTGATCTCCGGCAGGTGCGCGCCGAGCGCGGGCAGCGCGGCGGCGTCGTCCTCCGCCAGCCCGAGCGCCGGGCCGAGGTGCTGGTTGATGTCCGCGTCGATCGCGACGACCGGTACGCGGGAGGCGGCGAGATGGCGGATGAAGAGGGAGGACAGCGTGGTCTTGCCGCTGCCGCCCTTCCCGACGAAAGCGATCTTCATGTTCGCCAAGCGTAGTGGCACCGATACGGATCGTGAGCGTTTGGAGTGGGGAAGGCCACTCTTTCGGGGTCGTTCCGCGGGTTGGGGGGTGACTGAGGGTTGTCCCGTCATCCGCGGTGGATCAGCGTGCGGCGTCAGATGCGGTGCATCGCAAGGCGGAGGGTCGTCCTCATACCGGGTTGTATTAGGACGAGCCCGACAACGCCGCGAGGTGCCGTAGCTGTCGTCGCACGCCCGCCGGGGACTACGGGACAGCCCTTAGGGTCGGAACCATGGCTACGAACGCTGATCCCGCTCCCGCCGCCGGTCGGACGGACCCGATGGCTGTCCTCGGCGCGCTGCCGGGCGTACCCGAATCGGTGGACGCCGTACGGCAGGCGGTGGACAAGGTCTACGGGCACCGGGTGATGCGGCGCCGGTCCACCGAGGTCACATCGGAGGCGGCGCTGCGCGGTGCCCGCGGGTCCGCGGCGCTGGCCGGCGCCGACTGGCCGCTGGAGGAGGTGCGCAGGCGCAGCGACTTCTCGGCCGACGAGCAGGCGCGTACGGTCGGCGCGGCGCTGCGGCTGACCGCCGAGGCCGGTCAACTGCTCAGTATCTGGCGCCAGTCGCCCGTGCAGGCGCTCGCCCGGCTGCATCTGGTGGCGGCGGGCGGAGTGGTGGACGAGCCGACGGTCGGCCGCCCGCGGCTGGCGGGGGAGCCGGTGGACGAGCCGCTGGTCGAGATCGCCGAGATCCCGCTGCCTGATCCCGCCGAGGTCGCCGCCCGGCTGGACGGTCTGACCGGCCTGCTGCGGGCGGGCACCGACGCGCCCGCGCTGGTCGTCGGCGCGGTCGTGCACGGCGAATTGCTGTGCCTTCGGCCCTTCGGCTCCTTCAATGGGCCGCTCGCGCGAGCCGCCGAGCGGATCGTGCTGGTCGGCAGCGGTCTCGACCCGAAGTCGATCTGTCCGGCCGAGGTCGGTCACGCGGAGCTGGGCCGGGCCGGTTATCTCAAGGCGCTGGAGGGATACGCGTCCGGTACTCCGGAAGGCATGGTCCAGTGGATCGGCCATTGCGGGCGGGCACTGGAACTCGGGGTCCGCGAAAGCGTCGCGGTGTGCGAAGCACTTCAGCGGGGCGCCGCCTGAGCGGTCGACGCCGGATGTGTGGTGGCTGAAAAGAGATGCGGCGGCACCTTGTGGTGCCGCCGCTGCCATGTCCGTCAAGTTACCAGTGCGTGCACGGTAATTGCCGATCAGGCCGGGATCTTCGCCCGTCACCTGGTGCGGCTGGCCCGATAAGCGGGTCGGCTCCGCGTGGGTGCCTGACTTCCATGCTCGGTCCGTGGGGCCTGGTGCTGTGAACTGCGGTCTTCCTCTCGGAACTCCGTGGTCTCGCGGGCCGCTACGTCCTTTGTACCGCTGTGGGAGGCGCAGGGGAACCCCTCGCCCGACTTCTTTACTTTTGGGATCAATCAGGACATAAGGGCGGGCCGACGGCGTCGGGACGCCAGCCACACCAGCCCGGCCGTCGCAGCCGCCGCGCCCACGGCAGCCGCCGCGAGCACCGGCCGGGGCGGCATCGACAGCGACGGAATCCGCTGATTCAGCCGCACGGGACGGCTGAAAGTCAGCACTGGCCAGTCGCGTGAGACGGCCTCCTTGCGCAGCGCCCGGTCGGGATTGACCGCGTACGGATGACCGACCGACTCCAGCATCGGGATGTCGGTCACCGAATCGCTGTACGCGAAGGACCGCTCCAGGTCGTAGCCCTCCGACTTCGCCAGCTCGGCGATGGCGTCCGCTTTTGCGGGACCGTAGACGTAGTGCTCGATCTCCCCGTTGTACGCGCCGTCCTCCACGACCATCCGTGTGGCTACGACATGGTCGGCACCCAGCATCGCGCCGATCGGCTGGACCACCTCGGACCCGGAGGCGCTGACGATCACCACGTCGCGGCCCGCGGCGTGGTGCTCCTCGATGAGCGAGGCCGCCTCGTCGTAGATGATCGGGTCGATCAGGTCATGCAGCGTCTCCGCCACGATCTCCCGCACCTGCTGGACATTCCAGCCCCGGCACAGCTCGGAGAGGTATTTGCGCATACCTTCCATCTGGTCGTGATCCGCGCCACCGACCAAGTACACGAACTGGGCATATGCGGTACGCAATACCGCACGTCTGTTGATGAGACCGCCCTGGTAGAAGGAGCGCCCGAAGGCGAGCGTGCTGGACTTGGCGATCACGGTCTTGTCGAGATCGAAGAACGCCGCGGTGCGCGGTGGCAGGTGGTTTTCCACGTGACGAGCATAGGCAACCACCATTCGGCGTAAGCTCGGGCGTGTGGGTTTGCCTGAGAAGGGCTTCGGGTACACCATGGAAGTCACGGATCGTTCGCGACCGTGCTAACCCGGTCTGGCTCCTCCCCCCCGAGTCGGACCGTGGGGACGACCCCCGCTCTCCCCCCCGGCGGGGGTCGTCGCATGTCCGGATGCCTTTTCCCGGTTCTCGCGACGTCCTTCCACTCGCATCCTCATGTCGTTCCCCCTCGTGTGCGTCACGGCTGTGATGCGTACGACGTGTGACGGTCCGTAATCGTTGCCAGGCGTCGGCGAACTCACCCGTGAGAGTGGCGGAGTTATCCACAATCGCTGAGTTGTCCACAGATTCCGACCAAGATCATCTCAATTCTCCTGTCTGCCCCAACCTGATCACAGGCGATGCACACCGGTGCTCGCGTCAGAAGCGACGGGGGACAGGAAATGACGGGATCGACGACACCCGACCAGCGGCCGACCGCCATCGAAGGGCCGGGCGGCCCGCTGATCGTCACCGAGGACGAAACGCTCCTCGACGACCTGCTGCGGCTGTGCGCCGCGGCCGGTACGGAACCGGAAGTGGTCTTCACCGCGCCCCCGCGTGCGACGAGTTGGGACACCGCGCCCCTCGTCCTGGTCGGCGCCGAGGCCACCTCCCGAGTCCAGGACACCGTCCGCCGCAAGGGAGTTCTGGTTGTCGGGCGTGATCTGCACGACCACGACGTGTGGCGCAGAGCCGTCGCGATCGGCGCCGACCACGTCCTCTTCCTGCCCGACGCCGAGACCTGGCTGGTCGACCGCATCGCCGACATCGCCGAAGGCGTGAGCGAACCCGCCCTGACCGTAGGGGTGGTGGGCGGCCGGGGCGGCGCGGGCGCCAGTACGTTGGCCTGCGCGCTCGCCGTCACCGCGGCCGGTACGGGCAGGCGCACCATGCTCATCGACGGCGATCCGCTCGGCGGTGGCCTCGACATCCTGCTCGGCGCCGAACGCGTCGGCGGCCTGCGCTGGCCCGACCTCGCCGACTCACGGGGCCGCGTCAACAGCGGGGCACTGGAGGAATCCCTGCCCAGGCTCGACGCGTTGAGCGTCCTGAGCTGGGACCGCGGCGACTCCGTGCTCATCCCGCCGCAGGCCATGCGGTCGGTACTCGGCGCCGCGCGCCGCCGCGGCGGAGTCGTCGTGGTCGACCTGCCACGGCGCGTGGACGACGCGGTCGCCGAGACCCTCGCTCAGATCGATGTCGGACTCCTCGTCGTCCCCGCAGAGTTGAGGGCGGTCGCCGCGGCCACCCGCGTCGCCGCGGCGGTCGGCATGGTCCTCAAGGACCTGCGCGTCGTCGCCCGCGGCCCCTTTGCCTCCGGCCTCGCCGACGACGAGATCGCCCGTCTCGTCGGTCTGCCGCTGGCGGGCCAACTCCCCCCGGAACCAGGCTTGTCGGACGCCCTGTCCGGCAGCGGACCACCGGGCTCAGCGAGCCGCGGCCCGCTCGCCCGCTTCTGCTCCGCCTTCCTCGCCCAGGCCCAGCCCAGCGGCGGGGGCGTGACGGTATGAACGCCGAACTCCTCGACGCTGTACGGCTGCACCTGGCGGAACACGGCGGCGAACCCACCCCGGCACGCGTGGCCGCGGCGCTGCGCGCCCGCGGACGCCTGCTCGGCGACAGCGAAGTCCTCGACGTGGTCGCGGCCCTGCGGTCCGAACTCGTCGGCGCGGGACCGCTGGAGCCGCTGCTCGCCGACCCCGCCGTCACCGACATCCTCGTCAACGCACCCGATCAGGTGTGGATCGACCGCGGCAGCGGTCTCGAACGCGCCGCCGTCCGCTTCACCGACACCACCGCCGTGCGCAGGCTCGCCCAACGCCTCGCGACCACCGCCGGCCGCCGCTTGGACGACGCCCACCCATGGGTCGACGCCCGACTGCCCGACGGCACCCGACTGCACGCCGTCCTGCCGCCGGTCGTGGTCGGCTCGCCGTGCCTGTCGCTGCGCGTGGTGCGGGCCCGCGCCTTCACCCTCGCCGAACTCGTCACGGCCGGAACCCTCGACACCGAGACCGCCCGGCTGCTGCGCGCGGTCCTCGACGCCCGGCTGTCGTTCATGATCAGCGGCGGCACCGGGTCGGGCAAGACCACACTCCTGAGCTGCCTGCTCGGCCTCGTCGACCCCGCGGCCCGCATCGTCCTGGCCGAGGACTCCGCCGAGTTGCGTCCCGACCACCCGCACGTCGTCCGCCTGGAGACCCGCCCGGCCAACCAGGAGGGCGCGGGACACGTCACCCTGCGGGACCTCGTCCGCCAGGCGCTGCGCATGCGCCCCGACCGGCTCGTGGTCGGCGAGGTCCGCGGCGCCGAGGTCACCGACCTCCTGAGCGCGCTGAACACCGGCCACGAGGGCGGCTGCGGCACCGTCCACGCCAACGCCGCCGCCGACGTCCCCGCCCGCCTCGAAGCCCTCGGCTCCACCGCGGGCCTGGACCGGGCCGCTCTGCACAGCCAGTTGGCCGCCGCACTCGCCGTCGTCATCCACCTCGTCCGCGACAGCTCGGGACTGCGCCGCCTCGCCGAGATCCACGTGCTCAAGCGGGGCTCCGACGGCCTCGTCGCCACCCTGCCCGCCCTGCTCCGCGACAGCCGCGGCCACCACGAACGCGGCCCCGGCTGGGACCGGTTGGCAGCGCTGTGCTCGGTGGGTGCGTCATGAGTGCCCTGGTCTCTCCACCTTCGGTCATGCGGGCTGCCGCCCGGCGTGCTGTGCTGGCGGTCGCGGGGTTTTGCTGGCGCACCTCGGATCCCCGTGGCCTGGGCCGCGAGCCGGCGGTCGGACATCGCCGGGCAGGTGCGTCATGAGCGCGGTGACCTTTCAGCCCTCAGTCGGGTGGGCCGCTGCCCTCTGCGCTGCCTTGGCCCTCCTCGTCACGCGATGGCGCACCTCCGATCCCCGCCGCCGGGCGCGCGATCTGCTCCTCGGACCACGACCCGAAGAGGTGGGTGAGGCCGAGCGGGGGCCGGTCACCGGTGAGGAGCGGGCGAATGCGCTGGCGCGGCTGAGGAAGGCGGGGGAGACGGCTCGCCGCGAGTGGGCGGCCCGGCTTGCGCGCTGGCGCGACGGACGGACGCCGGGCCGTCGCCGGGCGTGGGAGCCGCTGCGGATCGCCGCACGGTTCGTCGGTCGGCGAGGCCGGGTCGGGCCCGAGGCTGTGTGCCTGCCGGTGGGCGGCGGGCTCGGCTTGCTGACGGGATCGGTACTGCCGGTGGTCGCGGGCGCCGTGGCGGTGCCGCTGGTGGGGCGGGCGTTGCG
>NZ_MECL01000133.1 GCF_014596445.1 Streptomyces sp. CBMA29 | reverse complement strand
CGCGCCCTGGTGGTCGACGAGGCCGCCGGCGCCCACCCGTGGGTCCGCCGTCTCGCCGCCGCCCTGCCGACGCTGACCGTGGACGCGGCCGGACGGGTCCTGGCGGGCGCGCCCGCCGCCCCCGGAGCCCTGCCTGAGGTCACCGGGGGCGCCCGGCTCGCGTACGTGATGTTCACCTCCGGCTCCACCGGCCTGCCCAAGGCCGTCGGCGTCACCCACGCCGACATCGCCGCGCTGGCCGCCGACCGCGTCTGGCACGACGGCGCGGCCGACGCCGTCCTGCTGCACTCGGCGTACGTCTTCGACGCCTCGACCTTCGAGATGTGGGCGCCGCTGCTCAGCGGCGGCCGGGTCGTCGTGGCCCCGCCCGGCCCCCTCCAGCCCGCCGTGCTCCGGGACCTCGTGGCCCGGCACGGCCTGACGTCGGCGTTCTTGACCACCGCCCTGTTCAACCTCGTCGCCGAGGCCGACCCGGACGCGCTCGGCCTGCTCCGCACGGTCGCCTCGGGCGGCGAGGCCGCTGCCCCCGGCGTCCTCCAGCGCCTGGCCGCCGCCCACCCCGGCACCGCCGTCCTCAACGCCTACGGGCCCACCGAGACGACCACCTTCGCCACGCTCCACCGGGTGCGCCCCGAGGACGGCCCCGAGGGCGCGCCGCCGATCGGCTCGCCCGTCGACGGCGCCCGCGCCTACGTCCTGGACGCGGCGCTGCGCCCGGTCCCGCCGGGAGCCGAGGGCGAACTGTACGTCGCGGGCCCCGGCGTGGCGCGCGGCTACCTGGAGCGGCCCGCCCTGACGGCCACCCGCTTCGTCGCCGACCCGTTCGCCGCCGCCGGGGACCGCATGTACCGCACCGGCGACCTCGTGCGCCAACAGCCCGACGGCGCCCTCCAGTACGTCGCACGCGCCGACCAGCAGATCAAACTGCGCGGCCACCGCATCGAGCCCGGCGAGATCGAGGCGGTGCTGCGCGCCGACCCGTCCGTGCGGTCCGCCTGCGTCATGGTGCGGGACGACCTGCCCGGCGGTCGCGGACTCGTCGCGTACGTCGTCCCCGCGCACGGGCGCACCCCCGACCCCGACCTGCTCGCCGCGCACGTCGGCGGCCACCTGCCCGCCTACATGGTGCCGACCGCGATCCAGGTCCTCGACGACTTCCCGCTGACCGTCAACGGCAAGCTGGACCGGGCGGCCCTCCCCTCGCCCGCCGCCCCGGACCTTGCCCCGGTCCGGGCGCCGCGCGACGCGCACGAGGAGATCCTGACCGGCCTGTTCGCCGACGTGCTCGGGGTGCCCCGGGTCGGCCCGGACGACAGCTTCTTCGCGCTCGGCGGCCACTCGCTGCTCGCCACCCGCCTGGTGGGCCGCATCCGGACGGCCCTGGCCACCGAGACCGAGATCCGCACGCTGTTCGACCACCCCACCGCCGCCACTCTCGCGACCGCGCTGAAGGACGCGCGGCGTCCGGCGAGGACCGCGCTCGTCCCCCAGCCCCGCCCCGCCGTCCTCCCGCTGTCGTACGCCCAGCGCCGGCTGTGGTTCCTGCACCGCCTCGAAGGGCCCTCGGCGACGTACAACATCCCCTTCGCCGTACGCCTGGACGGGCCCCTCGACACCGGCGCGCTGCGCCGGGCCCTGCGGGATGTCGTCGTCCGGCACTCCGCCCTGCGCACCGTCTTCCCCGAGTACGACGGCGGGCCGCGCCAGCTCATCACGGCGCCCGACGACGTCCGCCTCGTCCTGGCCGCGGAGACCGTCGAGCAGGACAAGCTGCACGACCGGGTCAGGTCCGCGGCGGCCGAACCGATCGACATCGAGCGGGGGTTGCCGCTGCGGGCGACACTGCTGCGGCTGGCCGAGGACGCCCACGTCCTGGTCCTGGTGATCCACCACATCGCCTCCGACGGGTCCTCCCTGGCGCCCCTCGCCCGTGACCTCGCCGCCGCCTACCGCGCCCGCGTCGGCGGGCGGGCCCCGGCATGGGCCGAACCGCCCGTCGACTACGCCGACTTCACACTCTGGCAACGTCGGCTGCTCGGTGACGAGCAGGACCCCGACAGCGCCATGGCCCGCCAACTGAGCTACTGGAAGCAGGCGTTGGACGGCCTGCCGCACCTGGTCGAACTGCCGTGGGACCTGCCGCGTCCCGCCGTCCCCCGGCACACCGGCGCCAGCCACGACTTCGTCCTCGACCGCGCCGTGGCCGGGCGCGTCACCGCCCTCGCCCGCAGTCGCGGCTGCACGGTCTTCATGGTGCTCCAGGCCGCCCTGTCCCTGCTGTTGTCCCGGCACGGAGCCGGTGACGACATCCCGCTGGGCACCGCGGTCGCCGGACGCACCGACGACGCCGCGACCGACCTCGTGGGCTTCTTCGTCAACACCCTCGTGCTGCGCACGGACCTGACGGGCGACCCGACCTTCCTCGAACTCCTCGACCGCGTCAAGGACGCCGACCTCGCGGCCTACGCCCGTCAGGACGTCCCCTTCGAGCGGCTGGTCGAACTGCTCAACCCCGCGCGCTCGCAGAACCACCACCCGCTCTTCCAGACCATGCTCGTGCTCCAGAACCACGCCCCCGCCGCCCCCTTCGAACTGCCCGGCCTCACCGTCTCAGGGCTGGCCGTCGATCCGGGCGTCAGCAAATTCGACCTGTCGTTCACCTTCACCGAGACGCCCGACGCCGCGGGTACGGGTACGGGTACGGCGGAAGCTCAGGACGCGTCCGGCGCGTCCGGCGGCATGCGCGCGACCGTGGACTACGCGACGGAGCTGTTCACCGAGGCCACGGTCCACGGGCTCGCCGAGCGCCTCGTCGTGCTGCTCGGCGAGGTCACCGCCGACCCCGGCCGCCCGCTGCGGACCTACGACGTCCTCGGCCCCGTCGAACGCGCGCGGATCGCCGTCCTGGGCACAGGACCGGCCGACGACCTGCCCCGCTCGACGGTCCCCGAACTCTTCGCCCGGCAGGTCCGCCGCGCCCCGGACGCCCCGGCGGTGCGCGACGCGGCCACCACCCTCAGCTACGCCGAACTCGACGCGCGCGCCGACGCCCTGGCCCGCCGTCTCGTCGCGCGGGGCATCGGCCCCGAGGACCGGGTGGCCGTCGCGCTGCCCCGTACCAACGACCTCGTCGTCGCCCTCCTCGGCGTCCTCAAGGCCGGTGCCGCGTATCTGCCGCTCGACCCCGACTACCCGGCCCAGCGGCTGTCCTTCATGCTCGACGACGCCGGGCCGCGGCTGCTCCTCACCACGACCGACGTCGGCGCCCGCCTCCCGGCGACCGCCGTACCGCGCCTGGTGCTCGACAGCCCCGAGCCGGACGGTCCGGCTCTCCCGCCGCCCGGGGACACCGCCGTCCCGCCGCGCGCGCTCCCGTCGCATCCCGCGTACGTCATCTACACCTCCGGCTCCACCGGCCGGCCCAAGGGCGTCGTCGTCACCCACCAGGGCGTCGGCGCCATGGCCAGGACGCAGCGCGACCGGCTCCGGGCCGGTCCCGGCAGCCGGGTCCTCCAGATGGCGTCGGTCAGCTTCGACGCCGCGTTCTGGGAACTGTGCATGGGGCTGCTGTCCGGCGCCTGCCTGGAGGTCGGGGAACGCGAGGCACTGCTGCCGGGACCCGCCCTCACGGCCGCCGTCCGCACGCGCGGCATCACCCACCTCACGCTGCCCCCGGCCGCGCTCGCGGTGATGGAGCCCGGCTCGCTGCCCACCGGGATCACCTTGGTGCTCGCGGGCGAGGCGTGCCCGCCGGACCTGGCACGGACCTGGGCACGCGAGCGGTACCTCGTCAACGCCTACGGCCCCACTGAGACGACCGTCTGCGCCACCATGAGCGGCTTCCAGCAGGCGGACGGCGCGCTCGCCCCCGACCGCGCGGTCCCCATCGGCCTCCCCGTCGACGGCACCCGCGTGCACGTGCTGGACGACCGGCTGGCCCCCGTCCCGTCCGGCGTCATCGGCGAGTTGTACGTGTCGGGCGCGGGAGTGGCCCGCGGCTACCTCGGCCGGGCCGCCCTCACCGCGTCCCGCTTCGTGGCCGACCCGTTCGACCGCGCAGGCGCCCGTATGTACCGCACCGGCGACCTCGTGCGCCGTACGGACGAGGGCCCGCTCGTCTACGTCGGGCGCGTCGACGACCAGGTCAAGCTCCGCGGATTCCGGGTGGAACCCGGTGAGGTCGAGGCCGCGATCACGGCGCTGCCCGGCATCGCGGCGGCCTGCGTCGTCGTCCGCGAGGACCGGCCGGGCGACCGGCGCCTGGTCGCCTACACCGTGGCCGCGCCCGGCGAGGCGGCCCCCGACGAGGAGGCGATCCGCGCCCGGCTCGCCGACACGCTGCCCGGTCACATGATTCCGGCCGCGTGTGTCCGGCTCGACGCGCTGCCGGTCACCCCCAACGGGAAGACCGACCGTCGTGCCCTGCCCGCACCCGGTCACGCCGCGCCCGCCGCGTCCCGGCCCCCGGGCACCGACCGCGAACGCGAGCTGTGCGCGGCGTTCGCGCAGACGCTCGGCGTGCCCGAGGTCGGGGTCACCGACGACTTCTTCGCCCTCGGCGGCCACTCGCTGCTCGCGGTGACCCTGGCCCGCAGGATCGAGGAGCGGTGCGGCCGACGGCCCTCCCTCAGGGCGCTGTTCGCGGCGCCGACGGTCGAGGGCGTCATCCGGTCGCTGGACGGGGCGGCGGACGGGGGTCCGGCGGCGCCGGGCGCCCTGCCGACCAGGCCGGTCGAGGGCCCGGTCGAGCCCGACCTCGTCGCGGAGGTCCGGCTCGCCCCCGACATCACCGGCGGTGCGCGCCGGAACGCGCCGGTGCCCGCTCCCGCCCGCTCCCGCGCCGCCGCCCGCCCCCTGCTGACCGGCGCTTCCGGGTTCCTCGGCGCGTTCCTGCTGCGCGACCTCATCGAGGCCACGGACGGCCCCGTCGACTGCCTGATGCGCGCGGACGGCCCGGACCACGCGGCGCGGCGGCTGCGGGCCAACCTGGAGCGCTACGGGCTCTGGCGCCCCGCCTACGCGCACCTGGTCCGTCCCGTCCCCGGCGACCTGGCCGCCCCCGGTCTCGGCCTGTCGTCCGACGACCGCGCCGCCCTGGCCCGCCGCCTCGGCCCGGTGCTGCACAACGGCGCCCGGGTCAACTTCGCCGCCCCGTACGGCGATCTGCGCGCCCCCAACGTGGCCGGCACCGAGGAGCTGCTGCGGCTGCTCGCCGACTCCGGCTCTCCGGGCATGCACTACATCTCGACCACGAGCGTCTACGCCCCGTCGGCCGATCCCGACGCAGCGCCCGTCACGGAGTCGACGCCGACCGGCCCGGCGGCCGGCCTGCCCGGCGGCTACGCGCAGAGCAAATGGGTGGCCGAGGGGATCGTCGATCTGGCGCGCGCCCGCGGCCTGCCGGTCACCGTCTACCGCCCCGGCCGGATCAGCGGCGACACCACCACCGGCGCCTGCCAGGACCGCGACCTGCTCTGGCAGCTCATCAAGGGCTGCCTCCAGGCCGGCGCGGTGCCGGACCTGCCGCACGGCTCGACCGACTGGATACCCGTCGACTACGTCAGCGCGGCCGTCGTGGCACTGGCCCGCGCAGCCGGGACCAGTACCGCCATGCCCGTGTACCACCTCACCAATCCGGACGCCCCCGACCTGCGGACCGTCTTCGAGGCCGCCGCCCGCCTGGGCCACGACCTGCCGACCGTCCCGGTGGCGCGGTGGCGCTCCCGCGTGGCGGCGCAGCCCGACAACGCCGCCCAGCTCCTGCTCGGCGACGACACCCCGCCCGCCGATTCCGCCCCCTCCCACCACCGCCGCTTCGACTCCCGGCGCACCGCTGCGGAAGCCGCCGCCGCGGGCGTCCGCCTCCCGCCCCTGACCGACACGGTCCTCACCCGCTACCTCACCCACGGCCACACCACCGGCTATCTCCCCACCCCCTGACACGCCCCCCACCCCCTGACACGCCCCCCGCCTCCGTCGCGCGTGAGCGCCCCCACAGGACCCGCGCCTCCCGAAATGCGGTGGCCCCGGGCCCCGGGGGGTCGGGAGGATGGGGCGATGACGAGCGACAGCGGGGCCGTGGGGGCACGGGGTGTGCGGGCGGAGTGGGGGGAGCTGCCCGCGGAGGTGCGGGGCGAGGCCGAGGCGCGCCTCGGGGCCCGCGTCGCGACGGCGCGGACGCAGGCCGGCGGCTTCTCGCCGGGCGTGGCGGCCCGGCTGCGGCTGACGGACGGGACGAGGGCGTTCGTCAAGGCCGTGACATCGGCGGCGAATCCGGAGAGCCCGGGAATCCACCGCTCGGAGGCCAAGGTGGCCGCGGCGCTTCCGTGTGAAGTCCCGGCCCCGCGCCTGCTGGCCTCCTTCGAGCGGGACGACTGGGTGGTGCTGCTCTTCGAGGACATCGAGGGCCGCACGCCCGCACAGCCGTGGGACGCGGCCGAGTTGGAGCGCGTCCTGACCGCCGTCGGCGACCTCGCGACGCTGCTCACACCGTCCCCCGTGGACGTCCCGCCCGTGGCGGAGGCGAACGCGGAGACCTTCCGCGGCTGGCGCGCCCTCGCCACCGCGCACGCTGCGGGCACCGACGACCTGACGGGCCTCGCCCCCTGGGCCGTACACCATCTGGCCGAACTTGCCGAGCTGGAGGCCGGATGGGCGCGGGCGGCGACCGGAAAGACCCTGGCCCACTCGGACCTGCGGGCCGACAATCTGCTGCTCACCGCGGACGGCCGCGTCATGGTCGTGGACTGGCCGTGGGCCTGCCTGGCGGCGCCCTGGTTCGACCTGCTGCTGATGCTGCCCAGCGTGGGGATGCAGGGCGGGCCGCCTCCCGCCGAGATCTTCGACCGGCACCCGGTGGCCGCGGGCGCCGACCCGGACGGCGTCACGGCGGTGGTGGCCGCCTTCGCCGGATTCCTGCTCGGCAACGCGCGGCGGCCCGCGCCGCCCGGCCTGCCGACACTGCGCCCCTTCCAGCACGCCCAGGGCGTCGTCGCGCTCGACTGGCTGCGGACCCGTACCGGCTGGTCCTGACGGCGGCGCGCCCTACCCTGGCCGTATGTCCCCTTTCGTGGTCGAACGCCGCACCCCGCTGCCCGTCGCCGAGGCGTGGCGGCGGATGACCGACTGGGAACGGCACACCGCCACCGTGCCGTTGACCCGGATCAGCGTGCTGACGCCGCCGCCCGACGGAGTCGGCACGGCCTTCGTGGCGCGGACCGGGTTCGGCGGGGCCGGGTTCGACGACCCGATGCGGATCGTGCGCTGGGAGCCGCCGGTCGACGGCGGCCCCGGATTCTGCCGCCTGGAGAAGACCGGCCGGATCGTCACGGGCTGGGCGGAGATCGAGGTACGGCCGGACGACAGCGGTACGGGTACGGGCGCGGGCGCGGATACCGGCTCGTGGGTGCGCTGGCGCGAGGAGCTGCGGGTGTGGCGGCTGCCGGGAGCGTTCAACGCGGTCACGGCGCGTACCGGACGGCTCGTCTTCGGCCGGGCCGTGGACACGCTGCTGCGCGGGGAGTGAGGCGAAGACGGCCTCCGGGTACCGATGAGTTCCGCGCCCCGCACCGGTCTACCCCGATGAAGCGCACGACGTCCCCGTGACACCGACCAGCGGCACGTAAGGCAGGCACCCATGTCCACGAAGATCTTCGTCAATCTCCCCGTGAAGGACCTCGGCCGCTCCGTGGCCTTCTTCACCGCCGCCGGGTTCACCTTCGACCCGCGGTTCACCGACGACAACGCGACCTGCATGGTGATCAGCGACGACATCTACGCGATGCTGCTGGTCGAGCCCTTCTTCCGCACCTTCACCGAGAAGGAGATCGCGGACACCGCCACCACGACCGAGGCCATCGTGGCAGTGGGCCTGGACAGCAAGGAGCGGGTCGACCGGATCGCGGAGGCGGCCGTGGCCGGGGGCGGCACGGCGGCCAAGCGCACCGAGCACGAGAGCCCGATGTACACCCGGAGCTTCTTCGACCTGGACGGCCACCACTGGGAGCTGTTCTGGCTGGACCCGGCCCTCGCGGAGGGCTGAGCCGCCCTGTTCCAGCGGCTTGGCCCAGCGGTCCGATCATCGTACGGGCGGCGGTCCGCTGCTCTCGCGGACGACCAGCTCGCCCGCGACCTCCACCCTGGTCGACGCGGGCTGCTCCCCGCCGAGGAGCTGGAGCACCATCCCGGCGGCGAGCGCGGCCATGTCCGCGAGCGGCGTCCGTACGGTGGTCAGCCGCGGGGTGACCCAGTCGGCGAAGGGCAGGTCGTCGAAGCCGACGACGCTCAGGTCGGCCGGGACGCGCAGCCCGAGCGCGGCGGCGGCGCGGTAGGTGCTCAGCGCCTGCTGGTCGTTGCCCGCGAAGACGGCGGTCGGCGGGTCGGGCAGCCCCAGCAGGTCCAGGGCGTGCCGGTGGGCGGGCTCGTGGGTGAAGTCGCCGTAGCGGACGAGCGCCGGGTCGAAGGGCAGCCCGGCCTCGTCGAGGGCCGAGCGGTAGCCGTCCACGCGGGCGCGTGAGGCCAGCCGCTCCGGCGGCCCGCTGATCACGGCGATCCTGCGGTGGCCGAGCCCGAGGAGATGGCGGGTCGCGGCCAGCCCGCCCGGCCAGTTCGTGGCGCCCACCCACGGCACACCGGGCGCGGGCTCGTCGGCCGGGGCGATCAGCGCGAAGGGCAGGCCGAGCCGGCGCAACTCCTCGTGCTGGGCGGGCGTCAGCTCCGGCAGCACCAGGATCGCGCCGCGCGTACGGCGGGTGGCGAGCGAGTCCAGCCACTGCCGGGTGAGCCGGCTGCGGCCGTGCGTCGCCGACACCACCATGCCCAGCCCCTCGGCGTGCAGCGCCTCCTCCGCGCCCCGGATCAGCTCGCCCGCCCACGGGCTGGCCAGTTCGTTGATCACGAAGTCGATCAGGCCGCCCGCCGCCAGCGCCGTCGCCGCGGGGCGGTGCCGCGCGAGATACCCGTGCTGCTCCAGCAGCCGCTGGACCTTGGCGCGGGTCCTGGACGCCACGTCCGACCGGTCGTGCAGCACCTTGGAGACCGTGGAGACCGACACCCCCGCCTGCCGCGCGATCTCGGCGAGCGTCGTCGTCCCCCCGCCGCCTGTGCCGCCGTCGGCTTCGTGCCCCGGTTCCGCCGCAGCCATCCTCTGCTCTCCCGCGCTCGCGCCACCGGCGGCCGTACCGCCGTACCGGTCCGCCTTGTGCGAAAGCTATCGCGAATCACCCCGGTCACGGTCCTCGGACCGGCGGCGGTCGGCGGGCCCCGCCACCGCCTTGACCCTCACCGAAGGTGAAGGCCCTGCGGACGCTATGAGGTGCGGGTGTTGGTGAGGTGCGGGCCGATGTGGCCGATGTAGAGGAGACCGGTGTTGGCGGTGTCGTCGAAGAAGTGCAGCCGCGGGGAGATGGTGCTGCCGCCGCCGATCCGGAGATGGGCCTCCATGTAGACGGCGCCGGAGGGATCGACGGCGCGGGGGACGGGGAGGGTGCGCTCCTTGCGCCAGGAGAGATTGCGCCAGACGGTGTCGGACTCCTTCATCAGGACCTTGCCCGCCGGGAAGGGATGGCAGCCGGAGGGGAGATCCTGGCACCAGGAGCGGAAGTCGCCGCGGGCGCGGCCGGCCACGGAGGCGGCGGCGAAGTCCTCGAGAGCCTGGAGGGCTTCCCAGCAGACGTTGACCCAGTTGGGCTTGGAGCGGTCGTCGAGACCGGTCATCACCTTGGCGTCCCCGGTGAAGAGCAGGGTGGGGAACTGGTGCAGCCGGGCGTGGAGTTCGGTGAAGCTGCCGGGCAGCGCCTCGCTCTCGTCCTCCTCGACGGGGGCGAAGGCGGCCTCGTAGGCGCCGACTTGCCGGAGCCGTAACTGGAGCGCGCGGACCTGCTGTTGGGCGGCGCGGCGCTCGGCGTAGAACTCCTCGGCGAGCCAGTTGGCGTCGGCGAGGTCGTGCTGGAGCTCGCGGACCTGCTTGTAGCGGGCGGCCTCGGCCTCCGCCGCCTCGTCGAGGAGGGCGATCAGGCTCTCGTGGTCGGCGCGCAGGCGCGCGATCTCGTCGCCGTGCTCGGTGGACCGGGGCCGCGGGCGCTGGGCGTGCAGTCGGGCCAGCGGCTGGGGGAGCGGCATGCGGGCGGCCTGGTTGCGCGGCAGCGCGGTCAGCACGGTGGCGGCCCGTACCGGATCGGCCTCGACCGTGGCGCGGGACATCACCGGGTGCCGCTGCCCGTCGGCGGCCCACGCCGGGTCGACGCGCGGCATGTACGTACGGATGCCGCCGCCGAAGACCGGATGGTGTTCGAGCGCCTTGTTGAACGCGGCCTGCGCCTCGCGGGTCAGCACGTACAGCACGGCGCGGCCCACGAGTTGGGTGAAGGCGCGGTCCACGACCCTCTCCAGCCACTGGTCGGCGTCGGTCCCGTACGGCACGCTCGCCACGACGATGGGCAGCCGCCGCTCCCGGTCGGTCAGCTCCTCGACCACCTCCTTCACGTCACCCGCGTAGATGAAGCTCGCGCGGGCGCGGATCTCGGCGATGCCGCTGTGCGTGTCCAGGGCGTCGAGTATCGCGTCGGCCAGCCGCGGCTTGGACGCGCGGATCTGCGGTATCTCCGCCGAGTCCGGCCGGTGTTCGACATCGAGCTGCACCCAGGTGCGGCCCTGATCGGCCATGTCGGTACGGACGATGAGCGTGGACTGCCAGGTCGCCCGCGACGTCGGCGGGCTCTCCCGCAGTCGCCAGCGGCTGTGCGCGCCCTGCTGCCCCGAATCGGTGTCGCGGTCGAGCGTCACATGCTCGGCTATCTCATTGCGGCCGTCGTGCAGCGCCGTGACCGGATAACCCTTGCCGTCGGTGAGCCACTCCGCGACCAGCCGGTCGGCCGTCGCGGCGGCCGTGACGTAGTCCTGCTCGGTCCACACGACCATGCGGTACGCGGACGCGTCCACGCAAGTCCCCCCTCGGTGGGCTGATCGATCTTCAAGGGGAGGCTAGAAGAGCGCGGTGTCACGGTGATAGGGGGCACGCCGTCCGACCGGGCGGTCCGGACTGTCTGGACCGTCCGGACCGCCCGATCCGGGGCGACCGCGGCTGCGGGCCGTATGCCAGAGGGCCAGGGGGCCTTACGCGAGCGCCGCCCGCAACTCCCCTGTCGTGGGCGGGTTGGCGCCGGGCCGCGAGACGGTGAGCGCGGCGGCGGTGCCCGCGTGGCGCAGCACATGGGCGAGGGCGGCCTTGTCCAGGGCGCCGAGCGCGGGCCGGGCGGCGGCGTCGGTGAGGCCGAGACCGGTGAGGGCGTCCAGCGTCGCGGACATGAAGGAGTCACCCGCGCCCACGGTGTCGGCGACCTCGGTCCGCACGGCTGCGCCCGTCACCTCGATGTCACGGGTGAAGGCGGCGGCGCCCTCCCCGCCCATGGTCACGAAGACGACGGCGGGCCCGGCCGCCAGCCAGCGCGCGGCGACCGCGGCGACCGGTTCGCCCGGATACAGCCACTCCAGATCCTCGTCGCTCGCCTTGACGAGGTCGCTCAGCGCCACGCACCGCTCGACGCCGGCGACGCCCCGCTCGTGCGTGCCCATCAACTCCGGCCGGATGTTGGGGTCGTAGCTGACCGTGGCGTCCGCGCGCAGCCGCGCGGCGAGGTCCACGGTGGTGGCCGCGCCCGGCTCGGCCACGGCGGCGATCGACCCGATGTGGACGTGCCGGAGCGCGGCGGGCGGCTCGACGGGCCCGAGCGTCCACGCGATGTCGAAGTCGTAGCGGGCGGCGCCCTGTTCGTCGAGCGTGACCACCGCGGTCGGCGTGCGGACGTCGGGCCGGCCGTCCGCGAGCAGGTGTACGCCCGCCGACCGCAGGTGGTCGGTGATGAGCTTGCCCGAGGGGTCGTCGCCGAGCTGCGTGAGGAGCGCGGTGGCGTGGCCGAGGCGGGCCAGCCCGTACGCCACGTTGGCGGGACTGCCGCCGGGATGCGGCACATCGGGCTGTCCGGGGGTCCGGACGATGTCCGCTACGCACTCACCGATCACCAGGAAGTCGCTCATGGGCCACATGCTGCCGTATCGCGATCCCGCCCGGCGACCCACCCCCGTCCCCTTGTCCCCTTATGTGATCAAGGAGTTGGCCCCGGGTTCAGGACTCGGACCTGTCCAGCTCCTCGTCCAGCGCCGTCGCCGCCGTGATCAGCGACAGATGCGTGAACGCCTGCGGGAAGTTGCCCAGTTGCTCACCCGTCGGGCCGATCTCCTCGGCGAACAGGCCGACGTGGTTGGCGTAGGTGAGCATCTTGTCGAAGGCGTAGCGGGCCGGGCCCAGGCGCCCGGCGCGGGCGAGCGCGCCGACGTACAGGAAGCTGCACAGCGAGAAGGTGCCCTCGCCGCCGCGCAGCCCGTCCGGGGAGGCGCCCGGGTCGTAGCGGTAGACGAGGCTGTCGGAGACCAGCTCCTCGTCCATCGCGTCCAGCGTCGACAGCCAGCGCGGCTCCTTCGGCGCGACGAAGCCGACCTCCGGCATGAGCAGCAGCGACGCGTCCAGCACCTCGCTGCCGTAGTGCTGCACGAAGGCGTGCCGCTTCTCGCTCCAGCCGCGGTCCATGACCTGTTCCATGATCGCGTCGCGCGCCGCGGTCCAGGTCTCCAGATCGGCCGGCCTGGCGAGTTCCGCGGCCAGCCGGATGCCGCGGTCGAAGGCCGACCAGCACATCAGACGGCTGTACGTGAAGTCCTGCCGCCCGCCGCGGGTCTCCCAGATGCCCTCGTCCGCGCGGTCCCAGTGCGCGGCCAGCCAGTCCAGCAGGCCGGAGAAGGTCCGCCAGCCCTCCCACCCGGCGAGCTGGGCGATGTCCTGCGACCGGGACAGGGCGTGCACGGCCTCGCCGTAGATGTCGAGCTGGAGCTGGTCGGCGGCCCCGTTGCCCAGCCGGACCGGCGCGGAACCGCGGTAGCCCTCGAAGTGGTCCAGCGTCTCCTCGGCCAGGTGCGGGTCGCCGTCCACCCGGTACATGATCTGCAACGGCTCGCCGGTCACCGTGCCGCCCGCGCGCAGCCGCCCGCCGAGCCAGCGGCGGAAGGCGTCCGCCTCCGCGGTGAAACCCAGGTCGACCAGCGCGGTCACCGACAGCGACGCGTCCCTGACCCACGTATAGCGGTAGTCCCAGTTGCGCTCGCCGCCGACCTGCTCCGGCAGGCCCATCGTGGCAGCGGCGACCGGCGCGCCGGTCGGCGCGTACGTGAGCAGCTTCAAGGTGATCGCCGAGCGGTTCACGGCCTGCTGCCAGCGGCCCCGGTAGCGGCACTGCCGGATCCAGCCGTGCCAGAACTCCCGCACCCCGTCGAATTCCGCCCGCAGGCCCTCCACCGTCACCGGCTCGGGCGGTTCGCCGTGCGCCGCGCACACCGTCAGCACCGCGGCGGCCATCTCGCCCTGCTTCAGCGTGACCGTGGCCCGTACGTCCTCCTCGTCGCGTTCGAGGTCCAGCGGGCCGACCGGCTGGAGGTACGCCCACGCCTCGGGCGCGCCGAAGCGGGCCGTGCCGTCGTCCGTCATGTGCAGCCGGTGGTCGCGGCGGCCGTAGTCGAAGCGCGGCCTGCACTCCAGGGCGAAGCGGACCGTGCCGCGCACCACCCGCATGACGCGGAGCAGCCGGTGCCGGTCGGTCGCGGTCTCCGGCCGGTCCACCGGCATGAAGTCGATGACCTCGCCGACGCCGTCGGGGGTCATGAAGCGGGTGACGAGCACCGCGGTGTCCGGCAGGTAGAGCTGCCTGACCCTCGCCTCCGGGCCCGCGGCCGTGACCGAGAAGTAGCCGCCGCGGTCGTGGTCGAGGAGCGAGGCGAAGACGCTCGGCGCGTCGAAGCGCGGCGCGCAGAACCAGTCGACGACGCCCCGCGACGACACCAGCGCGCTGGTCTGGAGGTCTCCGATGAGGCCGTGGTCCGCGATCGGCGGGTAGCGACGCATGAGGGCACCTTTCGCCGTTCCCCCCGCCGCGGTGCGCCCGCCGCGAGGCGTCCCCCGCCCTGACCACGCTAGACGACGCGGTCCTTACCGGCATTCCGGCGCGATGGCTGGTCCTCACCGCCGACGGGTCCGAGCAGCGAGGCCAGCGGCGGCTCGCAGGCCAGCACGGCGCCCGCGGTGATGGTGAAGGTCAGCACCGCGCAGATCGCGATCAGCCAGGACAGCATCGTGAAGACCGACCCCAGGGAGCCGTAATTGGCCAGGCTGCGGTTGAGGGCGGTCGGCATGTAGAGGCGGGCGGTCACCGACAGGGCCGTCATCGCCAGCGCGGTGAGGATCGCGCCGGGCAGCAGCGGCAGCCACGCGACGCGCTTGCTCAGCAGCAGTCGCTGGGTCCACCACCACACCAGCACGTCCGCGAGGAAGGTCAGCGGCAGCCCGAGCCTCAGCCCGACGCCGAAGCCGTCGCGCAGCGGCCCCTGGAGGACCAGCGCCACCATCCACGCGGCGATCCACACCACCCAGCGCCACACCGCCACCCGCACCGAGGCGCGCGGCAGCCCCCACGCCCGCTCGCACACCCGCGCCATCGCCCGGCTGCACGCGGTGGCGGACAGCAGCGCCATCAGGACGCCGATCACCCCGATGGTCTGCCGCAGATCCCCGCCGTTCGCGCTGTAGACCTGTCTGAGCTGCTCGTCCGATGCCCCGGTGAGCCCGAAGACGTTACGCGCGGTGCGCATGAGCTGGTCCCGTACGGCCTGCGGGGCGAAGGCCGCGACGACGAACAGCAGCGGGACGGCGGTCAGGAAGAGCTGGGCGGCCAGCCGGGTGCCCGCGTCCAGCAGATTCACCGACAGCAGGCGGGCGGTCAGCTCGGTGATCACCGGGAAGCGGCGTTCCGCCGCGTGGCGCAGCCGCAGGCCGCGCGCCTTCCACCGCGTCGCGCGCCCGGCCGCCCCGGCGACCGTACGGCCGACCAGGCCCTTCTCACGGCCCCGGGGCCCGGAGGGTGCGGCGGCCATACGCGACCTCCACGGCGGACACGGCGAACGACACGGGCGGACATGGCGAACGCTGCTGCGACGAACGCCACGAACGCCACCAGTCAAGGCGGTGTACGGGGAACGCGCGACTTGTGACGCCGGCGCACGGCCTCCGCACCGCAGTTCGCACCGGCCCGCGCCGGTCTCAGTGGGCCCGCGGCGCGGCCAGGACCGTCTCCAGATACACCCGGCCGCCGATCTCGACGGTGCCGTCCGGGCCGGGCGCGGTGAGGATCTGCGAGCCCTGGCCCTGCGTGATGTGCAGCGCGCGGCCGAGCTGCCGGGTGAGCAGCAGCGCGGCGGCGCCCGTCGCCTCGTCCTCGTCGATGCCGTCGCCGCGGCCGGGGAAGGCCCGCGCCCTGATCCGGCCGGCGGCCTCGTCCTGCCACGCCCAGGCGTACACCCACTCGCCCGGCTCCGGCACGTCCAGCGCGTCGACCTCGGCGGGCAGCGCGTACTCGCGCAGGGTGCGCGGCGCCGCCCACTCCGCGCGGACGGTGATCCAGGTGAACTCCCCGTCGTCGCGGGTGAAGACCTCCCCGACCTCGGGTTCAAGCACCTCCACGTCGAGCAGCCAGGCGACCCCGACCAACGGGTGCCCGGCGAAGGGCAGTCGCAGCCCCGGCGTGTAGATGTCCACCGCGCCGCGCTCCGGGTCGTCCACGAACACCGTTTCGCTGAAGCCGAGTTCACCGGCCAGGGCCTGCCGTGCCGCGCGGTCCGGGTAGCGCGAGCCGTCGCGGACCACGCCGAGGGCGTTGCCGTACCGCCGGTCGGGGCCGCAGAAGACCCGCAGCACATCGATGCCGCCCGATGTCGTATTCACTCCGGCATTCAAGCATTCGGGGCGCGGGAGCGGACCCGCTCGCACCGGCCGGTTCCGGCCGTCCCGCCGCCGGGAGCCGCGGAACTGGTCAGACCACGTGGCGGAAAGCTATCCTGAGCGTCGCTGTTCATCAGTTACGGCGTCGGCGGCCGGAGGCCGCGAGCGCGTCATTATGGGGGCCTCACGTATGAACGACTCTCGCGAGGTCGCGGGCGTTATCCTGCCGGGCTATCCAGAACCCCTGTGGATCCAGGCAGTGAATTTGATCCGCAGCGAAATCGACCGGGGCGAGCTGAGGCCGGGAATGCGGCTGGCGCCCGAGCGGGAGCTCTGCCGTCAACTGGGCATCAGCCGGGTCACGCTGAGGAAAGCCCTGGGGCACCTGGTGGAGGAGGGCGTGCTCAGCGCGTCCCACGGCCGTGGCTGGTACGTGACGCAGTCGGCGCCGAAGAAGGAATGGCCGAACAGCCTGGAATCCTTCAGCGAGACCGCGGCACGAATGGGGTTGAAGCCGCACTCCAAGGTATTAATGGCACAGGCGAGCCCGGCCAGCATCGACGAGGCGGAGCGGCTCGGTATCGCGCCCGGCACTCCGCTGTTCCGGCTGGAGCGGGTACGGCTGCTCGACGGTGTTCCGATAGCGCTGGACCTGACGCGAATTCCGCTCGCGCTGGTGCCCGGCATCGAGGACGTCGATTTCGCGGACCGCTCGCTGTACGCGACGCTTTCCGCCGCCGGGGTCGAGCCGGTCCGCGCGGACAGCACGATCGAGGCGACCAAGGCCGACGACCGCGCCGCGGGACAGCTCGACATGGCCTCGGGCGATCCGCTTCTGGTCATGCACCAGATCGCGGTCGGCCCCGAGGAGGAGCCGCTGTTCGAGTCCACGATCCAGTACGCGGGCGACCGGTACCGGCTGCGTACGTCCTTCGCGCGCTCGCACGGCTGAGCCGCGGGCAGCCGTACGGCCGAGGTCGGACCGGTGTTCCGACCGGTGTTCCAACCGGTGGTCCGACCGGTGTTCCGACCTGGGCCGTGTGCGCGGTCAGAGCACCAGCACTCCCTTGACGTAGTCGGGGCCGGCCGCCGTCATGGTGCGGAAGGCGTCGTCCACGCCTTCGAGGCCGAAGCGGTGGGTGACCAACGGCGCGTAGCTGAAGCGGCGTTCGCCGATCAGCGCGAGCGCGTCGCGCATGGCGCCCATCAGCCGGGTGCGGTCCGGGCAGAAGCCGTTGACGACGGTGACGGCCTTGTACCAGAGGTCCATGTCCATCATCGCGTCGCCGGTGTGGTGGTAGCCGACGACGCACAGGGTGCCGAAGGGCCGCACCAGGCTGCCGGCCGTGCTGAGCCCGCTCGTCGTGCCGGTCGCCTCCAGGACGACGGCGAGCCGCGCGTCCGTCGCCCGTCCGGTGTCCTTCCGGTACTCCTCCGGGAGGTCGTCGGGGGCGAAGGCGAGGTCGGCGCCGAGCCGCAGGGCGCGCTCGCGGCGGGCCGGATCGGGGTCGACGCCCACCAGCAGCCCCGGCGCGTGCCGCTTGGCGAGCTGGACCAGGCCGAGGCCCATGAAGCCGAGGCCGACGACGGCGACCCGGTCGCCCGCGCGCACGCCCGTACGGGACAGCGCCTCCTCCAGGTCGGCGACCGGTTCGCCGATCGCGTGCGCGGGCTCGATCCCGGCCGGTACCGGCAGGACGGCGTGCGCGTCCATGACGGCGAGCGTCGCGAATCCCTCGCCGCCGAGCCCGGTCACCAGATCGCCCGGCGCCCAACGGCCCGCGTCCCGGCCGGTGCCGACCACCCGCCCCACGATCTCGTGGCCCAGCCTGACCGGCGGGGCGGCCGGGTCGTGCGAGAGCCACGGCCCGATGTCGGAGGTGCAGACCCCGCTGGCCAGCACCTCGACCAGCACCTGGTCGGCGCCGGGGACCGGGTCGTCGGCCGCGACGACCTCCGAGGTGCGCGGGCCGACGAGCTGGCTGATCTTCATACGGATCTCCTGGCCTGAGTGGTGTGACGTCCGGGCACCAGCGTAGCGAAGTGGTCCTATGTGGTCAGTAGTGGTGTCGTAGGTATCCAGCCGAGTCGACGGCCGAATTATGCCTGTCTGTGGCTGAAAAGTGCGAAGTGTGCCCAGTTTCCCCGGCATTCTGGTCTGCTTCACCCTCTAGACAGGATCGGCTTTCGTATTACGATGGCGGCAAGTGGTATGGCTTTGGCACATACCAATGACCGCATTCCGGGCCCTCGAGAGCTTCGGGAGCCCCGGAAGCGGTCCTGGTGGGACTCACTTCAGGCGGGACTCAGGGGAGGAGAGCGGATGGCATCCGTCACCGCGGCAGTCATCGGCGCGGGTTCGCAGGGCCGGGTACACGGCCTCGGCTTGCGGGCGGTGCCGGGCGTCGAACTCGTCGCCCTCGCCGACGTCGACGAGCGGACCGCGGACGACCTGGCGGGGGAGCTGGGCGTACCGCGGACGTACCGCGACTACCGCGAACTGCTCGTCCTGGAACGGCCCGACGTCGTCAGCGTCTGCACACCGCCCGCCCTGCACCCGGAGATCGTCCGGGCCGCGGCGGCGGCCGGGGTCCGCGCGGTGCACTGCGAGAAGCCGGTCGCGCTGTCGTACGGCGAGGCCCTGGAGATGAGCCGGGTCGCCGCCGAGGCCGGGGTGCAACTGACCTTCAACCTCCAGCGCCGCTTCGAGGCCGTGCAGCGCTTCGCCCGCGAAGCCGTCGCCGGGGGCGAGATCGGCGAGGTCGTGACGATCGAGGGGTACTGCCCGAACCTCTTCGACTGGGGCACCCACATCCTCGATCTGATCCTCTTCCACCGCGGCGACACCGCACCGGAGTGGGTCTTCGGCCAACTCGACGTGACGCTCGACCGCTACGTCTACGGCGCCTTCGTCGAGACCGCGTCGGTCACCCAGATCGGCTGGGCCGACGGCGTCCGCGCGGTGGTCTCCACCGGGCGCGAACCGCACACCCCGGTCCTCAACCTCCAGAACAACCTGGGGCTGATCATCCAGGGCGCCCGCGGGCGCGCCGACATCCGCGGCGCGCGCTGCCTGATCCAGCGCTTCGGCAAGGACGACCTGGTCCACGACTCACCCTTCGACACCGACTCCCGCACCTGGGACCGGGGCGTCGACCCGGCGATCGTGGCGGCCACGGCCGAGGCGGTGCGGGACGCGGTCGACAGCCTGCGCACCGGCGGCAAGCCCGCCCTCGACGCCGAGTACGGCCTGCGCGGCGCCGAACTGGTCTTCGCGACCTACGAGAGCAGCCGGTCCCGGCGGCGCGTGCCGCTGCCGCTCGACCGCATGGACAACGCCCTGCTCAGCGGGCGTGCGCAGGGCTTCTGGAGCCCTACCGGCGAACTGCGCTCCACCTACTGAAACGAGCGGCCCGACGATGCCGAGAACCGCCAGCCCCACCGCCCTCGCTGTCTTCAGCGGCGACGACGTGTACGAAGACCTCTTCACCGCCGCCCGCGAAGTGCGGACCCTGCTGACCGACGAGGGATTCGTCTCCCGTACCGCCGTCGGCACCGGCCGCTTCGACGGCCCGGTCGACGCCGAACTCATCGTGCTCTACACCGCGTTGGGCCGCTTCACCGACGCACAGCGCGCGAGCCTGGCCCGCGCGGTGCGCGGCGGCGCCGGACTGATCGCCCTGCACTCCACCACCGTGGACGCGGACCTGTTCGACCTGGTCGGCAGCCGGTACGTCTCGCACGGGCCACCGCCCCACGAGAGCCGGTTCACCGTCGCCCTCGACGGCGCACACGAACTGACCGCCGGAATACCGCCGTTCGAGCTGACGCACGAGCACTACCACGTCGAGACCGCGCCCGGCGTGCTGACCCTCGCCCGCCGTACGACCCCCGGCGGCACCGAACCCCTGCTGCACGTCCGCGAATTCGGGGACGGACGTGTCTGCTACCTCCAGTTGGGCCACGACATGCGGAGCTGGGGAGAACCCGCCGTGCGCCTTCTCGTCCGGCGCGCGGCCCGCTGGGCGTGCCGCCTCGAAGCCCGAGGGAACTGACCCATGCGCATCCTTTTCCGGAAGATCTGTTTCTACCTGCTCACGGCGTGGGCGGCCATCAGCCTCAACTTCGTCATCCCGCGCGTCATGCCGGGAAATCCCGCGGACAACCTGATCCAGCAGTTCCACGGGAAGCTCAGCCCCTCCGCGGTCCAGGCGCTGCGGGTGCTGTTCGGCGAGTCCGACAAGAACCTGTGGGAGCAGTACGTCAGTTACTGGCACAGCATCTTCACCGGCGACTTCGGCACCTCGTACGCCTACTACCCCTCGCAGGTGAGCACCGTGCTCGGGCAGAGCATGTACTGGACGCTGATCCTGGTCACCATCTGCACGGTGCTCGGCTTCGTCATCGGCACCACGCTCGGCATGCTCGTCGGCTGGAAGCGCGGCACCTGGCTCGACTCGCTGATACCGATCACCACCTTCCTGTCGTCGATCCCGTACTTCTGGTTCGCGATCATGATCGTGTACGTCTTCGCGATCACCCTCAAGTGGTTCCCGCTGTCCGGCGGTTACGGGCTCGACCAGACCATCGGCCTGAACGCCGGATTCATCGGCAGCGCGGTCAACTACGCCGTCCTGCCCGCCGTCACCATCACCGTCGCCTCCGTGGGCGGCTGGCTGATCAGCATGCGCAACATGATGGTCACCACGCTCAGCGAGGACTACGTACGGCTCGCCGAGGCCAAGGGGCTCCCCAGGCGCCGGGTGATGTACACCTACGCCGCCCGCAACGCGATGCTGCCGTCCTTCTCCGGCTTCGCCATGTCGCTCGGCTTCGTGATCGGCGGCTCCATCGTCACCGAGGTCGTCTTCAACTACCCCGGCATCGGGTCGGTGCTGTTCAAGGCCGCACAGGCGGCCGACTACCCCCTGATGTCCGCGATCTTCCTGCTCATCACCGTGCTGGTGCTGATCGCCAACCTGATCGCCGACATCGCGTACGTGTTCCTCGACCCGAGGACAAGGGAGAGCTGATCCATGGCCGTGCAAGCCGCCGCCCTCGCCGAGGCGGACCCCGCCGACCCCGCCGCCACCGACGACACCGCCGCCGAGCCCGCCGGCGGGCCCGCCCGCCTCCGGTCGCGCCTGCTGCGCTCACCGCTGACCCTCATCGGTCTCGCGGTCGTGCTGATCTTCGTCGTCCTGGCCGTCGTCGCGCCGTGGATCTCGCCGTACGACCCCTCGACGGTCAGCGACGACACCCTCGTCGGACCGAATACCGCGCACTGGCTCGGCACCACCCAGAACGGCCAGGACGTCCTGTCGCAGATGCTCTACGGCGCCCGCGCCTCGATGCTCGTCGGCCTGGGCGCAGCGGTCCTCGCCACCTTCTTGTCGGTGGTCGTCGGCGTCACCGCCGGATACGTCGGCGGCCTCGGCGACGAGGTGCTGTCGCTGCTGGCCAACGTGTTCCTGGTGCTGCCCAGCGTGCCGCTGACGATCATCCTGGCCGCGTATCTGCCGCACAGCGGCTCGCTCGGCATCATCCTGGTCATCACGCTCACCGGCTGGGCCTGGGGAGCGCGGGTGCTGCGGGCGCAGACGCTGTCGCTGCGCAAACGCGACTTCGTGGAGGCCGCCCGCGCCACCGGCGACAAGACCTGGCGGATCATCCTCAAGGACATCCTGCCGAACCAGCTCGCGGTGATCGCCGCGTCCTTCCTCGGCACCGTCAACTTCGCGATCCTCACCCAGGCGACCCTGGCCTTCCTCGGCCTCGCCGACGTCACCCAGTGGTCGTGGGGCACGATCCTGTACTGGGCCCAGACCGGCAGCGCGCTGCTGACCGGCGCCTGGTGGTGGTTCGTTCCCGCGGGCCTGGCCATCGCCCTGCTCGGCACGGCCCTGTCGCTGGTCAACTTCGGCATCGACGAGTTCATCAACCCCCGGCTGCGCCAGGCCGGGATCGGCACCAAGAAGGCCCAGCGCGGCCAGGTCGCCGCCAAGCGCGCCCGCCGGATCAGGAACCACGCCCCGGCCGAACGCCGTACCGAGGTCACGCCCTTCACCCCGGACAGCACCGACGTCGTCCTCGACGTCCGCGACCTGCGGGTGGAGTACGTCGGCGACGGCGGTGAGCGCACCCCGGCGGTCAGCGACGTGTCGTTCACCCTGCGGCGCGGCGAAGTCCTCGGCATCGCGGGCGAGTCGGGCTCGGGCAAGTCCACCCTCGCGTACGCCATCACCCGGCTGCACAAGCCGCCCGCCGAGATCACCCAGGGGCAGATCGTCTACACCAAGCCCGACGGCGACACCGTGGACGTGCTCGCGATGGGCGACGCCGAACTGCGGGGCTTTCGCTGGGAGGAGCTGTCGATCGTCTTCCAGTCGGCCATGCACGCGCTCAACCCGATCATGCGGATCGGCGAGCAGATCGAGGACGTCATCGTCGCGCACCGGCCGCGGATGACCCGGCAGGAACGGGCCGCCCGGGTGGTCGAACTCCTCGGCATCGTCGGCATCCCCGCCGACCGGTCGGGCTCCTACCCGCACGAGCTGTCCGGCGGCATGCGGCAGCGCGCGATGATCGCGATCGGCCTCGCGCTCGACCCCGAGATCATCGTGATGGACGAGCCGACCACCGCCCTCGACGTCGTCATCCAGCGGCAGATCATCGAGAAGATCATGGAGCTGAAGGACCGGCTCGGCTTCTCGGTCGTCTTCATCACCCACGACCTGTCGCTGCTGATCGAACTCTCCGACACGATCGCCGTGATGTACGGCGGCAGGATCGTCGAGACGGCGGCGGCCGACGACTTCTACCGCCGCCCCCAACACCCGTACAGCCGGGGCCTGCTGGCGTCCTTCCCGACCCTCGGCGGCCCCAAGCGGGAGCTGACCGGCATCGTCGGCTCGCCGCCCGACCTGCGCAGGCTGCCCAGCGGCTGCGCCTTCCAGCCGCGCTGCCCGCTCGCCTTCGACGCCTGCGGGAGCCACGTACCGCCGCTCCTGCGGATCACCGGGCCGGACGGCGCCACCTCGCACGCCGCCTGTCTGCTGCACGCGGACGGCGCCCGGAACCAGGACCGACTCGTGACAGGTGAGATGCGATGAGCGGCGACGTGACGAAGAAGAACGGCGGGGCCGCCGCCCGCGACAGCCGTGCCGTTGACGGCGCCCGGCCGGTGCTCGAAGCGGTCAACGTGACCAAGCACTTCCCGGTACGCGGCGGACGGCTGCGCCGCGGCGCGGCACCGCAGGTCGTGCACGCCGTGGAGAACGTCAGCCTGAGCCTGTACGCGGGCCGGATCACCGCGCTGGTCGGCGAGTCGGGCTCCGGCAAGTCGACGCTCGCCCGGCTGCTCGCCCAGCTCTATCCGGTCACCAGCGGGGAGGTGCGGCTGCACGGCGTCCCCGTGAAGTCGCCGCGCGGCCGGGCCTTTCGCGACCACGTCCGCCAGGTGCAGTTGATCCTCCAGGACCCCTTCGCGTCCTTCAACCCGGTCGCCACCATCGCGGGCACCCTCAAGCGCGCGGTGGCCATCCACCACCCCGGCAAGCGCGGCAAGGAGCAGACCGCCGTCATCGACGACCTGCTCCAGCAGATCAACCTCGTGCCGCCACGGCAGTTCACCGAGAAGTACCCGCACGAACTGTCCGGCGGCCAGCTCCAGCGGCTCTCCATCGCCCGCGCCCTGGCGGCCGACCCCGAGGTGTTCCTCGCCGACGAACCGGTCTCCAGCCTCGACGTCTCCATCCGCCTCGGCATCCTCAACCTGCTGCGGCGCCTCACCGAGGAGCGCGACGTCGCGATGCTGTACGTCACCCACGACATCGCCTCCGCGCGGTACTTCGCGGCCGACACCGCCGTGATGTACGCGGGCGAGGTCATCGAGACCGGCCCCTCAGAGGCGGTCACCCAGCAGGCGGCGCATCCGTACACCCAGCTCCTGATCGCCTCGGCGCCCGATCCCTCGCGGGGCGGCGCCGCGCGGGTCAAGGACATCGGGCAGCCGCCCAGCCTCATCTCCCCGCCGGGCGGCTGCCGTTTCCACCCGCGCTGTCCGTACGCGATGGAGCGCTGCGCCACCGACATCCCGCCGTCCTTCGACCTGACCGACGGCCACACCGCCCGCTGCTGGCTGTACGCGGACGACGAGCAGGCGCGCGGGCGGCGCGCCGAGAACGCGGCAGCCGTCACCGCCTTCGCCGCAGCGCGGCCCGCCGGCGCCGACCCCACGATCACCGCTCCCGCGGTCACCGACCCCACTGTCGACGAACCCGCTCTCCCCACACCCGATTCCGCTGTCCCTACCTCCGAAGGAGCAGACGCACAGTGACCACAACGCAGTCGTCGATCGCGTCAGGAATGACGAGACGCGGTCTTCTCGCAGGCGCCCTCGCGGGCGCGGGAACCCTTGCCCTGTCGGCCTGTTCGGGAACCGCGGGAGGCTCGGGCTCCGCCAAGGGCATGCTCACCGTGGCAGGCCAGTCCGACAACCTCACGCAGGTCTTCAACCCGTTCCTGGCCAACACCGCGCAGAGCCTGACCTACACCCCGCAGGGCCAGGGCGGCTTCATCTACGAGCCGCTGGTGCAGATCAACACCGTCGACATCGGGCGCGACCTGCCGTGGCTCGCCAAGTCCTGGCGCTGGTCGGACGGCAACAAGACGCTGACGATGGAGCTCCAGACCGGTGTGAAGTGGACCGACGGCACCCCGTTCTCCGCCGACGACGTCGTCTTCACGTACTCGATGCTCAAGCGGTACCCGGGGCTCAACCTGCTGGGCGTCGACTTCAGTTCGGTCACCGCGCCCGGTCCCGCGCAGGTCGTCTTCGCCTTCCCCGCGCCCTCCGAGCAGCACTTCACGAACATCGTGTCGGCGCCGATCGTCCCCCGGCACCTGTGGTCGAAGGTCAAGGACCCGACGACGTACACCGACAAGGACCCTGTGGGGACCGGTCCCTTCAAGCTGTCGTCGTTCTCCGCGCAGAGCTTCCTGCTGGTGCGCAACGAGGACTACTGGCAGCCGAAGGCGGAGATCGGCTCGCTGCGGTTCGTGGCGTACAAGGACAACGAGAGCATGACCAACGCGCTCGTCCAGGGCCTCGCGGACTGGGGCGGCACGTACATCGCCAACGCCGAGAAGACGTATCTCAGCCGGAACAAGCACTACAACTACTGGGCGCCGATCGCCGGAACCGACGGCATCATCCCCAACCTGGAGCGCTGGCCGCTCAGCGACATCGCGGTGCGCAGGGCGATCAGCCTCGGCGTGAACCGCAAGCAGGTCGGCGCGGCCAGCGGCGCGCCGCCCGCCACCAGCGTCACCGGTCTGCCGATGCCCGCCTACACCTCCTCGATCGCCCCGCAGTACAAGGGAGTCGACTTCGTCCAGGACGTCGACAAGGCGCACAAGACGCTGACCGACGCCGGATACGCCAAGGGCGGCGACGGCTACTACCGCAAGGACGGCAAGCGCGTCGAGTTCTCGATCAGCTTCCCCTCCGCGTACACCGACATCGCCGCGCGCGTGCAGGTGCTGGTCTCGCAGCTCAAGGACATCGGCATCAAGCTCAACGTCGACACGACCACGGTCAACGACATCAACGGGCTGACGTCCAAGGGGAACTTCGACTCCACGATGGGCTACCCGGTCGACTCCGCGCCGCGCGCCTTCTCGTACTACAACGACACGATCAACCCGAATCTGTACTACCCGGTCGGCAAGGCGACGCCGACCTTCCAGAACATCGAGCGCTTCCAGAACGCCGAGGCCGCGACGCTGTTCACCGAGTACCCCAAGGCGACCACGGACGAGCAGCGGCAGCAGATCATCAACAGGATCGAGGAGATCTTCGTCGAGAACCTGCCGTGGATCCCGATGTTCTACTGGGGCAGCTACGGCAACTGGAGCACCGCCAAGGCGACCGGGTTCCCCACACCGCAGAACCCGTACTTCAGCCCGGTGCCCAACCCCGTCGTCGCCCTGCGGCTCAAGCCCGTCTGACGCTCCCCGCCCCCGCCCGGCCCGCCTCCCGCGGCCGGGCGGGGGCCGCCGAGCCACGCCACGACGTACGAACCGAGCCATCTGTGAGGAACGCAATGCCACACCTCTCGACCCCGAGAGCCATGGTCATCGTGAACGGCGACGACATCCACCACGATCTGCTGAGCGCTGCCGAGGTCTTCCAACAGCTCGGCACCGAGGCCGGGTTCGCGACCCGCAAGGCGATGGGCACCAGCCGCTTCGTCGACCCGCGGCCGGAGACCGCCGAGGCCGACGTGTACCTCTTCTACACCGCGGGCGGCCACTTCGCGACCGAGCAGCAGCAGGCGCTGGCCGACGCCGTACGCGCGGGCAAGGGCCTGGTCGGCGTGCACGGCGCCAACATCATGGGCTGGGCGGGCGACGGCCTCGACCCGGCCGACCGGCCGCTGTTCGAACTGCTCGGCAACCGCTACCTCTCGCACGGCCCCGGCCACCACGAGGGCCGCCACACCGTCGAGATCGTCGCGGACCACCCGGTCACACGCGGCCTGTCCGACTTCGAACTCTTCGACGAGTACTACGAGTTCGAGCTGGCCGACGACGACGTGACGGTGCTCGCCGCGCGGCGCCGCGCGGACGGCGAGGTGATCCCGGTGCTCTACGCCCGCGAGGCCGGCGAGGGCCGCGTGGTGTATCTGGCGCTCGGCCACGACATGCGCTCGTGGGGCGAGCCGCCGGTGCGCGCGCTGGTCCGCCAGGCCCTGCTGTGGGCGGCCCGCCGTACGGAGGAGGACGCGTGACCGCCGAGATCGGTGTGATGACGTACACGGTGCTCGACCAGGCCCGCGCCGACCTGGAGGGCACGCTGGCCAGGATCGCCGGGATCGGTTACGCGGGCGTGGAGACGTACGGCCTGGTGGAGCACTTCGGGCCCGCCCGGGTCAGGGACGCCGTCGCGTCCGCCGGGCTCGCGCTGACCAGCGCGCACACCCCGTTCCCCGCGGGCCCCGACGCCGAGGCGCTGCTGGACACCAACCAGGAGCTGGGCGCCGAGGTGCTGGTCTGGAGCATGGAACGCGAGGAGTTCGACTCGCCGGACGCGATCAGGCGCGGTGCGGAGCGGGTGAACGAGGCCGCCGAGCGCGCCGCCGGGCGCGGGATGCGGATCGCGTACCACAACCACTTCGCCGAGTTCTCGCGAGTCTTCGACGGGCGGCAGGCGTACGACCTGCTGCTCGACCTGCTGGACGACCGCGTACTGGTCGAACTCGACGCCTACTGGGCCCAGATGGGCGGCGCCGACCCGGCCGAGGTGCTGGCCCGGCTCGGCGACCGGGCACGCTTCGTGCACGTCAAGGACGGCCCCGCGGTCAGCTACGAGGACGACGTGATGGTGCCCATCGGCGAGGGGCGGATCGACTGGGCGTGCACCCTGACCACGCCGTCCGGCCTGCGCTGGCACATCGTCGAGCTGGAGCGGCTGCACATCGACACGTTCGAGGCGCTGCGCCGCTCGTACGACCACCTGGTCGGCCACGGGCTCTCCCGCGGCGCCTCGCACGTCCCGGCGCCGACCGAGGAGCGGGCATGAGGGTGCTGTTCCTCGGCGGTGCCGGGATGATCGGTTCCGCGGCGGCCCGCGAGGCCGTCGCGCGCGGCGCCGATGTGACGATCGTGACGCGGTCCGCGCCCGTCCGGGCGCCGGCCGAGGGCGTACGGTCGCTGCGCGCGGACGTCCGGGACGCCGCCGCGCTCACGTCGGCGCTGGGCGGCGAGGAGTTCGACGCCGTCGTCAACTGGGTCGGCTTCACACCCGACGACGTGCGCGACCACCGGGAGCTGTTCGCCGGCAGGGCCGGGCAGTACGTCTTCATCAGCACCTGCTCGGTCTTCGGCCGCCCGGTGCCGCTGCTGCCGATCACCGAGTCCAGCCCGCGCCGCCAGCCGCACTTCGGCTACGCGCGGGACAAGATCGCCTGTGAGCTGCTGCTGGAGGAGGCGTACCGCGAGGCGGGCTTCCCGCTGACGATCGTGCGGCCCTTCCACACCTACGACCACACGGTGATCCCGGTGCTCGCGGGCTGGACGGCGGTCGAACGGATGCGAGCGGGCCGGCCGGTCGTCGTGCACGGCGACGGCACCTCGCTGTGGTCCCTGACGCACTCACGGGACTTCGCGCGCGCCTTCGTCCCGCTGCTCGGCAACGGGCAGGCGATCGGCGAGAGCGTCAACGTCGTCAGCGGCGCGATCCTCACCTGGGACCAGATCCATCTCGCGCTGGCCGCCGCGGCCGGTGTGCGGGAGCCGCTGCTGCGGCACCGGTCGAGCGAGTCGATCGCCGAGCTGGTGCCGGGGTGGCGGGAGGTGCTGGAGCACGACTTCCGGCACTCGATGCTCTTCGACACCTCCAAGCTGCGGGCGCTGGTCCCCGGTTTCGCGCCGGAGGTCTCCTTCGCGCAGGGCGCCCGCGAAGCGCTCGCGCACTACGACGCCCACCCCGAACTGCGGGTGGTCGACCACGACCTGGACCGGGCCTTCGACGGCCTGCTGGAGGCGTGATGCGCGCCGCACCGGACAGTGGTACCCCGTGGTCTTTACGTGACGTACCTTTATAAGACCAATGCAAAACCACTTTGCTATCATGGGGCGAGAATGACGAGGGAAGAGGAACGCGTGATCGGCGTCGGGCTCATCGGTTCCGGATTCATCGGCGACACCTACGCGGACGCTCTCCAGGACGTACGGAACGCGGCGCTCGTCGCCGCCTGTTCGCGCGACCTCGCACGCGCACGGGCGCTGGCCGCCAAGTGGGCGCCGGACGCGACCTGTTACGACGACATGGCGGCGCTGTGCGCGGACCCGGCCGTCGACCTCGTCGTGGTCGCCGTGCCCAACGAGGCACACCTGGCGGCGGTACGGGCGGTCGCCGCCGCGGGCAAGGGCGTGGTCTGCACCAAGCCGCTGGCCCGCGACGGCGACGAGGCCGCCGAGATCCTGCGGGTCGTCCGCGAGGCCGGGATCTGGCACGGCTACGCCGAGAGTTCGGTCTTCTCGCCGAACATCGCCAAGGCGCACGAGATGGTCGCCGCGGGCGCCATCGGCGACCTGCTGACCCTGCGCGCCCGCGAGGCGCACTCCGGGCCGCACGCCCCGCACTTCTGGGACGCGGAGACCGCGGGCGGCGGCGCGCTGCTCGACATGGGCTGCCACACCGTGGAGTCCGCCCGGCACTTCTTCGGCAAGGACAACCCCATAACGGAGGTCTTCGCCTGGGGCGCCACCCTCGCCCACGCCGACCGCACCACCGGCGAGGACACCGCCGTCGCGCTGCTGAAATTCGCCGGCGGCCAGCTCGCCACCGTCGAGTCCTCGTGGATCGAGAAGGGCAGCATGCAACTGCGCCACGAACTGGTCGGCAGCGCGGGCCGGTTGGTCACCGACACCTCGGCGACCCCGGTGTGGGGCTTCATCGAGAACCCCGCGGGCTACCTGGTGGAGAAGGCCGACGCCGACACCGGCTGGGTCTATCCGGTGCCCGAGGAGGCCCGCGCCTACGGCTTCAGCCAGGAGATGCGGCACTTCGTGGACCGCTTCGCCCGCGGCGAGACCCCGCTGGAGACCTTCGAGGACGGCCATGTCGTCAACCGCGTCCTCGACGCCTGCTACGCCTCCATGCGCTCGGGCACATGGGAGAAGGTCCAGGTCCCGGCATGAGCACGCAGCACACGGCGCCCCGGGCGCTCACCACGCACTACCCGGAGCCGCTGTGGCTCCAGGCCAAGGCCGCGCTCCAGGAACGGATCGCCGCGGGCGAGGTCGAGCCCGGCTCACGGCTGCCGCCCGAGCGCGAACTGTGCCAGATGCTCGCCATCTCCCGCGTGACCCTGCGCAAGGCGCTCACCGCGCTGGTCGAGGAGGGCGTGCTGCGCCCGGCGCACGGCCGCGGCTGGTACGTCGGCGTGCCCGAGCGCAAGGAGTGGCCCAACACCCTGGAGTCGTTCACCGAGACGGCCCGCCGGATGGGCCTGGTGCCGACCTCGCGGGTGCTCCGCCGCGAACTGGGCACCTCGACCTTCGACGAGGCCGAGGCGTTCCAGATCGCGCCGGGCACCCCGCTCTACCGCGTCGACCGGGTCCGCATGCTCGACGGTGTGCCGATCGCGGTGGACGAGTCCTTCGTCCCCGCCGACATCGCCGTCGGTTTCGACCAGGTCGACTTCACCGACCACTCGCTCTACGACACCATCGCGGGACTCGGCTTCCAGCTCGACCGGGCCGATACGACGATCGAGGCGCGCCCGGCCGACGACGTACTGGCCGGACACCTCGCCATCGCCGCGGGCACCCCGGTGCTGGAGATGCGGCAGATCGTCCGCGACCGGAGCCAGCGCCCGCTGCTCTCCTCGGCGATCCGGTACGCGGGCGACCGCTACCGGCTGCGGACCTCCTTCGCGCGCGGCAACGCGACATGAGCCGTCACCCGAAGGCCGCCGCCCTCACGCCGGGCCGCCGTCCGTCACGCCCCGACCCGCCGGCTCCCCACGCCCCGACCTGCCGCCCGGACCCACTCGCAGATGCGGAGACCTCGTGACCCCGACCCCGCCTGAACCGTCCGTCATAGCCGGGGCCGTCCCGGGAGCCCGCGCCGACGCGCTCGCCGGGGCCCTCGCCTCACCGCGGCCGGCGGAGATCACCGCGACCACCGCGCTGCTGCGGCGCGAAGGACTCCTCGGCCCCGACACCCATGTCTCGTACTTCGGCCTGGCGGAACAGGACAAGCGCGAACTGCTCGCGGGCGACGTGGCCCCCCGCCGCTTCCGCGTGATGCTCATCGACCTGCGCACCGGTGTCTCGTACGACACCGTCGTCTGCCCCGAGCAGGACCGGGTCGTGACGGCCAGGGAACTGGACGTCGCCACCGACGGCCATGTGCCCGTCGTCCTGGCCGAGTTCTCGCTGGTCGAGGAGATCGTGCACCGCGACGAGCGCTGGCTCGCCGCCATGCGCAAGCGCGGCCTGACCGACCCCGCACAGCTCCGGGTCAATCCGCTGTCGGCCGGGGTGCCGGGCGAGGGCGAGACCGGCCGCCGCCTCCAGCGCTGCTTCACCTTCGTGCAGAAGACCCCGAACGACCTCGGCTGGGCGCACCCGGTGGACGGCGTCACCGTGATCGTGGACGTCGTCACCCGCGAAGTCCTCGACGTCCAGGACCACATGGACCTGCCGGTGCCCCAGGAAGACGGCAACTTCCACGACCCCGCGTGGGTCGGGCAGCCGCCGCGCGCGGGACTGAAGCCCATCGAGATCACCCAGCCCGAGGGCCCCAGCTTCACCGTCGATGACGACGGCGTCCTGCACTGGCTCGGCTGGTCCCTCCAGATCGGCTTCGACCAGCGCGAGGGCCTGGTCCTGCACAACATCGCCATCGAGGACGCGGGCGTGCCGCGCCCCGTGCTCTACCGCGCCTCCATCGCGGAAATGATGGTCCCCTACGGCGACCCGAGCCCGCAGCGCTGGTTCCAGAACTTCTTCGACTGCGGCGAATACCTGCTCGGCGGCTTCGCCAACTCCCTTGAACTGGGCTGCGACTGCGTCGGCGACATCACCTACCTGGACGCCGTGCTCGCCGACAGCGCGGGCGGGGTCCGGGTCGTCCCGCAGGCCATCTGCGTCCACGAGGAGGACACCGGCATCCTCTGGAAGCACTACGACAACTGGACCGGCTCGTCCGACTCACGCCGCAACCGCCGCCTGGTCGTCTCCTTCTTCGTCACCGTCGGCAACTACGACTACGGCTTCTACTGGTACTTCTCGCTCGACGGCGCGATCGAACTGGAGGTCAAGGCGACCGGTGTCGTCTTCACCTCGGCCTATCAGGGCCCCGGCCACCCCTTCGCCTCGGAACTCGCCCCCGGCCTCGGCGCCCCGTACCACCAGCACCTGTTCAGCGCCCGGCTGGACATGACGGTCGACGGTACGGACAACGCTGTGGACGAGGTCGAGGCCGCCCTCGTCCCGCGCGGACCCGCCAACCCCACCGGCACCGGCTTCACCCGGACCGTCACCCGGCTGCGCACCGAAGCGGGCGCACAGCGGCTCGCCGACAACACCCGCAACCGCTCCTGGCTGATCACCAACCCCTCGGTGACCAACCGGCTCGGCGACCCGGTCGGCTGGATGCTGCACCCCGAGGGCCTGCCCGTGCTGCTCGCCGACGAGGAGTCCGACATCCACCGGCGGGCCACGTACGCCACCAAGCACCTGTGGGTGACGCCGTACGCGCCGGACGAGAACTACCCGGCGGGCGACCTGGTGAACATGCACAACGGCGGCGCCGGACTGCCCGCGTGGACCGCCGCCGACCGGGACGTGGACGGCACCGACATCGTGCTGTGGCACACCTTCGGGCTCACCCACTTCCCGCGCCCCGAGGACTGGCCGGTCATGCCGGTCGACTCGGCCGGTTTCGTCCTCAAGCCGTACGGCTTCTTCGGCCGCAATCCCACCCTCGACATCCCGCCGTCGAGCGGCGACCACTGCCACCCGGCCGGAACCCACGGCGGTCACGAAGACCACGGCGCGGGCCACAGCAGCCACCACGACCACACCCACCAGCAGCAGTACGACGATCACGGAAAGGCCGGAGCATGACGGCAGAGCACCCGCTGGGCATCCAGCTCTACAGCGTGCGTGACGACCTCGGGCCCGACCGGCTCGACGGCACGCTCGCGCGCCTGGCGGCGCTGGGCTTCACGCACGCCGAGCCGTACGACATCCTCACCGACCCGGCAGGGCTCGCCGCCGCCCTGCGCGACAGCGGCCTGCACGCGGCCACCGCGCACTCCTCCGTACTGCGCCACGAGACCGCCGACATCGTGGACGCCGCCGTGGAGTTGGGCATCGGCACGGTGATCACCCCGTGGGTCGCCCCCGACAGCGTCGCCGACCGCGCCGGGGTCCAGCGGCTCGCCGACACGCTCAACTCGGCCGCCGAGCAGGCCGCTGCGCGCGGTGTGCGGATCGGCTACCACAACCACGACTTCGAGTTCGCGCAGCGCGTGGACGGCGTCCCCGCCTATGAGGTGCTGGCCGAACTCCTCGACCCGGCCGTCGTCCTGGAGCTGGACGTCTACTGGGCCGGGGTCGGCGGCGCCGACGTCTTCGAGCTGCTGCCCCGGCTCGGCGACCGGGTCAGGCTGCTGCACGTCGTACGGGACCGCGAGCCGGGCAACGACCGGCCGGTGCTCGGCGTCGACGCCACCGACCGGATGGCCGAGGTCGTGGCACTGGCCGCCCCGGCACTCGAACTGCCGGTCGTCGAGGTCGTCGCCCACCACAGCGACGTATGGCCGCTGGTGGAGCGCAACGCCGCCTACTTCCGCGAGCTGGTGACCGCGTGAGCGCGCACGGGACGCCGACCCGCGTCGCGGTGGTCGGCGCGGGCAACATCTCCGACGAGTACCTGCGCTCGCTGACCTCCTACCCCGACCTCGCCGTCACGGCCGTCGCGGACCTCGACCCCGCGCGGGCCGGGGCGCAGGCCGACGCGTACGGCGTCCCGGTGTCCGGCACGACGGCCGAGGTGCTGCGCCGCGACGACGTCGACCTCGTGGTCAACCTGACCGTCCCGGCCGCCCACGACGAGGTCGCGCTCGCCGCGATCGAGGCGGGCAAGCACGTGTGGGGCGAGAAGCCGCTCACGCTGGACCGCGACAGCGCCCGCGCCGTCCTGGACGCCGCGAGCGCCGCCGGGGTCGCGGTGGGCAACGCGCCCGACACGATCCTCGGCCCCGGCATCCAGACCGCCGCGCGGCTGCTCGCGGACGGCGCGGTCGGCCCGGCGCGGACCGTGCTGACCCTGATGCAGGGCCCGGGACCCGACGCCTGGCACCCCAGGCCGCGGTTCCTCTTCGCCAAGGGCGCGGGCCCGCTCTTCGACATCGGCCCCTACTACCTGACCGCGCTCGTCCAACTCCTCGGCCCGGTCGCCTCGGTGACCGCCGCCGGGCACCGGCCGCGCGCGGAGCGCACCGTCGGCTCGGGACCCGACGCGGGCACCCGCTTCCCCGTCGAGGTGGACACCCACCTCAGCGTCCTCACCACCTTCGCGTCCGGGGTGGTCGGCACGTCCGTCTACAGCTTCGACTCGCCGGTACGCCGCCAGTTGTTCGAAGTGACCGGCGCGGACGGGGTGCTGGAGGTACCGGTCAGCGGATTCGACGGCCCCACACGGCTGTTGACCGACATCGCCCCCGAGGCGCCGTGGCGGACCGTGCCCGCGGCCGGCGCCCCGGCCGGGCGTGGCGTGGGCGTCCTGGAGATGGCCCGCGCGATCCGGGCGGGCCGACCGCCGCGCGCCAGCGGCGAACTGGCCTACCACGTACTCGACGTCATGCTCGCGATCGAGGAGTCCGCCGACCTCGGCGCGCCGGTACGGATCGACAGCACCGCGCCGCCTGTCCCACCGATCCCGCCGCACTGGGATCCGACCACCCGGACGTCCGAAGGAACGGAGCAGAAATGACCGACGGCTTCATCGCCTACGCGGCGGCCCGCGCGACCCAGGCGGAGGCCCTCGCCGCCGCGGTCACCCGGCTGACCGGCGCGGTCACGGCGTCGGCGGCGGCGGGCCGGCTGTCGGGGCCCGGACCGGTCTTCGTCGGCATCGGCGCCAGCCTGGCCGCCGCGTGCGCGCCGGTCTGGGCGCTGCGCAGCCGCGGCGTCCACTCCTGGCGGCTCGGTGCGGGCGACCACCCGCTGCCCTTCCCCGCCAGCGCCCACCCGGTGGTCGGCGTCTCGCAGAGCGGACGCAGCGCGGAGACGCTCGCGGTCCTGGACTCCGTCGACCCGGCGCTACGGTTCGCGGTGGTCAACGTCGTGCCGTCGCCGATCGCGAACCTCGCCAGCGGTGTGCTCGGCCTCGGCAGCATCCCCGACAGCTACGCGTCGACCATCGGCTACACCGCGACCGTCGCCGCGCTCGGCCTCCTCGCCGACGCCTGGGACGGCGGCCGGATCGACGACGGCTGGGCCCGCCTCGGCGAGGTCTTCGCCCGTACCGAGCGCGTCCTGACACCCCAACTGCGCGCGCTGGCACCGCTGTTCGCGTCCGCGACCTCCGCGGACTTCGTCGGCACCGGGCCCGCGGTCGGCTCGGCGGAAGCGAGCGCCCTGCTCTTCCGGGAGGTTGCCAGAATCCCGTCGACCGGCATGAGCACCCGGCAGTATCTGCACGGTTCGATGGAGTCGGCGGGCGGCGGGGTGCACGTCATCTTCGGCGACACCCGCGAACTCGCCGTCGCCGAGACCCTGGCGTACTCCGGCCACCGGGTCGTCCTCGTCACCAGCGAGCCCGTCCGGGGCGGCCCGCTGCTGCACCCCGTGACCGTGCCGCGCCTCCCGGCCGCGCAGCGTGCGATCATCGAAATCCTGGTCACACAGATCCTCGTCGAAGCGGTCGCCGAGGTCAGGGGAGTCGAGGTGGAGGAATTTGTGTTCCACAACTCCGACATCAAGGTCGCGGCCGAACGGCCGGGCGTATGAAAGTCGTTGTCGGCGCCGACGTGGGCGGCACCAAACTCGCCGTCCGCGTGGCGCCGCTGGACGACCCGGCGGCGCCGCCACGCGCTGACCGCACGCTGCCGGCCGACGGCTGGGAGGCGGCGCCGGTCGACACCGCCGCGCGCTGGCTGCTGGAACGGCTGACCCGCGCGGTGCCCGAGGGCGACGAGATCGCCGCCGTCGGGATCGGCGCGCAGGGCTGCGACACCCAGCGGCACTGCGCGCACCTGGCGGCGGCCGTCGAAGCCCTCGGCGTACCCGCCGCCGTGGTCAACGACGCGGCGCTGCTGGTGCCCGCGGCCGGTCTCGACACCGGCATCGGCGTCATCGCGGGCACCGGCTCGATCGGCGTCGGCGCCGACGCCGCG
>NZ_MECL01000132.1 GCF_014596445.1 Streptomyces sp. CBMA29 | reverse complement strand
CCGGTGGCGCGGGACCTGTTGGAGGAAGTGCTGGTCGACCCGGCGGCGGCCGGGACAGAGGCGGCGGACCGGATCGCGGTGGCGCATCTGGACGACAAGGCGATGGCGCTGGTGCCGCTGCCGCCGCCGGTCCCCGGCGCCCAGGAGGGCGGCGAGGACTCCCCCGCGACCCTGCACGCCGACCGGCTGCTCGACGTGCTGCGCGGCCCGCTCGGCCGCGGGCTGGCCGACGACGGGCGGCTGACCATCGGCGTCAGCGCCGCCGTGCAGTCCGCCGAGGGGCTGCGCGGCGCCCTGGAGGAGGCCAGGCACGCCCGCCGGGTGGCCGCCGCCCGCCCCGGCCGGGTCTGCGTGGCCGGGCACGAGGAGCTGGCCTCCCACGTCCTGCTGCTGCCCTTCGTCCCCGACGACGTGCGCCGCGCCTTCACCGCCCGGCTGCTCGACCCGCTGCGCGCGTACGACCGCAGGCACCGCGCCGACCTCATCCCGACGCTTGAGGCGTTCCTGGAGTGCGACGGCTCGTGGACACGCTGCGCGACCCGGCTGCACCTGCACGTGAACACGCTGCGGTACCGGATAGGACGGATCGAACAGCTGACGGGGCGTGATCTGTCCCGTCTGGAGGACAAGTTGGACTTCTTCCTCGCGCTGCGGATGAGCTGACGGTACGGCGGATGAGCTGACGGTACGGCGGGGCGGACGGCCCGCCGTACGAAGTGGCCGTCGAATCTCCTTCACACGTTCACCTGTTGGACCGTCCGACCTGCCGAACAGGCATTAGTGATCCCGTTCACAAAAGGTGATCTCCAACCTCTTGGCGTGGACCCCCGCGCCATGTTGGACTTCGGCCACTGCACGTAAGCAGGAACTCACACTCGCTCGACGACGCGCTTGGGGAGAGACTGTGGCGGATACCGCCCTGTCGGAATCGGTGGTCGGGGAACCCGACGTATGGCGGCTGCGGGCTCGCGGCTGCTGGGCGGAGGCGGCGACACTGCTCGCGCCGTTCTGCGCCGACCACGCCGGAGCCGCGCTACGGAGGGCGGAACTGCTGGTCGAGGGGTGTTTCTACCACCTCGACGGCTGGTCAGAGGCGGAGGACGCGCTGCGCGCCGCCGAGGCGCTGGCGGGCACCGACGAGGAGCGCGGCGCCGCCGCCTCGGAACGGGGGTACCTCGCGTACGGCGCGACGCTGTTCTCCGTACGCGACCGCGCCGACGAGGCCAGCTCCGCGTTCGGCCGCGCCGCCGCGCTGCTGTCCCCCGCCTCTCCCGGCCGGCCGCTGCTGGACTTCCGGCGCGGGCTGGTCGCCGAGAACATCGCCGCCAATCCGGCTGCCGCCCGCGCCGCCTACCGCCGCGCCCACGCAGGCGCCGTCGCCCACGGAGACGTCTTCCTGACCTCCTTCACCTGGCGCCACCTCGCCGGGCTCGCCGCCGCCGACGGCGAGATCGCCGAGGCGCGGCACGGCTTCACGGAGTCCCTCCGCATCCGGGTCTCCCTCGGGCACCTCGTCGGCACCGCCCCGGCGCTCCTCGCCCTGGCCGATGTCGAGGACGAGCCCGAGGCCGCACGGCTCCGCCTTGAGGCCGCCCGCCTCTACGCCCTCCTGGACGGCGTCCCCACCTGGCTCGCCCCGGCCTTCAAGGCCGCGTAGCCGCCCGCCGCTCGGGGCCTGCTCCCCCACCCCGCACCACGCAAGGGACGGTCGCTCCAGGGGCCGCGAGGAATTGCGCGACAAGATTCGGGGCTCGGCCCCTGCGCCCGCGCCACGCAAGAGACGGCCACCCCAGGGGCGCGAGGAACTGCGCGACAAGCCCCCACCGGGCGGGGTGGCCCGAGAACAACCGAAGCGCCCCTCCGGTACCGGTGGTGCCCTGCGAGAGCGTCTCGCAGCGCCCTCATCCCCGGGCGGAGCCCGAGAAGTGCTCTCTCACCAGAGCCTCGACGGTCTCGACGTCCCCGGCAGCGAGCGCGTCCAGCAGGACACCATGCTCGGTGGCGTCAGCCAGAAGCCCGGCGGGGCCGGAGCGCCCGGTATGCGCCGGCCGCAGGCCGGAAAGCGGCCACTGGGCGCGGCGGTGCAGTTCGTCGGCGACGGAGACGAGCTGGAGGTTGCCCGACAGGCCCAGCATCGCGCGGTGGAAGGCGCGGTCGGACTCGGCGTAGGCGGCCCGGTCGCCGAGTGCGGCGGCGGTCACGGTCGCCTCGGCCAGCGGGCGCAGCGCCTCCCACTGGTCCGCGGTGACGCTGCGGGCGAGGCCGAGGACGACGGGCACCTCCAGCAGGGCGCGGATCTCGGCCAGCTCCGCCAGGTCGCGGGCGCTGCGCTCGGTGATCCGGAAGCCGCGGTTGGGCAGCACCTCGACGGCGCCCTCGCGGGCCAGCAGCTGCATGGCCTCGCGGATGGGCGTGGCGGAGACGCCGTAGCGGCCGGCGAGGGCGGGCGCGGAGTGCACGGTGCCGGGCGGCAGCTCGCCGCTGACCAGCGCGTGCCGCAGCGCTCCGAGCACCTGGTCGCGTACGGACAGCCGCTCGGGCATGCGCCGCGGCGCGGGCAGCCCGGACCGCCCGGCGTGCGGGTGGTCGCCGCGTACCTGCTCGGCGCCCCCGGGTGCGGCTCGTTCCACGCGCGTCCCTCTCCGTGCTCCGCGAGCGTGACCGGCGTCCTGGCCGTGGCCTGTGCCTGGTGACCTGTGCCTGCTGGCTGGTGCCTGGTGACCCGTGACCAGCGCCTGGTGACGCCACTCGGGTGGCGCAGTGCGGTAAGCGTAACCCGCGCCGGTGGTGTCCCCGGCCGCCCGCGCGGTACCCCCTAGGGGTATCAAGTGGAGCGCCGTACGCGCGCCGGTCACCGCCTGCCGGCGGAAATTCCCCGCACCGGATTCTGTGCGACGCATTGACGTTGGACAGGTCCAACGTTAACTTCCAGAACCACGGTTGGACTGGTCCAACGGCCGTATCACACCCCCGCATTGGACCAGTCCAAGAGAAAGGACCGTGATGGCGAAACTGACCATCCGCGATATCGCACGGCTCTCCGGGCTCTCGAAGTCCACGGTCTCCCTGGTGCTGAACGACAGCCCCAAGGTGGACCCGGCGACGCGCCGTCGCGTGCTGGAGGTCATGCGCCACCACAACTACGTCCCCAACTTCGCCGCCACCGCGCTGGCCAAGGGCGACACCGGTCTGATCGGCATGATCGTGCCCGGTCTGACCTGGCGCTTCATGGCCAACATCAACTACGGCGTCGCCAAGGTGGTGGAGGACACCAAGTACGAGATCGTGCTGTTCACCAGCACCAACGAACGGGACTACGACAGCGTCGTGGACCGTATCCTCAGCTCCGGCCTGAGCGCGGGACTGCTGGTCGTCACCCATGACGAGCAGCCGCTCGACCGGCTGGCCGAACTGCACGGGGCGGGCATGCCCATCGTGCTGATCGACACGGTGGGGGCGCGGAACGCGCTGCCCTCCGTGGGCGCGGACAACTACGCGGGCGGCCTCGCCGTCGGCCGCCATCTCATCGGGCTCGGGCACCGGCGGATCGCCTGCATCCTCGGGCCCGTCACCAGCCCTTACGTCAGGGAGCGCCGCCGCGGCCTGCGGGACGCCCTCACCGAGGCCGGGATCACGCCCGACCCGGCGCTCGAGGCCGAGACCGACTTCGAGCACCAGGTCATCAGGGAGCGCACGCGGGAGTTGATGGCACTGCCCGCCGACCGCCGCCCGACCGCGATCTTCGCCTTCCACGACTCGGCGGCGTTCACCTTGCTGGACACGCTGGTGGAGCAGGGGCTGCGGGTGCCCGAAGACGTGTCGGTGATCGGCTTCAACGACATCGACGCCGCCTCGCACGTACGCCCCGCCCTGACCACCATCCGACAGCCCTTCACCGACATGGGCAGGCAGGCGGCCCGGCTGCTGCTGGCCGCCCTGGACCCGGCCGACGACTCCGCGACCGACCAACACCTCATCCTCCCCACCGAGTTGATCGTGCGGGACAGCACGGCAGCCGCTCCGGCGACCGGCCGCTGAATCCCGGCGCCCGCCGCACCTCCCCTTCCCCCTCGTACCTCCCACTCCCCCGACACCCCCCACAGCACCGCCTCGCATTCCGGTGGAGCCGCAGCACGGAGCAGCAAAGCGCCGTGCCCACCATTCCATTCCCCAAAGGGGCTTATCCATGAGGCAATTCAGCCTGCCGAAGAAGACAGGAGTTTGTGTCGCCACACTGTTGCTGGCCGCATTCACGGTGCAGTTCGCACCGTCCGTGGCCCGCGCCGCCGATCCCGTGCAGATCCTGCCCGCGGACCCGCTGCCCGCCTTCACCGAGAGCAAGGGAACCCCCGCCCCGCAGAGCCAGATCGTCCCGGTCACCGGCAACCCCGACTTCACGCAGGCCCTCCAGATCACCACCACGGCGGCTCCGGCGAGCGCCGGCCTCGACGGCGAGTACGAGTTCGCGCTCGGCGCCCCGACCTCCGCCGCGATCAAGACCGACGACGCGGCCGTGATGACCTTCTGGGCCCGTTCGGTCACCCCCGCCGCGGGACAGGACGCCGGGTACGCCACCGCCGTCTTCGAGCGGGACGGCGGCAGCTTCAAGAAGTCCGCGACCGCGCCGCTGCGATTCACCACCGCCTGGACGAAGTTCAGCTATCCGTTCCGGATCGCCGAGGACTACGCGGCCGGTGAGGCGCACTTCCAGTTCTGGCTCGGCTACGGCGCCCAGACCTTCCAGGTCGCCGGTGTCTCCGTGACCGACTGGGGCCAGGGCACCCCGGCCGGTTACCCGACGATCACGTACGCGGGCCGGGACGCGAACGCCGCGTGGCGTACGGCGGCCAACGCCCGTATCGACCAGTACCGCAAGGGCGATCTGACGGTGAACGTCGTGGACGCGGCCGGGCATCCGGTGCCCGGCACCACGGTGAAGGCCGACATGCAGGACCACGCCTTCGGCTTCGGCACGGCCGTGGACGCCGCCACGATGATGGCGAACACCGCCGACGGCCAGAAGTACCGGCAGGCGGTGACCAACGGCGACTTCAACCAGGTCACCTTCGGCAACAACCTCAAGTGGTCGCACTGGGAGAACACCACCGAGCGCGCCGGCATCACGCTGCCGACCCTGAAGTGGGTGCGCGAGCAGGGTCTCGCCTTCCGCGGCCACAACCTCATCTGGCCTTCCTGGGGCAACATGCCCGCCGACGTCCAGGGGCTGGCGGGCGACAAACCCGCGCTGCGGTCCCGTATCGACACCCACATCACGGACGAGGCGAGCACGCTGACCGGCAGCGTCGACGCCTGGGACGTCGTCAACGAGCCGTACTCCGAGCACAACGTGCAGGACGTCATGGGCCCCGACGAGATCAACCGCTGGTACAACCTCGCCAAGCAGGCCGATCCCAAGGCGCGGATGGTCCTCAACGACTACGACCTGCTGGAGGACAACGGCTGGGACAAGCGCCACCAGGACTACTTCTACAACCTGGCCGACCGGATCAAGAGCAACGGTTACCCGCTGGAGGGCATCGGCCTGGAGAGCCACTTCACCGGGCTCCAGCCGACCGCGCCGGAGGACGTCTACGCGCTGCTCAACAAGTACGCGGCGCTCGGACTGCCGCTGGAGGCCACCGAGTTCGACGTCGCGACCACCGACCAGCAGCTCCAGGCGGACTACACCCGCGACTTCCTGACCGTCCTGTTCAGCCACCCCGATGTCACCGCGATCAGCACCTTCGGCATCTGGGAGAAGAACATCTACAACCCGCTGGTGGCGCTCTACAACGCCGACTGGTCGCGCAAGCCCAACGGCCAGGTGTGGCACGACCTGGTGACCAACCAGTGGTGGACCCACGCGACCGGCACCGCGAACAGCGCGGGCGCGTACACCACCCGCGGTTTCCTCGGCGACTACGTGGTGACGGTCACCGCGAACGGCGCCACCGAGAAGGTCCATGTCGACCTGGCGACCAACGCGGGCAGGACGGTCACCGTGGTCGCCGACGGCACCCCCTCGGACGACACCGACCTGCTGGGCAACGGCGACGCGGAGCAGGGCAGCGTCGACTGGTACGGCTTCAGCCCGAGCACGGTGAAGGCGGAGACGACCACCGTCCACGGCGGCAAGGGCGCGGTCCGCTCGGTCGGCCGTACCGCGCAGTGGCAGGGTCCGGCCCAGGGCGTGCAGGTGGCCGGCGGACAGAGCTACACGTCGGGCGCCTGGGTGCGGCTGGCCGGCGGCGGGGTGTCGAGCACCACCGCGCAGATCAAGGTCAAGCTCACTTACACGGACGGCACTTCGGAGTCGGTCCCGCTCGCCACCGGCACGGTGACCACGGGCGGCTGGACCCATCTCGTTTCACCGAGCGCCGTACCCCTGTCCTTCAACAAGCCGCTCGACCACGCCGAATGGTGGGTCAGTACGGCCGCGGGGACCAATGACCTGCTCGTCGACGACGCGTCGCTCAAGAACGGAGCGTAGCCCCATGCCCCCGACCCCCCCGAATCCGCCGATACCTCCGATACCTGCGGGCCGCACCGCCCGCCCGCTCAGCAGACGCGGCTTCCTGACCGCCTCCGCGGCGCTCGGCGCGACCGCGCTCGGCGGCGGCCTGGCCGCCTGCTCCTCCTCGTCCTCCAAGTCCACGCCCGCGGGGACGAGGACCGTGACCCACTGGGACTGGTTCGTCAGCCAGGAACCGTGGGTGAAGAACGAGATCGCGCTCTTCGAGAAGGCCAACCCGAAGATCAGGATCAAGCGCACGGTCCAGGTCAGCGACAAGTACCCGGACCTGATCAACCTGGCGTTCCGCGGAGGCGACGCGCCGGACTTCTTCCAGATCCCGTCCACCCCCGCCTTCCCCGACCAGGTCGCGCAGGGCTGGCTGGAACCGCTGGACAGCCGGGCCACGGCGACCTGGCAGGGCCGCTTCCCCGAGGGCAGCTTCTTCAACGGCGTCGACATGATCGACAACAAGGTCTACAGCGCGCCCTTCGGCGGGGCCGCGCCCTGGCTCCAGCTCTACCTCCACAACGGCCTGTTCAAGCAGGCGGGCATCACCAACCCCGACGGCAGCGTCAAGATCCCGCGCACCTGGGACGACGTGACGCTGGCCGCCGAGGCGATCACGAAGAAGAGCGGCGGCAAGGCGCACGGCATCGGTTTCGGCAACGCGCAGAACGCGACGCTGACCTGGTGGATCGAGCTGTTCGTACGCGGCGCGGGCTCGCCCGCCGGCTACGGCACCGACGGCCCCGACTACCGCACCGGCAAGTGGACCTTCGGCTCCGACCGCAACTACGCCGACTTCCTCACCCTGCTGCTGGAATGGAAGAAGAAGGGCTACATCTACCCGAGCGCGATGAGCATCGGCGACGAGCAGGCGCGGGCGTTCTTCGAGCGCGGCAAGTTCGGGATCACCGTCGGCGGTGTGTGGAACCAGCCGACGTGGGCCGAGCACCACTTCTCCGACTACTCCCTGACAACGCTGCCATCACCGACGGCGACACCGAAGGCGTACTTCTACTACCCGCCGGGCGGCCGGGTGTTCGGCGTCTCGAAGGCCGACACGCTCTCGGACGAGGCGTGGGCCTGGTTCGACCACCTGCACAGCGTCGAGGCGGGGCGCAGGTGGGTGGAGTCCGGGCAGGGCCTGTCGGTGTTCCCCGAGGCCAACGACCAGGCGAAGATCACCTCCCAGCAGTTCCAGGAGTACGTCGACACCCGTAAGTACGCGCTGCCGTGGCCCGTACCGGCGATCCGCAACCCCGAGGTGTCCAAGGTCGTCATGGACGCGGTCAAGCCGGATCTGCCGGACGTGACGGCGGGTCTCTACACCGGTCAGCTCAAGGACATGGGGTCGGCCCTCAGCGCTCTGGAGGACCGCAGGAACAAGGCGCTGGCCGACGGGGTGAAGGCGGCGCGGGCCAAGGGCGCCAAGGTCGGCCTGGAGGACTACGTGTTCAGCGACTGGGACCCGACGAAGCCGTACATCAACAAGCCCGCGTAGGCGCCGCTTTCGCCCGCCCCCTTTCCCCGGGTCTCCCGCTCCTCCCGCTCGCGCCGGGGCCGGGTCCGGGGGCGGGCGGAGCGCCGCGCATCACCCCTACCGAGAACGGAGGTTCACCGTGCCCCTCGTCGACACGGCGCCCAGCCCGCCCGCGCACCGCGGCGGTTCGGAGGCGGCCACCGCCGCGCAACCGCCGAAGGCCCCGCTGCGGACCCGGCTGTGGGCGGCACGGTGGAGCTATCTCTACATCCTGCCGCTGATGGCGCTCCTGCTGACCTTCGTCGTCTACCCGATCTTCGGCTCGCTGGTCTACACGCTCTACCGCTGGAACGGCATCGGCGCGCCGTCCGACTTCGTCGGCCTCGACAACTTCCGGCAGATCGCGCACGACTCGATCTTCTGGGACTCCGTCGCGCACACCTTCGTCTACGCGATCGTCGTCGTCCCGGTGCAGCTCGTCATCGCGCTGGGCCTCGCGCTGGTCCTCAACAACAAGAAGCTGCGCTTCTCCGCCTTCTACCGCACGCTCTTCTTCCTGCCGGTGGTGACCTCACCCGCCGTCGTGGGCGTCGTCGTCCAGCTCATGCTCTCCAACTTCGGTGACACGCTGAACAGTTGGCTGCTGGACATCCATCTGATCGACACCCCGGTGGACTGGCTGGGCAATCCGAGGATCGCGATGGGGATCATCATCCTCGTCGGCATCTGGCAGACCCTCGGCTACAACCTGGTCTACTTCCTCGCCGGGCTCCAGACCATCCCGGAGGAGATCAACGAGGCCGCGAGGATCGACGGCGCGGGGCGGATCAAGGCGTTCCTCCACATCACCGTGCCGATGCTGCGCTCGGTCGGCCTGATGATCGTGATCCTGGCCTTCATCGGCTCGTTCCAGATCTTCGACCTCGTGCAGGTGCTCACCAACGGCGGGCCGTACTTCGGCACCGAGGTCGTCAACACCTACATCTACCACCTGGCGTTCGGCGGCAACCAGGCCGCCGCCACCCAGCCGAACGTGGGTCTCGCGTCGGCCGCCTCCTTCTTCTACGGCCTGCTGCTCATCGGCTTCTCGGTGCTCCAGGTGCTCATCTTCCGCTCGATCGCCAAGCGCCGCGCCGCCGGGCGCGGGTGAAGGAGGACACCCGCATGGCACTGCTCACCACACGACGCCCCGCCGCGCCGCGGCCCGCCAACCGGCGGCTCGCCGCCAACGCCCGCCGTACCGCGGGCCGTTCGGTCACCCACATCCTGCTGCTCGCGGGCGGCCTGATCTGGCTCTTCCCGTTCCTGTGGACGCTCGGCAGCTCCTTCAAGAGCGCCGACGGGTTCTTCAGCCAGGGCCTGAACCCCATCCCCAAGCACGTGCTGGTCTCCAACTACTCCAGCGCCTGGAAAGAGGCGTCCTTCGAGAAGTACTTCGTCAACACCGTGCTGGTCGCGGGCGGCGCCGTCCTGCTCACGCTGGCCGCGACCTCCATGGCCGGATACGTGCTGGCCCGCACCGACTTCCCCGGCCGCAAAGCGGTGATCGGACTGATCTCGGTCACCCTGTTCCTGCCGCACGGCTACACGATCATCCCGATCTTCGACATCGTGCGCGGGCTGCACCTGCTCAACACCCTGTGGGCGGTGATCATCGTCCAGTCCTCCAGCAGCCTGGTCTTCGCCACCTTCCTGTTCATGGGCTACTTCTCCACCATGGACCGGGAGATCGAGGACGCGGCCCGGGTGGACGGCGCGAGCTTCCACCAGACCTTCTGGCGCGTGATGCTCCCGCTGTCCGGGCCGATGCTCGCCACCGTCGGGCTGTTCACCTGCATCACCGCGTGGAACAGCTTCTTCATCCCGCTGGTCTTCACGCTCTCCAAGCCGGAACTGCACACCCTGCCGGTGGGGATGTACTCCTTCCTCGGCCAGAACTCCACCGACTGGACGTTCCTGTGCGCCGGTTCGGTGATCTCCCTGCTCCCGATCGTCGTCATCTTCCTGCTGTTGCAGCGCTACTTCGTCAACGGTCTGGCCGGCGCCGTCAAGGGCTGACCGGCCCGGCCGGACACGATCCGAACAGCCGTACGCGATCCGACAGATGTCACCCGTCCGGAAAGGACACCAAGTGCCTCTGCGCATTGCCATGTTGAGTTTCTGGCACGTCCACGCACGCGACTACGCCCGGCAGGCGGCCGAGCACCCCGGCACCGAGATCGTCGCGGTCTGGGACGAGGACGCCGAGCGGGGTCGGGACCGGGCCGCCGAACTGGGCGCCGACTTCCACCCGGACCTGGCCGGGGTGCTGGCCCGCGCCGATGTGGACGCGGTGGTCGTGACCACGCCCACCACCGCGCACCGCGAGGTGATCACAGCGGCGGCCGGGGCGGGCAAGCACGTCTTCACCGAGAAGGTGCTGGCCCCCACCCGGGCCGAGTGCGAGCCGATCGTGGCCGCGGCGCGCAAGGCGGGCACGGTGCTGATGCTCGCGCTCCCCCGGCTCTACGACGGATACACCCTGGCGATCAGGGACCTGCTGGCCGAGGGCGCCCTGGGCGACCTCACGTCCGTACGGATCAGGCTCGCGCACGACGGCGCGCTCGGCCGCGTTTCACCACGCGGCCGAGACCAGGGCTGGCTGCCCGAGCACTTCTACGACCCGGCGCAGACGGCGGGCGGCGCGCTGATCGACCTCGGCTGCCACCCGATGTACCTGGCGCGGCTGTTCGTGGGCCGGATGCCGGAGTCGGTGACCGCGTCCTTCGGGTACGTGACCGGCCGCGCCGTCGATGACAACGCTGTCGCCGTGCTGCGCTGGTCCGATGGCGCGCTCGGTGTCGTCGAGGCCGGATTCGCCGCCGCGCGCTCGCCGTTCAGCGTCGAACTGCACGGTACGCGCGGCAGCGCGCTGTACGGCACGCCCGAGGAGCGGCTGCTGGTGAACACCGACGGGCAGTGGCGCGAGCGCGCGGTGCCGCCGCGCTCCGGCACGCCCTTCGAGCACTTCGTCCGCCATGTCGCCGAGGGCACCAGGCCCGAGGAGAACCTGGCGATCGGCCTCGACCTGACGCGGCTGATGGAAGCCGCCACGCACGCCGCGCAGGCCGTGCACACCGCGCAGGCCGTCCTTACCACCCGCACCACGCCCGGCACCACCGTCGCCCTGGAGGGGAGCACGACATGACCGTCGCCGTAGGGATCATCGGCTGCGGGAACATCTCCCGCGCGCACGTCCGCGGCCATCTGGCCGTACCCGAGCAGGCCAGGATCGCCGCCGTGGCCGACGTGGACGCCGCCGTCGCGGCCGAGCGGGCCGAACAGGCGGGCGGCGCACGGGTGTTCACCGACTACCGGGCGATGCTGGACGACGGCGGCGTGGACGCCGTCGACATCTGCCTGCCGCATCATCTGCACGCCGACGCGATCATCGCCGCGGCCGAGGCGGGCAAGCACATCCTGTGCGAGAAGCCGCTGTGCCTGACCGTCGAGGAGGCGGAGCGGATCGCGGACGCGGTGCGCGCCGCGGGCGTCACCCTGATGTGCGCGCACAACCAGCTCATGATGCCCGCCGTGGCCCGCGCCAAGGAGCTGATCGACAGCGGCGGGCTGGGCCGGGTGTACGAACTGCACACCGCCGACAGCTTCTTCAACGACTTCGACCCCGCCTCGATGGGCTGGCGGGCGCACGCCGAGACCAGCGGCGGCGGCGAACTGATCGACACCGGCTACCACCCGGCGTATCTGCTGCTGCACCTCGCGGGCAGCCGTCCCGTCGAGGTGACCGCGATGCTGAGCACGCACCGGCTGACGTTCATGGAGGGCGAGGACTCCGCGCGGGTGCTGGTGCGTTTCGAGGGCGGCGCGGTCGGCGAGATCGTGACGAGCTGGGCGTACGACCCGGCGCCGTACACCGACACGTTCTCGGTGGTCGGCGAGCGCGGCAGCCTGTGGAGTGACGGTACGACGCTGCACCACCGGCCGCGCGGCGGGGAGTTGGCGACCACGCGATTCCCGCGCCTGGACTCGGTGCCCGCGGTCTGCGCGGACTTCACGGCCCGGATCCGGGACGGGGTGCGGCCGGTGCACACCGAGGACGAGGGCACCGACGTGCTCAAGGTGATCCTCGCGGCGTACGCCTCGGCGCGGGACAAGCGCACGGTCGCGCTGGCCGGACTCCAGGGGAGCGGCCGGTGACGGGCTACGCGGGCGCCGACTTCGCGTTCGACCTGCGGCGGAGCGTCGCGGAGACGCTGTGGACCACCAGTGGCTGGTCCACGGCGGCGCTCACGCCGGGCACGGTCTGCGGGGTCGGCGCCTGCTACGCCCCGCCGCACGCGGCGCCGCAGGCGGGGCTCCGCGTCGCCTTCGAGGCCGACGGCGAGCGCGTCGAGGACAACGCGGTTCCCGGTATCGCGGGCGGCGGCCTGCTGCTGGCGGGCGGCACCTGGCAGGTGGACGGCATCGAGCGGCACGGCACCTACCACCGCAGGGACGCCGCCGGACGCCTGGTGTCGCTGCGGGTGCGCAGCACCCTGACGCCGCTGTACGGGCAGCCCGGCTACGCGCTGCTGATCCACGTCCGCAACCGGGGCGAACGCGCGCTGGAGCTACGGCTGTTGCCCGAGCTGACCTCGGGTCCGGTGGGCCGGGTGCCGCTCGGCGACTGGGGCTGGATGCCGCCGCTGCCGGAGCTGGCGGGCCGCACGCGCGCGGAACTCGTCCACGAGGGGCTTGAGTTGAGCCTCGGTCCGGGCGGCGAGGGCGAGTTCGCGCTGGCCGTACGGATCGGCGAGGGCCTGTCCTACGGGTCACCGCGCGCGTGGGCGCTGGAGTCGCGGCGGCGTACGGCGGCCCGTACGGCGGACGCCCTGGCGCGGGTGCCGCGGCTGGTCACCGACGTCCCGGGCCTCGACGCGTACTACCGGCGCTCACTGGCCAGCGGCCTGGTCTGTCTGTGGGACAACCCGGCCTTCGCCACCTCGCCGTTCGTGGCGACCTCCGGCATCGACGGCGGCGCGCTGTGCGCGTACGCGTGGGACACCGGTGGCTACGCGCCGCACACACTGGCCCTGATGCTCGGCGGCGCGGCGGGCGACGTCCTGGAGACGATGGTCAAGGCCGATCTGACGGACCATTACGCCGTCGCGCCCGACGGCACCGGTACCGGTGTCGCGTACGCCTACAGCGGCTGGTCGCTGGTGATGCTGGCGCACGCGGCGGCCTGCCACGACGGCCTGGATCCGGGGCTGTTGACGCGGCTGTACGAGACGGAGTCGCAACTGGCCGACCGCTTCCCCGCGGTGGGTCACCTGCGCGACTACGGCTCGCAGCACAATCTGCTGGAGATGCGCGGTTCGGGCTGGGAGCACGTGGTCGCCAGCCCCAACGCCGAACGCGCGTGGAGCCTGGACCTGTTGGCGGATCTCGCGGAGGCCACCGGCGCCGCGCTGCCGGTGGCGGCGCTGCGTACGGAGGCGGGCCGGATCCTGCAGGCGGTCGGCTCCGAGCTGTGGGACGCGCGGGCCGGCTGGTTCCGCAGCCTGTACCCGGACGGCCACAGCGAACTGGCCTACTCCGTCCAGGCGTTCGACGCGCTGCGGGCCGGGGCCTGCACCCCGGAGATGGCGACGGCCCTGCTGTCGCACCTGCGCGACGGCGCGTTCCTCGGCCCGTACGGCGTCAGCAGCGTCTCGGCCGAGGACGGCCCGCACTACGAACTGGGCGACGTCGACTGGTCGGGCGGCGGCGCGTACACCGGGGAGGCGCCGCAGCTCGCGCAGACGCTGTGGGAGCGCGGCGAGGACCGTACGGCCTGGGACGTGCTGTCCCGGGTGCTGTGGCTGGGCGAGCACTTCCCGTACTACCCGCAGGACCACTACTGCGACCGGCCGGCCGCGCCGCCGCGGGGCCGCCGCGCCAATGTCGTCGCCGGGCTGACCGGCGCGGAGGCGGTGCTCACCGGTCTCGTGGGCCTGCGCCCGCGCCCGGACGGCGCGCTGGACTGGGCGCCGCCCGCCTGGCTGCCGGGCGCGGTCGAACTGCGGGGGCTGCGCTACCGGGGACACGAGATCGACCTGCGGCTGGAGGCGGGCCGCCGCACGGCGGCCGTGGACGGCCGCGAGCAGCAGGCCGGGACGACCGGCGACACGCGCATCCTGGAGGGACCCGATGAGTGAGACAGGCACGGACGAAGACCCGGACACCGGCACGGGCCTGGGCTCGGACACGGGCGCGGGCGCGGACACGGGCGCGGACACTGGCGCCGACGTGCGCGGACGCTTCGAGACCGACGGTTACGCGATCTTCAGGGGCGTCCTGGACCCGGAGCTGATCGCGGAGGCGGCGGGCCATGTCGACTGGCTGCGGCAGCGCCACCCCGGGCTGCGGCCCGAGCAGCTCGGCCACACGCTGATGCGCGACGACCCGTTCTGGGTGCGGCTGGTCTCCGACCAACGGCTGCTGGACATCGCCGAGTTGTTCATCGGCCCGGACATCGCGCTCTTCGCGTCGCACTACATCAGCAAGCCGCCGTACTCCGGGCAGGCGGTGCTGTGGCACCAGGACGCGGCCTTCTGGCCGCTGGAGCCGATGCGGGTGGTGACGCTGTGGCTGGCCGTCGACCACTCCACGCCCGAGAACGGCTGCGTACGCCTGGTGCCGGGGAGCCACCGCGGCGAGATCGCCGGGACGCGGGTCAACACGGCGGTCGACAATGTGCTGGGCGAGGAGATCGCCGTCGAGGTCGATGAGTCGGCGGCCGTCGACATGGTGCTGGCGCCCGGTGACGTGGAGGTGCACCACCCGGCGATCGTGCACGGCAGCGCCGCCAACACCTCGCCGCACCGCCGTTGCGGGCTGACGATCCGTTACATCCCGGCGTCGACCCGGATCACCGCACCGGAGCAGCCGTATCCCAGCGCCTTCCACCTGCGCGGCGCGCCGGGCGTCAACGTCTGCCAGCCGGTGCCGCGTTACGACCCCGACCGGCACTACCCGTTCAGGGGCGCGGGCGTGAGCTGAGCGGCGGCCCCTGTGACGCCGTCGGGCCGGTGCGGCCGACCGCACCGGCCCGGCGGTGCCACGGGGGCCGCCGCGAAGAAGGGCGCGGCTCAGGCGGGACCCGCCGGAGCGCGGCCGGTCGAGGCCCGCACGGTCAGCCCGGTGGGCAGGGCGACCGAGCGGACCGGCCCTTCGGGCTCGGCGATCCGGGCCAGCAGCAGGTCCACGCCGTTCGCGCCCATCCGGTCGATGGGCACATGCACGGCGGTGAGTGCCGGGTGGATCGTGCGGGCCATGAAGGTGTCGTCCACCGTCACGAGGCTGAAGTCCCCCGGCACACCGCGCCCTTGACGGGAGAAGCCGCAGGCGACGCCGTGCGCCACCATCTCGTTGTGCGCGATGACGGCGGTGGCGCCGCTGGTCGGCACGAGGTCGGCGGCGGCCATCCCGTTGTCGAAGGTGAGGTCGAACGGGCCCAGATGCTCGACCAGTTGGACGTCGAATTCCTCGCACGCCGCCAGCACGGGTCCCCGGAAGCCGGGTTCACGGGCGGTCCTGGTGCCGTTGACGTAGACGATCCTGCGATGGCCGAGCGCCGCGAGGTGGCGCACGGCCTGCCGCATGCCGGTGGGCAGTTCGGCGTACGCGCTGTCGATCTCCGGCGCTTGCAGGCCGATCAGGGCGACCGGACCGGCGTCGGCGAGCGCCCGCAGGGTCTCCTGCGCCATGCGCGGACCTGCCAGCAGCAGCCCGTCGGTCTGCCGGGCCATCGCCTTGGCGATGTCGTACGCCTCGTCCGGCGCGTCACCGGTCTCGGCGAGGAACAGGGCGCGGTCCTCGGCCCGCGCCCGCCGTTGCACGGACTTGATGATCTCCGCGAAGTACGGGTTCACCACGTCGGGGACCAGCAGCCCGAGCGTGCCCGTACGGCCCCTGGCCAGCGAACTGGCGGTGCGGTTGGGGCTGAAGTCCAGCCGCCGCGCGACGGCCAGCACGCGCTCTCGGGTGTCGGCGCGTACGGTCTGCGGCAGGCTGAACGCGCGCGAGACGGTGGACGCGGACACCCCCGCCTCGCGCGCGACGTCGGCCATGGTCGCGGTCACGGGACGCGGACCGCCTCCGCCGGGAGGTCGACCACGTCCGCGATGTCCACGGCATCGCCGCTGCCGAAGGAGGTGTTCGCCGCGAGACCGACGGCCAGCGCGAGCGCGCCGTCCACGGCCGTCGCGGCCGGTCCCGGCTCGCCGTCGTACAGCGTGCGCAGCATCCGCGCGTCGCCGCCGCCGTGGCCCGCGTGGTCGAATTCCGGGATCTCCAGCTCGCGCGGCGGCTCCCACAGCGGGCGCAGCAGCAGGTGCGCGCCGCCCGCGTTGTCCAGCGCCGCGTCACCGTGCACCGCGCCCTTGGCGGACGACAGCCGGGCGCGCGGTTCCTGCCACCGGCTCTCGACCACTTCGAGCTCCAGCCGTCCGCCGGTGCCGTTGAACATCACCCGGTAGCCCTCCCAGGGCGCGTACGCGGTCAGGTGGTACGACATCGACGCGCCGGAGTCGTACCGCGCGAGCACGGCCATGTCGTCCTCGATGGTGATGCCGTCGCCGAAGACGTTGCGGTCGCGGTGGTAGCCGTCCACGCCCTCGGCGTCGAGGTAGAGCGAGCGCAGGCCGTCGTTCTGGTCCAGGTGCAGGGCGAAGGGGTCGTCGGCGGCCGCAGCGGAGCCGTGCGCGCGTTCGTAGTCGCGGCGGTTGCCGTGCCGATCGCCGTTCTCCCGCCCGTAGAAGGCGAGTCGGCCCGCGCCGTAGACGCGGCGCGGGCGGGCGCCGAGCCACCAGTTGACGAGGTCGAAGTGGTGGCCCGCCTTGTGCACCATCAGGCCGCCGCTGTTGGCCTTCTCGCGGTGCCAGCGGCGGAAGTAGTCGGCGCCGTGCCGTACGTCGAGCAGCCACTCGAAGTGCACCGAGACGACCTCGCCGATCGCGCCCGCGGCCAGTTCGTTCCTGACCCGCTCGTGCACCGGGTTGAAGCGGTAGTTGAAGGCGACGGCCAGCGGCGCTCCGGTCTCCGCGACGGTGTCGAGGATGCGGCGGCAGCGGTCCGCGTCCGTCGTCATCGGCTTCTCGGTCACCACCCGGCACCCGGCGCGCAGCGCGGCCACGATGTACGCGTCGTGCGTGGCGTCGACCGTGGTGACGACGACCTCCTCGATGCCCTCGGCGTGCAGCATCTTCTCGAAGTCGTCGGGCGCGTACGTGCGGGCCTCGGGGCGCCCGGCGGCGGTGAGCAGCCGGTTGTGGTGGGCCATCCGCACCGGATTGCGGTCGCAGAGCGCCGCGACCTCCAGATGGGGACGGCGGGCCAGCCCCTCGGTGAACAACTGCGCGCGGTGGCCGGTGCCGACGACGGCGGCTCTCTTCCTTTGCATGGCAGTCATGCCTCACCTCCGGGATGAAGGCTTGCACGCGCTTGCAGAGCGGTCAATACAGCGGACACGGGCGTGAGTTGACGCGATGGGTGCGAGCGCTTGCAGAAGAGCGGTCCCGCGAGGGACGATTCCGGTCGGACCTCTCCCCCCGGTCCCCGCGCTCCACCCGCCCGCAGCTCCCCCACGGCGTGCGGTCTCGTTTATTTTTGTGCGATCTTGTTTGCTCTCGGTTCGCTCTCGCCTATGGAGTCCGCATGGCCCTGTTCGATCTGCCCCTCGAAGAACTGCGCTCGTACCGGCCCGAGCGCCACGAGCCCGACGACTTCGACGCCTTCTGGAAACGCACGCTCGACGAGGCGGCGCGGTCGGCTCCCGACGCCGAATTCCTGCCCGTCGACGCCACGTTGACAGCCGTCGACGTCTTCGACGCGACCTTCTCCGGCTGGGGCGGCCACCCGATATCCGCCTGGCTGGTCGTGCCGCGCGGCGCGGAGGGCCCCGTGCCGTGCGTGGTGCAGTACATCGGATACGGCGGCGGGCGCGGTCTGCCGCACGACCATCTGGTGTGGGCCGCCGCCGGCCGGGCCGCGCTCGTGGTGGACACCCGCGGCCAGGGCGCGGCGGGCCGCAACAGCGCGGGCTCGACGCCGGACCCGCACGGCGGCGGCAACCCGCAGGCCCCCGGTTTCATGACCCGCGGCATCCTGGACCCCGAGGCGTACTACTACCGCCGCGTCTTCACCGACGCCGTCCGCGCGGTGGACGTGGCGGCGGCCCATCCCGCCGTCGACGCCGAGCGGGTGTACGTGGCCGGCGGCAGCCAGGGCGGCGGCATCGCGACCGCCGTCGCCGGACTGCACCCGGGGGTCGCCGCGGCGCTGATCGACGTACCCTTCCTGTCGCACTTCCGGCGCGCGCTGACCATCACCGACCGGGACCCGTACCAGGAGATCGTGCTGTTCCTCGCGACCCAACGCGGCACGGACGAAGACGTGTTCACGACCCTCTCGTACTTCGACGGCCTCAACTTCGCCGCCCGTGCGACGGCGCCGGTGCTGTACTCGGTGGCCCTCATGGACCAGGTCTGCCCGCCGTCGACGGTCTTCGCCTCGTACAACCACTGGTCGGGCCCCACGAAGGACATCAGCGTCTACCCCTGGAACGGCCACGAGGGCGGCTCCGCCGAGCACCGCACCACCCAGCTCCACTGGCTCCGCACCCTGGAGGCCCAGCAGTAGCGAACCGAAGCGACCAGGCCCGAGGCGGTCATCACGGCGGCGGGCCAGGGCCCGTCGGCACGCACGGGTGACGGGACCGACCCGTCGGCGCGTCCCGGGGCGGCGCGGATCGGCACCGGACGGGGGCCGCGACCGGGAGACGGCCGGGGCCGGTCGGCACGTACGGGTGACGCGGCCGACCCGTCGGCGCA
>NZ_MECL01000131.1 GCF_014596445.1 Streptomyces sp. CBMA29 | reverse complement strand
GGCCCGGCGGCGCGACCGTCTGGGGCGGCGATCCGTACGCGCGGGCCCTGGCCAGCGGGCGCGGGCCGCTGTTCCTGCGGCGGGACGACGGGTGGCTGCTGCCGCTCGAGGTCGAGCGCTGGTGCGCGCCGCCGGACGCCGCCGACCGGACGATGCTGCGCCGTTGCCGTGGACCGGTGCTGGACATCGGCTGCGGTCCGGGACGGCTGGTGGCCGCCGTCGCCGGGTACGGGGTGCCGGTCCTCGGGCTCGACGTGAGCCCCGCCGCCGTGGCCCGCACCAAGGGCGCGGGCGGCGCGGTCCTGTGCCGGTCGGTCTTCGACCGCCTTCCCGCTGAAGGCCGTTGGGGCAGCGCGCTGCTCGCCGACGGCAACATCGGCATCGGCGGCGACCCGCACACCCTCCTCGCGCGCGTCCGCGAACTCCTCGCCCCCGGTGGCCGGTTGCTCGCCGAAGCGGCGCCGCACGAGGTGGACGAGCGGGTGACCGTACGCGTCGAGGACGCCCACGGACGGCAGGGCCGCGACTTCCCGTGGGCCCGCCTCGGCCCCCTCGCGCTGCGCGCCGCCGCACGCGCCACCGGCTGGTCGGTGGCGGAGGAGTGGTCGGCGGCGGGCCGCCGCTTCGCCGCTCTGGTCAGCACGCGGTAGCCGCGTCCCGACACGGAGCCCGGGACGTCAACTCGGCGTCAGCGCGGCGTCCATGACCCGGTAGCGGCCGGACGGGATGTCGTTGTCCATACGGATGCGCAGGGTGCCGGGCTCGCCCGCGTCGACCGCGACGCGCCAGATCCACCCCTCGGCGTACTCGCCTTCGACGTCGATGCCGTGCGGGCCGGGCGTGCCGTGCATCAGCAGCGGGGCGGGCTGCTGATGCCAGGAGTCCGCCCACAGCGCGGTGAGCCGGGTGTTCTCGTCGGTGGCGCCGACGGTGAGCATGCCGTCCTGCGGTCCGTCGTCCGGGTGCTGCCAGGTGTAGGTGACGCAGACCAGGTGACCGGCCGCGCCGAGGACGACCCGGGCGCCGGCGGGAGCCTCGTGGAAGGGGTCGGTGGGCATGAGCCGGAAGCCGGACCGTCCGTGCCAGGCGCCGGGGACATCGGGGAATACCGTCATGCCCCCATCCTGGACTCCCCGGGGCCGGGCCGCGCGAAGGCGCCGCCCCGAGGCGGCAGCACCACGTCAGCGGCAGCGCCCGCGCGCCGGGGCGCGCTGCTGGCGCCGCCGTCGCCGTAATCGTTCTCGCCTATCTGCCGTACGTCGTCGCGTCCGGCGGCGGGGTGCTCGGTTACCTGCCGGGCTACCTCCAGGAGGAGGGATACGAGCCGGGCAGCGTACGCCGCTTCGCCCTGCTGCGGCTGGTGCTTCCGGACGGCGCGGCGGGTCCGGCCGCGATCGTGGCCGTCCTCGCGGTGGTGGCGTACGTACTGCGGCGTGGCGACCGGGACCGGCCGTGGAGCGGCGCCCTGCTCGTGACCGGCACCGCGCTGCTGGTGACCTCGCCCTCCTCTTACTGGTACGCGCTGTCGGTCGTCGCCCTCGTCGCCCCCGTCGCGCTCGACGGCCGCTGGGAGTGGCTGGCCGTACCGCTGGCCGGACTCGCCCTCTACACCGGGAACGCGACGGGCGCCGGTGCCCATGGAAATGTGCTCCAGGCAACCGCGTACGGAGCCGCCGCACTGATCGTCGTCGCGGGCGCCGTCGTGCGCCGGAACGCCTGCGGTAGCACCGTTGACACCCTGCCGCCGCCGTGTCGTACTTAGTGCTTGCCCGGCCGTTCAGCATTGGCCCCTTCGGCACCCGCGATACGCGCACGCTCTGTGCCGCCGTCACCGAAGCCGCCCGACGGCCGTGGTGGACGGGGTCATGTGGGGGCTGTACCCGACGTCGTCACGCAGTCGCAGCCAGTACGCGCTTCGGCTTCTGGGGGAATGCGGTGGCGAGAGAGCACTATCCGACGACGGCCGAAGTCATCCAGGGCGCACGCCTGTTGACGTTGCGATATCCGAGACTGTGCCGTCTGCGGGTTGTCGGCCGGTCGCGTGCCGGGCGGCCTCTGCTCATGCTGACGGTGGATCAGGCGGAGGGCGGGAGCGAGCGGAACGCGCTCGTGGTGGCGGGACCGCACGCCAACGAGGCGGCGGTCGGCGGTGCCACGGTGCTCCGGCTCGCATACCAGCTCGCCGCCGAGCGCGAAGGCGGCCAGGACGACGGCACCGCCTGGCACTTCCTGCTCTGCATCGACCCGGACGGCGCGGTGCTCAACGAGCCCTGGCTGTGCGGTCCTTACACCCTGCGCGGCCACTACGAGCACTTCTTCCGGCCGTGCGCGGCGGAACAGCCCGAATGGCTGCCGCCGCCGGGAGCCCCGGACGCGTCGCTCCCCGAGACCCGCGCGCTGCTCGGCGTACTGGACGCGCTGCGCCCGGTGTTGCAGTGCTCGCTGCACGGCATCGACGTCGGCGGCAGCTTCGTGCAGCTCACCAGCGACATCCCCGGCGTGCCCGCGCGGATCGGCAAGTCGGCCGCCGAGCTGGACATCCCGCTGGAGAGCGGGTCCTCCGACGCCTTCCAGTGGCCGAGCCCGGGACCCGGCGTCTACGTGATGCCGCCGGACGGCGACCCCGCGACCGTCGGCGACGGCGCCAACTCCACCTGGGCGCACGCCCGCCGCTACGACGGTGTCACCGCCGTCGTCGAAGTGCCCATGTGGGCCTGCGACCGTACCGCCGACATCTCCCCGCACCCCGCGCCCGACCACGCGCTGCGCGTCGCGGGCGCCGCACTCCGCCGTGACCTGCCCCGGGTCGCCCGGGTCCTGGACAACCTCGAACCGCACCTGGTCGGCGCGGACTCCCCGATGCTGCGCACCGTCAAGGAACTCGTCGGCATCGGCCCCCGGCTGTCCGCCGACTGGGACCCCGCCGTACGCCCGCCCGGCGCGCTCCCGCTGCCGCCGATGACCACCGCGCGCGTCACCAGCATCGAGGTCTACGCGCAGCGCGTCCCGCTGCGCGCCGCCGCCATGCTCCGCCGGGTCGCCGACGTCCCCCGCGTCACGCGCCTGGTGGACGAGTGGTGCGCGGCGTACGAGAGCGCCTACCGCCCGCGCTGGGTGCCGATCGCCGACCAGGTCGAGCAGCAGGCCCGCAGCGTCATCGCGGTGTACGAAGAGCTGCGTACATGACCACGTCCTTCAACTCCCCGCCGACGCGGGCCCAGTCGCGCAGCAGCCCCTCGCGCTGGTAACCGGCGCTCTCCGCGGTGCGCAGCGAACCGGTGTTCCACGGCTCGGCGTACAAGTCGAGCCGGGCGATGCCCAGTTCGTGCAGGCCCCACTCGGTGATCGCCTTCAGCGCCGACCCGGCGGCGCCCGCGCGGCGCGCGGAGGCGAGGACCCAGTAGCCGACCGTGGCGCGGTCCGCGCTGAGGATGTCGAGACCGGCGTTGCCGACCGCGCAACCGTCGGACGCCCGCGCGATCGCCATTGGGTAGCGGCCCGCCGCCGGCCGTCCCCACTGCCGCTCGACGAAGGCGATCCCCTCGGCGTCGCTGTAGACCGGCGGCACGGTCGTGATCAGCGGAATCAGCGGGTCCGTGGACGCCTCGCGCACCGTGTGCAGGTCGGCCATCGACCACGGGCGCAACGTGTAGTCGCCCGCCCCGAGCACCGGCGGCTCCCTGAGGTCGGTGAGGACGTCCCTGCGGTCCGAGCGGTGCCTGTGGTCCATGGGTCCGATGCTGCCAGCAGGGGGCGCGGCGGGCGAGTCGATAACGGACGTACGGGGCACGGCCGCGCCCGCGCCCCCAGCACCCCGCCCACAACGGTGCCCGCCCCCGGCGCACCGAAGGCGGCCAGCGGCGCCGCGCCCACGGGCAGGAGGGTCAGCGTCACCGGGGAGAGCCAGCCGCGCTCACCCGTTCGGAGTAGTCCGCAGCCCGCTCCGGCGCCGCCGCACCGATCATGTACGCAAGGGGACAGCGCCGAACCGGGAGCAGGTGAGCATGGTGAGCACCGAGAAGCCGCCGAGCGACAGCAGATTCGGTTCGCTGGTGACCCCGGGCCGGGTGACCGTGGCCGTGCTCGCGGTCCTCGCCCTGATCTTCATCTTCGAGAACACTCGCGACGTCAAGATCCGGCTGCTGATCCCCGAGGTCACGATGCCGCTGTGGATGGCGCTGCTCGGCTGCTTCATCGTCGGCGCGCTGGCCGGGATGTACCTGCGGCGCGGCGGCCGTAACAAGCACTGATCCCAGGAACGCGGCTGTGCGAGGGCGGCGTGACCAGCGGCTCACGCGCCCGGCGGCTCACGCGCCCGGCGTCGCGATCAGCGGCTTACGCGCCCGGCGGCGCGACCAGCGGTTTGCCGAGGCACACGCTCAGCTCGTCGTGCCGGTAGTAGCCGAATTTCGACACCGGCTGGTAGCCGCACGAGCGGTACAGCGCGATGGCCTCCGGCTGCCGCTGACCGGTCTCCAGCACCATCCGGGTCCGGCCCGCCGCCGCGGCCGTCCTCTCCAGCTCGGCCAGGATCGCGCGGGCGAGACCGCGACCGCGCGCCCGCGCCACCACGAACATCCGCTTGATCTCGGCGTCGCCGTCCGCGTGCCCGTCGGGCGAGTCGTCCTGGGCGCGCCAGCCGCCGCTGGCCACGGCGTGCCCGTCCTCGTCGTAGGCCAGCAGGTACAGCCCTCGCGGCGGGTCGAAATGGGCCGCGTCCATGAAGGTCGAGTCGCCGTCGCCGTACCGCTCCACGTACTCCTGCTGCACCAGGTCGTTGAGCTTCACCGCGTCGGGGTGGTCGTAGCGCGTCGTTCTGATCTCCACGCCCGATATCGTACGTGCGCGGTCGTACGTACGTGCGTACGGGGGACACCGAAGCGGTTCCGCCGGCCGGTCCCGGTATCGTCCAGCGCATGTCGACCACCGTCACCACCGTGAACGTCAACGGACTCCGCGCCGCCGCCAAGAAAGGCTTCCTGACCTGGCTGGAGGAGACCGACGCCGACGTGGTCTGCCTCCAGGAGGTCCGGGCGGAGCCCGACCAGCTCACCGTCGAGCTGCGCGACCCGGCGGGCTGGCACGCCTTCCACGCGCCCTCCTCCGCCAAGGGCCGGGCCGGTGTCTCGCTCTACACCCGCGAGGAGCCCAGCGCCGTCCGCGTCGGCTTCGGCGCCGCCGAATTCGCCGCCGCCGGGCGCTACCTGGAGGTCGACCTGCCCGGCACCGGACCCGGTCTGACCGTCGGCAGCCTCTACCTCCCCTCCGGCGAGGTCGGCACCGAGCGCCAGGCGGAGAAGGAGCGCTTCATGAAGGACTTCGCCGTCCACCTCGACGCGCTCCGCGACCACGCCGCCGAAACCGGCACCCATGCCCTCGTCTGCGGCGACTGGAACATCGCGCACCAGGAAGCGGATCTGAAGAACTGGCGCGGCAACCGCAAATCCGCCGGCTTCCTCCCCGAGGAACGCGCCTGGCTCACCGAACTCTTCGGCCCCGCGGGCTGGACCGACGTCGTCCGCCGCCTCCACCCCGACGTCGAGGGCCCCTACTCCTGGTGGTCCATGCGCGGCCAGGCGTTCGACAACAACACCGGCTGGCGCATCGACCTCCAGGTCGCCACCGAAGCCCTCGCCGCCGCGGCCACCACCGCCGTCGTCGAGCGCGCCGCGAGCTACGACCAGCGCTGGAGCGACCACGCCCCGGTGACGGTCACCTACGACATCTAGGACCTGCCCGGCGCGCGCGTCACACGCCCGACTTCCCAGCCGCGCGCGGCGGACCACCGCGCCAGCCGGATGGCCGAAGCGGCGCCGTCATCGCAGCGCACCGTGATGTGCGCCTCGAACTCGCCGACCGTCAGGCCCGGATGGTCTCCAGCGGGTGTGCGAAGAGGGGTACGACTCACGACAGGGGACGAACGCCGTACGAGCGGCGCGGAATTCCGTGGCCGGGCCCGGTGGGCGATGGCATGCTGAGTCCGTGAACGGACCGCACATCACCGTCAGCGTCCCGGCTGAGCTGCACCTCTTCGTGGCCGCCGAGCGGCGCCGCGCCGAACCCGGCGCCGTGGTCACCGACGGCACGTCGTCGCTCGGGCACGTCGTGGAGTCGCTGGGCGTGCCGCTCACCGAGGTCGGCGCGCTGTCCGTCGACGGCCGCGACGTACCGAACGCCCATGTCCCGGCGGCGGGCGAGGCGGTACGGGTCCACGCGGTCGTACGGCCGCAGGAGGTGCCGGGCGCGCCGCTGCGCTTTCTGCTCGACGTCCATCTCGGCACGCTGGCACGGCGGTTGCGGCTGCTCGGGGTCGACGCGGCGTACGAGAACGAGGACATCGGCGACCCGGCGCTCGCCGCGCTCTCCGCGAGCGACCGCAGGGTCATGCTGACGCGCGACCGTGGCCTGCTGCGCCGCCGCGAACTGTGGGCGGGCGCGTACGTCTACAGCGACCGCCCGGCCGACCAACTGCGGGACATCCTCCAGCGGTTCGCGCCGGACCTCGCGCCCTGGACCCGCTGCGTCGCCTGCAACGGCCTGCTGACCCCCGCCGACAAGGAGTCCGTCCGCGACCGCCTGGAGGGCGGCACCGAACGCTCCTACGACGTCTTCGCCGCCTGCGCCTCCTGCGGGCGCGTCTACTGGCGCGGCGCCCACCACACCCGCCTCGAAGCCGTCGTCGCCGAAGCACTCCGCGACTTCGCCCCCACCCGGCACTGACCCCCACCCGGCACTGACCCTCACCCGGCACTGACCCCCACGCGGGCCGGGACCGCGCCCCGGAGTCGCTGTCGGCGGTGCGCCTTAACGTTCCGCCCATGACGTCGAAACCCCTGCCGCCATACCTCCGCCCGCTGTTCCGCGGGCGGAATCCCGACCGGTACCGCCTCGCGACGGACCTGCCCGCCGGGCGGACCGTCCTGTCCGACGAAGGCGACGGCGAGATCCACGCCCTGTGGTGCAGTGACGGCCCCACCACGGCCGAAGCCGTCGCGTCCCTGCGCGAGGAGTACCCGCGCTCGGGGCTGTGGCCGCTGCTGCTCGACGCCCACGACGCCCAGGACCCCGATTACCGGCCCTGGGGCACGGGTGAGCTGTTTCCCGAAGACGTGACCTCGCCCGCCGACCACCAGCCCGCCGCGCTGCTCGCCTCCTGGTGGCACGACTACACCCACGTCGACGAGGACGACGACAACCTCACGCCGGAACAGCGCCTGGCGGTCACCGCTCCCTTCGGCCGGACCTGGCCGGGCCTCGCCCGGAGCGGGGATCAGCGGTGCGACCCCGATCAGCTCGCGGGCGCGTACTCGGCGGAGCTTCTCACCCGCCGTCCCTGGCTCCGGCTCGGTCTGGTCGCCGCCGGGTCCGGCGCGGCGGCCCTGACCACGGCCGGATGGCAAGGGCCCGTCAACTACGCGAGTGACACGGCCAAGTTCTCCGCTGTCCTGCACGACTGGGAACACCGTTTCGGCGCCCGCGTGGTCGGTGTCGGCTTCAGCACCCTCTCCCTGAGCGTGGCGGCGCCGCCGGGCGACCGCGCCACCGCCCTGGCCGTCGCCGCCGAGCACTTCGCCTTCTGCCCCGACAACATCTGGCAGTCGGCCGGAACGCTCACCGCGTACGCCGATCAGCTCGTCGACTCGCACGAGTGGGGGTTCTGGTGGGACTGACCAGTGCCCGCCCGGGGCTGACCAACGCCCACGCCGAACGCCACCCACCTACCGACCCACCCACCGACAAGACAATGTGTCTGGACAAAAAAAGTTTTCGGTGAGACGCTGAAGCCATGCTGGACGTGAGCGTGATCGAGAACCCCGAAGCGGCGGCGACGTCGCTCGACCCGATACGGTCCCGGCTGCTGGCCGAGCTGGCGGCGGGCCCGGCATCGGCGACGATGCTCGCGGCGAGGGTGGGCCTGCCGCGGCAGAAGGTGAACTACCACCTCAAGGCGTTGGAGAAGCACGGCCTGGTCGAGCTGTCCGGCGAGCGTAAGAAGGGCAATGTCACCGAGCGGCTGATGCGGGCGACCGCCGCCTCGTACGTGATCTCGCCGATGGCACTGGCCGCCGTGCAGCCCGATCCGGCCCGCTTCCGCGACCAGCTCTCGGCGCGCTGGCTGCTGGCCGTCGCCGCCCGGCTGGTCCGGGACGTCGGCACGCTGATCACGGGCGCCGACCGGGCGCGGCAGCGGGTCGCGACCTTCGCGCTCGACGGTGAGGTCCGCTTCGGCTCGGCCGCCGACCGCGCCGCGTTCGTGGACGAACTGACCCGCGGCATCGCCGCGTTGGTCGCCAAGTACCACGACGAGGAGGCCGAGGGCGGGCGTCCGCACCGGATCGTCGTCGCCCTGCACCCCACGGTGAAGAACCCCGAGGCCCCCGCCGTCACGAGCGGTGACGCCGATGCCGCCGCTGTCGAACCGGCCGTCGTCCGGCCCACCACACCTCCTGAGGAAACGTCATGAGAAAGCTCGTCGTCAGTGAATTCCTGTCCGCCGACGGAGTCATGGAGGCGCCCCACGAGTGGCACGGGCCGTACTTCGACGACGACATGGCCGGCGCCGTGTCCGCCCAAATGGACGCGTCCGACGCCCTGTTGCTCGGCCGCACCACCTACGACGGCTTCGCCGCCGCGTGGCCCGCGATGGCCGGCCAGCCCGGCGGCGACCACATGAACGGCATCGCCAAATTCGTCGTCTCCGCCACGCTGGAGAAGGCCGACTGGAACAACTCCACCGTCCTCGCCGGAGATCCGGCCGCCGCCGTCCGCGAGCTGAAGCAGCGGGACGGCGCGAACATCACGGTGATGGGCAGCGCGACGCTCGTGCGGTGGCTGCTCGGGCAGGGCCTGGTGGACGAGTTCGACCTGCTGGTGCACCCGATCGTGGTCGGCCGAGGCAAGCGGCTGTTCCAGGACGGTCTGCCGCGGACCCCGTTCACCGTCGTCTCCTCCGAGATGTTCGCGTCCGGCGTCCACCACGTCGTCTACGCGCCGCGGAAGGCGTAGGGCCTCTCCGGCCCTCCCGCACCCGTAGGACCCCCATCCGCGTATCCCCTGGAGCAAGGAGCTCTGAACAGCCATGTCCAAGCACTTCGAGATCGTCCGTGAATTCGAGGTCGACGCCAGCCCGTCGCAGGTCTGGGACGCGATCACCACCGGCACCGGGGGCTGGTTGTGGCCCATGGAGTACGAGCCCAGGGAGGGCGGCGCCGCGCCGTTCGGCGGGACCGTGGTCGCGTGGGACCCGCCGCACCGGCTGACCGGGCGCACCGAGGACGCCGAGGGCATCTCGGTGCAGACCTTCAACCAGGTCGACCACCTCATCGAGCCTCGCGAGGGCGGCGGTTCATGGGTGCGGTACGTGCACAGCGGCATCCTCGTCGAGGACTGGGACAACCAGTACGACGGCGCGGACAAGCACACCGACTTCTACATGCACACCCTGCGTGAGTACCTGCGGTACTTCACCGGCCGCACCGCCGTCTTCGGCGGCGCGGAAGGCCCCGAGGCGTCCGGCGCGCCCGACGCCTTCGAAGCGGCGGCCCGCGCGCTCGGGCTGGCGGACGAAGCGGCCGAGGGCGCGACCGTAGAGGTCGAACTGCCGGGCGCGGGACGGGTCGAGGCCGTGCTCGACTTCCGCAACCCGTACTTCATCGGGCTCCGCACCGACCAGGCGATGTACCGCTTCTTCGGCCGCAACCACTTCGGCGCGACGGTCGGCGTGAGCGTGCACGACTTCGCGCCGGGCGCCGACGCCGAGCGGATCGGCGCGGACTGGACGCGCTGGCTCGCCGGGGTCTACGCGTAACGCCCCCTCCCGCAGCCGGAGTCGGGCCTTCGCCGTACCGGAAATCCGTTATCCCCGCCGCTCACCGGCCGTCTCCTGATCGCCGGTGAGCCGGCATGTGCGGGACATCAACGGTATTGACGGCGGCTACGGCCGACTACGGCGGTTACGGCGCGGAGGAAGCGATGGGACGCAGGGCTCGGCACGGCGGACGATCGCGGCGCGCTGCCGTATCGGCGGCGGTGGCGCTCGCCGTCGCGGCCCTGTGCGTGGCGGTCTGGGTGGTCTCCGGCCAACGGCCGGGCGGCGGTTCGGCCGACTCCTCGGCCACGGCGGGTGCCGCGCCCGTATCGGCGGGGCCGGTCACGACCACGGCCGCGCCGTCCGTGACACCGACCGTCACCCCCTCCGCGGGGACCACCGCCAAGAAGCCGAAGCCGACGCCGACCGCTTCCCGGCAGCCCCCACGGCCCACCGCCTCGCGCACCACCGCGCCGCCCGCCGGTACGAAGCTCCAACCCCGCCCCGGCACGCGGGTGTTCACCTTCGTCAACGACGTGGACCAGACGATCTGGCTCGCCTCGGGCGAACAGACCGCCCAGCCCGCGCTCACCACCACCGGCTGGGTACTGCGTCCGGGGCAGACCCTCGGTGTCCGTGTGCCCGACCACTGGAACGGCCGATTCTGGGGCCGTACCGGCTGTTCCTTCGACGCCTCGGGCCGCGGCCACTGCGAGACCGGCGACTGCGACGGCCGCTTCCAGTGCCCCGGTTACGGGGTGATCCCGGCGACGCTGGCGGAGTTCAACCTCAACTCCTGGGACGGGATGGACTTCTACGACGTCAGCCTCGTCGACGGCTCCAACCTCCCGATGTACATCAACCTCGTCGGCGGTACGACGAAGGACCCGATCTCGGCGAACGGCTGCTCGGCCGCGGGCTGCACCCACGCCGTGGCCTGTCCGGCCGCCCTCCAGGTGACGTCCGGCGGCCGGGCGGTCGGTTGCGAGTCGCCCTGCGGGGTCTTCGACACCGACCAGTACTGCTGCCGAGGCGAGTGGGCGCCGCGCTCGATGTGCCTGCCCGACCAGTGGCCGGTGAGGTACGCGGACGTGTTCAAGAAGGCCGAGCCGTTCGCGTACTCGTATGTGGACGACGACGCGACCAGCACGTTCACCAGCCGGGGCGAGGCCGGGTACCGGATCACTTTCGGGCTGAGCGGCTGAGGCGACCGGGGGGGGCTGAAGTCATTGAGCCGACCGGGCGGGGACGACGTACCGACGCCGTATGTCAGGGCGGAGTCGGGGGCGGGAAGGGCGGCGGCCGTGACCGGCGCCGGGACGACGACGCGGGCGGCGCGGAAACCGCCGTCGTCGGCCCGGTCGGCCGGGGACGGCCGCCGCCGATCCGCGATGAGTTCCGGCCGCGCCCGCGGTCCTATGGGGTGAGCGGCGGGCCCGTGTCCAGGGCGCGCCCCGACGAAAGCAGGCGTGAACGATGGCGACCTTCGTACTCGTCCCCGGCGCGGACGGCCGCGCCTGGACCTGGCACCGGCTCGTACCGGAACTGCGCGCCCGCGGGCACGAGGCGGTGACGCTCGACCTGCCCCAGGACGGCGCCGACCTCGACGCCTACGCGGACGCGATCGTGGCGGCGTGCGGCGACATCGACCGGCGGGCCCGGCCGCTCGTCCTCGTGGCGCTGTCGCTCGCCGGATTCTCCGCGCCGCTGGCCTGCGAGCGGCTGCGCGCCGACCGGCTCGTACTCCTCAACGCGATGGTGCCGCTGCCCGGCGAGACGGCGGGGGAGTGGTGGGACCACACCGGCCAGCAGGCCGCGCGCGAGGCGTACGCGCGGGAGGAGGGACGCGACACGGCGTTCGACGTGCGCGTCGACTTCTTCCACGACGTGCCGCGGGAGATCACCGAGGAGGCCATGAACTCCGGCCTGTCGGGCGGCGCGCCGGAACCGGTCTTCTCGCAGCCGTGGCCGCTGACGGCGTGGCCCGATGTGCCGACCCGCTTCCTCCAGGGCGCGCAGGACCGCTTCTTCCCGCTGGAATTCCAGCGGCGGCTGGGCAGGGAGCGGATCGGCGTGGACGTGGAGGAGCTGCCGGGCGGCCATCTGCTCGCGCTGAGCCGCCCGCGCGAGCTGGCGGAGGCCCTGGTGAGGGACGTGTGAGCCGCGTGCGGCCGACCGCGTAACGGCGACTTCCTGAACTGGAGGAGGGTTTCCCGACTTCCTGTACAGTTGTCCAGGAAATCTGAGAGCGGGAAGTCCGGTCAACGGAAGGCGTGGTGCGCGGTCGTGAAGGTCGTCGCGGGAATCCTGGTCGGCGCGGTCGCCGCCTTTCATGTGTACGCACTCGTGCTGGAGATGTTCCTGTGGCGCGGTCCGCGCGGCCGGGCTCTGCACGGGCTCGACGACGAGGGCGCCAGGATCACCGCGCCGCTCGCCGCCAACCAGGGCCTGTACAACGGCTTCCTGGCCGCCGGACTCGTCTGGGGCCTGATCGCCTCCGACCCGGTGGGCTTCCAGGCGCGGGTGTTCTTCCTGTGCTGTGTGATCCTGGCGGGTGCGTACGGCGCGGCGACCGCGTCCCGCAAGATTCTCTACGTGCAGTTCGCGCCCGCGGTCGTGGCGCTGGTGGCGGTGCTTGTGGCTGGATGAGGGGTGTGATCGCTACGGGTGAGGTGAGCGGGGGGCGTGCGTCGTCCGATCCCCGTACGCTCAGGACCCGCGCCCGGCTGCGGGCCGCGCTGCTCGACGAGTGCGCGGGGCGCCCGCTGGACCAGGTCAGCCTCTCCGCGGTGGCGCGTCGCGCGGGGGTCGGCCGGGCGACCCTGTATCTGCACTACGACGGTCTCCAGGCACTCGCGGTCGACGCCTGCGCCGACGTCGTACGGGAAGCGGTCGACGCGCTCCACGCCTGGACCGCGCCGCCGGGGCCCGACGCGCCGCCCGCGCCGCTCGCCGGATTCCTCACCGTCGTGGCCGGGCGGGCCGACCTCTACCGCGGTCTGATCGCGGAAGGCGGCGGCGGCCCGCTCGGCGCGCTCCTCCACGACGAACTCCGCGCTCGCTCGTTCGCCGACCGCACCCGCGCGGGCGCCCCGTCGCCCGCGTTCGCCGCCTCCGCCACGGCGGCCGTGTTCACCGGCCTGCTCGCCGACTGGCTGCACGGCCGTCTCGACCTTTCGGCGGACGCCTTCGCCGCTCACGTGTGGCGGCTGCTGGTCGCGATTCACCGCGCGGTCCGCTGATCCTTCGCTGATGCCCTGTCAGGGAGTACGGTATGCGCGGCGGGTGCGGACCGTGGGGGATATGCGGGGCAAATCGGGCGAGAGGTCACCCTGGGTGGTGCAGATGGGTCTGAGTTTGCGAGGATCGCCACGATGACTTCCGCTCCCGCGGGCTCCTTGGCTGAGAGCCGCTCCACAGAAAGCCGTGGCCGACACCGCCAACGGCGTCAGAAACATGTGCTGCGACGGAGGGCCGGAGTCGGCGCCGCCGCGTTCGTGGTGCTAGCGATCGTCGGTGCCGGATATGTCGTGATGGACCGGCACGGCGCCGGTTCCGCCGCCGCGGACAGCGGCAGGAACGGCGGCCCCGGGCACGGCCTGGCGGCGGCGCCCAGCGCGTCCGCCGGGCCCGCGGGCCCCGGCACCCTGAGCGTCAAGGACGAGGCGCCCACCGTGATCCCGGGCCTCGGCCCCAAGACCCGCTCCGCGATCCCTGCCGCCACCCGGCAGGTGCTGGTGGCCTCGGGCAAGGCCAAGAACTCCGCCGACTCCACCGTCACCCTGTGGTCCCGCACCGCCGACGGCCACTGGAGTGCGGGCGCGGCGTGGCCCGCGCACAACGCGCTGCGCGGCTGGACCGGCGAGCACCACGCGGGCGATCTGCACAGCCCCATCGGCGTGTTCACCCTCAGCGACGCGGGCGGCTTCGACGCCGATCCGGGCGCCAAGCTGCCGTACCACCACTCGTCCGCCTTCCGCGCGGGCGGCGTCGGCTTCGACGGCGAGCCGCTGGACGCCGCCTTCGACTACGTCATCGCCATCGACTACAACCGCGTGCCCGGTACGTCCCCGCTCGACGGCGCCCAGCCGCTCGGTGCCGACCGCGGCGGCGGCATCTGGGTCCACGTCGACCACGGCGGCCCGACGCACGGCTGCGTCAGCGTCTCCGCCGCGCACATGGTCGACCTCCTGCACACGCTGGTCCCGGCGCAGCACCCGGTGATCGTGATGGGCGACCACGCGTCACTGTCGGCGTAGTCCCCTCCCGGTATCCCCGACTGCCTACGGGTCCGCGGGCCTGCCGCTTTTCGCTGCGAAGGCCCGCCCGGACCTCGCCCGGACCCCGCCCACCGCCGCGCTCCCACCGGTCAGTTACCCGAACTCCCGCCCACCCGCTCCGGCAGCCCGCACGACGTCGTACGCCCGCTCCTGCGGCACCAGCCGCTCCGCCCCCTCGACGTCCCCGACACCGACCAACCGGTGCATCTCCCGCGCCAGCGGCGTCACATCCCTGATCCCCACGATCCACGTGTCCGCGTACTCCCGCACCGCCTCACCCGACAGCCCGAGTTGCAGCGCCCGGTACGGCAACGGCCGCAGCCGCACGTCCCGTTCGGGGTCCCACTGGACCCGCGCGGGAGCGTGCTTGAGCTGCCGACGCCACGCGTCCTGATCCGCGTGCACGTCAGGGGAGTAGTGGGACAGACACGCGTGCCGAAGCGCCCACTCGAATCCGTCACGAGTGATCTCCACAGCGAGCACCGTCTCCTGCCCCGCCTTGGCGGCCCAACCGCAGCGGTACATCATCCACAGGAACGACGGCTTGATCCACGTCATGCGGTCGCGGCTCCAGGCGGCGGGGAAGCGGCCGTCGCGGGCGGCGGGCAGGCCGATCGCGGGAGCGGCGGGGGCGGGGTGTTACTCCCCGGGGAGTACGGGCGGGGCGGGGCGGGTTGACCGGGGGAGTACGGGAGAGGCATACCGCTGGGCGATGTGGTGGGGGCGGGGATCGCGGGAGGGTGATGGGGAACCCGGGACCGGCGTTCGGCGGTCGCCGGGGCTTCCCACCCGCTCGCGAGGAGGCACGGCCATGGAAGACGAGCAGGAGCTGACGGACTTCGCGCGCCGATGGACCGAGGCGGAACGGCGCGGTGACGTGACCGCGCTGGACGCGCTGCTGACCGACGACTTCAGCGCGGTGGGACCGCGCGGCTTCGTCCTCGACAAGAAGCAGTGGCTCGACCGCTACGCATCCGGCGCGCTCGTCCACGACGCCTTCACCTGGGCCGAGGTGACGGTACGTCAGTACGGGCGGGCGGCCGTCGCCACCGGGGTGCAGGGCCAGCAGAGCGTCTTCGACGGGCGGGACGCGGACGGGTACTTCCGGGTGACGCAGACGATCGTCGAGACCGACGGCGTATGGCGGTTGGCCGCGCTCCACCTCAGTGCGACCGGTGACCGCCCGGGACCGGAGGCGTAGGCCATGCGGATCAGTATCAATGTCGCCCACCACGCCTGGCCCGAGGGACCGCGGGGCTCCGCGCGGCAGTTGGAGCGGGTCGTCGCCACCGCCGACGAGATCGGGCTCGACACGGTGTGGGTCGCGGACCGCCTGATGCGGACCGACCCCGCACGTTCACCGGACGAGGCGGTCCTGGAGGCGTACACGACGCTCGGATTCCTCGCGTCACGCAGTGAACGGGTGCGGCTCGGCGCCATGGCGAGCCCGGTCGGCCTTCGCGCGCCCAGTCTGCTGATCAAGGCGGTCACTACGCTCGACGTCCTGTCCGGCGGCCGGGCCTGGCTCGGTATCGGCGCCGGATACGCCGACCACGGGGCCGCCGCGATGGGCCTGCCCGCGCCCGGCGTCCCCGAACGCTTCGAGCGGATGGAGGACATGCTGCGGCTCGCCCACCAGATGTGGTCGGGCGACGACAGCCCCTTCCGCGGCGCGCACTGCGACCTGGCCAGGCCGTACGCCAGTCCGCTGCCGCTCAGCGGTCCGCACCCGCCGGTGCTGATCGGCGGAAACGGTGAGGCCCGGATGCTGCCGCTGGTCGCGCGGTACGCCGACGCCTGCAATCTGCTCGACGTGCCGAACGGCGGCGCCACCATCCGCCGCAAGCTCGACATCCTCGCCGTGCACTGCCGCAAGCTCGGCCGCCCGCTCGGCGACATCGACACGTCCGTCAGCGTCAGGCTGCGGCCGGAGGAGTCGGCGGACGAACTCGTCGCGCACTGCCGCCACTTCGCCGATCTGGGCATCGGGCACATGGTGCTGGTGCCGGGCGGCCCGTGGGCGGAGGCGTCGATGCGGACGCTGGCGGCGGCGCTGCCAGCGGTTCGCGGCCTGCACCGGGAGGAGGCGGCCGGGACGAAAGTCGCGTACCTCGACACCTACCGGGCGCCCGCGTTCGGCGGCGCCGTCCCCGTCTGACCGGGACGGGAAGGGCCGCCGGCGAAGGAACGGCACCCCACGGCCGGCGGTCGCCGTGGGGTGCCGGTGTGCGCGGCTGCGGCCGGCCCTGGAACCAGGGCCGTCAGCCGTTGCCGCGCGGCAGGACGAGCGACTGGATCTGGGGAAGCCCCTTCCAGTCGTTCGAGGCGATCGTCGCGTGAGCCGCGGCGAGTCGGGCGATCCGCGCCTGCGCGTCAGCGGGAGACGGATTCACGTCGTCCAGGGCGGGCGCGACATTCTGCGAGTCGGTCATCACGAGCAGGTAGTGACGCGCGTCGTACCAGTTCGTGTCGACGTTGAGGAACGCCGAGGCGTCACCGTCGAAGATCACGAACCACGGGCGCAGCGAGGCGTCTGAGTAGCGCGAACGCGGGTCGCCCGACTGGACGTTGTGCACGGTCGGGAAGACCTGGGCGGTCGAGACGTGCCCCTTGAGGTACCCGGCGTACTCGACGTCCGTCCACAGCGTGTCGGTCGGGTTGTTCTCCTCGACGGTGCCGGGGATGATCTCCAGGATCACCTTGCCCGCGAGCTGCTGCCGCGTCGGCCAGTTGCCCGCCTGGGCGGCCTCGTCGAGCGTGCTGTAGCTGCCGCCGCCGGGCTTGGCCAGCAGGTCGGACGGCTTGAACACCAGGCTGCCGAGGTGCGCGCTGATCGACTGGTCCAACTTGGCCGGGCTCATGCCGAAGTTGGCCTGGAAGCCCGCCTTCATCTCCAGCTTGATCATCAGCGGCGCGTGGCCGGGGTGCGCGCCGAGCCAGACGCGTACGTCGTCCAGGCAGCTCTCCAGGTCCTTGTTCGCGCCGCCCGTGTAGAGCTGCGACGGCGAGGACGCGTCCACGCAGTTGTTGCCGTTGCTGGTCAGGCTGGAGTGGCTGACCTTCCACTCCTGGGTGAAGAAGTCGTCCCACACGTCCAGTTCGATCAGCGACGTGCCCGTGTCCAACGCCTGGGCGAGGTACGGGAAGGCGGCGGGGTCGTAGGTGTTGTGCAGGCCGGACGTCGTGGCGCCCGAGAACGGCAGGGAGCCGGTGTCCGCGGCGGACGCGGATGCGCCGCCTCCGGCTCCGGCGACGGTGAACGCCAGGCATGTGGTGAGCACGCCGAGAAGCGCCGTGCGCAGTCGTAGGGAAACTCGTCGGGACAGCGGACCGGTCACGTGTCCTCCAGTGGGGGGTGTCTCTCCGTCCGGACGGTGACTGCCGAGCGTGAATCGACGGAGACATGTCACGTAACACGATCTGGAATCCGGCTGTCAGCTACGAATCGAGCCGATCTTCAACGGAGTTGACGTTATGTCAGAAGCGGATCGGTGGGTTTTTGGGGCCCGCCTCACGTCCGTACCGCTTTCAGCTCGCGCCCAGCAGCCGCAGCGCCGCCGCGGTCGCCGCGGCGGCGAGCACCACCACGAGGAAGGGCGCCCGGCGCCACGCGCACAGACCGCCGACGGCGACCCCGGCCGGGCGGGCGAATCCGGCGAAGCCGTGGCCCTCGGTGAGGGTGGACGTGGCGACCAGGGCGGCGAGCAGCACGACGACGCAGAGCGCCATCAGCCGTTCCAGGCGCCGCGAGAGGGTGACGCGGGCGCGCAGTACGGGCCCGGCGAAACGGAAGGCGAACGTGCCCGCGCCCAGGGCGACGGTGGCGAGCAGCAGACCCGTCCCCGTACTCATCGTCCCGCTCCGGACCGCGCGGCGGGGTCCTGCTCCTCGCGACGACCGCCCGCCCGCGCCGCGCCGACCCCGGCCAGGGCGAGCAACACCGGCAGTCCGGCGGGCAGATACGGTGTCGCGACGAGCGCGACCACCACTCCGGCGACCGCTGCCCTGCGCGTCGCGGAGTCACCGAGGGACGGCAGCACCAGGGCCAAGAGCACGGCGGGGAAGGCCGCGTCCAAACCGAAGGCGTCCGTGTCGCCGACCGCGCCGCCGCCGAGAGCGCCCAGGACGACACCGGCGTTCCAGCAGATGAACAGGCCGATGCCGCACGCCCAGTACGCCGCCCGCCGTCGTTCCGGCTCGCGCTGGGCGAGGGCGAAGGCCACGGTCTCGTCCGCCATCAGATGGCTGCCCGCGATACGACGGAGCGGCCCGGAACCGAAGACGTCGCCGACCGCGAAGCCGAACGGTACGTGCCGCGCGTTCACGAGCAGGCCCGCGACGACCGCCGCCACCGGATTGCCGCCCGCCGCGACGATGCCGATGAACATGAACTGCGACGCGCCCGCGAAGACCACCACCGACAGCAGCATCGGCAGCCACACCGGCAGACCGAGCCCCACGGCGATGGCGCCGAACGACACCCCGACGACGGCGTCGGCGACGCAGACCAGGGCGATGTCCCGCACCAGGTCCTTCTCCGGAGTTCGCCATATCGAACGCATCGCCGCCTATAATGAACGGAGCGAGGATCGTTCGTCAAGGCGAACGAATAGACGTCTCTGACGAACGAAAGGTGCGGCGATGACGGCGGACAAGGGGGCGCACGGTTCGGAGGGGGCGGGGGAGCCGGGGCGCGGCGCGGACGAGGGCGGACGGGAGCGGCAGAGCGGGCGGGCCCCGCTGGCGGCCATCGCGGAATCCCTCCAGCGCGAGCGGCGCCGCGCGGGCCTGTCCCTCGCCGAGGTCGCCCGCCGCGCGGGCATCGCGAAATCCACGCTCTCCCAGCTCGAATCGGGCACCGGCAACCCCAGCGTCGAGACCCTGTGGGCGCTGAGCGTCACCCTGAACGTGGCCTTCGCCCAGCTCGTCGACCCGCCCCGCCCCCGCGTCCGCGTCATCCGCGCGGGCGAGGGCGTCGCCTTCGCCGCCGAGCGCGCGGACTACGTGGCCACGCTCCTCGCCTCCTGCCCGCCGCACGCGCGCCGCGACATCTACCTGGTGTCCGTACAGCCGGGCACCGCCCGCGAGTCCGACCCGCACGCGCCCGGCATGATCGAGCACGTGGTGCTCAGTACCGGCCGCGCGCTGGTCGGCCTCACGGACGATCCCGTCGAACTCCACCCCGGCGACTACATCGCCTATCCGGGCGACGAGCCGCACATCTTCCGCGCGTTGGAGCCGGACACCCTCGCGGTGCTCGTCCAGGAACACCACTGACGGTCGGGCTGCCCTGAGTCAACTCCGCGCGGGGTACCGGTGGTGGCGGTGCGTCAGCCCGCGCGGAGCGTCAACGCGGCCGTGTGCAGGGTGCCTTGCGTGCGGAACTGGAGGAACAGCCGCCAGTCGCCCGCCGTCGGAAGCTCGGCGTGGAAGGCCAGTTCGGGGCCGCCGTGATCGCCGTTGACCGCCGTCGTCGGATGGAGGTGCGCGAACGCCAGATCGCCGGAGTGGAACGCGGTCAGGTGCGCGTACGTCCCCAGGTACGGCTGGAGATCGGTCACCGGGCGGCCGTTCCTGGTCACGGTCACGGCCAGCGGATGGGCCATACCCGCCATGACGTCGCCCTTCACCGTCACCGTGTAACCGTCCGCCGTGGCGCTGGTCTTGGGCGAGGGCAGCGGCACGGGCGACGAGGCGGCGCCGGGGACCGTGACCGTACGGCTCAGGACGAAGTCCGTCCCCTTGCCGGGGCCCGTATCCGGCGTGAAGGACGCGAAGAACCGCCACGCGCCGGGCGCGAGCGCCGCCAGCCGCGCCGTCCAGGTGCCGTCCTTCGCCATCCCCGGATGCACGTGCTGGAAGCCGGTGAGATCGGACCGGACCGCGTAGAAGTGCATCCGCCGCGTCTGGTCGAGGGCGTAGCCGGTCAACGGCCTGCCGTCGGGCGCGGTGACGGAGAAGCGGTACGTGGCGGGCGCGCCGGAAGGCAGCCGCGCGTCGGGGGAGACGAGGCGGTAGCCGTCGCGGTCGGCGGACAGGCCGTTGGCGGCGGCCGGGGCGCCCATGCCGTTCATGGAGGGCATGGAAGGCATGGAGGGCATTGACGGCGTGGAGGACACGGAGGACACGGCCGTGGAGGAGCCGCCGCCGCAGGCGGTCAGGCCGAGCAGCAGAGTGCAGGTCGCGGCGGTGGCCGCGAGGAGAGCGGGCCGGAGTGTTCGCATGATGCTCTTTCGGGTGAGCGCGCGGAAAGCGGCGCGCGTATGGATGCGATGCGGACGGACGTGGGGGCGCGACACCGCACCGGGAACTCCCCGGCGCGGCGGGCCTCTTCACGTCCGCGCGACGCACACCCGCAGCGATATCGCCCGGCCGCCCGGCGGCGGAGTGCGCCGCCGGTCGCGGGACGGCGCGGTGCCGGAAGCGGCCAACCCCGCGCCCGCCAACGGCAGTAGGGCGAAGGCGACCTGCGCCCAGCCGGTGAGCGGTGCCCGCGCGCGTACGGGCGTGGCCCAACAGGTGCCGCCGGAGCCGGTCTTGGCGACGTGGGAGGCGGGAGCCTGCGGCCGTACGTGCGGAGTCGCGCGGGTGGTCGCGGCGACGGCCACGGAGACGGTCGCGGAGACGGTCGCGTCAACAGATGCGGCGGAAGACATCCGCGCGAGGTCCATGTCCAGGTCCATGGTCACGGCCACGCCGTGGCACCCCTCGCTCGCGGAAGCCGGTGCGCCGTGCATGAAGAACAGCCCGAGCAGGACCGCGCACACCGCCAGCAGCCGGGGCGTACGCGGCCGACGCGCGGGTGCCGTACCGTCGCCGTCCGCTGTCACCCGGTTGACGATATACCCCCAGGGGGTGTCTTGCTCTCGCGGGTGCCCGCGTGTTAACGCTGCGGGTACGCGGGACACGCGGGATGTCCGTGACACATGGACGCATGGACACATGGACGCGTAGACCCGCAGACGGCCGACCGGAAGGCGCGAGAGATGTCCGTACGCAGCGAGCGCGAAGGCGCCGTCACCACCGTGGTGCTGTCCAGGCCGGAGGCGCGCAACGCGGTGGACGGGCCCACGGCTGCCGCGCTCGCGGACGCTTTCCGCGCCTTCGACGCGGACGAGGAGGCGGCCGTCGCCGTCCTCTGGGGCGAGGGCGGCGCCTTCTGTGCGGGCGCGGACCTCAAAGCGATCGGCACCGCACGCGGCAACACCGTCGCCGACGACGGCGACGGTCCGATGGGGCCGACCCGTATGCGGCTCGGGAAACCGGTGATCGCCGCCGTGTCCGGGCACGCCGTCGCGGGCGGCCTCGAACTCGCGCTCTGGTGCGACCTCCGCGTCGCCGAGGAGGACGCCGTGTTCGGCGTCTTCTGCCGCCGCTGGGGCGTGCCGTTGATCGACGGCGGCACCGTACGGCTGCCCCGGCTGATCGGCGCGGGCCGGGCGATGGACCTCGTCCTCACCGGCCGCCCGGTCGACGCGGCGGAAGCCCTCGCCATCGGCCTCGTCGACCGCGTCGTCCCGCCCGGTACCGCCCGCGCCGCCGCCGAGCGACTCGCGGCCGAGATCGCCGCCTTCCCCCGGACCTGCCTGCGCGAGGACCGGCTCTCCCTGCTGGAGCAGGAAGGTCTGCCCGAAGAGGCCGCCCTGGCCGTGGAGTTGGCCCACGGCCGGATCTCCCTGGCCGAGGCGGCAGCGGGCGCCTCCCGCTTCGCCTCCGGCGAGGGCCGCCACGGATCGTTCACCTGACGCCGAACGCCCTCCCTCGGCGATACGCGCCGGGCGCCGCAGGGCTGTTGGGGTCCCGGACGGCCTCCCGCGTGCCCGTTATGCTCGCGGGCATGATCGTGTGGCTCAACGGCACCTTCGGCGTCGGTAAGACCACGACGTCCCGGCTGCTCACCGAACTCCTCCCCGACGCACGGATCTTCGACTCCGAGACGGTCGGCTACATGCTGCGCCCCGTTCTCGCCTCGGTCCCCGTCGCCGACTTCCAGGACCATCCGCCGTGGCGCGCGCTCGTGGTCGAGACGGCGGCGCAGATCCTCGGTTACGTCGGCGGGACGCTGGTCGTACCGCAGTCGGTGCTGGTGCGGGCGTACTGGATCGAACTGCGGGACGGGCTCGCGAAGTCCGGCATTCCGCTGCGGCACTTCGTCCTGCACGCCGCCCCGTTGACACTCGCGGCGCGGATCGACAGCGATCCCGAGGGGATCGGCATCAGGCGGTGGCGGCACGACCACGTCGCCCCGTACGCCGACGCCCTGCCCTGGCTGCGCGAGGAGGGCGAGATCGTCGAAACGGTGGATGTCGCCCCCGACGAGGTGGCGCGGCGGATCGCGGCTGCGGTGTCGGCCTAGGGCGGGTCCGGCGGATCATGGGCGGTAACGGCCGCGAGGCCGTACGCCGTTCGCCGGTCGGCCCGGCGGGGGTCATGCCCGGCCCAGCCGCAGGGCCCAGGCCAGGCAGCCGAGCGCGGCGGTCGTGGTCAGGACGCGGGCGACGTTCCAGCGCAGCCAGGCGGACTCGAACTGCTCGCGGACGGCGGCGAGTTCGTGGATCTTCGACGGGTCGCCCGCGGCGGCGAGTCTGTCGTTGAGCGGGACGTTGAACCCCATGGTGACGACGAGCGAGGCGGCGTAGAGGACCACGCCGGCGATGATCCACGGCAGCGCGGGCCGTCCGTCGCCACGCCAGTGCAGCGCCGCGGCGATCCCGCCCAGGATCAGGGCGCCGCCGAAGGCGAGGCTGAACCAGCCGTTGAGTATGGCCACGTTGACGCGTTGCATGGCCTCCACGAACGTCCGGTCGTCCGAGGCGGCGAGGCCCGGCATGACGGCGACGGAGAAGGCGAAGTACAGGCCCGCCATCAGGCCGGTGGCGAGCGTGGCGGCGAGCAGCACGAGACTGCGGATGTCGCCGGACATGGCAACTCCTTCGGATCCTCGGGGACGAGCGGTCGGGTTCCGGCCCGACTCGGGGCGCCGGCGGGCGGGTTGGCGGTCCCGGCCGGAGCGGTCCTGCGGGAGCGGCTGCTCCCGGCGCGGCTGCCGATTCGGGTCCGGCGCAGCGTCGCCGGACATCGGCTGAGGCGGCGGCGTACCGTACGGCCGCGCCGCGTACTGCCGCTGGTGCGGATTCCGCGGAGGTGGCTGCTGAGGTGGCTGCTGAGGTGCCCAACGAGGTGCCCACTGAGGTGTCCGGTCGCGGGGCGCGGTGTGCGCGTTCGGTGTCATGGCCTCAGTGAAACGGCGGGGCGGGTCGCGGGACCATCGTCGAAAAGCTCACCCCCATGCGCGGGCGTCCAGTCCTAGGCTGGGCGCATGGACGCACTGGCGAATCTGCTGGACGGGCCGCGGGCCAGAGGCGCCTTCCTGCTGCGGTCGATCCTCACCCCGCCCTGGTCGCTGCGGATCGAGGACCGGGCGCCGCTGACGCTGGCCCTGATGGTGCGCGGCGACGGCTGGGTGGTGCCGGACAAGGGCGACCCCGTGCGGCTGTGCCCCGGTGACATCGCGGTGATCCGCGGCCCGGAGCCGTACACGGTCGCGGACGCGCCGGCCACCGAGCCGCAGATCGTCATTCATCCCGGACAGGTCTCCGCGACCCCACAGGGCGTCGAGCTGTGCGAGGAGATGGACCTGGGGGTGCGGACGTGGGGTGACGTGCCGCCCGAGGCGGTGGGTACGGTCGGGGCGCCGGGTCCGGTGCGGTCCGTGGCGGGAGCCGTCGTCGCCGGTGCGGGGCAGGGCGGTTCCGGGAGTGCCGAGGACTCCGTGGTGATGATCACCGGGACGTATCAGATGCGCGGCGAGATCAGCCAGCGGCTGCTGTCCGCGCTGCCGCACGTCCTGGTCATGCCGGGCGACGCCTGGGCCAGTCCGCTGCCCGCGCTGCTCTGCGAGGAGATCGTCAGGGACGAGCCGGGGCAGGAGGTCGTCCTCGACCGGCTCCTCGACCTGCTGCTGATCGCGGTGCTGCGCGCCTGGTTCTCCCGCCCCGAGGCCGGTGCGCCCGCCTGGTACGTCGCCCAGAGCGACCCGGTCGTCGGTCCCGCGCTGCGCCTGCTGCACGACGACCCCGCGCACCCGTGGACGGTCGCCGCGCTGGCCGCCAGGACCGGCGTCTCCCGCGCCGCCCTCGGCCGCCGCTTCACCGATCTCGTCGGCGAACCGCCCATGTCGTACCTGACCAACTGGCGGCTCTCCCTGGCCGCCGACCTGCTGCGTGAGCCGGACGCCACCATTGGCGCCGTCGCCCGCAAAGTGGGGTACGGCAGCCCCTTCGCGCTCAGCGCCGCCTTCAAGCGCGTACGCGGCATCAGCCCGCAGCAGCACCGCGAGGGTGTGGCGGCGGAGGGGAGCGCGGCGTCCTGACCTGTCCGGCGGCCTTGCCGGGGCCTTCGGGGGGGCACGTACGGGGCGCCTCGTACGTCCCCCCCGGCGCGTACGGGCGCCTCGTACGATTCCCGCGTCCCCCGTACCGTTCTGTTTGAGCCGGGGTATCGGGCCAGGATTGTTTAGGCTGACTGCATGAAGGACTGGGATCTCCGCAAGCTGCACATCCTCCGCGCGTTGCGCGACACCGGTACGGTCACGGCCGCCGCGGGCGCGCTGCGGATGACCCCGTCGGCCGTCTCGCAGCAACTGGCCGCGCTCTCCAAGCAGATCGGCACGCCGGTGATGGAGGCGCGCGGTCGCGGCGTGCGGCTGACCGGCGCCGCGCACGTCCTGCTCAGACACGCCGAGGTCGTCTTCGCGCAGCTCGAACGCGCGGGCGCCGAACTCGACGGGTACGCGCAGGGCGAGGTGGGCGTCGTGAAGGTCGGCGCCATCGCCACGTCCATCACGCGCCTGGTGGTGCCCGCCGCCCGGCTGCTGCGCCGCGACGCGCCCGGCATCACCTTCTCGGTGCGCGAGGCGGAGGCCGCCGAGGTGTACGAGGAGCTGGCCGCCGGTGACGTCGATCTCGCGTTGTCGCTGGCCGTGGACGCGCCGACGGCCCGCGACACGCGCTTCGTGATCGCCCCGCTGCTCACCGACCCGCTGGACATCGCGCTGCCCGCGACGCATCCGCTGGCCGCCGCGCCGGGGCTGCGACTGGCCCAGCTCGCCGAGGACCCGTGGATCTTCGGCAGTCGCGGGCCGTGGCGCGAGATCACCCTGGCGGCCTGCGCCGAGGCCGGATTCGTGCCGGAGCAGGCGCACGCCGCCGCCGACTGGCCCGCGATCTTCGCCCTGGTCGCGGCAGGAATGGGGATCGCGCTGGTGCCGCGGATGTCCGCGTCCGGCGCCCTGACCCAGGATCTCGCGGTACGGCCGCTGGACGTGGACCGGCCGCGGCGCCGGATCGTGGGCGCGGTGCGCGGCGGCTCGGAGGAGGCCCCGCTGCTGCGGCGGACGATGGGGGCGCTGCGGCAGGCCGCGGAGCTGGACCCGACCATGCAGTTGGACTGAACAATGGCTTCAGTAAGTTTCGATGGACGTGAAGGGTCGGGTCGGCCGAGAGTAGAGGCATGACGACGACAGAGACGAATCAGGCGACGACAGAGACGAATGGGACGACGGGATCGGGATCGGGATCGGGGCCGGGGCCGGGGAGGGCACCGGCTGGGGAAGCGGTGGCGGGCGCGGCGGCAGGCGGGGCGGCAGGCGGGGCGGCTGGGACGGGGAGCGGGACGGGGGCCGGCACTTTTACGGACCTGACCTCCTTCACGGGTGACGCGCTTCCCTACGGCGGCGGCAACCCCTTCGCGGACTACCGCCGCGCGGAGCTGCCCTTCGCGGGACTCGCGGACCTGGCCGACCGCAGGCTGGGCGCGGGGGTGGTCGCCGCCAATGACGAGTTCTTCGCCGAGCGGGAGAATCTGCTGGTGGCCGGGCCCGCGGTCTTCGACCCCGAGCGCTTCGGACACAAGGGCAAGATCATGGACGGCTGGGAGACGCGGCGCAGGCGGGGGGCGTCCGCGCAGGTCCCGCACCCCGATCCCGCCGACCACGACTGGGCGCTGATACGGCTGGGGGCGCCGGGCGTGATCCGCGGCCTGGTGATCGACACCGCGCACTTCCGGGGCAATTACCCGCAGGCGGTGTCGGTGGAAGCCACCGCGCACTCGATGTCGGCGGCGCCCGAGGATCTGCTCGACCCAGCGGTGGAGTGGACCGAACTGGTCCCGCGCACGGCGGTCGGCGGCCACGCGGAGAACGCGTTCGCGGTGCATGTGGAGCGGCGCTTCACCCACCTGCGGCTGCGGCAGCACCCCGACGGGGGGATCGCCCGGCTGCGGGTCTACGGCGAGGTGGCGCCCGACCCGGGGTGGCTCGCCGAGCTGGGCACCTTCGACCTGGTGGCGCTGGAGAACGGCGGCACGGTGGAGGACGCCTCCGACCGTTTCTACTCGCCGCCCGAGCACACCATCCTGCCCGGCCGCTCCCGCAAGATGGACGACGGCTGGGAGACCCGCCGCCGCCGTGACACCGGGAACGACTGGATCCAGTACCGGCTCGTGGACCAGGGCGTGATCCGCGCCATCGAGATCGACACGGCCTATCTCAAGGGCAACGCGGCGGGCTGGGCGACGCTGTCGGTCCGTGACGGGGAGGACGGCGAGTGGATCGCGCTGCTGCCGCGGGTCAAGCTCCAGCCGGACAGCGTGCACCGCTTCCTGGTCAACCCGATACCGGCCACTCACGTCCGGATCGAGATCTTCCCCGACGGCGGCATATCCCGGCTGCGGCTGCACGGCTCGCTGACCGAGCGCGGCGCGACCAGCCTGGCCGAGCGGACGGAAGCCATCAGCTAGGGCGGGGCCGGCGTCGGACAGGCGCCCTTGGGGGAAGGGGTCCCGTTCGTCGGGGACTTCCGGGAGGGGCTTTTGCGGGAGAGTTCTCAGCGGGCGGGGCTGAGGATCTGTTCCGACCAGGAGACCAGGTGCTCGAAGAGGCCGGTCCTGCGCCGGAGTACGGCCAGAGGGCCGTGGTCCACGTCATAGGCGGCGGAGCCGACCCGGCCGCCGACGGCGAGGCGGGTGAGCATCAGAGGAGCGAGCCAGCAGTATGTGGCGGCGCCCGCGGCGGCCACCGAGCGGCGCAGCTCGTCCTCGCCCAGAGCGGCCCCGGCATCGCGGGCACCGGCCAGGTAGCCCTCGATGACGGTGGCGGAGATCTCCGGCAGCGGCTCCCTTGGTATCAGGCCGTCGGCGACACCGTCCGGGATGAGGTTGGCGATGTCCTCGCCCACGGCGTCTGGTGGGGGCGCCGCGGTCACTGGGCGCCGAAGAGCTTCAGCAGCTCGTCCTTGCCGAACATCCGGGCCGTGTCGACCGCGGACGGCACGCCCGCGGCCGGGTCGGCGCCGCCGTCGACCAGGGCGGTGATGACGTCCTGCTCGCCCTTGAAGACGGCACCGGCCAGCGGGGTCTGGCCACGGTCGTTGGCACGGTCCGGCTCCGCGCCGCGGGCCAGCAGCGCCCGCACGGTCCGCCCGTGACCGTGGTAGGCGGCGAGCATCAGCAGGGTGTCACCGCGGTCGTTGGTGAGATTCGCGGGGACTCCGGCGTCGATGTAGGCGGCCAGTTTGTCGGTGTCGCCCTGCCGGGCGAGGTCGAAGACCTGGGCGGCGAGCTGAAGGAGCTCGGGGTCGTGAGCGGGCTCGCTCGCGGCGGCGGGATCGGGCGTCGGCTCGGTCATGACCCCAGCCTACGCAGCGGGGCACTGTCCGTTGAAGAAGGAGATCACCACGCGTTGCGGCGCGCCCTGGCCGACCTGGACGTCCACAGGGACGCAGGCGTGGCCGTCACCGGCGACGAAGAAGCCGCCGATGAAGACGGTGGGCCGGGTTGGGCAGGCGTCGAAGGTGATCGCGGGGGCCGGGGTGGACCCGAAGGCACGGCCGTACTCCAGTCCGGCCTTGGCCCGCTGCTCGGCGCCGATGGTCAAAGTGACCGTCGCCCCGGTCCGTATGGAGGCGGCGACCTTGTAATGCCAGCCGTCGGAGTTGTGGTAGCCGTGGCCGCTCTGGTCGCCGTCGGTCAGGGCGCGCAGGCCGGTCCAGGTGAGGGGACCCACCGTCACATCGTTCTTCGCGGTGGCCGGTGCGGCGGGAGACGAGGAAGAGGAAGACGAGGAAGAGGAAGTGGTGGGCATGTTGGTGGTCGTAGCAGTGGATTTCGCGGGACTGTTGCCCGTGGTCACCCCGGTGGCGGAGGCGCCAGGCGAGCGCACGGCTTCGACGCACGCCACCGGGCGGGGGTGCTCGATGCTGCCGACCGGGGGCGGCGCCTCGGTGGTGACGCGGGCGGAGTCGGTGGCGGCGGGGCGGTGCGTGGAACCGCCCGAGGAGCAGGCGGACAGCAGGGCGATCACCCCCAACGCCACACCGGACGCTCGTAACCCGCGACCAGACATGCGCATCACTCCCTCACGCAGGACGGTACGTGGTCAGCCGAGCGGCGGCCAGACCACCAACTGCCGTACCAGCGCGGGGTCTCCGGTCAGCCGCAGCGTGTCGGCCCCGTCCCAGGGAGCCCTGCGGTACAGCGCCAGCAGCAGATCGCTGGCGGGACCGGAGAGGGTGGCCCCGGGCTCCGGGCCGTCGCCGGGGCCGCCGCGGACCGCCGAGGCGCCGGTGGTGTCGAGGATCAGGGTCCAGGCCGGGCCCTCGTCGGTGACCAGCGCGACACGGGCCGGTGCGTGCGGCCAGCCGTCCATCGAGCCGAAGCCGACGTGCAGGAATTCATCCAGGGCGTCGGCGGCGAGGGCGGGCGGCAGCGGTTCGGTGACCCCGGCGGCCTCCTGCGCGTCGCGGGCGTGGACGGCCGCCTCCTGGACCTGGTGGCGGGCGACGGAGCCCGAGGTCGCCGCGTTGCCCGACTCCGCCCACCAGGTCCAACAGCCGATGTCGGGACCGGCCGCACGCAGGGCGTCGAGCAGCAGCACCGTCGAGGCCGCCGACCAGGACGGCAGGTCGTCACCCGGCATGCGGTCGCCGAGCACCCCGTCCGACGGCGGCCGGACGGCGGGGCCCGCGGCGACGGTTGCCGCCCAGAAGCGCTGCACCTGGCCGACATGCGTCAGCAGATCCCGGACGGTCCAGTCGGGACAGCCCGGAATCCGGGCCTCGACAGGTGCGGTCTGCGCGGCCTCGCGCAGGACGGTGGACCGCTCCTCGATGAGTTCGAGCCAGTCGGTGAACCGGAGTTCGGGCGAGGCCGCCGTCTGCGAGGAGCGCGAAGTCGTCATGGCCACCGTTGTAGCAGCGACCACCGACATTGCTCCCGGTCCGGCGGTCGGGACGGATCGCGGGCTCCATGTCCGGCGCGGTGTGCGGAAGATCGAGAAGGCCGCGCCCGGCCGGTTCCTCGGCCGAATTTATGGCCGGATTTCTGCCCGATTCCACAGGTTTTGCCCAACCCTGACCACGGCAGGCTCTGTTCACCGCGACGGGAAACCTGTTCCATGGTCATCAGACGGCCGCCGCGACCGAAGGCGGCCACGTGTGCCAGAAGAGGTGGCCTTGCCTACGACCGTGCGGCGTACCGCTGTGAGCATTCCGGCCGCGGCCCTCGGCCCGGAGAACCCGCTGCCCGCGTTGCGCCCGCTCGACGAGCTGCACCGGCTGGACCTCAAGGACCGCGAGGGACTGCCCGCCGACATGGCCAGGCAGCTCGGCTACGCGCCGCTGCGCTCCGTGTTGCCGGTCCGCGTCCTCGACGGCTACGGCCGGGACCGCGCCCCGGCCGCCCTCGACGCGCTCGTCATCGAGAACGACCGGATCCGCGCCACCGTGCTGCCCGGCCTCGGCGGCAGGCTGTACTCGCTGGTCCACAAGGCGACCGGACGTGAACTGCTCTACCGCAACCCGGTGTTCCAGCCCGCCGCGTTCGCACTGGCCGGTGCCTGGTTCTCCGGCGGCGTGGAGTGGAATCTCGGCGCCACCGGCCACGCCGCCCACACCTGCGCCCCGCTGCACGCCGCCCGCGTCCCCGCCCCGGACGGCGGCGAGATGCTGCGGCTGTGGGAGTGGGAGCGGCTGCGCGACCTGCCTTTCCAGATCGACATGTGGCTGCCCGCCGACTCCGACTTCCTCTACGTCGGCATCCGGGTCCGCAATCCGCACGAGCGCACCGTGCCCGCCTACTGGTGGTCCAACATCGCGGTCCCCGAGACCGACCGCACCCGGGTGCTCGCCCCCGCCGACGCCGCCTGGCACTTCGGCTACAGCCGCACCCTCAGCCATGTGCCGGTCCCCGCACCCGACGGCGCCACCGACATCACGTACACCACCCGCTCCGAGCACGCCGCCGACTACTTCTTCGACGTGGCCGACACCGACCGCCGCTGGATCACCGCGCTCGACGGCGAAGGACACGGCCTCGTCCAGACCTCCACCGACCTGCTGCGCGGACGCAAGCTCTTCCTGTGGGGCCACGGCCGCGGCGGGCGGCGCTGGCAGGAGTGGCTGACCGAGCCCGGTACCGGCGGCTACCTGGAGATCCAGGCCGGTCTCGCCCGTACGCAGCTCGAACACATCCCCATGGCCGCGGATTCGGAGTTCTCCTGGCTGGAGGCGTACGGGCCGCTCGCCGCCGACCCCGCGCTCGTGCACGGCGACGACTGGACCGCCGCGCGCGCCGAGGCCGGGGGACGACTCGAAGCCGCACTCCCGCGCGCCACCGTCGACGCCGCCTACACCGCGTGGCTGGCGCACGCCGACACCGACCCCAAGGACCTGCTCGCCACCGGCTCCGGCTGGGGCGCGCTCGAAAGCGAGCGCGGCCACTTCCACCTGCCCGGCACACCGTTCCCCGCCACCACGCTCGGCGACCCGCAGAAGCCCTGGCTGGAACTGCTGCTCGCCGGAATCTTCCCGAGACCCGCCGCCGACGCGCCCCCGGGACCCGCGCTCGTCTCCCCTGAGTGGCGCGAGCTGCTGGAGGCCGCCGACACCTATCCCGGCAACGAGTGGTTCCGCGACTACTACCTCGGCATCGCCCAGTGGGCCGCGGGCGACCGCGCGCAGGCCGTGCGCAGTTGGGAACGGTCGGTCGCCGCCCACCCCTCGCCGTGGGGCCTGCGCGCCCTGGCCGTCGCCGAGGCCGACGCGGGCCAGACCGACCGCGCCGCCGACCGCTACCTGGCCGCGTACGACAGCCTGCGCGAGACGTTCACCGCGCTCCCGGACCGCCCGGACGTCCGGCGCGCCCTGGTCGTCGAGGCCGTGCCCGTTCTGCTCGCCGCGGGCCGCGCCGCCGACGCCGAACGCGTCCTCGCCGACCCGGACCCGGACTCCAACCCCGCCCCGGAGGGCGAGCGGCCCGGCCCGGACTGCGGGCGGCTGCGGCTGCTGCGCGCGCAGACCGCGCTCGCCCGCGGCCATGTCACCGAGGCCCGCGCGCTGTTCGACGAGGGCTTCGTCGTCGAGGACCTGTACGAGGGCGCCGAGTCGCTGACCGACACCTGGTACGCCATAGCCGAACGCCTTGTCGCGGGCGACGGCCCGGTCACCGACGACATAAGGACCCGCGCGCGGGAGGAGCACCCGTTGCCCGCCGCGTACGACTTCCGGATGCGGCCGGAGACGGCGCCGTAGGGCGCGGGCGGTCCCGGTCGCACGGTCGTTGCGGCCGAGGTCCGTTGGCCGCCGCGCCGTTTACGCCCGGCTCGCGGCGACCAGCGCCGCCGTCTCGTCCGCCGACAGGTCACCGGGACGGCGGCCGTCGCGGGCAAAGGAGTTGGCGGTACGGCGCAGCGCCTCGTTCACTGGCGTCGCTACGCCGAAACGGCGGCCGAGCAGCACGATCTCGCCGTTGAGGTAGTCGGCCTCGATGGAGCCGGTGCCCCGGGTGAGGCTCTGCCACGACGAACCGCCGCCGCGCTCACCGCCGTTGACGGGCAGCAACTCCACCCGGTCACCGCGCACGCGGGCCTGCTCCTTCTGGCTGACGTGCGTGATACCGGCCGCGTCCAGCACCGCGACGCCTTCCGCGCGGGCCCGCTGATACACCTCGAACAGCGGCCCCTCACCGATCGGACCGGACACCGCCTCCAGTGAGTTGCCCAGATTCGACAGCAATTTGCCGTACTTCCACGCCATCACGTCCTGCGAGACCGGTGCCGCGAAGCCCGAGCCCTCAAGGTCGGCGGCGATCCGCCGCGTCGTGTCGTCCACGCCCGACGGATAGCGGCCCAAGGTCAGAATCCCGGACAGCGGCGCACCCGGCGCCTGCACGACACCCGGCTCCAGGTGGGAGGCCGGCAGCCAGACGCACATCCCGTGCACGTTCGCGAAGTGGCGCAGCGCCAGCCGCTCGTTCTCGACCCCGTTCTGCGCGCACACCACGGCGGGACCGGCACCGTCCGACCCGACTCCGACTCCGACACCGACCCCGTACCCGTCCCACCGCGCCAGCACCGACGCCGTGTCCTGCGTCTTGACGCCCAGCACCAGGACGTCGTCGGGCCGCGCCCGTAGCGCGTCCGGCCCGTCCGCGACCGGCACGGGCAACGTCAGCGTCCGGTCCGGCAGTTCGAGCCGCAGCCCGCGCTCGCGCAGCGCGTTGAGATGCCCGCCGCGCGCCACCAGGACGACCTCGTGACCGCCGTCGAACAGCCGCCCGCCGATCGTGCCGCCGACCGCTCCCGCTCCGATGATGATGTATCGCACACCAGGACACTCGCACACGCCCGTCCCGGTCCCTCCACCGCACCCCGCAGAACCGGTGCCCGGCCGCCAGCGATCCGGCCACCGCATACGGGGGGGGGACCGTCATGTCCATCTGGCGCGTGACCGCGGCGCCGCGCAGCTCGTCCTCGGTGCGCGGCGGCTCCTCCGGCAGCCAGCGCCACACCTCCGCGGTTCGAGGCGGACGAAACGGCCTTCGGGCACCGTGCGAGCGGGGATTCTGGCAACCATGGGCGCACCGCAACCGGCGGGCGACAGGTCCTGGAAACGCGATTTCACCTCGGTGGACCGCATGCTCTCGGCTCAGCCGGGTACGTGCGGGGAATCTGAGCACCGTTGACGCCAGAAGCGGCGAGAGGAACCAGAAGCGATGACCGACATCACCCCCGACGGCCTCGACCCGGACAGTGGCCTGCCCCCGGCGCAGCGCGCGCTGCGCGAGATCGCCCACGGCAGCGAGAACGTCGTCGCCCTCAGCGCGCTCGCGGTCAGCGAAGTCCTGCTGCCGGTGCCGGGCGTGGCCGAGGACCCCAACGGCGGCGAACCGCCCCGGCAGATCCAGCTCCCGGTGTACGAACAGGAGGACGGCCGCCAGCTCGTGCCCGTCTTCACCTCCGAGACCCGGATGGCCGAAGCGCTGCCGACGACCAGCCGCTACCGGCTGGTCCAGCTCGCCGTCCTCAGCGGCGCCTGGCCCTCCGACGAGCTGATCCTGTCCATCGACACCGGCAGCCCCGACTCGCTCAGCATCTCGGGCGAAGGCGTCCGCGCCCTGGCCGGGCTGGTCGGCGGCCAGAACTGACCGCCGCCCGCCTCGTCAACACTGCCTGAGCCGGCTGCCTGAACCGCCCGAGGCGCCTTCGATCAGGCACCCCGGGCAGGCACCCCGGGCAGGCACCGGCCCTCAGCCCCGGTACACCACCAGCCCGCCGGGCACCTTGTCGAGCAGCAGCTCACCGGGCGCGGGTGCCACCTCACCGTCGTAGGCGAGGTGGACGCCCTCGCCGGGCAGCCGCAGCCGCAGCCGCCGTACGGTCGCCGACGTGTACACCGGCGACCGGGTCAGCACCCCGGTGAGGGCCGCGCCCAGCAGCCGGGTGCGGGCGAAGGGCCCGCCGTCCACGATGCGCACGTCCAGCACGCCGTCGTTGAGGTCGCGGCGGCGTACCGGGGCGAGCCCGACGCTGGAGTAACGGCAGTTTCCCGCGAAGATCAGCCACACCGAGCGCGGCCGTCCGTTCACCTCGATGTCCACCGGCTCGCAGGTTCGCAGGACGTGCACGGCGGCCAGCACACTAGCGGGCCAGCTCCCCACCCGCCGCGACCAGCGCTCCCGTACCCGTACCAGCTCCGGATACGACCCGATGCTGAACGTGTTGAGGAAGGGCGCGGACTCGCTGTACGGCGAGTCCAGGCTGGTGTGCCGGGCCACGTCCACATTGGCCGCCCGGCCCGCCGCGACCGCCTTCGCGGTGTCCTCGACGGTCTCCAGGCCGAGGTCGAGCGCGAAGTGGTTACGGGTGCCGCCGGGGAAGACCGCCAGCGGTAGCCGGTGGCGCAGGGCGACGGCCGTGGCCAGGCACACCGTGCCGTCACCGCCGCACACCCCGAGCGCGCCGCCCTGCTCCACGGCCGCACTCGCCGCCTTCTCCAGCATCTCCAGCAGGTCGTCGTCCTCGGTGCACTCGCCGACCGACGCCTCGGGCAGCGCGGCGCCGATCCGGTCGACGGGCGCCGACAGCAGCGGGGGCGGCCCCGACGCGGAGTTCACCACCACGTGCAGCCCGCGGCCCTCGGGCAGCGACGGCACCTGCGCGTCGGCGCCCGGCTCCGGCCTGCCCGGAGCGGGCGGCACCAGGGCGCGCACGACGACGGCGGCGCCGAGGCCCAGGGCCGCGCCCGCCACCACGTCACTCGGATAGTGCACTCCGGTGTAGATCCGTGAGAAGGCCACGCTCGCGGCGAGCGGCGCGATCACCAGGCCCCAGCGCGGCGACTCGATCGCCATGCCCGCGGCGAAGGCGGCGGCGGAGGCCGCGTGCCCCGAGGGGAACGACGAGGTGATCGGCTGGCGGTGCAGCCGCCGTATCACCGGGACGGTGTCGAGTATCGGCCGCGACCGCCGCACCGCGCCCTTGCCCGCGGTGTTGACCGTCAGCGACGCCAGCGCCAGCGAGCCCAGGCCGCGCGCCGCCGCCCGCCGTCCGCTCCTGCCGCCGGTGGCCGCGACGCCCGCGGCGACGGCGAACCACAGCCGGCCGTGGTTCGCGGCACTGCTCAGCCGGGGCAGCACCGGCTCCGCGCCCGGCCAGTGGCGCTCCGCCACCTCGGCGAACAGCGCCTTGTCCCAGTTCTTCCAGGGATACGTCATGCGGGCCGGTTACCCACGCCAGGCCCCGGCACACCGACTGGTCAACGCCGTTGCCGTTCCGTCACCGACGCCCGCCCGCGTGCCCGCCGGGACCGGCACCCGGGCGGCCGCCCAGCGCCCGCCGTCCAGCGGCCCCGCCGCTGTAGTCTCACCGGGTGAACGAAGCTCACCCGCACGCCCCTTGGCCAGAGCCGGAACTCGTGATCTTCGACTGCGACGGTGTGCTGGTCGACAGCGAGAAGATCGCGGTGAAGGTGGACGCGTTCGTGCTCGCCGCGATCGGCTGGCCGCTGAGCGAGGCCGAGATCGTGGAACGGTTCGTGGGCCGCTCCTACCGCGACATGACCACCGCCATCGAGAAACACCTGGGCCGCTCCCTGCCCGACGACTGGGACGCCCCTTACCGGCACCTCTACCGGGAGGCGTTCGACGCCGACCTGACCGAGGTCGACGGCATCTCGCAGGCGCTGGACGCGCTCACTCTGCCGAGCTGCGTCGCGTCGAGCACCAGCCACGAGGGGCTGCGCCACACGCTTGGCCTCACCGGGCTCTACGAGCGTTTCGAGGGCCGGATCTTCAGCGCGAGCGAGGTCGAGCACGGCAAGCCCGCCCCCGACCTCTTCCTGCACGCGGCCCGCAGCCTCGGCGTCGAGCCCGCGCGCTGCGTGGTCGTCGAGGACAGCAGGTACGGGGTGGCCGCCGCCCGCGCGGCGGGCATGCGCGCGTACGGCTACTGCGGCGGACTCACCCCCGCGGGCTGGCTCGAAGGACCCGACACCACGGTCTTCGACGAGATGCGCGACCTGCCCGCGCTGCTGCTGCGCTGAACCCGCGGCGCACCGCTGCCTCCTCACCCGCGCGCTCGGCCCGCTGGCCGCTCCACGGGCCGCTCCACCGGCCGTTGCGTCGGATGCGGACCGCGCCGCCGCGGGAGAAAGTGGGCCCCAGGGGTGCCCACCTACGCAGCGGAGGTAACCGGATGCGGCTCGGCCCGCGGTACGACCTGCGACCCGACCCGGGACTGCCGCTGCCCGCGTACTGGCGGGAGCGGACGGCCGCCGCCCGGCCCGGCGCCGAGATCCCGGGCGGCGGTCCGCGGCTGCTCGACGCCGCCTGCGGCTACTGG